>CAZSED010000001.1:0-163195 GCA_964605885.1 uncultured Dehalococcoidales bacterium
GCTGGAGGCTGGGGCTTAATCTCCAGTTCCGGTTGGGAGGGAGGTTGGGGCTCGGGCGCGGGCTGTGCGGTAGGCTGCGGTTGCGGCTCAACCGGCTGTGGCTGCGCCTGATCGGCAGGCATGGGTGTTATTTTTTCTGCCGGCCTGGTTGGAGGCTGCTCTATGGGGACATATTGTTCTGGCTGTTCAAGCCACTCGATCTGCGTACCGCAGTTACCGCAATAGATGCTGGAGGGCTCTATCTCATTCGCGCATACGGGGCAGGTATAAACAAAGGCGAGGTCGCAATAGCCGCAGAAACGTTGTCCCAGGAAGGATAAATTGTTGCAACGCGGACAGAGAAAACTCTGCTGCATTAATCTATATATAAACCCGTATTTATTCGAATTATACATCACCCCTGATAAAAAATACATACAACCCCCCTTGACAAATATAGGTGTTTATGTTGTAAATATAGCGTCAAGGGGATTTTGACGGAGCGCGCAAGGGTTTTACACTGTATAAGGGAAGAATAACCACAATTTAGCGAGGGGAGGATATATGCTACCTATAACAAATATTGTGTGTCCTACCGATTTCAGCGAGCCATCCTACGAAGCTCTCAAGGTAGCCGACGAGCTTGCCGTTCATTTCTCAGCCACACTGCACATCATTAACGTTGTGCCTCTGGTTCCAATTGTCGAAGCGCCCATTGGTGTTGAATCGGCCAGTTTCAACGTTGCCTCCTACCAGCAGGAACTGGAGGCGCAGTCTCAAAAGTCGCTTAAGGCGGTGGTCGAGCAGAAGATTAGCAAGGGTGTGAACGTGGTGAAAGAGGTGCTGATCGGCAATGCTGCCGGAGAGGTCATACGTTACGCCGGCGAAAAGAAAGCTGACTTAATAGTTATTGCCACACACGGACTGTCGGGCTGGCGCAGGTTTATCTCAGGTTCGACAACCGAGCAGATTGTGCGCCAGGCATCATGTCCCGTGCTGACTATACGCAAACCGCAGGGAAAATAGTCCTAACGTCTGCCCAGCTCGTAGTGCACCTGCACATAGCGGATGATGTCTGCCCGGCAGAGCATGCCCACCAGCCTGTCCTCCACTATCACCGGCAACTGGTTTAAACCGTGCTCAGCCATCAGCTGCACTGCGGCGCTCATCCCGTCTTGGGGGCCCACTGTTTTTAACGGCGGCCGCGTCATCGCCCTGGAGACGGGAGTATTGTGCCACTCGTTGGATGGCACCTTCTTTATATCCGAGAGCGTAATAATGCCGGCCAGCCGGCCGTCTTCAACCACCGGCGTCACCCTTATACCCCTCTTCACAAAGATCTCGTTGACCAGCATATCGATTGATGAATTCGGGTCCACGGTCTCGGGCCGGTCGTTCATGACGCTGGACACACGCACGTGCAACCACATGGAGCGCAGCTCCAGCTCGCGCCTGGATGCTTCTGCAGCTCCGTTCAGGAACCAGCCGATGAAGGCCAGCCATATGCCGTCCAGCAGTCCGCCGCTGAGCGCCAGGAAAACGCCCGCGGCTATCATGATCCAGCCAAAAACCTGGCCTATGGTAGAAGCGATGTTTGTTGCTTTCTTGAGATCGTTGGTGGCGCCCCAGATAAGCGATCGCAGCACCCTGCCTCCATCCAGTGGAAATCCGGGCAGTATATTGAATGCCGCCAGCAAAACGTTGATGGTCACCATGTAGTTGACCGTCGCCTTAACGGCGCCTGCAGCAGCCAAGCCGAAGAAATCAACGGACCAGAAAACGGCCGCCAGCGCAACGCTGGACAGCGGGCCTACAATGGCCACAAGGAACTCCACGCCAGGCTTCTCCGGTTCGCTTTCCAGGTTGCTGACACCGCCCAGCAGGAAAAGCGTTATGCTCTTGACGGGAACTCCGCGGGACTTGGCCACCAGCGAGTGCGCCAGCTCATGCAGCAGCACGGAAACAAACAGCAGCAGCGCGGCAACCACCGAGGTTACCCAGTAAAGCCATGCCGCCCAACCCGGGTATTCCACCGGGAAGTAGCCCACGGCCAGAGACCAGGTTATCAGCACAAAAATCAGTATCCAGGAATAATGGATACCGATATCGATGCCACCGATGCGTGCAATGCGCAGCGATCCCTTCATCATACGCCCAGACTCCTATACGATCTGCTTTAAAAATCCCTCTATTGCCTGGTTAACCTGGTCCGGCTTCTCCAGGAAGACCAGGTGGGTGCAGCCCTCTATAATTACTGCACTGCAGTCCGGCAGGTGGCTGGTCAGGTACTGCGAGTATTTAGGCGGCGTCATATTATCCCGATCGCCGACAATGGCCAGTGCAGGTAACTTTATCTCCCCTACCCTGTTCATGATATCGAACTTATCGCAGGCCAAAAAATCATTCAGCTGGGCGGCCGGGCCGTTAGCCAGCATCCTCGGCACCATCAGCTTGCGCACGGTCTCATCCACGGTGGCGTAGAGCGGTACGACCAGTTCTTTCAGCCAGCCCTGCGGATCGTCCAGCTTCTCCCTGATGGCCTCCAGGATAAGCGGCAGGACCCTCAGCCTTGCGCCCGAGCCTATGGAAATAATGCCCTTTAAATCCTGCGGATATTTTAAAGCGTATAACAATGTTACGGCGCCGCCAAGCGAGTGCCCGGCCAGCACGACATCCTTATAGCCCTGGCCCTGGATGTAGCTGTGCAACCACTCTACGTATTCATCAACGCTTTCACACAGCTGTCCCCGGGGGTGGCCCGGCAGGTCAGGCGCGTCGGCATCCGGAAAACGCAGCTTCTGGAAATACCAGATATCCCCTGCAGCGCCTGAACCGTGTATGAATATAAGCTTCATGTATTTAAGAGGTAAAAGGCAGCTGTTGCTGTCCGGGAACCGGGGGCTTGGGATGTGACTGCTGCCCGGGAACCGGGGGCTTGGGATGCGACTGCTGCCCGGGGGCCGGCGGCTTGGGAGGCGCCTGCTGCTGTCCGGTGACCATGGGCTTGGGAGGCGGCTTGGTGACCGCCCTGGTCTCCTTGGCCACCTGCTCTTCATGGCTCTCCTTCTCGACCAGTGCAATGGACACCACCCGGTCGCCCTCATCGAGCCTGGACAGCATGACGCCCTGGGTTATTCTGCCTTTCACCGGCACGCCCTCACGCCGGCGTTTTTTCTCACCTTCGACCGGTACTTTCGCTTCTTTTTCTATATCTACGTTAATCCTCAGCTGGACGCCATTGGCAGTGGTAATGAAAAGCTCGTAGCCGTGCGGCACAAACTTGGCCGCAACGACCTTGCCTGTCTTGTCGTTAACGCGGTGTGCCCGGACGCCCTTGCCGCCGCGTCCGTGCAGCGGGAATTTATCAACTTTTGTGCGCTTGCCGTAGCCGTTTTCAGTAACGGTGATCAGGTCTGCGCCTGACTGCACCCTGCCCATGCTGACCACAATATCGCCCTTGTTCAGCTTGATGCCGCGCACGCCGCCGCTGGTTCTTGAGGCATTGCGCAGCGGAGAAACCAGGAACTTCACGGCCTGCCCGTTCTGGCTGACCAGCATGATCTTGTCTGAATCGCTCACCACGTCCACGCCTATCAGGTCCTCGTCCGGCTTGAGCTTCATGGCAATCAGGCCGCTGCGGCGCACGTCCTTGAAATTATCCAGGCTGGTCTTCTTGACGACGCCCTTGGAGGTGGCCAGCAGCATGAAGAGCCCGGGATCGGTTTTCTCCGGGACAAACATGGCTGTCACCTTTTCCTTGGCCTCTATGGGGATCAGGTTCACGATATTGATGCCCTTGGTCGTCCTGGCGACGTCCTGCGGTATCTCGTGGCACTTCATCTTGAAGACGCGTCCCCTGCTGGTAAAGAACAGCAGGTTGTCATGGGTATCGGCGGCCAGCGAGCTCATAACGTCGTCGCTTTCACGCGTTACCATGCCTTTAACGCCCCTTCCGCCGCGCAGCTGCTTGCGGAACACGTCGGCAGGTATGCGCTTGATGTATCCCTGCTCACTCAGCGTCACGATAACGTCCTGGTGCGGTATCAGGTCCTGCACCTGGAACTGCCCTACCTCATCGGCCGTTATGACCGTGCGGCGGTTGTCGCCGTACTTGGTCTTCAGCTCTGTCACGTCCTGCTGGATCAGCTTGAGTATCTTCTCCGGGTTGGCCAGCAGGTCTTCCAGCTGCCCTATGGTTTTAAGAATGTCCTTGTACTCGTCCAGTATCTTCTTGCGCTCGAGGTTGGCCAGCCGGCGCAGCTGCATATCCAGGATGGCCTGCGCCTGGAGCTGGCTGAGTGTGAACTCGGTCATCAAATTGGAGCGCGCCGACTCTGCTGTATCCGATTCGCGTATGGTCTTTATCACCTGGTCCAGGTGGTCCAGCGCAATCTTGAAGCCCTCCAGTATGTGCGCCCTTTCTTTGGCTTTCTGCAGGTCAAATTTGGTTTTGCGGGTGATGATCTCCTTGCGGAAATCTATGTGGCACAGCAGCGCTTCCTTGAGGTTTATGACCCTGGGCTGGCCGTCGACCAGGGCTATCATGTTTATAAAGAAGGCCGACTGCATGCTGGTATTCTTAAACAGGTTATTCTGCACCTTGGCGGGGTGTGCATCTTTTCTCAGGCCGATCACCAGGCGCATACCCTGCCTGTCGGATTCATCGCGTACATCGCTGATGCCTTCTATCCTCCGGTCCCGGGCCAGGTCTGCTATTTTCCTGACCAGTTCGGCCTTGTTGGTCTGATAGGGCAGCTCGGTCACTACCAGCTGCATCTTGCCGGCCTTGTTGGATTCCTCAACTACCCTGGCACGCAGCACCACCTTGCCCTGGCCAGTGGCATAGGCGTTCTTAATGCCTTCCAGGCCGCAGATAATGCCGGCGGTGGGGAAATCGGGCCCCTTGACAAACCCCATCAGGTCGTCAACGGTGGCTTCCGGATTTTCTATCAGAAAATGTATCGCTTCGCATATCTCTTTCAGGTTGTGGGGAGGAATATTGGTGGCCATGCCCACGGCAATGCCGGAGGAGCCATTGACCAGCAGGTTGGGCAGCCGTGACGGCAGCACGGAAGGCTCCTTCAGGCTGTCGTCAAAATTGGGTATAAAATCAACCGTCTCCTTGTCGATATCCACCAGCATCTCATCCGCGATCCTGGCCAGCCTGGCCTCGGTATAGCGCATGGCCGCCGGCGGGTCATCGTCGATGCTGCCGAAGTTGCCCTGGCCGTCCACCAGCCGGTAGCGCATGGAGAAGTCCTGAGCCATCCTGACCATGGCGTCGTAAACGGAGGAGTCGCCGTGAGGATGATATTTGCCCAGCACTTCGCCGACGATACGGGCGCTCTTCTTGTAAGGGGCGTTGTGCCTCATATTGAGGTCATGCATGGCGAAGAGTATGCGCCGGTGCACCGGTTTGAGGCCGTCACGCACGTCAGGAAGTGCACGGGAAACAATGACGCTCATGGCGTAGTCCAGGTATGAGCGCTTCATTTCCTCTTCTATGCCGATCGGTTTGATCGAAAGTCCTAACTCCATATTTACTCCTCGTCTCTGAAACTGTTGTCAAGACGCTGAATATCGTCTGGTGACGTGTAGCCTTCGTAAATAGAGAATCCTTCCGGCACGGCCTCTGTATCTTCGGATTCGCCGTAGTCGGCCTCTTCACCGCCCTCGTCTTCGCCCGCGCTGTGCCTGAGCAGGCTGTCCTTAACGTGCGCCGGGTAAGCTTCCGTTACCCTGATGGGGAATGAGAGCTTGCCGGCCTGGCTGGGATGCTGATAGGTCTCCCTGATAATTACCTTTACCCTGTCCTTATCAAGGCTGACGACCGCGGCAATATACTGGTTGCCGCCCCTTATCAGCTTGGCCAGCCTGAGCCCGTGTTCCGGCTCAACCAGCCCCACGTATTCATTTTTATAATTTTCTACAACGGTATCCTGCTGCCTCATTTTCAGAAATACCTGCTCGCCCGGGGATAGCTTGACAAGCACCGCCTGCGCAGCCGGCTCCAGCAGGTTGACCACGCCGGCCTTGCCAATTTCGGCTATAAAGGCGCTGGGAGGCAGCCTGCGGCGCTGCTCGTTCTTTGATACGCTAACTCCCTTCAGGAGCGCCAGCCGTTCAAGGTTCTTTTTGGCTATGCTGTTGCTGGGTGAGAGCTCAAGCGCTTTACTGTAAGCCTCCTTAGCTTTTTTCAGCTCGCCCAGCTCCATATGTGCACGGCCCAGCCGGTTAAAGGCGTCCACGTCCGTGGGGAAAACCTCTAAAATGCTTTCATTGGCGGCCACAGCCTCCATCCAGCGGCTTTCCGTTGCCAGCTTAATTGCTTCTTGAATACGGTAACACCATATCCTGGCTTTCTCTTCTTCTCTCTCAGCCATCCCTAAAAATCCTTGATACTATCATAACAACAAACTCAGTTTGTGCAAACATTTTATTCAACATCTAAATCGATGCAAAGAAAAATCTTTTTCTGGTGCCATGTGATTTTAGTCCTTTAGCCGAATCATCCTGCCTGATACACTTATGTTAGCTTCGAGTAATTTGACAAGGCTTTTCAAGCGGTGCTAAATTACCACGCGGCTTAAATTTAGTCAACAAGAAGGTGCCTTTATGAAAGATCAGGTGCAAGAAGTGCTGAATATCGTGCGGCCAAGCCTGCAGGCTGACGGCGGGGACGTGGAGCTGGTTGATGTTAAAGACGGAATCGTCAGCGTCAGGCTCAAGGGCGCTTGCTCGGGTTGCCCCATGTCGACCATGACCCTGAAAAAGGGCATAGAGCGCTTCCTGAAAGAGAAGATCTCCGGCGTTAAAGAAGTAGTGGCTGTCTAGCCTTAGCCCTTGTCCAGCTCGAACGCTTTGTGCAGCGCTTTAACCGCGTCCTTAACGCGGTCCTCGGCGATAATACAGGTGATACGTATCTCCGAAGTCGTGATCAACTGTATGTTTATATTGTGCTCGAAGAGCGTTTGAAACATCTTCGCTGCGTAGCCCGGCGTGTTTTGCATGCCGGTCCCAATGATGGATACCTTGCCCAGCTTTGAGTCGCTGGTATATTCCTTGGCGCCGATCTCTTTAGCTACAGACCTGATAATCTCCATCGCCGCCGGCATGTCGTTCCTGATGATGGTGAAGGTGAGGTCCGTGATATTGTTGGCGCTGGCATTCTGAACGATGGTGTCCACGCTGACGCCCGCCTTGGCCAGGGGCATGAATATGGCAGCGGCCACACCGGGACGGTCGGGCACGCCGGTTACGGTTATCTTGGCAACGTCCATGTCGTGCGCTATCCCGCTGACTTTATTTCTGTTTTCCATTTTCTCCCCTCCGTGAATGATAGTTCCCGGCTTGTCCACCATACTAGAGGCAACCAGTATGGGCATGTCGTATACCTGGCCCAGCTCGACAGAGCGGTGGTGCATCACCCTGGCGCCGGACGTGGCCATTTCGAGCATCTCTTCGTAGCCTATCTCATCCAGCTTCCTGGCTTCCGGCACAATCCTGGGGTCGGCCGTGTAGATGCCTTCCACGTCAGTATATATCTCGCATCTCTGGGCCTTGAGACCGATGGCCAGCGCCACAGCAGTTGTATCAGACCCACCCCTACCGAGAGTGGCTATCTCACTTTCCTTGGTCAGGCCCTGAAAACCTGCCACGATGACGATGTTGCCCCTGTCCAGCTCTTTAACAATACGCCTGGGTTCAATTCCCGTTATCCTGGCCCGGCTGAAGCTGGAATCGGTTGAGATGCCGGCCTGGGCCCCGCTCAAAGCTATGGAGTCATGGCCCAGGGCATGCAGCGCCATGGCTAGCAGCGTGCTGGAAACTATCTCACCGGTTGAGAGCAAAAGATCCATCTCGCGCGGCTCCGGCTTGGCATTAATCTGCTTGGCCAGCGCAATCAGGTCGTCCGTGGTATCGCCCATGGCCGAGACGACGGCAACCACCTGGTTGCCTTTCTTGAATGTACGCGCGATCCTGCGCGCCACGTTGCGGATTTTTTCGGTGTCCGCCACCGAGCTTCCGCCATATTTCTGCACTACAATTCCCATTTGCCTTGCCACCTGTTAATTCTTATTGTGAATAAAAAGCTCCATCAGCCTGCAGCCCGGCTCGACCATGACGCCGGTCCCGCCGGCTTCACTCTCAGTAAACCTGCGGCTGCCGTTGGCCTTAAATTTCCTGCCCCAGATAAGGAAGGGTACAGGCTCGCCATAGTGTGTCTTGATCTTGATAGGTGTGGGGTGGTCCGGCATGACCAGCACGCTCAGTTCATCCGCCTTCCAGCCTGCCAGCCGTCCTATCACCTTCTCGTCGATCTGCTCTATGGCCTTCATCTTATCCTCGATTGAACCCCTGTGCCCCATTTCGTCGGGCGCCTCGATGTGTATTACCGCCAGGTCGTTCTTTTCCAGCGACTTCAGTGCGCCTTCCACCTGGGCCGTGTAGTCGTTGTCCAGGTTATCTGTAACGCCGGCTATCTGCAAGACCTGCATGCCGACCATCGTGCCCAGCCCGCGCAGCAGGTCCACGCCGGAAGTGAGAGACGCCTTCAGTCCGTAGGTCTTTTCAAACGAGGGCATCTCAGGTATCCTGCCGCTCCCCCAGAACAGCCAGATACTGGTGGCAGGCAGTTTCCCTGCCTTCCTCCTGGCCGCGTTTACCGGGTGGTTTTCCAGCAAGGGCTCGGACTTTTTCATCAGGTCGCACAGAAATTCGCTGCCCTCTCCCTGCGGCAGGTACCTGGCAACCGGCTGGTCGGTGATATCGTGGGGCGGAGTGCAGACGGCCTTGAGGGTCTCCTCTTTTCCTTTGATTCTGCATATATGGCGGTAGTTCACTCCGGGGAAAAAGGCAACGGTCTCAGAGCCCAGCTTGTCATTAACCGTTTTTATGATGCCGGTTGCTTCTTCCGTAGTTATATGCCCTGCACTGTAACTGGCCATGCGTCCGTCCAGTACAGTGACCAGATTGCAGCGAAAGGTGACGTCATCAGGTCCCAGGGGCACACCCGCGCTGCGCGCCTCGATGCCGCTCCTGCCGCGGTAGTAGACCACGGGGTCATAGCCGATGACCGACATGCAGGCCGGAGCGCTTCCCGGCTCCATGCCCGGAGGAATGGTGAGCGCCATGCCCATATAACCGCTCCTGGCCATGTTATCCAGGTTGGGTGTGTTGGCCAGCTCCAGGCAGGTCTTGTTATCCCACTCTGGCAGCGGCCAGCCAGAAGCCCCATCCATTATGACCACGCAGAATTTCATAGTTCATAAGTTTATCAGTTGTTGCTCACAATGTTAAAGCCGACTATAATAGTTAACCCGTGCGGGGAGTAGCGCAGTTGGTTAGCGCGCAGCGTTCGGGACGCTGAGGTCGGAGGTTCGAGTCCTCTCTCCCCGACTTCTGATCGTAAAAGAGGCCATTTCGCCAGCAGGCTATTCGAGCTTCTTTTTGGCCTCGTCCCAGAGCTTATCCATCTCTGCCAGCGTTAAACTTTTCAGGTCCACGCCCTTGCTGGCGCACGCCTCCTCAATATACTTAAATCTGCTGGTAAACCGCATATTGGCCTGTCTCAGCGCCGATTCTGCGTCTATATCCATGCGGCGGGCTATGTTCACCAGCGCCAGCAGCATGTCCCCGAATTCCCTGGCTTTCTCTTCCTGGCCCGCGGCTTTCTTAAGCTCCTCTATCTCCTCAGCCAGCTTCTCGATTATATCGTCCACTTTGTCCCAGTCGAAGCCTACAGAGGCCGCCCGGCGCTGGACGGACTGGCTGTAGGCCAGGGCCGGAAGGCCGCCCGGAACGCCGGATAAAATTGAATTGCCCGGCTTTTCCTTGCCCTTGAGCTCCTCCCAGTCCAGAGATACTTCTTCAGCTGTGTTGACCTTCTTATCGCCGAAAACGTGCGGGTGCCTGTAGATCAGCTTGCTGTTGATCTGCCTCAGCACATCCTCCAGCTTGAATTCGCCTTTTTCCTGCGCTATCTGGGCGTGCAGCATGATCTGCAGCCACAGGTCGCCCAGCTCCTGGCTCAACGCCTGGCTGTCGCCCTCTTCGATGGTCTCCAGCACCTCGTAGCATTCCTCCACCAGGTACTGCTTCAAGGAATCATGCGTCTGCTTTCTGTCCCAGGGACAGCCGCCTGGCCCCCGCAAACGCCCAACGATTTTTTTGAACGTCTCGAATTTTCCCAGGTCTTCTTCGCTGAACTCGCTTCTTCTCGCCGTCATGTCCGGCTCCTTTACTATCGCATTTGCCTTAATCATTATAAATAAAATAAGGCCGGCGCTTCATGCTGCTCGCCGGCCTTTCATTCATACATCACGTGTTTATCTACGATTACCGCCCATAACAGCCAGCACAAAGTATAGGAGCTGGGCTACCGCCTGCAGCATGGCCGCCACATAGGTCAGCGCCGCTGCGGACAGCACCGCGCTGGCGCCGTCGTATTCCTGTCCCACAAGCAGGCCGGTCTGTTTGATCATGACACGCGCCCGATTGCTGGCATTAAACTCGACGGGCAGTGTCACCAGCGTGAAGAGCACGGCAAGCGAGAACAGCCCTATACCGATCAACGCTACAACCTGTCCGAAGACCTGTGCAAATCCCATTATTATCAGGCCGAGGAAAATGAAGACCCAGCCCATAGTGCTGCCGACGTTGGCGGCCGGCACCAGCGTCGAGCGCAGGCCCATCAGGGCGTAGCCGGTCTTGTGCTGGACGGCATGACCAACCTCATGCGCGGCGATGCCTACGGCTGCCACGGAGGGTGTATCGGCCACTCCGGAGGAGAGCCGCAGCACCTTTTTCGACGGGTCATAATGGTCGCCGAGGTTCTGCTGGATGGTTTCTATGGGGACTTCACCCAGCCCGTTGGCCCTCAGGAGCTGCAACGCGGCCTGAGCGCCGGTCATGCCCCTCTGGTTATAGACCTTTGAATACTTTTTATAGGTCGAGCTGACCTTTACCTGCGCGTATATCATGAATATAAGCGCGGGTAACATAATGATAAGGTACAGGGGATCAAAGAAAAACATTGTCTATCAACTCCCGGGAGAATTAAATCGCACTTTATAGTCTATGTCGCCTGCCTTCTCAAGTCAAAGCAGACTGCCCACAAAATCACGATGGCCGGCTATGAATTCGGCGGCCGCCATCCGGCGTTTGCCTTCCGGCTGAACGGTTTTCAGCCCCAGCAGGCCGTCGGCCGTCTGCACGGCCAGCCGCGCCGGCTGGCTGCGAGGCATCTCGATAGCCTGCCCGACCTTTCCCTGCGCCTCTCCCGGCAACGGCACGGCTTCTACCACGCCCAGCCTCATGTTTTTCCATACCAGATAACAGCCGGGCCAGGGATAATAGGCACGTACCATGCGCCATAATTTGGTAGCCGTAAGGTGGAAGTCAAGTTTGCCGTCCTCCTTGGCCTCCATTCTGGTATAGCTGGCCTGCTCCTCGTCCTGGGCTTTAGGATGTATCTTTCCCTCCGCCCAGAGCGGCAGTGTCTCAACCAGCAGCTCAGCGCCCAGCAGGGCCAGTTTCCCGGAAAGGGATGCCTTGGTATCATCATCGGATATCGCCATCTCCCTCTGGCTGAGTACCGGCCCGCTGTCCACTTTCTTTTCAATTAACATGATGCTAACGCCCGTCACGGTATCTCCGTTCAGTATGGCAGCGGCGATGGGTGAGGGGCCGCGGTACTGGGGCAGCAGTGAGGGGTGTATGTTAATACACTTGTATGTGGGAACTTCCAGAAAAGGGTCAGGCAGAATACGGCCGTAGGCTGCGATCACGGCTAAGTCAGGTTTAAGCTCTTGAAAAAATGTGATCTCTGCCGGGTCTTTTAGCGTCTGCGGCTGTATCACCTTCAGGCCGTTTTCAACCGCCAGGCGCTTGACCGGGCAGGCCGCTAAAACCTGTCCGCGGCCGGTCTTTTTATCCGGCTGGGTATAGACGGCCGTTATGTCGTATTTGTTTGACATAAGCGAACGTAGAGCCGGTACCGCAAAGTCGGGCGATCCCATAAATACTACTTTCATCATGTCCGCATAAAATTCAAAGATTTTTACTATTATGTCAAAATAACCATTGACAGCCTAAAAGAACCCTGTGGTAATCTTTTAATGTTTTCGGGGGGGGCACCACGGAACAGACCAGCAGACAGTTCTTATAAGACTACCCAGTTCCAAAGTCTGCATTTTTGCTCAATATGGGGGATATTTTTACCTTTTTTCAGGGTGCCCTCTGTATTAGGATATTACGGATAGTATACTGATGCAAGCTGACAAAATATGGCAGGCTGCTCTCGGTGAGCTGCAGTTACAGGTTAGTAAGGCAAACTACAATACGTGGCTTAAAGATACCAGAGGAATAGATTATTCCGGCGGTGTCTTTACGGTCGCCGTTCCGACCGCCTTTATAGCCGAGTGGCTGAAGAGCAGGCTTTATTCCGTTGTATGCAGAATTCTCTCTGCCATCACCGGCCAGAGCACCGACGTTTCATTCCTCGTTCAGGCCGTCGGCGCCAACGGCAGCAACGTCAAGGCCGGCCTGATGGCGGACGGCGGCGTCAGCCTGAAAGTCAGGGAGCCCGCTGCCAAAGAATCCTTTTTAAATCCAAAGTTCACCTTCGGGACCTTTGTAAACGGCGACTGCAACCGCCTGCCCTATACAGCGGCAATCGAGATATCCAGTAAGCCTGGTGAGGAGTTCAATCCTTACTTCATCTATGGCGGCACCGGCACCGGCAAGACCCACCTGCTGCACGCCATCGGCCACGCCACCAGGTCGCTTGAGCTCAATACCCTCTATATAAGCGCCGAGCAGTTTACCAACGAATTCACGGCCGGCATCCGCAATAAAAATCCAGAGGAGTTCCGCAGCAAGTTCAGCCGTGTGGATGTGCTGCTGCTGGATGACGTCCAGTTCTTCGGCGGTAAAACTGGGACGCAGGAGTGCTTTTTCCATATACTGAATGATTTCCTGGCAGATAACCGGCAGGTGGTCATTTCCTGTGACCGGCCTCCCAGGGATATACAATCATTGAATGGCAGGCTTCGCTCCAGGCTGGAAGGCGGCCTGGTAGCTGATATTTACCCTCCCGACCATAAGACCCGTCTGGCCATCCTCGAGCTGAAAAGCAAACTGCTGAAGGTCAACTTTGACATGTCCATCCTGGACTTCATGGCCACTCACTTCCATCACAGTGTGCGCGAGCTGGAAGGAGCGCTCATCCGCCTGACAACCTGTGTCAGGCTCAATAACTGCGACCTCGACCTCGTCACGGTCAAACAGCTCCTCAGCGACCTTATCTCCATCTCCAAGCAGCACAGCGGTTATTACCCTGCGGCCACGGTGATCAGCGTGGTGGCCGATTACTACGGCCTGTCACCCCAGGACATTACCAGCAAAAGAAGGGACCTGAGGACGTCCCGTGCACGGCACGTGGTCATGTACCTTCTCCGGCAGCAAAACCACTGCAACCTGACCGAGATAGGCCAGGTCCTGGGCGACCGTGACCATTCCACGGTCATTCATGGCTGTGAGAAGATCTCTTCCCAAATCTCCGTCGATTCCCAGCTCAGCAAGGCTGTTGAAGACATCCGCATTCTGTTGAAGTCCAGAAAACAGGCCTGATTTTCACCATCCCCTTGTGGATAAAAGCCCCATAATTGTGGATAACCTTCATCCTTTTTCCACATGCCTGGTTATACCCGGAACCGATGCTGTCAATACCAGGAATAGTGTCCACAACATCAACCCTCTTATAACTGGTATGATTAAATATATATATGATATATAAATAGAATCTTATTACTACATAAATTATGCTTGTTGATAAGGTAGATATTAAGGTCACCGCCGGGAATGGTGGATCCGGGCTTGCCAGTTTTCTGCATGAGAAATTTAAGCCTTTTGGAGGTCCTGACGGCGGTGATGGAGGAAAAGGGGGAGATGTATATCTGCTGGCAGACAGCAACCTGGAGAGCCTTATAAATTTCAGGCACAGGCGCAGCTTCAAAGCAGATAGAGGAGGAGGAGGAAGGAAAAACAAAATGAAGGGCGAGAATGCCGCTGATCTCATAATAACGGTTCCACTTGGAACGTCTGTTTATGTAAAAGAAGACGGAAGGGAACTTCTGATAGCAGATTTGCAGAAAAACGGGCAGAAAGCGATTGTAGCCAGGGGTGGAAAGGGAGGAAAGGGAAATCCGCACTTTGCCACAGCCACCAGGAAGGCGCCCAAGCATTTTCAACAGGGCGAGGCGGGAGAGGAACGGGAGCTCACACTCAAACTGGCCATGGTTACGGATGCCTGCATAATCGGCCTGCCTAACAGCGGCAAGTCTACTTTGCTGGCAGCAATATCCAACGCCAGGCCGCCGGCAGCCGACTATCCCTTTACCACGGTTGAACCCACCCCGGGCGCGGTGGACGATGGGCGGGACAGCTTGATCTGGACGGAACTGCCTGCTCTGGTAGAAGGCGCACACCTTGGGAAAGGGCTGAGCAACAGTTTCTTAAGCCATGCCGAAAGAGCCGGCGTTCTGGTTTATCTGCTGGATGCCGGGTCAGAGGATGTTGCCAGGGACCTGCGCTGCCTGCGGGAAGAGGTGAAGCAGTCCGGCAGGAAGCTGGAAGAGAAAAAAAGTATAATTGCTGTCAATAAAATCGACAGCGTCGACTCCGCAAGGCTTGATTCTATAAGCAGGGCGCTCGGTGCGGAAACGGAAGTGGTTATGATCTCAGTACTGGAGAGAAAAGGGCTGGACATCCTGATATCTGCTGTACATAATCTTATCAGGCAGGAAAGGGCAAAAGAGAGGGAAAAGGCGCTACCCGAAATGGTCTTCAGGCCGAAACCTGTCGACAGGCGGGACTAATGTGAAGATCGGAATCATGGGCGGCACGTTCGACCCGGTTCACCTGGCTCACCTGATCATTGCGGAGCAGGCCAGGGTGGAGCTGAAGCTGGATAAGATTATCTTCATACCCGTCGGCAAGCCGTGGATGAAGTCGGACCGCAAGATAGCGGACTCAGCCGACAGGGTGGAGATGGTCAGGCTGGCCATCCAGTCCAATGCCAGTTTCAGCCTTTCGACGCTGGAAGTGGAGCGGCCCGGTTCGACATTTACGGTGGATACCCTGGAGCAGCTGTGGCAGGAGCTGGGCCTGGCGAACCAGCTTTTCCTTTTGCTGGGCTGGGACAGCCTTAAAGACCTACCAGCATGGAAGGCGCCTTACAGGATCTCCAAGATCGCCACCATCGTAGCCTTTCCCCGGCCCGGCTTTGATAAGCCGGACACTGCCGCACTCGAGGCCGCTGCACCCGGCATATCCAAGAACATGGTAACTATGGATCGACCCCTGATCGGAATCAGCTCCACCGACATAAGGGAACGTGTAGCCTCGGGCAAATCTATACGCTACCTCGTGCCGGACGCGGTGGCCGATTACATAATCAGCTATAACCTTTATGCAAAATAGGGCGTGGTCAAATGTCTGGAAATAAATGTGAGTGGTGGAACGCGCCTAAACGTCCAGGTTTTTAACCGAGCGGGCATGAGCCTGGATGAATGACTTGCGGGGCGGGACCTCGCTGCCCATCAACACGTGGAATATCTCATCGGCCTTCATAGCGTCATCCACCTGGACCTTGAGCAGTGTGCGGGTGGCCGGGTTCATGGTGGTTTCCCAGAGCTGTTCGGGGCTCATCTCGCCCAGGCCCTTGTAGCGCTGTATATCCACCTTGCTGTTCTTCAAAGAGGCCAGCTTGTGGTCTTTCTCTGCATCCGAGTATACCCAGTGCTGCTGCTTGCCGGCTGCCAGGCGGTAGAGCGGCGGCTGCGCGATAAACAGGTGGCCGTTCTGGATGAGGTCAGACATATTGCGATAGAAGAAGGTCAGCAACAGGGTGCGGATGTGGGCGCCGTCAACGTCGGCATCAGTCATGATGATTATCTGGTGGTAGCGCAGCTTGGCCAGCTCGAAGGCGTCGCCGATGCCGGTGCCCAGGGCGGTGATCAGCGCCCTTATCTCCTCGTGATCGAAGATTTTGTCCTTGGCGGCTTTCTCCACGTTGAGAATCTTGCCGCGCAGGGGCAGTATGGCCTGGAAGCGCCGGTCGCGACCCTGCTTGGCCGAGCCGCCGGCCGAATCGCCCTCAACCAGGTAGAGCTCGCATTCTTCCGGGTTGTTGCCCGAGCAGTCCGCCAGCTTGCCCGGCAGCGTGCCGAACTCCAGGCTGCTCTTCTTGAGAATGAGGTCGCGCGCCTTGCGGGCAGCATCCCGGGCCTTGGCCGCCAGCAGACACTTATCGATAATCGACTTGCCTTCTTCCGGGTGCTTCTCCAGGTACTCGTTCAGGCCGTCGCCGGCAATTGACTCCACCTGCCCTTTAACCTCTGGATTGCCCAGCTTGGCCTTGGTCTGGCCCTCGAACTGCGGCTGGGCCACCTTGACGCTGACCACGGCCATCAGGCCGTCACGTATGTCCTCGCCGGATAGATTGGGGTCGCTGTCCTTTAAGAATTTATTCTTCCGGGCATAGTCGTTCAGCACCCTGGTCAGCGCGGCGCGAAAGCCGGTCATGTGGCTGCCGCCTTCTTTAGTATTGACGCAGTTGGCAAAGGCGGTGACATTCTCGGAATAGCCGTCATTATATTGGATGGCTATCTCCACGGCCGTGCTGTTCACCTTGCCCGAGATGTAAATGGGCTTGTCCAGCACCGTGCGGTTTTTGTTGATGCGCCGCACCAGGCTGGCGATGCCGCCTTCAAAGTAGAAGGTTGCATCGTTGTCATCCCGCTCGTCCTTGATGGTTATCTCAACCTGCTTGTTAAGGAAGGCCAGCTCCTTCAGGCGCTCGGCCAGGATGTCAAAATCGTAGGTAACGTCGCCAAATATCTCGGGGTCGGCCATGAAGGTAATCGTTGTGCCGGTCTGGTCTGTTTTTCCGACAGACTTGACGTCGCGCACCGGGACGCCGATCTTGTATTCCTGGCGCCAGGTTTTGCCGTCGCGGTTGACCTCCGCCCGCAGCCAGGTGGAGAGCGCGCTGACAACGGAGGCGCCCACGCCGTGCAGGCCGCTGGATACGCTGTAAGCTCCGCTGCCGAACTTGCCGCCGGCGTGCAGAGTGGTCATGACAACCTCAAGTGCCGAAACGCCCTTTTCAGGATGGATGTCCACGGGGATGCCGCGGCCGTTGTCGGTCACCGTGACGGAGTTGTCGGCATGCATGGTCACCAGTATGCGGTCGCAAAAGCCTGCCATGGCCTCGTCGATGCTGTTGTAGACGATCTCGTAGACCAGGTGGTGCAGGCCGTCTTTGCCGGTGTCGCCGATATACATGCCCGGCCGCATGCGGACGGCTTCCAGCCCGTCCAGCACGCGTATATTTTCAGCAGTATATTCGCTGTTACCGTTGTTGACCTGCTCTTGAGCCATAGTTCACTCTTTCGCGGACGTTACCTGTAGCAGAAAATTAAGGGTGCGGGTAAAAAGATAAGCATCACTATATATTGTGTTTGCTCAACCGGTGCATACTAGTGCTTGCAATATCGTAAATAAGTATAGCACATTTTGGCATCGGATGCATTAGTTTTGCAGCGTCTTTTTTATATCTGTAATGCCCTGCCTGGCCAGCCCGTCCGCCCGTTCGTTCAGCTCATCGCCGGTGTGCCCGGCCACCTTCTTAAAGATTACCTTATGTAAGGCCAGGAGCTTCAGCAGCCGCTCCCACAGGTCGCGGTTCTCCACCGGCTTCTTGTTGTAGTTGCGCCACCCGTTGCGCTGCCAGTTCAAATACCATTTTCTGGTCATGGCGTTGAACAGGTAAGCGCTGTCGGTGTAGACCTCGATGCTGCGACCCCTTGTTTTCACCAGCTCCAGGGCCTTTATGCAGGCGGTGAGCTCCATTCTCTGGTTGGTGGTATTTATCTCCCCTCCGTAAACCTCCTTGACCCTGTCCTTATACCTGAGGATAGCCCCCCAGCCGCCGGTGTTGGTCCTGTACTGGTTGCCCGAGCAGGCGCCATCGCAGTAGATGATGATTTTATCCGCCCCGGGCATGCGTTAATTATACGCTTTTTCTGGCCCTGACGGCGGCACTCCGAGGTGTAGTTCCCAATCGTAAACTAAAGCTGGACTGGACAAGAGAAACATAATAGTTCTATAATTCGAAATATGTCGATATATGATGAAGTAGATACTGCAGGGTTTGCAGAGATATTTAAGGCATTGTCCAATCCGCATCGTTTGAAGCTGTTCCTAAGGCTGGCGACATGTTGTGGCTCCGGCAGTGTATCCTGCGAGTCGGGCAAGGTTTATGAATGCGTCAGTGAACTCGGCAGCGACCTGGGGATAGCGCAATCCACCATCTCGCATCACCTTAAGGAGTTGCACCGGGCCGGGCTGATCAGCACCCGGCGCAACGGCCAGCGCATCGAGTGTTGGGTGGACCAGGCCATACTTGAAAAGCTGGCGGGCTTCTTCAGGACGCCCGTCAAGGCATAATAAATTTTGTAGCCGTAATATCCATATATCTCGAAGAATGATAATAAAAAGCGCAGGTCGCCAGGGCCTGATAAAGCAGAGGTAATACATGAAAGAGCAGGAAATCAAGAAGAACGTCAGGGAAAGGTACGGCAAGCTGGCCAAAACATCCAGTTCCTGCTGCACTCCCCAGGCCAGCAGCAGCTGCTGCGGAACGAACATTGCCAGAGAGATCAGCAAGAACGTGGGCTACACGGACCGGGACGTCAACTCGGTGCCCGAGGGCGCCAACCTGGGCCTGGGCTGCGGCAATCCCGTGGCGCTGGCTTCACTTAAGGAAGGAGAGGTAGTGGTCGACCTGGGCTCAGGCGCGGGCTTCGACTGCTTCCTGGCCTCACCCCTGGTGGGCGAGAAGGGCAGGGTCATCGGCGTGGATATGACGCCCGAGATGCTGGAGAAGGCCAGGGACAACGCTGACAGGGGAGGCTACAGGAACGTAGAGTTCAGGCTGGGGGAGATAGAACATCTGCCGGTGGCCGACAACTCCGCGGACATCATAATCTCCAACTGCGTCATCAACCTGGCGCCGGATAAGTCCAGGGTCTTCAATGAAGCCTACCGCGTGCTCAAGCCGGGCGGCAGGCTGATGGTATCGGACATCGTGCTGCTGGCCCAGTTGCCTGATTCGGTGCGCAGATCTGTTGCTGCCTACATAGGTTGCGTGGCCGGCGCCTCGCTCAAGCAGAGCTACCTGGATGCGATAAAAGAAGCAGGTTTCTCCGACATACAGGTACTGGGTGAGACAGGCTTCGAAGAGCAGACGCTGAAAGCCGAGCCCATCCTGAAGTCCATAGCTGGCAGCGAGAGTGTATCCGGAGACGACCTAAAAAAAGCCGGTAAGGTGGTGCGAAGCATTAAGGTCAGCGCTATAAAGCCGGGAAAATAGGGAGGTTGTATAGATGATGCTCCTTGCCCGGCGCAGGTAGGGGATGATAGAATTTGCCTGATTTAACCTCCCTTCCGCACAGTATGATCTTAATAGGCGAGAGCATACACATCATCTCCAGGGTCGTGAGCGAGGCTGTCAGGGATCGCAATGCCGCTCCTATACAGGACCTGGCCAGGCGGCAGACCGCGGCCGGCGCCGACTACCTCGATCTTAACCTCGGCCCGGCCCGCAAAGACCCCGAAGAGGTGGGTGCGTGGCTGGTTAACACCGTTCAGGAAGTCACCGGCCTGCCCCTATCCCTGGACACGATGAACCCGCTGGCCATGGAGGCCGGCCTGCACCTGTGTAAAAGCAGGCCGCTGCTCAACTCCGCATCAGGCAAAACCGAAAGCAAGGAGAAGATGATGCCGCTGGCTGTTAAATATAACACCCAGGTCATCATTTCCGTCATCACCGATCAGGGCTGTCCGCCCGATGTGGACTCCAGGGTGGAGAGCATCATGGAGACCGTAGGTTATGCCAACGGGCTGGGTATAAATAACGAGGATATCTGGGTGGACCCTATAATTCTTCCCGTGAGCGCCGACCAGAAGCAGGTCCGCGAGGCGCTGGAGTTCGTTAAAATACTGCCCGACCTGTTGCCGGGCGTGAAGTCGGTGGTCGGCCTGTCCAATGTCTCCAACGGCACGCCGGCCGAACTGCGCGGCATATTGAACCGGACTTATATGGTCATGCTGGAGAAGAACGGGCTGTACTCTGCCATCGCCGACGTTCTCGACCCCGAGCTGGTGGAGCTCAACCGGGGAGGCTCGGCGGACATCAGGAGCCTGATACACAGGGTTATGGACGGCCAGCCCATTGACATGGCAGCCCTCAACGAGACCGAGAGGAATTACGTTAAAACGGCCAGGGTATTGCTGGGCGAGACGCTTTATTCCCATGCCTGGCTGGAAGGCTGAATCCGGGGACGACATTAATGGATGATTACACCAGGCCTGACTATCGGCATATGGCGCTCGTCACCGTCGACGTGCAGAACGATTTCTCCTTGCCCGGCTCCGCTCTGGAGATAAAAGGAACGATGGAGGTGCTCCCAAATATCGTTTCCCTGCTCAAGCTTTTCAGGGCAATGGGAAAGCCGATAGTTCACATCGTCAGGTTTTATAAGGCCGACGGCTCAAACGTGGACCTGGTGAGGCGCAGGTGGGTGCAGAGCGGTGTTAGCGCAGGCAGGCCGGGAACTGATGGGGCCGAGCTGGTTTCGGCCTTGAAACCAAATGAACGGAGGCTGGACGCCGTCGGGCTTTTAAAAGGAAAGGTGCAGGAACTGGCGTCCAATGAGCACGTGATTTACAAGCCCCGCTGGGGCGCTTTTTACCATACGCCGCTGGAGAAGTTGCTTAAAGGGAAAAGGATCAATACGCTGGCCTTTACCGGCTGTAATTTCCCCAACTGCCCCAGGACATCCATCTACGAGGCCAGCGAGCGCGATTACAGAATCATAATAGTCAGCGACGCCATATCCGGGATATACGAGAAGGGCGTCGAGGAGCTTAAAAGGATCGGCTGTGAGATCATGCTGGCGCAGGAGCTGGAGAATAGCTTAAAATCTCTGCAGGGTAGTTGATATGGAGTATAAGGCACCTCTGGAAACGTACACGGGCCGGGTCAGGGAAGTCACCCTGGGCAAAGGCAAGAAGGCCATTAAGATCGGCGGCAGCAATATACTGCCGCTGCATTATTTTGAGGGCAGCGCCGTCAACCGGCCGGTCGTTGCGCTGCAGATTGACGATAACGCCGCAACGGGCTGGTCCGAGTGGGTGTCGGCGCCGTACAGGGACGTCCTCACTGACCCGGTAAAATGGGCCAAGAAGTGCCTGGAGCTGGGGGCCGACCTGGTCTGCCTGCACCTGGACAGCACTGACCCGCAGGGGGCCAACAGCACCGCGGATAAAGCCGCGGCGCTGGTCAAGCAGGTCCAGGCTGAAATAAACGTTCCCCTGATAGTTTACGGCTGCGGCGACGACAGGAAGGATGTCGAGGTGCTCACAGCCGTGGCTGCGGCCTGCAAGGACGAGAACCTGCTGCTGGGACCGGCGGTCAAGGAAAACTACGAGCCGGTGGTAAAGGCTGTGGCGGAAAACGGGCACTGCATCATCGCCCAGACTCCCATCGACCTGAACCTGGAGAAGGAGCTTAACGTCAAGCTGCTCAAGCACCTGACCCCGGAGAAAATAGTCATCGATCCCCTCAGCTCGGCGCTGGGCTACGGGATGGAATACAGCTTCACCATCATGGAGCGCACCAGGCAGATCGGCGTCATGTTCGGCGATACGGCCATGCAGATGCCCGTGATAGCCGACCTTGGCGGGGAATGCTGGAAGACCAACCAGGCCAGGGCGGACGCCGAGCAGGGCCTCGCCTGGGAGATGATCACCGCCATGAGCCTGCTGCTGGCAGGGGCAGACATACTGGTGCTGCGCCACCCTGACAACTGCAAGATCATCAAGGAAGCCATCGAAGGCAAAATATAGGAGGCCGCCGTGTCCAAAACGGAGAGGCAAAGCAGGGAAGCCGGGGAGTTCATACGCGCCGGGGATGGCTGGGAGCCGGTCGGCCATACGCCGCTTCCGGGTATGCTTGACCTGAGGAACTGGGACCGCAGGCTGCTCCAGACCTGGCGGCCGCTTTATGTTCCCGTGAGCGACAGGTGCAACCTGTGCTCTTACGGCGAATGCGACCTGTCAGAGGGCAGGAAGGGCTCATGCAGCATGGACGCCTCTACCATGCAGGCCAGGCTGAACTTGCAGGCCTGCTGCCAGGGGCTGTCGCTGTCGCTGCTGCGGGCCAGGCGTGTGGTGGCCTATCTTATCGATACCAAAGGGCGGGAGATGCCGCTGGATGCCGGTGAGAAGGTCGGCATCGAGGCGCCGCACATCAGGATGGTCATCGGGCTCAAGCCTGCCAGGCTGGGCGACCTGGAGGGAGTGCTGGCCTATATTGAGCACCAGGCGACTCTCCTCCTGGCTGCCTCAAGTACCGGTGTTGAGCTTTCCAGCCTGGACTTGGAGTCCAAGGCCATGCAGGCTTCCATGCTCAGCCACGTGGCTATGGAGGCGGCCGACATCGCCCAGATATCCGGCTTCGGTTTCTCCACGTCCGTAGCTGAGACGCCCCTGGTGGAGGTCGGCTGGGCGTCAATCGATAGCAGCAAGCCCGTGATACTTGTCGTGGGCAACGATACGGTCTCGATGGTCTGCCTGGTGGACTATCTCAGCCAGAGCGGGCTGGCGGACAAGGTGGAGGTCGCCGGAATGGGGCCGGTTGGTCAGGAGCTGGTGCGCTACAACCCTAAGTTAAAGATTGCGGGACCTTTATCGAGGCTGCTGTTCTTCCTGCGCTGCGGAATCGCAGATGTAGTGCTCTGCGGCGGCGGCAACATGCTGACAGATATCGCCGTCGAGGCCGCTGCAGGCGGCGCTGCCTTCATCGCCACCGACGCCAGGGCGGCCTTCGGGCTGGAGGACGTCACGGCCAAGAATACCGAGGAGATTTTGATTGACCTTCAGTCCGACGGCAGGCTGGTCCTGGACCCCAGGAAGGCCGCTGCGGTGGCTGCAGAGGCAGCCCTCAGGCTTTCCAAAACCAGGAAGAAAGGGCTGCTGGCCGCTGAGGAGGCCAGGAAACTGGCGGTCAGGTATAAAGCGTGCAAACCCTGCGACGAGGCCTGCCCCAACAGGCTGCCCATCTCGGCAGCCGTTGAGGCGGCGGCCGGCGGCAAGTTCGAGCCGTTTTCCGAGGTCTTCGAAAAATGCATCGGCTGCGGCAAATGCGAAGCGGCCGTAACAGGCGGGATACCGGTGCTGCGCCTGATGCAGGCCGGGGCCCGCATCGAGTCCGGCAGAATGCGCGTGGGCCGCGGCCCCGTCATGGACACGGAGATCAGGAAGGTGGGCGCACCGTTGGTGCTGGGCACCATACCCGGCGTCATCGCCATCGTAGGCGGCTCCAATTACCCGGGCTCACCTGATGATATCGCCGATATCGCCGAGGAGTTCGCCAGGCGCAAGTACGTGGTTGTTTTGTCAGGTGAATCCGCCGTGGCCGCCGCTTTAAAAAAGGACGAGGAAGGCAAGTCGCTGTATGAAAAATACCCTCCTGACTTCGAGGCCGGGGGCATCATCAACGTTGGCTCCGGCGTGGCGGCTTCCCACATATCGGGAGCGGCCATCAAGATTGCCAGCATCTTCGCCGCGCTGCCGCTGCGGGCCAACTACGAGGTAGTTGCCGACTATATACTCAACCGTGTGGGCGCCTGCGGGCTGGCCTGGGGCGCCTGCGGCGAGGAGGAGCTGGCGCTGGCCACAGGCTGCAACCGGCTGGGTATTCCCGTTGTGGTGGGGCCGCACTGTATCAAGTACGCCCGGCTTTACCTCAGCAGGCCGGAGACAGATTGGAGCGTAATGGACGGACGGGAGAAGAAGCTCGTGAACACGGGGGAGCCTTCTCCCGAGCATTTAATCAACCTGCTGGGCGACAAAGGCGCGGTCATGGTCGCGCTGGCCAAGCTCTGCATGCGCAAGAACGATACGCCGCAGGGCCGGGCCACCAAGCTCACGCACTACATCGGGTTGAGCAAGCAGTACTCCGGCAAGCTCCCTGACGATGTACACCTTTATATCAGGCGCGCCTCCGACATCCCTATTTTCTTCAAGAAGGAGCTGCAGGCCAGGCTGCAGGAGGCAGGCTGGCAGGAGAAGCCGGTACTGTCGCTGCCGACCCTTATTGGCACCTATCCATCCGATGTCACGCTGGACGAAGTTGTGCATTAAGGCGCATTAGGTTGAGCGCCTTTCATACGGATATAATATATAGTCAATATGCTTAGGAAATGTTTGATAAGGCCGGTGCGGTATGGCTGATGGTACGTTCCCGGTAGACATAGGCCCTCAGTACGAGGGCGAGGTCATTCGCAAGGCCGACGTGCGCGTTGAGTTCGGCGGGCCTAACGTCAGGTCCAAGTTCGAGCTGGTCACTATCAAGGCGCCCGAGAAGGTGGTCCACGAGAAGGTGGAGATAATTGGCCCGGACATACCAGATATACCCGAGGGCAGCAGCCATCCTATCGCCCTGCTGGTGGACGTGGCCGGCGGGCGGCTGGAGAGAGACATCGAGCCGGTGCTGGAGCGGCGGCTGCACCTCTATTTGAACTATATCGAGGGCGTCTACCATATGAACCAGCGCCAGGACGTCTGGATGCGGCTGCACCAGGCCTCCTTTAAAAAAGGACTAAAGTCCCTCAAGACGCTGGGAGAGATGCTCATTTTCCTTTATACCTCCGAGATCGACATCATCGAGAAGATTCAGATTACTTTCATTACCGACCCCGCCAGGGTGGAGGAGATGCTGCCGGCGGCCATGGACATCTATCGTGCCCGCGATGAAAAGATACGCGGCATGCGCGAGGCCGACGTGGAGGAGTTCTACAGCTGTGCGCTCTGCCAGAGCTTCGCCCCCACGCATATCTGCTGCATTACGCCGGAGCGCATCGCCAACTGCGGCGCCATCAACTGGTTCGACGGCAAGGCGGCCTATCAGCTCGATCCGGAGGGGCCGATCCAGTCGGTAAAGAAGGGCGAGATCATCGACCCCATCCGGGGTGAGTACGAGGGCGCCAACAAGCTGGCGCTGGAGAAGTCCATGGGCGCCTACGACCGTGTCTACCTGCACAGCGCCTTCGGGTTCCCGCACACCTCCTGCGGCTGCTTCCAGTCGATTTGCTTCTATATCCCGGAGGTTGACGCCTTCGGCATCGTAAACCGTGATTTTGAGGGCGATACCGTGGTGGGAGTGCCCTTCACCACCATGGCCGGCGATACCAGCGGCGGCCGGCAGGTGGAGGGCTTCCTGGGCATGGCGCTGGAGTACCTGCGCTCGCCCAGCTTCCTCAAGGCCGACGGCGGCTGGTACCGGCTGGTGTGGATGCCGCAGGCCGTCAAGGACGCCTACCGCGACGCCTGCCCCATGGACCTGTACGATAAAATAGCCACCGAGAACGATGTCAGCAACGTGGAAGAGCTTGTCGAGTTCCTGGACCGCGTGGGCCATCCCTGGGTCAAGGGCGAGGTCAGGCTCCCAGTCTAGAAGGAGATAAGGTTGGCGGTTAAAGGCACAGATATCGTTAAGAAGCTGCCGGAAGGCGGCAAGAAGAACTGCAAGGAGTGCGGCCTGCCGACCTGCTTTGCCTTCGCCATGAAGCTGGCCTCGGGCGGCATCTCGCTGGATAAATGTGCTTACCTGGCCCCCGAGGTCAGGGCTGAGCTCGAGGACGCTCTGGCGCCTCCCCTGCGGCCCGTGACCATCGGCACGGGAAACAACGCACTGACGGTTGGAGACGAGCAGGTGCTCTATCGGCATGAGAAGACCTTCGTGCACCAGCCAGGCGTCGCCGTGCTGGTCTCCGACGACGAGCCCGAGGAGGCGGTCGAAGGCAAGATCAAAAAGCTGCAGGAGCTGCAGTTCAGCTGGGTGGGCAAGGTGCTCAAGGCCGATGTGCTGGCGCTGCGCCACGCCTCCGGCAGCTCCTCGAAGTATATTGAGTTCGTCAAGAAGGCGGCGGCCAGGGTCGATTGCCCCCTGGTGCTGATCTCGGATGATACCGATGCGCTGCTGGCCGCGCACAGCCTGTGTGCTGACCGGAAGCCGCTGCTCTACCCGGCGACGGGCCACAACCTGGAGAAGATCATCGCGGCCGTCAAGGCCAGGCCTGCTGCTGTTGTGGTGAAGGCGGCCGGCGTCGAGTCCCTGGTCCCGCTCACTAACCGCCTCAAGGAGGCCGGAATCGAGGACGTGTTCCTGGATCCCGGCTCACGCGACCTGCAGGCGGCCATACGGGACCAGACGCTTATCCGCAGGGCGGCTCTCAAGCAGGGATTCAAACCGCTGGGCTACCCCACCATTGCCTTTCCCTGCTTCATGGCTAAAGACAGCCGGCATGAGATGCTGCTGGCCTCGATGTTCATACCCAAGTACGCCGGCATCATCGTTCTGTCCCGCCTGGAAGAGCACACGGTGCTGCCGCTGCTGGTGCAGAGGCTTAACATCTATACCGACCCGCGCATCCCCATGTCCATGGAGGAGAAGGTCTATCCCATCAACAACCCTGACGAGGCCTCACCCGTGCTGATAACCACCAACTGGGCGCTGACCTACTTCATCGTCTCCTCGGAGATCGAGTCCAGCAAGGTACCTTCCTGGCTGTGCGTCAAGGACGCCGGCGGGCTGGGCGTGCTGACGGCCTGGGCGGCCGGCAAGTTCAGCGGCGACAGCATCGCCCCCTTTATCAAGAAGTGCAGCATCGAGAGCAAGGTCAACCACCGCAGGCTGGTCATCCCCGGCAAGGTGGCGCGCATACGCCACGAGCTGACCAAGGCGCTGCCCGACTGGGAGATCATAGTCGGCCCACGTGAGGCCAATGAGATTCCGGCCTACCTGCCCGGCCTGGTCAAGAGCTGGAAGAACTGAAAGGCCTCAATAGGACGGCCTGGCGTCCGTGAAATCCGACGAGCCCCACATCCTGTTGAATTCATCCCTGCATTTGTCTACGAAAGCCCGATCCGTCATAACCACAAGCACCTCGTCATTGTCCCGGCTGGCGCTGAGCGTGTAGTTGTAGCTGCCTACAGTGGCAACCTTGCCGTCTATGATGCTCATTTTAAGGTGCATGAGGCCGTCATGCCTGTTTATTTTCACCGGCACGCCCAGGCTGAGCAGGTCGTTGATGGCGTGCTTCTGCACATTGCTTCCGGCTGCGTCGCTGTCGCTGATCACCCGTACTCGTATGCCGCGCTGCTGAGCGTCGCCGATGGCTTTCACGATATAGGGATGCGTCAGGCTGTATATGGCTATGTCCAGGCTGGTCGAGGCGTTCTCATAAAGGCCGACCAGCACCGGCGCAGGGTCCTGCCCCTGCCGGGGGAATAATACCTGGAAGGATGAAGCTCCGGCCGCGGCAGGCTGAGCAGGGACATGGAGCGGTGCGGCCGCCAGGCATGAGGCAGACAGCAGGAGCAGCACGCCGGTTATGACAGCGATGATTCTCGCATTCATACTATAAATCCGTCGGCCGGATTTCATATATTATATAGATTTCCTCTAAAATGAAGTGAGCAGCCGCAGGTTTTCACAAGATATAGAAATATGAATATTGACACTTCAATATAACTCCAATATGATGATCTTGGAAGTAGGGGGCATCAGTGCAAAAATTCCGCATACTGATCATTACAATATTATTCGTATTGGCTCAAATATTAATACTTATTTACAGTCCGATGCCACGCGCTATTGCCGGGTGCGATAATCTGCAACTTCTCAGCCCTGCAATGGGCGAGGCATGGGTGCCGGTAACGTCACTGAAGCTATCATGGAGTCCCTGCGACGATGCCGTCAGCTATCAATTGTGGATGAAAACAGATACCAAATTTGTTATCTCAGAAAGCCTAGCCACGCCAGAGTATAAGTACTCAGGAAAACTTGATCATGATACTGATTACACCTGGGCGGTAAAGGCAATCGGCGCAAAAGGACAGGATATGTCGTCATGGGTTTACTCTCGTTTCCACACTGAAAAGGACCCTGCAAGTCCAATATGTTGCGTGCATGTGGTTAATGAAGTCTCCCCTGAGGGAATACCATTGTCTCTTCCTCTAGACAGTGATTCATTTCCAGAACAAACGCCCAATCTATACTTGAGCTTCAAGATAAACAATGCTTTCATAAATACGGCCGTCAAGGCTCAATGGAAGTTGGATAGCGGTACTGTATTATTCGAGGATTCAGCACAGGTGACCGGAACAAGATATATTGCGTTTGGTCACGCTGTTCCGGATGGAGGTTGGCCCTTGGGCCATTACACCATTTCACTGCAACTGAATGGCAAAGATACCGCCAGGACACAATTTACAATCAGTAACTACCTAGTTCATCATACCGTTTATTTCCAACTCCTTTATCCTCTTAACGAAGCCGCAACTATTCCGGTTACGGGACAACAGTTTTCATGGAGCCCGTTTGCGCGTTCTACAAAATATGAGATTAATCTGGCGAGAGATGCATATTTCAAGCAGATGGTTCTTTCTGATACTACTGGCACAACTGTGTACCAGCACCGGGGCAAGTTCGATTACAGTTCTACTTATTTCTGGAGAATTTTACCACTTGAACTGTATGGCGAGCCGATTCCAGGCTTCTGGTCGGCGACCTACACTTTCAAAACTGAGCCAGAACCGCCAGTACCGCCAGCTGACACTACGAGCTATGCAGGTCAGACTTCATTGCTTATATGGATACTGATCATAGCGGGCATCACTGCATTGATTTTGACTGTATTCATTGTCGTTATTATGAGAAAGCGCCGAATCAAATTAGGTAAGTAATCTTGTTTCATTCAAACAGTGTAGCAGTAGACAATTAGTCTATATGCTAATTGGCATAGATCGTAATGTATCAGTACTGCTTATAATAGCTGTTCCAAATTGATACAGTACCAAGAATTGAAATGCACTGAGGCGTTTATGCTGCCTGCTACAGATGCTAACCTGGCGCTGGATTTCATATATTATATATATTTCCTCTAAAATGAAGTGTGCAGCCGCAAATTTCCATGGGTGAAAACGTGCAAAATATTAATGCTGATTTAAAGAAGATACTGACACGGGAGAGGCGCAACCGGTGCTACCTGATAAGCATACTGCAGGACATCCAGGCCTCCAGAGGATTTCTGTCTGGGGAAGACATGCGCGAGGTGGCGAAGTTCCTGGGCATGCCTGCCAGCGCGGTCTGGGGCGTAGCAACGTTTTACAACCAGTTCCGCTTCACACCGCCGGGCAGGCGGCCGGTCAGGGTCTGCATGGGCACGGCCTGCCACCTGGGCGGCGGGCAGCTTGTGCTGGAGGCCATGGCGCGTGAACTGGAGATCGAGATAGGGGGGACGACCGCCGACCGTGAGTTCAGCCTGGAGCGCGTGGCCTGCATCGGCTGCTGCGCGCTGGCGCCGGTGGCCACCATCGGCCCGGACGTCTACCCCAGGCTGACGCCTCCCAAGGTGGAGGAGATCGTGGTAGAAATCAAGGCTGATTCCACCGCCCAGGACGTAGCGGGAAGCGGCCAATGAAGTTCGACGACATATACAGGCAGTCCAGGTCAAACTGGGAAGCCCTCTATCAAGGCCAAATAGTCCACATCCTTGTCGGTACGGCTACCTGCGGCCGCGCTGCCGGCTCGATGGCCGTCCTTGAGGCCCTGAGGAAGCAAATCGAAGGCCTACCGCTGGAGGTCCGGGTTTCCGAAGTCGGCTGCATGGGGCTGTGCTCATGCGAACCGCTGGTAATCATTATCAAGCCGGGCGGCTTCTCCGTCTGCTATCACCACGTCACGCCGCAGATGGTGCCGCAGCTGGTGGAAGGCTACGTGGTGAACGACGACCCCTGCCTGGACCTGGCGCTGGGGACAGTTACGGGCGGCGACGGCGAGCCGGTTGAAATACCAGAGCTGGAGCGTTTCGCCCACGAAAAAAGATTGCTGCTGAGGAGCTGCGGCTATAACTCACCGCTGGAGATAGACCATTACATAGCCTGCGGCGGCTATAAGGGGCTGGTCAAGGCGCTGGGCATGAAGCCCGGGCAGGTCATCCAGGAGGTCGAGAGGTCGGGCCTGCGGGGCAGGGGAGGCGCCGGCTATCCGACCGCCGCCAAGTGGAAGCTGTGTCATGAGGCCAAGGGACAGAAGTATGTTATCTGCAATGCCGACGAAGGCGACCCGGGCGCCTTTATGGACCGGGTGCTGCTGGAGAGCGACCCCCACGGCGTGCTCGAGGGAATGGCAATTGCAGGTTTTGCTGTAGGCGCTCAACAAGGGTTTATCTACGTCAGGGAGGAGTATCCCCTGGCCATTGAAAGGCTGCAGAAGGCCATCGGACAGGCGAAAGAGAAGAAGCTGCTGGGCCGCAATATGGCGGGAAGCCGCTTCAGCTTCGATATAGAGATAATCAAGGGGGCGGGCGCCTTCGTCTCGGGTGAGGAGACGGCCATGATGGCTGCCATCGAGGGCAGACGCTCCTGGCCCGAGCACCGGCCGCCCTACCCCACGGAATACGGCCTGTGGGGCAGGCCCACGCTGGTCAACAACGTCAAGACGCTGGCCTACGTACCGCTCATACTTCAATACGGCGCCGGCTGGTTCAGGGAGACGGGCACTGCTCAAAGCCCGGGGACGGCCATGTTTGCGCTGGCCGGCAAGCTGGTTAATACCGGCCTGGCCGAGGTGCCCATGGGCACTACCCTGCGCACGCTGGTCTATGACATCGGCGGGGGCACGCGCAGCGGCAAGCAGTTCAAGGGCGTGCAGATAGGCGGCCCCTCCGGCGGATGCCTGCCGGAGACCCTGCTTGATACGCCCATCGACTTTGACTCGTTAAAAGAGGCGGGAGCAATCATGGGCTCGGGCGGCGTCATCGTCATGGACGAGAACAACTGCGTGGTGGATACCGCCAGGTACTTCACAGATTTCAGCCGGCAGGAGTCCTGCGGCAAGTGCACCCAGTGTCGCATCGGCACCTTTCACATGTTTGGATTACTGGACGGCATTACCAGGGGCATGAGCTCGGTGGTCGAGCTGGCGGCGCTGAAAGAGCTGGCGGCCGATATCAAGGCCGGCTCCCTCTGCGGTCTGGGCAGGATGGCGCCCAACCCGGTGCTGACCACGCTGCGCTACTATGATGACGAATACAAAGCGCACGTGCTTGAGAAGCGCTGCCCGGCCGGCGTCTGCAAGGAGCTGACGGCCTACTACATACTGCCCGAGAAATGCGAGCGGGGCTGCGACCACTGCGTGCTGGCCTGCCCGGCCGAGGCCATTTTCAGTGACGAGAACGGCCTCAAGATAGTGGACCAGGCCAAGTGCACCAAGTGCGGCAGTTGTGAGCTGGTATGCCCGCCGGAGTATAATGCTGTAATAAGGCTTTCGCCTGTCAGCCTGGTTCCTTCAGGCAGGCGCACCCGGCCGGAGGCCGCTTCCAAGGAGTCCTGATTCAATGACCGTAACTATTGCTGTAGCCGGCAAGGGAGGCGTGGGCAAAACCGCCATATCTGCCATACTGGTGGACTTCCTGTCCAACCTGGGCCCGGTACTGGCGGTGGACGCCGACCCCTCCACCAACCTCAACGACGCCCTGGGCGTGGGCATCCAGAGCACCGTCGGCCGCACGCGTGAAAGGATGACCGACGAGATCAAGGGCGGCCGCCTGACCATGGCGGTCTCCAAGCAGGAGATACTGGATGCCCGCATTCACGAGTCGCTGGTGGAGACGGAGAGGTTCGACCTGCTGGCCATGGGCCGGCCGGAGGGCCCCGGCTGCTACTGCGCCGCCAACCATATGATTCGATTCTCCATCGACAAGCTGGCCAAGAGCTACAACTACGTGGTGATGGACTGCGAGGCCGGCCTGGAGCATATCAGCCGCCAGACCACGCAGGATATCGATTACCTGCTGGCGGTGACCGACCTGACCATGCGCGGGCTGAACACCGCAGTCCGCCTGCAGCAGCTTATCGGGGAGATGCGCACCAACGTCAAGGGCGGGGTGCTGCTGGTGGTCAACCGGCTTAAGAACGGCATCCCGGCCGAGATGCAGGAGGCCATCACAAAGTCAGGCCTGGTGCTCTTCGCCACCATTCCCGAGGACCCGGCCATTGCCGACCTGGATGTGAAGGGCCAGCCTCTTGTCACGCTCTCCTTCGATTCGCCCTTCAGGCGGGCCGTGCAAGAGATTCTCTATCGTTTGAAGATAAGGTAGTCTACATGTCTCAAGCTCAAAGCAAGATGCCTAGATGCGTCGTACTGGATGCCATGGGCGTGATCTACCCCTTTGCCGACGATGTGGCCGAGCTGCTCGTGCCTTTCGTTCAGGAAAAAAACAGCGGTGCCGCGACCGAGGTTATCGAGCAGGCCTACTACGCTGCCAGCCTGGGCAAGCTCTCGTCTGCACAGTTCTGGGAGAAGGTGGGCCTCAGCCGCTCGCTTGAAGACGAGTATATGTCCAGGTTCCGGCTGTCAGACGGACTGCTGGACTTCCTGGCCGAGATGAACGACAGGCAGATAGCGGTCTGGTGCCTGTCCAACGACCTTTCCGAATGGTCCAGGAAGCTCAGGAGGAAATTCGAGCTGGAAAAATTGATGCACGGTTTCCTGATAAGCGCCGACGTAATGGTCAGGAAGCCGGACCCCGCCATCTACAAATACCTGGTCAAGGTCACGGAGATAGAGGCGCAGGACACCTTGCTGGTTGATGACCGCCCGGCCAACCTGGATACAGCGGCCCAGCTGGGCTTCAACACGGTGCTGTTTTTAAAAGACGGCCTGGACACGGCCCCTGCCGGCCACAGGAGGGCGGGAACGTTCAAGGACCTTACCGACCTGGTCTCACAAACTGGTACTTAGACTGCGAATGAACAGGGAGCACTTTAAGCTGCTCAACCTCAGCGATATCGAGGGCAAGGTCAGCCCGCACCAGCTCCAGGTTAAAGGCGCGCTCAAGCTGCGCGCCGCCGCCTTGGAATATGCTTCTGACGTCAAGGCCATGGTCAAGTACCTGGGAGGTCGCCTGGAGGAGCTGGGGCTGAGTGAGGACTGGGCGGTAAGCAAAGAAATATTCCCCGGGGTTATTGTATACTTTGTTTTCAACAAAGCCGATGACGAGTTTCCGTCTCGGCTGCGTGCGCTCTATGGCGGCGATAAGGTCGTCACCATAAAAGGCGACGAGCTGGCAACCATCACTGTATCGCTGGCCAACCAGCTGCTGCGCTATGTAAGGGAAAGCAATCCGGGGGTCAAGCTCCCGGCTGTTTGTTATAAAGTCTGAGCGGGAGAACTTCATGGAAGACGAGTTAAAAGCCTTTATAGACACCAGGTTCAATCTGCCGGCTATAGAGGGGGAGGATAAGGTCTGTTCACTGGAGGAGGCCGTACGCAGGAACATCAGGCCGGGCATGTCCATTCACGTCGCCAACAAGGTCGGCGCGCTGGTATACCAGACCGTACGGGAGTTCTGGGACAAAAAACCGGATTTCACCTACATCAGCACGGGCCTCTCGGCTCATATCCTGGCCTTCCTGCGCTGCAACATGCTCAAGAAGGCCGTAGTCAGCTTCGCCGGAAATACCTATCCCACCTCCGGCCCCAACCCCCAGGTCCAAAAGGCCTATGTTTCCGGCGCGGTTGAGTTTGAGAACTGGACCATGCTCACTCTGCCCATGAGGCTGCTGGGAGGCGCCTTCGGCTGGGACTTCGTTCCCACCAAGTCGCTGATCGGCAGCAGCATGGAGGAGGAGAACAAGGACAATTTTACCGTAGTTGACTCACCCTTCGGCGGCGGCCGGAAGGTCGGGTTGATGCGTTCTCTCAGGCCCGACATCTCGCTGGTGCACGGCCTGGTGGCGGACCGTTCCGGCAACACCATCATGCCCTATCCGCTGGGAGTCGACGCCTACGGCGCATGGGCGGCGAAAGAGGGAGTCATTGTAAGTGTAGACCACGTCGTGCCCACGGAATACATCAGGAGCCACGGACACCTGGCGCGCATACCCTCTTACATGGTCAAGGCGGTCTGCGAGGTCCCCTTCGGCGCCCACCCGGGCGGCGTTTACAACGGCGGCCTGCCGCAGTTCGAGGGTTACTTCGACGACTACGATTTCACCACTGTGATACGTGACGCCTCTATGGACGACACCAGATTCATGGCCTTCATACAGGAGTGGATACTCAACTGCCGCACGCACGAGCAGTACATCGACAAGCTGGGCAAGGAGAGGCTGCGCTATCTCAAGGACAAGGCTAAGCCGCATGCCTGGGTCGTGGAGACCATGGGCGCGGTGCCGCAGGTTGATTTCCAGAAAGAGTCCAACAAGCTGGAGCGGCTGGTGATAGCCGCCAGCCGATTTGTCGTCGATAGATTCCGTGAGAAGGGATATAAGACGCTGCTGACCGGGGTAGGCCTGTCCAACCTGGCGGCGTGGCTGGCCAACTACCAGCTTAAGGAGATGAAGCACGACGTCGACCTGTGCGCCGAGATAGGCATGTACGGCTATATGCCGCGTCCCTCCGATCCCACCATCTTCAGCATGCATGATTACCCATCCTGCAAGGTGTTGACCAATATCGAGGTGGCGCTGGGCATCATGGTGGGCGGCTCGGCCAGGTCGTGCATGGCCGTCCTGGCGGCGGGCCAGCTCGACCAGTATGGCAACGGCAACTCGACCAAGATACCGGGCGTCTTCTACCTGGTGGGATCGGGCGGCGCCAACGACATTATTACCAATTGCAACGAGGCGGTTTTGCTGGTCAGCGCCGGTAAAGAACGGCTGCTGGAGAAAGTGCCCTATGTAACCTTCCCGGGCAACAACGTTAAAACGCTGGTCACTGACGTGGGCATCTTCGAGAAGCTTAACGACGAGGATACCTTCACGCTGACGGGCTATATCCCCTACGGCACGGCCATTAAAGAGGAGGAGGCCATCAAGGGCATCCGGCGGCTGGTCAGCTGGGAGCTGAAGGTGGCGCCTCAGCTCAAGAAGATCGACCTGCCGTCCTACGAGGAGAAGATGATGCTCAGGCTGTTCGACCCCTACGGCTTTTATATAGGGAAGTAGCAAATATTTATATGTCATTGCGAACGCAGTGAAGCAATCCTTTAAATGTGGCTTAAAAGCTTGAACAGTTGCCGGGAGATTGCCACGGGCTTCGCCCTCGCAATGACAGGACACTCAGCGGGAGATTGCCACGGGGCTGCGCCGTTCATAATGACGTATCAAATTCAGCCAGTACGGCCGAACTCTTTTTTCAGCTGCTGCGAGCTGAGGTGGATCATGGTGGGCCTGCCGTGCGGGCAGGTGCGGGGCTGTGAGGTGGCCAGCAGTAGCTTGAGCAGGTTTTTCATGTCGTCCATATTAAGCTGCCGGCCGGCGCGTATGGCGCTGTGGCAGGCCAGCGTCTGTGCGGCTTTCAGCTCTCTTGACTTGCTGTCCTGCTCGCCCGCAATGCCCTCCAGCAGCTCCTTGATTGTATCCGTCAGGCTGGCGCCGTCCAGCATGGCGGGGACGGCCCTGACCAGGTAGGTGCGCTCGCCGAACGGCTCCATTGTGAAGCCGAACTCGTTCAGCAGACCGCCGGCAGACTTCATCCAATTCTCCTGCTGCACAGAAAGCTCCAGCGTCAACGGCTCAAGCATACCCTGCACCTCGGGCTTTTTTTCGTTGTGCTGCGCCAGAATCTTTTCGAACAGGATGCGTTCGTGGGCGGCATGCTGGTCTACCAGGTAAAGCCCCTCCTCGCCCTCCGCCAGTATATAGGTAGCGGAAAGCTGGCCCAGGGTCTGCAGCGCCGGCAGCGCCCTGGCCAGCGGGAAGCGCTCCCACAGCGAGGGCCTGCCTGCCTCCTCGCTCTCGGTCCTGACGGAAGGCAGCGGCGACCTGGCCAGCGCGTCGCGCAGGGCCCTGGCAACGGCGGTGAATACCTCGTTGTTGTTACGGAATTTGACCTCGAGCTTGGCGGGATGAACGTTAACGTCCACCTCCTCGGGCGGGATGGCTATGTTCAGGATGGCCAGCGGGTGCCTGCCGGTCATCAGCAGTCCTTCGTAGGCTGACTCGACCGCCCTGGCCAGTATGGCGTTTCTCACGTAGCGTCGATTCACGAAGAAGCTCAGGTAGCTGCGGCTGGCGTGCTGTATAGAGGGGGGGCTGGCCAGGCCGCCGACATATAACATGCCGTCGGTGCCCTCGATGTCTACCAGTTTTTTAGCTGTCTCAAGTCCGTAGACGGCTGAGACGGCCGAGCGGATGTCGGCATCCCCCGCAGTACGCAGGCTGGTGCGCCCGTCCAGCGTAAGCAGGAACTTGACCTCTGGAAAGGCCAGCGCGTACTGGCTGACGATGGACGTGATATGCCCGGCCTCGGTGCCGGCCGACTTTAAAAACTTGAGCCTGGCCGGGAAGCTGCGGAAGAGGTGGCGCACCGTGATGGTCGTCCCCTGGGGCCGGCTCTTTTTCTCGCGTACCGTGACCTTGCTGTTTTCCAGGTGCAGGTAAGCAGCCGCGCTGCTGCCGCTATCCCTGGTCAGTATCTCCATCTCGGCCACGGCTGCCATGCTGGGCAGGGCCTCGCCGCGGAAGCCCAGCGTGCTGATATGCTGCAGGTCGTCCAGGGCGTTTATCTTGCTGGTGGCGTGCCGCCTGACGGCTATCTCCACGTCCGCCGCCGACAGCCCGCAGCCGTTGTCGGTTACTTTCAGGTAGCTGACGCCGCCGTTGTGCGCCTCTACGACGATCTCGCTGGCGCCGGCGTCGAGCGAATTTTCGATCAGCTCCTTGGCAACGGAGGACGGCCGCTCGATAACCTCACCCGCCGCTATTTTGGACGTGACCTCCGGCGGCAGAACATGTATGGGCATGGGCTTATTTTAGCACTATCGCCAGAACAACGGCGTGAAGATTTAAGGAAGGGACGGGCCTTGATTTTTATTGCGCCGCCAAGGTGAATCAGCTACCATTTAAAGGTCAGGCCAGGGAAGCAACAGGGGGTAATCCATATGATGTACAGCGAAGGCAAAATCGGGCGGGTCTTCATTATAAGGCTGGAGGACAGCGATAAGCTGCCGGGATGCATAGAGAAGTTTGCCGCCGAGCATAAAATCTCTGCCGGACAGGGCATACTGGTCGGCGGCCTGGGCAGCGGCGATGTGGTGGTGGGCCCCCGGCGCAACACGATGATGCCGCCCGACCCCATGCTGCTCCCCATCGACGGCGTGCATGAGGTGGTGGGCGTGGGCGTGCTGGCGCCGGACAGGAACGGCAGGCCCCAGTTCCACATACATGCGGCGCTGGGCAGGGCCGGCAGGACCATGACCGGCTGCCTGCGCATGGGCGTGAAGACCTGGCTGGTGGGGGAGGTGGTGCTGTACGAGATAGAGGGAGCCGACGTCGCCAGGCTTCCGGACAAGGAAAGCGGCTTTGAGCTGCTGCAGCCCAAAACAAAACGCAAGAGGAAAGCATGAACGACGGATTTGATCCAGAGACGGTGCGCTACGAGATGCTGCTCAGCCCGGATGAAGCGGCCGCCGGCGTTAAAAGGGTATTGAACAGGGGAGGCACCAGGCTGGAGGTGACCATACCGCCGGGCACAGTGGAAGGCAATACCGTCAGGCTGAGCAATGCGCTGCAGGTGACCGACGGGCGGCGCGGCGATATCCTGATCACTGTACGGCTCAAACAGGCGGAAGCCGGCGTGGTTGAGATAAGCGATTCGACCTTCCAGAGCGAGGTTATCGGCAGCAGTATGCCTGTAATAGTAGATTTCTGGGCGCCCTGGTGCGGCCCCTGCCGCATGATAGCTCCCATCATGGACAAGCTGTCAGGGCAGTACAACGGCAGGCTGAAGTTCTGCAAGATCAACGTCGACCAGAATCCGGCCTCGGCCCAAGAATACCAGGCCATGAGCATACCGCTGCTGGTCTTCTTCCGCGGCGGGAAAGAAGTGGGCAGGAGCGTAGGGGCACTTCCTGAGTCAGCTTTGCGCACCAAGATAGAGGCGCTGCTGGGATAGATCTGAACGGGAGGCTTAAAATGGCAGACTTGAGACAACAGGTAATAGCTGTAACGTCGCCGTACGTAAATGCCTTTATTGTCAGGGACAGGAAGTCGATCATAGTAGATACGGGCCTTCCCGGCTTCGGGGAAAAGATACTGCAGGCCGTGGAGGAGCACGATATCAAATATGCTGACATCTCGTTGATAATCATCACGCACGGGCACGACGACCATTATGGCAGCGCCGCATTTTTAAAGAGCAGGATAGGTGCTCCCCTGGCCGTGGGCAGCGCCGATGCCCAGACGCTACGGACTGCCGCCAGCGCTCCCCTCCACCCGGTCGGGACTAAGGGAAAGGTGATGGAAATGATGTCCAGAATGATAAAGGTGCCCGGAACAGAGGCCGTAGAGCCTGACATTGTAATTGACAGCGAGGTGAGCCTGGCGGACTATGGCGTGGCAGGCAAAATCATACTAATTCCGGGGCATACTATGGGCAGCCTGGGGGTCATGCTGGACGACCGTTCCATCCTGATAGGCGACCTGATATTCGGCGGCCTGCTCAGGCCAAAGGCGCCCGGGTTCCCCTATTTCTGCGAGGACGTTCCGGCATTGATGAAAAGCATCCAGAAGGTGCTTGACCTGAATCCCTCAATCATGTACGCCGCGCACGGCGGGCCGTTCACACCCGAGGCGGTTAAGCGCAAGTTCTTCGGCTGAGCAAGTGCCACTTAGCTGGTCGTTTCCAACCTGGCATTCGACCTGACGCCTATTATGCTCTTGACCGTTATGGAGGCGATCACTATTATTCCGCCGATGAGCGCCTTCGGCCCCGGCACCTCTCCGATGACCAACAAGACCCATAGCGGGTTCAGCACGGGCTCCAGGGTGCATATCAAAATGGCTTCCAGCGCAGGGATGCTTCGTATGGCAATTGAATAGAGGATGTAGGGTATGCCCACCTGAAACACGCCCAGCAGTACAAGGATAAGCCAGCTCTGCGCATCAGGGAACTGCACGAAGGTAAATGGCAGCCCCACCAGGGCGGCGAGTATATTTCCCAGCAGCACCGATATGATGGGCGAGCCTTCCTTCTGCATCCTCATAAAAATGAAGAAACAGGCGAAGCTTATACCCGAGATCAGGCCGAATACGTCGCCCAGCAGCCCGCCCGTCGACAGCCCGTCCAGAAAAAACAGAAATATGCCGCACAGGACCAGGACCATGGTTATCACGTCCAGCAGGCCGACCTTTTCCTTCAGTATCCACAGCCCCAGCAGGCTGACATATATGGGCGCCGTGAACTGAAGCATGATAGCGTTGGCTGCGGTGGTCAGCCTTGTGGCCAGGACGAACGTCACCACCACCGCGCAGTAGGATACAGCCCCGGCAACTTGCGGGAACGACCAGTTGAAGCGCGGCTTTCTTATCAATACCAGCAGGAGCAGGCAGGCTATGGCGCTCCTTATTCCGGAGATGGCCAGCGGATGGCAGTTGACCAGCTTGATCAGCAGCCCGCCGGTGCTCCACAGCAGGGACGTCGTCAGAATTAAAACGGTCGCCCAGCCGCGGCTTACGGGTCGCCCGCCGGAGATTGCTTCCATCATATGAAGACAGTTATCCTTCCGTCCGTTAAAGGGCGGGATAATTGAGTTGACCGAACGGTGTCAGCGGCCTACTTAAGCTGTTCCCTGGTATAGTTAAGCACGCGCCTGGCCACAACCAGCGTGTTGATCTGGCCGGTGCCCTCGAAGATATCGTTGATCTTGGCGTCCCGCATGAACTTCTCAAGCAGCAGCTTGCGCGAGTAGCCCAGCGGCCCCATCAGCTCCACCGCACGCTGCGTGATGAGCGTGGCAGCGCGGCCGGCCTTGGCCTTGGCCATGGAGGCCTCCAGCGCGTTGGGCGTGCCGCTCTGCAGCTGCCACATGGCGCGCAGCACCAGCAGGTGGGCTGCCCTCCAGTTGGCCTCCATCTCCATGAAGTCGCGCTCGATGGCGGTCTGCTTGCTGCGGGGCACGTCGTAATGTATCTTGATGCCCTGCTTGTCCAGCTCGTCCTTGAGCATGTCCAGCGCCGCCCTGGTCACGCCCAGGGCCTGCGCCGCTACCAGCGGGCGGGTGACATCGAAGGTGGCCATGGCGCCCTTGAAGCCCTCGGTCTTGGACTTTACCTCCGCCTTGCCCAGTATGTTATTGAAGGGTATGCGGCAGTTCTCGAAGATGACGGTCGCCGTGTCGCTGGCCTTGATGCCCAGCTTCTTCTCCAGCTTCTCCACCCTCATGCCGGGAGTTCCGGCCTCAACAACGAAGGACTTCATGCCGGCGCGTCCGGCGGACTTGTCTATGCTGGCCCAGACCACGATGATTCCCTCGGAAAGGTCCAGCGCGCGGTGTCCCATGGTCACGAAAATTTTGTCGCCGTTGAGCACCCAATCGTCGCCGTCGCGGACGGCGGTGGCCTGTATGGCGGCTGTGTCCGAGCCGCAGCCCGGCTCGGTCATGGCCATGGCGCCCCACTTGGGCTTGCCCTCATTGTAGCGGGCCAGGAAGCGTCCCCACTGCTCCTTGGTGCCGGCGGCGAAGACGGCGGCGCCGCCCAGCCCAGGCCCGGGGCTGGCCAGGTACAGCCCGGCGTCTCCCCAGCACAGCTCCTCAACCATCAGCGCTCCCGTCACTCCCAATCCGGTGAGAAAGCCCTTGCCGCGCATGTCCCACATGGTGTCAATCAACTCCTGCGGCTCCTCGTGCTCGTGCTCGTCGTAGTAACGGCTGACAGGACGGAAGAGGTTCTGCGCTATATTGTGCGCCTCTTCAACTTTGGTGTTATCTTCAGGTGAAATCTCAAAATCTATCATCGCTGCGTTCCTCCTTTATACTATGGCCATGCCGGTGAAGGTGCTGAAGCCCCGGCCGTTCCGGAACCACAGCTCAACAGGATTGTCGCGTATATATCCGTGGCCGCCCATCACCTGCACGCCGTAGTCGGTCACCATCATCACCATGCCGTCGGCATAGGTCTTGGCCAGGCAGGACTCCCTGGTGGCGTCCTCCTTCTTGTCCAGCTTCCAGGCCGCCTCCCAGCCCAGCAGCCGGGCTGCATCAACCTCCATGGCCATATCGGCCAGCATGAAGGCGATGGCCTGCCGCGATGCAATCGGCTCGCCGAATGCGTAGCGCTCCTTGGCATAGTCTCGTGAGAATTCGAAGGCAGCGCGTCCCACGCCCACGGCCATGGAGGACAGCGCCAGCCTGGAGAGGCTGGACAGGCGGTTGAAGTTGCAGCCCTTTGCTCCACCCAGCCGGTTCTCTGCCGGCACCTTGCAGTCCTTCAGGGCCAGCTCGTAGGTTGCCAGCGCCTTGATGCCCATGTTCTTCTCCCGCTCGCCTATCTCCAGCCCCTTGGCGCCTTTATCCACGATGAAACACTGGTTGTCGGCGCCTTCCCTGGCGTAGACCAGTATGTAGGAGGCGTCGGCCGCCAGGGGCACGTAGCATTTAGCACCCTTGAGCGTGTACCCGCCCTTGCCCGTTGCCACCGTGCCCAGCTCGTTGGCGTCGAAGTTGTAGCGCGGCTCGATGTAAGCGGCCGTGGCCGGCTTGAATTTTTCCCCGCAGACCAGCGGCAGGTACTTGTTCTTCTGCTCCTCCGTGCCCATCTCCACTATGGGCAGTATGGCCAGTGAGGGAGCCAGAATGTGCATGGCCATGGAAAGGTCGCCCCAGGCCAGCTCCTCGGCCAGGAAGGTGCCGGTGAGCGCGGAGTGCTCCCAGCCTGCGCCGCCCAGTTGCTCCGGTATGCAGCTTACCACCAGGCCGAGCTCCCAGGCGGCGTCGACGACCTCGGCCGGTATCTCGCCCGCCTCATCACAATCCCGGTACTTCTTGCGCATGACGTCAGTGGCGAACTGCTTGACCGTGTTGACGATCATCTGCTGTTCTTCGGTAGGACTGAAGGCTATCATATAAGACCCCCTTTAATTTATAGCTGAAAAACCCGGTTCCGCGGCTAGAATAACATTTTGTTATATTAGCGTCAAGGGGTATACATTACTTTGACAGTGCAGCTCGGCATTATAAACTGCTTATCTCGATAGGGCTGTAAATATGGTGTACAATATTGTTCCTATTTTACTACAAGATCACGGGAGAAATTGGTGGGAAAAACTTCGGGATGTATATTGTGCGCCATTGCCAGACATGAGGCCGATGCTGCAATCCTGTATGAAAGCGACAGTGTAATTGCAATGCTGGACCTTTATCCGGCTACAAGGGGCCATACGCTGGTGCTGCCTAAAAATCATATACGGACGGTGTTCGACATGCCGGCCAAAACAGGCGCTGAGATCATGAAAACGGCTATATTATTATCAAATGCCATACAGCGCGGCCTGCATCCGGACGGGCTGAACCTGATCCAGTCGAATGGCCTGGCTGGCGGACAGACGATAGACCATTTTCACCTGCACATCGTGCCCAGATATAAAGATGATGGCGTGGTATTGAAATTCGGCCATGGCAGCCAGGCAGCGGAACCGGGAGAGCTCAGCAGGGCTGCAGCGTCGATCCGGCAAAACCTGTGAATTAGCCTGCAGGCTTTAAGCCGCCGGTTGTGCCGAAGAAAAAGGCAATGGCCAGTGTGATAGCAATGAATAGCAAAAATATAAAAAAGGCTGACTGTAGAGATATTACTACAGCCCTCTTTTTTTGGAGGAAATGCTTTTCGTATTCTGTATAGCTGATAATGTACGCCATAGCCGCGGCTGCCAGGCTGAATAATGAACCTATAACAACAAGCCATGTAAACAAACTTACCTGCATGATAGTTTTCCACTAATCAGTGCAAAAATTACTCTTATATTAATTTCACGAGCAAGAAGCCCATTATAAGCATCAGGACAATGAATAAACCGAGTGTATACAGCCCGGTCTCTATAGCAATTTTAAGAGGCTGTTTTTTGTCTTTGAAATGGTGCGAGTATTTTTCATGTGTAAATAAAAATTGGGCCAGGGCCGTCAGGATTCCGACAAATAGACCTATCAATAAGAAAAGCAGGAAGACATTAATATGAGTATTATTGAACATGGTGAAAATATTAAGGCCGCAAGGGTTTAAAAATTTACTCTACCAGAGAATGCATTTCTGCCTGCATAGACGCTGGACTTGCCCAATTCCTCCTCAATTCTCAGCAGCTGATTATATTTTTCTATCCTTTCACCGCGGCAGGGTGCCCCAGATTTCAAATGGCCCGTTTTTAGCGCCACTGTAAAGTCGGCTATAAAGCTATCCACCGTTTCTCCGCTGCGATGCGAGACCATGGCGCCCCAATTATATTGTTGCGCCAGCTTAACGGCCTTGATCGTCTCGCTGACCGTGCCGATCTGATTCAATTTTATCAGCACTGAATTGGCTGCATGGCCATCTATGCCTCTCTTAATCCGTTCAATGTTGGTTACAAATATGTCGTCGCCAACTATTTCTATTTTAGTGCCGAGCCTGCTGGTCAGTATCTTCCAGCCGTCCCAATCGTCTTCCGCCAGGCCGTCCTCCAGCAACATCACGGGGTAGGCTGATATAATTTTGCTGTATTCATCGACCATTTCGCCGGCAGTCAAGAACCTGCCTTCGGTCTTGAGCTCATAGCGTCCGTCCTGATAGAACCCGCTGGAAGCCGCATCCACAGCTATGCCTATATCCCTTCCGGGCTTATATCCCGCCTTCTCTATTGCCGAAATAATATATTCAAGAGGCTCGCGGTTGGAGGACACTTCTGGTATAAAACCGCCCTCATCACCGATTCCGGTGCTCTGGCCTTTGCTTTTCAGTACGTCCATCAATCTGTGGTAAACTTCACTGCCCCACCGCAAGGCATCCTTAAATGTTGGCGCCCCGTACGGGGCGATCATATATTCCTGGAAATCTGAACTCTGCCACTGCGCATGCACCCCGCCATTAATGATATTGAACATGGGGACAGGCAATAATGTACTGTCAGAGCTGTCAAGAAGCCTGTAAAGCGGCTGGCCTGTGGCATTTGCAGCAGCGCGGGCTGCTGCCATGGAGACGCCCAGAATTGCATTAGCGCCAAGTTTGCTCTTGTTAGGAGTTCCGTCCAGCAGGCACATTAAATCGTCAATAGAGGCTTGATTAATCGCGTCCCTGCCGATAAGTGCGTCTGCTATCAAGGCGTTCACATTATTAACGGCCTGCAGGGTACCCTTCCTAAAGTACCTGTTTGGGTCGCCATCGCGTTTTTCAACTGCTTCATGCTTGCCGGTCGAAGCTCCGGAAGGAACCGCTGCACGCCCGAATGCCCCGCATTCAAGGGTCAGATCCACTTCCAGGGTAGGATTTCCTCTCGAGTCCAGTATCTCGCGCGCACAGACAGACTTTACATGCGTGTCCATATCTCATTTCCTCTTATCAACAAAGTTCATCAGCTCCGTCCAGCCGTTAAGCCACCCTGCTGCCGAGATCAAGGAGGCCTGGCATTCGGTGGTTTCACTGCCGCGAAACTCCCATTGAAATGAGCGTCCCAATAACGCAAGCTGCTCCAAGATATAGTCCGTGAATTGCTGTTGATGTGGGATGGACGACAGCCTGCTGTGCGACAACTCCTGTATCAGGTGTGAACGACACAGCACACCTCCTGTGTTCGGAACGCAGCGCGGGCAGATGTATTTTTGCCAGTAAGGCTTGGTCTCTACGGCAAATCTGACCAGGTGCCCCACATCGCTGCCCAGTTCAACAATATCTTCTCTAGCATATCCTGCGCTTTTTGAATTATAGCCAAGGGCGCACATGAAACAGGGCCGCTTATTTTTTAAACCCGTGGCCAAGATCAACGGTACTTTATAACGATGCAGGCAATTGTGTGCGCGTTCGATAAGGTCGGATAAAAGTATGCTGGGACCATGGAGATAATCAGGATGGAAGGCCGACTCTACGGAAAGCCAGCCGACGGTATGCCTCTGGCAGAACCCCCAGGAATTTCGCAGTTGACGGCGTACGAAGGGATCCATGATAGCACCCTGTATGAAAAACCACAGATAATATATCTCCCCGTCCGATAAATAATGGGTTGGGACCTTGCCCGAAGTAACCCCATGCTCCAACCCCCGCGTTTCTCTGACATCCACTTTGATTTGCTCTCCGGTATCAAGCTATTCTAGATCTTGATCATTTCTTCAAATCTGGTCAAATCGGATTTAATTGCAGAAAGCGATTTCAGCGTATCTTCCATTTTCTCCAGCTCGGGCTCAATGCTGCTGCTCTGTTCCAGCCTTTTCTTATGCGCGGCCGCTATGGCACCGCCGGTCGATTCGATAACACGCTGTATTTGCTTTTCAAGCTCCAGTCCGAAAGCATAGAACGAGTCAGTTATATTGCATACGGTCGCCCATCGCAGGTTGCCCACATTATGTGAAATTATCGCGTCTATGTCCTCAGCCAGGCGTTTTTTCAATCTCCTGATTCTGGTTTTTCTAGGCAGAATCGCTTCAAACCAGTTTTCGGGTAGGGGACTCCAGTTCACCCTCCAGGCTTCTGTCACCCAGAATGGCTCATGTTTCATCTCAAGTATGTCCTCACCGTAGGATGGGATATAGCTGACTTCAAATAAATCGGCCGCAGTCCTGCGCACAGTTTCAGTAAGCTCGATCAACTGATTTTGGTATGAGCGTATTATGCCATTGATGTGTTCGTCTATCTGCCGCGCTGTTTTTTCCAGCTCATGATTAAACTCGCGTGGTACCACCTGGCTGATGTACTGCCGGGCCTCCTTTTCAATAGTGCCAAGGTTGCCTGCCTCATCCACCAGCCTGAATGCTTCGTCGCTCAGCCTTTTGAAATAGGCCCTGTAGAGATCTCCCGACTGCTCATTTATGAAGTCAATGGTACGTTTCTTGTCGCCCTCCAGCAGGTCCTTAAATGCAGTTTTTTTCTGTTCAGCCTCTTTTAATTTCTGCTGAAAGGTCCCAAGCCGTTCCTCCAGATCTTCAAGGGGGATTTTCAATGACTTCTGTTGAAGCTGCAGCCTCATCAGGGCGTCACCCACAACATCCTGAGCCTTCCTGGTTAATGCAAGGTTCAGTGTATGGCTCTTTTGCTCAACCAGGAAGTTGACCAGATGGTCTTCGATTGCTGCCATGCCACTTTGCCGCCAGAGCTGGTTATTATTGCTCATTCGGGCGTCCAAACCATGCCTGGCCGAGACGGAGAAAATGGGAGCGTTAGCGGTAGGGCCAATGTGTTCAGTGAGTACCTTGCTGAGAAATGAAAGAGCCTCCGACTGCTCTGTCTCGTCCAGGTAATCTATTTTATTCATGATGAAGAACAGGCGCACCACGCGGGACTGCACTGATTTCAGGAACTCGATCTCAACCTGCGTGATAGGCGGGTCGGCAGAAATGAGAAAAAAGGCCGCGTCGCACTGGGGGATGAACTTCATGGTTGCCTCGGTATTGTGTTCAAAGGTTGAACCGATGCCGGGAGTATCTATGAGAACAACACCGTTACGCAGCAAAGGCGAAGGATGGCCTACCTCCACCGACTCAACACCCAGGCGGTTTAAAGGGTTCTTTTCCTCCGTAACGTACCTGGATAGTATATCCGCGGCCTGGTCGCTGTCTGCCGCATGAAATTCCTCGGATTTGTTTACGCGATACGTAACCTTTACGCTGCGTACAGGCGACCATGAAATAAAGGTCGGCACGGATGTTAACGGCACCACTGCCGAAGGGAGCAGCCTTTCTCCCAGCAGGGCATTTAAGAAGGTGCTTTTACCGCGCTTGAACTGACCCAGTACCGCCAGGTGAAAGCGCGATTTGGTGAATCGGCCCTGAATTTCAGAAATGCGTTGCTGCTCCGAAGCTAAGTCGCTGCCCGTGGACACGATAATCCGCTCGATTTTTTCCAGCAGCGTCTGCAAGGTCGCGGCCGACTTACCAGGCCCGCCGTCGGGCACGGCAGGATTAATTATGGACTGATCTTCCATTATATTAGCCATCTTACACCTACATAAAAAAAGCTTCTACTGATTTCAGTAGAAGCTATCAGCCTTCTTGGCTACCCGAGGGTTATATACCCTCTGCGAGCTTCATCGCCCTTATATCTAAACTGCAGTAATTTTACTGCCAACACCATCAGCAGTCAATTCCAGCTATAGATTTTGACTTGACGGTCAATGGCCCTTTTGCTATATTCAGGTAAGTCGCGATGAAGCTCGCATGGCTGACGTAGGTCAGCAGAACCGCTCCCACGGGGAGATGATAGCCTCTACTGTCTCTATATAGTAGAGGCTTTCTCATTGAAGAGAGTAAAGGAGCGAGAGGTGGCACGTTTAATGGAGGTGCTTTTTGTATGATTTTCCCTAGCATTCTGTATATGAAAGTAGAAGACATGATCGAGGAAGAAACGATTGATGCTCCTGCATATTTTGTGGACTTGAACCTTGACCAGATCGTCGAGGCCATAATATGCGGCAGGGAAGAATACAATCTGAGGCCTTTGTACTATAAGCCGCTCAAGGATGTTGACTCCATCCTTTTCCGTCAAGAAATCATGCGGGATCTTGAGTGTGCAAACCTGTTAGCGCAAGTGAATTCGTTTGCCCAGAAGATGCACACAATGCGAGCGCATCTTGTCCAAGTTTCGAAGTTGGACAATCGATATCAAAAAGGGAGCTGGTTTCTAGACGCTGTTGAAATATATTGCGATGCAGTCAGTTGCTTAAGGAAAACGCTGGCCTCAGCAAATTTAGAATCCCGCGGACTGTCATCCTTTCGTGAATATCTGAACAATTATATCAGCTCAGATTCCTTCAACTCACTTTTATCAGGGATGAAAGAACTTAAAACGGATCTTTCCATGATCAAATATTGTCTGCTTATGAGAAGTGACACTGTCACCATTCGCAGATATGAGTCAGAAATTGACTACAGCGCAGCCATTCAGCGGACGTTTGAGAGATTCAGGCACGGAGCGGTGAAAGACTACCTGATCAAATTAGAAGACAAGCCGGAGATGAACCAAGTAGAAGCGAACGTGCTGGAAATTGTAGCCCAGTTATTTCCAGACACATTTGCCGGGCTGGAAGACTATTGCCAGAGAAAAGCCGACTACCTCGACATAAAGATAGCGATGTTCGACCGAGAAATCCAGTTCTATATTGCTTACCTCGAATATGTTGCAACCTTTCGAAAATCGGGGCTTGAATTCTGCTATCCCAGGGTTACTAATACCAGTAAGGAAATTTATGACCGCCAGGGATTCGATGCAGCTTTGGCCCTTAAGCTCATTGGAGAGAATTCACGTGTGGTCACCAATGACTTCCACCTTGAAAAAAGTGAACGCGTATTTGTAATATCCGGCCCTAACCAAGGTGGTAAGACTACTTTTGCCCGTACTTTCGGGCAACTGCATTTCATGGCCGCACTGGGCTGCATGGTACCCGGCACGGAGGCCAAACTGTTCCTTATGGACGGCCTGTTTACGCATTTTGAGAGAGAGGAAACTGTCAAAGACCTTCGCGGAAAATTGGAGGGCGACCTGATTAGAATCCGCAGTATTTTAGAGCAAGCAACTACAAATAGCATAGTTATTATAAATGAAATTTTCACTTCCACTACATTGCAGGATGCTGTGTTCTTGAGCAAAGAGATAATGAGAAAAATAGTTGGGTTGGGCGCACTTTGCGTATGGGTAACATTTGTGGACGAGCTGGCTTCATTTAGCAAAGAAACCGTGAGCATGATGAGTGCGGTCGTCCCGGGCAATCCGGCGTTAAGGACGTACAAGATATTAAGAAGCCCCGCTAATGGACTTTCGTATGCCATATCAATTGCTGAAAAATACCAGCTAACCTATGGAAATCTTAGGAAGCGAATAAAACTATGAAAGTTTCGCTCCTGTATAGAAATAGTGATTTTGACCTCCAGCAGGCGCTGCCATGGAACAGTCAAGCGTTAACGCAAGACCTTGAGTTAAATACGCTTTTCAGCTCAATGTCTGAAGGGGATGAGTTTCTGTTTGAAGTTGCAAGGAAAGCGGTGCTGTCGGGCCTTGATGATTTTGACACTATTCTCTACCGGCAGGGTATCCTAAAGGATTGCCTGAACAATCCTTCCGTTGTTGAAGATATTTACAATATAGCGATAGAGACGATCAAGAAAGAGAAAGAGTCTTCTTTTAACATATTTGGTATTTTTGACCACTCACCGGACTGGACGCTGCACCTCTCAATAGATGTCCTGCACATGTTTCTGGGCATGCTCAGAAGATTAAGAGCCATTGCCGACCAAAATGCCGATAAATTTGCATCTGACGGGTTTTCTGCCTTTTTCGCAATGCTTCAGGGCGAGCTCAGCGACGAATACCTGGCGGATATCGCGACAAAGCTGACCGAACTGGAGTTCGATGATGGAATATTGATCAGCGCAGAATTGGGAAAAGGTAATAAGGGCACCAATTATACACTCCACCAATTAAAGCACGAGAGAAGGAGCTGGCTAAAGCGGGTATTGGACAGAATAATGCCGCTGTTCGTACATAAATTGCCACCGTATACTTTCTATGTTCATCCCCGTGATCAGGCCGGCGCCAAAGCGCTGGCAGAATTGAAAGCAAGAGGCATCAATATTGTGGCCAATGCCCTGGCACAGTCCGCCAGTCATATTTTAAACTTCTTTCTCGTACTGCGCTCTGAGATGGCCTTTTACATTGGCTGTCTGAATTTAAAAAGGAAGCTTGGCGAACTTGGCGAGCCCATATGTTTTCCCCTACCGTATTCATCTAACGAACGCAAACTTGCCTTTAAAGGGTTATACGATGTTTGTTTGGCTCTAACAGTGGCTAAAAGGGTTGTTGGCAATGATGTCGACGCTAACGACAGGCACCTGATACTGATCACTGGAGCCAATCAGGGAGGAAAGTCCACTTTTTTACGCAGCGTTGGCCTGGCTCAATTGATGATGCAGTGCGGCATGTTTGTTGCTGCTGAAGTGTTCTCTGCCAATATTTGTGACGGTACTTTTACACATTTCAGCCGTGATGAAGATGCCAGCATGCAGAGCGGTAAGCTGGATGAAGAGCTAAGAAGGATGAATGAAATTGTAGAAAAGCTGACACCGAATTCCATGCTGCTGCTGAATGAATCTTTTGCGGCTACCAACGAGAGAGAAGGCTCAGAGATCGCCAGGCAGATTGTCAGCGCATTGTTTGAAAAGCGCGTGAAAATCTTTTTCGTTACACATTTGTATGATTTTACACATGATTTCTACCATAAAGGACAGGAAAACACGATTTTCTTGCGAGCCGAGAGGCTGGAGGATAGCAGGCGAACCTTCAGGTTGTTTGAAGGTAAACCGCTGCAAACCAGTTTTGGCCCGGATTTGTACACCAAAATAATTGGAGTGGACAATAGCAGGGATGTGGTTGCTCGGACTGAATGACAACATGGGAAGCAGGGGAATTCGAGGTAATGAAAAAGGTTGTGCTGTTAAGACACGGGGAAAGCATTTTTAATAAAGAGAACAGGTTTACCGGCTGGATGGACGTGGACCTCTCAGAAAAGGGGATCAGAGAGGCCGGGTATGCGGCTGCCGTATTAAAGAGAGAAGGTTACATATTTGATATTGCCTATGCATCGTATCTTAAAAGGACAATCCGCACACTGTGGATGGTCCTGGACGAGATGGATCTGATGTGGATACCGATAGAGCTGTCCTGGCAGCTAAATGAGCGGCACTATGGCGCCTTGCAGGGGCTGGATAAATCAGAGACTGCTCAGAAGTACGGAGAAGAACAGGTATCCATCTGGAGAAGAAGCTATGATGTGGCTCCACCGGCGCTGGAGAAACAGGATGTGCGGTACCCGGCGAACGATCCTAGGTACAGCATGTTGCCGGTGAGCAGTATTCCGCTTACTGAGAGTTTAAAGGATACATATGTACGGTGCATTAAATTTTGGCATAAAAGCATTGTCCCGGCAATAAAGTCGGGTAAACGCACTCTCATCGTAGCTCATGGCAATAGCCTCAGAGCACTTGTAAAGTTCTTGGATGGCATTTCTGACGCGGATATTGTCGACTTGAATATTCCAACCGGCGTACCAGTTGTCTATGAATTGGATGACAATCTGTGTAAATTAAAAAGTTATTACCTGAAATAGAGCCTGTCCCTTTAACCCGCAAATAAGGCATTTCGACCTTCTGTCCCGCCATCAAAGGTTCAACTGACGCAGGATAAGGAGCGTCTGATCCTAAGAGCAGCTGGCAAAGCCATCAATCAATATTATCCTTAACTTTGAGTTTTATATCGCATAGATATCAGAGCCACGCCACCCGCAATACAGAGAATGGCCGCATAGCCAAAGCCCGCCACAGGGGAGATGCTGGTCCAAAGCAAACCTACCAGTGCACTCGAGGCAAAGTCACCCAGGCCGTTCACGCTGGCAAGCGTGCCGTATCCGGTGCCGCGTAAATCCTCCGGCAGGAGATCGGCGGCAACTGCTTTTTCCATAGCGTCGGTTATGGCTATAGCGATACCGGCAAACACAAATAGCACTCCAAGAAAAACAATGTCGCTTGTATTACAAATGAATCCCACCGACGTAATGCCAGTGAGAACATAGCCCAGGATAAGCACGTTACGGTTACCGAGCCGATCACCTATAATTCCGATTGGGAAGGATGCGCCTGCGTACAGAACGTTATGCAAGGTATAAAGCAATATGGCCATGCTTGAGGCCTGGGCTGCACCCATGCCGGGGGATAAGAGGTCAGTTGCTCTCAATATTAGCATCGAATCCGCGAAGTTTCCCAGGCCGAACACTGCCACGGCCGCTAGGAAGAATTTAAAATTCCTCGGCAGATTCTTGACACTTTTGATGAACCTGGAGCTCTTATCCTCTTGCCTACGCGTCTCTTTTACCAGTGTAACCATAGTGAGGAAAGCCAGAAGGCTAGGTATCAGGGCGATCAGGAATATAGTATGCAACTCCATACCCTTGATCAGGAAGAAGGCCGCAGCCGGGCCGATTATGGCTCCCACGGTGTCCATGGCCCGATGAAAACCAAAAACCCTTCCGTGGTATTGAGGCTCGGTTGAGTCAACCAGCATGGCATCCCTGGGTGGTTCCCTTGTTCCCCTGCCCAGCCATGCCACTACCCGGCTGAGCAATACCTGCGGCCAGGAAAATGCCAATGAGAAGCTGCCAACTCCCAAGGCTGTCAACATATAACCGATGGCCGCCAGCGGCTTCCTCTTTCCCAGGCGATCGCTGAGCCAGCCGGAGAAAAGTTTCATGCCGCTTATGGAGGCGTCAGCCACGCCCTCTATTAACCCCAGAAGCGCCGCCGAACCACCAAGCTGCAACAAAAAGGCAGGCAAGACAGCCGTCGCCATTTCGTGACCGAAATCAGAGAAGAAGCTGGTCAGCCCCATTGCGAAGATATTTTTATTGAGCCACCTGCCTTTGCCTGCTACCCCGCCCATAACTGGTCTAGAAATCATCTTCCTTTGTCCGGCCCAGATGCTTTAGAAAAGAAGTGTCATTGTGTTTTGCTAGGACGAACAGAGACTTTCTGTGTATAAATGTGGTTATCCCGCAGGTATCCAGCTTTATGTTCCAGAAGTGCGATTCGTCCAGTCCCAGAAGTGCGCAAATAAGCACTTTGTGTACCACCCTGTGGGACACCAGGACAACACTGCTATCATGTTTGTTTAACAGCTTTGCCACGAAGTCATACGTGCGGTCCCTGATATCATGCAACGGCTCAGCCCGAGGGATTTTGACCAGGTGAGGTGCCACAAGCCACTGATCATAGAGCTCCGGGAATTTCTTCATAACCGAGTGCTGCGGAAGTCCCTGCCACTCACCGTAATCCATATCCGTAAGCTCAACCGCCTTTTGGACTTCAATATTGTGATATTTGGCCATTATCTCAGCCATTCTGGAGGCTCGCACAAGGGGGCTCGAGTATATCGCATCGATTGGCACATTCTGCAGATATTTACCCAGCAGCCATGCCTGCCTGATGCCTTTGCTGTTAAGGGCGATGTCCATCCTGCCCCTGAAAACTTTTTCCCGGTTCCAGTCAGTTTCACCGTGTCTAATAAGTATGATAGTTTTCATGGCTACCTCCTCATAAAGCAACCTGCCCGGGCGAGTTACCGGCAGCGGCCTGACCCTTTCCAACTGACTTCAAAGCGTTTGCAGCGCGTTGGGAAACTGAACTTTTTGGATCGCCCATTGCGGTCCTTAAAGCGGCTAAGGCAGCGCGGCCGCCTATCTGCTGTAGCGCATCGACTGCCTTCAACCTTACAGACAGATAAGATGACCTGATCAACCGTGACAGTGCAGGCACGGCCCTTCTATCGCCAATTTTACCCAGGGCCTCGACAGCGCCTTCAAGTGCACCGGGCTCTTCACTACGGTTGATGAGCGCAAGCAAAGGTTCTACGGCCTCGGCCGCTTTCAGTTCACCCAGGATCCAGGCGGCCCTCTGCACGGTCTCCGGCTCCGGATGGGACAGGGCTTTGACCAATTTCGCCCGGTACGATATTGCGGATTTTTCTAAATCAGCGCCGCATCGACTGCATTTTTTACTATTGGCAGGATTGGCTTGCCAGCATACCGTGCAATAAATCAACATTTCTGCATCCACCTGTTAATAGACATTCCCGCCACCTACACAGATACCGTTTCTACCAATGATTTAGCGCTTTCAGTATTGAGACGGCATACCAGGTATCCTGCAGGGTGGCAATTCCCATCACGTCCTTCCTGGCAAACCCGCCACTGGCTCGCTGGCAGCCTTTGACAAAGGATACCATCCATTCAGCCATATGCACTTTCTCATGCATATTCAGTGAGCTAAATATCAGCCAGTATATATCCTCGATATAGTTGAGCTTCCACACATTCTCCTTGCCGCGTAAAAACTGTGGAGTGAGTTTTAATTCAGATTTATCGTATCCGGTCATATTCAAGATTTCCGTGGCGTAAAAAGTCGATGCCAGGGTGGATATCCGGCTATGACCAAAACCGCCATCATCGTTTTTAAATTTTAATGCGAATCCTAAAATTTGGGAGTGATCATATTCAATGTCAAGGCGGTCCAAAATGACCAGGACCCGATAGGTGGTCTCCAATTCTGAGACAATCTCTAAATCCAGGTTCTTGACGGCGCCGAAACCGCCCATGCTGTTTTTCAAGGCGTTCAGCCTGAGCAGGAAACCGCTCAGCGCGTTGAGGTTACCCTTCAGTTCGTGCAGCACTTCGGCTGCGGCGAAAAGCCCGTTTATGCCTATGTATGAAAATTTTTTAACGGTGTTTAGGACATAATCCTTGATTTTATCAGGCCGAGATGGTTCGAGTTCAAGGGCCGATAGAATCTTTACCGCATAGTACGTATCCATCAGGCTTGACGGCGGTATCCTTGCGAAAAAGAAGCCTCCGTCATCCAGCTGACATTTTTCAACATATTGCCGGATATGCTCCGGAGTTGAACTCAAATGAATGGTATCGACACTTGTATCCATCGCTGATAAAGCCTAGCCAGCCGTCATCTGCTAAATAAAAAACCTCTACTAGTTAACTAGTAGAGGCTATCATCCCCCAACGGGCCGTTAAGAGACTATGCTCCGGCGAGCCTCATCGCTCTTAGAGAATTTTATCAAAAATATGAGTAACTGCAAAAAGTTTAGCCCCTGGGAAAGCGACTATCGAGGGTCAAGGGAGGAGAGGTTCGTTGACGTAATCGCTGACCATCTGCCTTGTCAGGCCGTTCTCCCTGGCAATCTGTGAGAAGAATGCAGCCGAGCGTCGCGGCTTCCTCTCCTGCGTGGCAGGATCCATCTCGACCAGGCCGAACTTCATATAGTAACCGCGTAGCCATTCATAGTTGTCCACCAGCGTCCAGTGATGGTAGCCGATTATCTGGTGGCCCTTGTCTATCATGTCATATATGGTCTTTACGGCCGTGGCTATGACCCAGGGCCGCAGTGCGTCGTTGCGGTCCGGCACGCCGTTCTCCAGTATGAAAAACGGCTTGCGGTGCCTGGACAGCTTTTCGACTACTATTTGTATTCCCTGAGGGTATATCTCGCCGAACATGGCGCGGCCGCGCGGGTCAAGGTCGCCCGTATGCTTGTTCTTGGGCGGTATGCGCCGCACAAAGCCCGTCTGGGGCCTGAAAATATCGAAGGCCACGTCCACGCCGCCGTAAATATTGACCCCTATATAGTCCCAGGTGCCCAGCATGTCGTCGGTGTTGCCGACCATGCTGCTCAACAGCGGCACCTTCTTGCCCGTGATCATGTTGATAAAAACGTTATTGAAGCTGTCGCTGGCAATGCGGGCTGCAAACTGGTCAAAGGGATGCCCTTTCAGCCCGGTGAAGATGATGAAGTGATTGGCGAAGCTTACCCGTGCATCCTTCTGCAGCGAGTGGATTGTGCGGTAAGCGGCCGCGTGGCAATGCCCCATGTTGCCCAGCACCCGGAAGAACTGGCGCACATGCCCGAACCTGGCCGGTGGGAAATGACTGTCTATATACCCCTCCAGCGCATAAACGTTCGGCTCGTTGAAGGTCAGCCAGTCGTTGCACAGGTCGCCCAGCTCGCAGACCGTGAACCTTACAAACCGGTTGAACTTCTCCACGCAGTCGGGTGCGAGAAAGGCGCCGAGCTGCTCGAACCAGCCCGGGTGGGCAAAGTGGTGCAGGCAGACTACGGGCTTTATATTCCGTTCTATCAGTGCGGCCAGCATCTGCCGGTAACGCTCGATGGCACGCGGGTCGAAGATGCCGTCCTCGGGCTCTATCCTGGCCCAGCTGACCGACAGCCGCAGCGAGTTGAGCCCCATGGCCCGGGCGATGTCGAAGTCGCGCTCCGCATGCTCCCACCAGTCGCAGGCCTTGCCGCTGCGCTCGCCGGTCTTTATGCCGCCGGCCTGCTCGAACTCGTACCACTGGGTATTGACGCTGTCCCCCTCTACCTGGTAAGCAGACGTGGCTACGCCCCACAGGAAGCCGTCGGGGAATTGCAGGTCGCTTTCAAAATTGAGCATAGCGCCGTCATATTATAGATTATCCGGCAACTTGATTTCAGCAGGCCGCTGTGTGCAAATATGGCCGTGATTGGATATAATGTCCCATACGCAGCCCCCCGGCCATTACACCTTAGCCAGCCAAATTTTACATTTTGTCAGGACAATGAAAATACCCATATATCAGATTGACGCTTTTACCAGTCAGGCCTTCGGCGGAAACCCGGCGGCCGTGTGCCCGCTGGAAAACTGGATAGAAGACGGCCTGATGCAAAAAATTGCCTCGGAGAACAACCTCTCCGAGACGGCCTTCTTTGTTAAGTCAGGCGCCGGCTATGACATAAGATGGTTCACGCCCAGGATGGAGATCAACCTGGCCGGCCACCCCACGCTGGCCTCGGCCTTCGTTCTGTATAACTACCTGAATTATCGGGGGAGCAGCATTGTATTTTCGTCCAAAAGCGGGGAGCTGGTCGTCAACAGGGAAGGCGACCTGATCAAAATGAACTTTCCATCCACGCCGCCGATGCCGGGTAACGAGAACGAGATTATAAACCAGGGACTGAAGCGGAGGCCGCTGGAGCTCTTCAAAACCAGGGACTATCTGGCCGTCTATGAAAATGAGGAGGACATCCTGGTTATAAAACCGGATTTTGAGGTGCTTAAGAAACTGGACTGCCTGGGCATCATCATAACGGCCCCCGGCAAGGAGGCCGATTTTGTATCCCGCTTTTTTGCGCCCGCCGCCGGCATAAACGAGGATCCGGTAACAGGCTCGTCCCACACCACCCTTATACCTTACTGGGCAAAGCGGCTCAAGAAAGACAGCCTGCACGCCTACCAGCTGTCGGAAAGGCGCGGCGAGTTGTTCTGCAGAGACCTGGGCGACAGGGTGGAGATAGGTGGCAGGGCGGTAGCCTATCTTGAAGGCGAAATAAACGTCTGAGCGATTATAAGAACTATATATGAAAAGTTTTCCGTTTAAGAAGATCGACGCCTTTACCAGGGGGCAGTCGCCCGGCAACCCGGCTGCCTGCGTATACCTGGACGGCCTGGACGATATCTCGGAGCAGGAGATGCAGCTCATCGCCAGGGAGCTTAAGGGGTTTGTCACCGAAGTCGCCTACCTGTTCAGGCTGGAGACGGGCATCTTTCTTAGATATTACTCTTCCGAATGCGAGGTTGATTTCTGCGGCCACGGGACCGTTGCCGTGATGTATGACTATATTAAAAGTGCTACAGGCCTGCTGAACCGGGAAATCATAGCGGTGACTGTGAAAAAAGAGGCCCTTGAAGTATATAACAGGATCAGAGAACAGGACTGCGTTTATATCACGGCGCCGCAGCCTCAATTTAATGCGCTGAAACTTAGCAGAGAAGAAATTGCCGGCGCCCTGGGCATTGAACCCGGGGGCATTGACAAGAACCTGGATACGGCGTTAGTTAATGCCGGCTTGAACACGCTGGTAGTTCCTATCACCAGCCTGCCTCTGTGTCTGAAGATGTTTCCGGATCAGGCGGGACTGAAATCTTTCTGCCTGGACAACAGCCTGGACACAATCACCGTCTTTACGGGAGATGTTGCCGATAAAACAAACCGGTACAGGACCAGGGTATTCGCTCCCAAATACGGATACCTGGAAGACCCCGCTACCGGATCGGGGAATTCTGCCCTCGGCTATTACCTGCTGAACGGGGGGTTATGGAGCGGCGGCCCGCTGTCCATCGAACAAAACAGCAGCTATGATCGCCCCAATATCGTCAGGCTGGACACAGTCGAGAAGGAAGGAAAGCAACGGGTCATCTTCGGCGGTGCAGCCACGGTGAAGATGGAGGGCCGGTATATAGTTCACTGAACCTGTCGGCGCTCAGTTGAGACATGGTCCACAAACTTGACCAATCCTGGGGGCAATTCCCCCAGAAATCTGGAAGGCTGGCGGAAATTGACCTCACCGAAAGCACGGCGTTTCTCGACGTGCGTTAAATAGACAATGTCCATGGCTCGTGTTATACCTACGTAGCACAGGCGCCTCTCTTCCTCCAGCCTGGCTTTATCATCCATTGATTTACCGTGGGGCAGCAGGCCTTCTTCCATGCCGGCGATGAAGACCACCGGGAACTCGCTGCCCTTGGAGCCGTGCAGCGTGTTGAACGTAACCGCCTCGGCCTCATTTTTATGCTCGGCTGCGTCCGCGGCCGTGTTAATCTTCTGCAGTAGCAGGTCCAGCGCCTGGATGGGGCTGAGGTGCTCATAAGCGCCTGCCAGCGAGATCAGCTCCAGCACGTTCTCCCAGCGCTCGTCGGGGTCGCTCTCGGCCTTGAGAGAATCGCGGTAGTCCGTCCTTTCTATGATGCGGCTTAAAAGCGTTACGGTGCTCAGGCGGCGGCTCTCCCTCCGGAGCTCCTCGAGCAGCGAGTGGAAGCGTGCTGCCGCGTTGCGGGCGCGCTGGGACAGCGACGTAACGGAGCCGGAGGCCGCATGCTCCAGCGCCTGGTGCAGGTGCAGTTTCAGTTTTTGCGAATGGTCCTGGAGCGCCTGCAGCCCCTGCGCGCCGATTCCCCTTCCGGCTATCCGGATGACACGCACCAGGGCCGCATCGTCGGCCGGATTCCTCAGCAGGCGCAGCCAGGCGACCATGTCCAGGATTTCCCTGCGCTTATAGAAGGGAGTCCCGCCCACAAGGTTATAAGGCAGGCCGGCGGCGTTGAAGGCCTCCTCAAGCGCGCGGGACTGGGCATTCACACGGTAGAGAACGGCAAAGCTGCCGGGCGTCAGGGCGAGTTCGCTGCAAAGCCGGATGATCTCGCCGGCTATATAGCGCCCTTCGCCGTCCTCGTCTGTTAGCCTTACTATTGATATGGGCCTGCCTGTCCCATGGGATGTCCTGAGCGATTTCTCCTTGTGCAGGCTGTTATGGGAGATGAGCGCGTTGGCGGCGTCGACAATGGTGACGGTGGAACGGTAGTTCTTCTCCATGCCGATGACCCTGGTGCCGGGAAAGTCCCGGTGGAAGCTGTTGATGTTGCCAAGGTTGGCCTGCCGCCAGGAGTAAATGGTCTGGTCAGGATCGCCCACGACGCAGACGTTGCGGTGGCGCGCCCCCAGCATGCGGATTATCTGGTACTGCAGGCTGCTGGTGTCCTGAAACTCATCCACCAGTATGTACCTGTACGCCTGCTGGTATTTCTTAAGCACAGCTTGATTCTCGCTGAGCAACCTGTGGGCAAAGACCAGCATATCGTCATAGTCCAGCGCATGTTTCGTCTCGAGTGCCTTCTGGTATATGTGGAAGACGGCCGCCGCGGAATCGTCGAAGCTCTGGTCCGCAGCCGCGGTGAACGTGCCGGGCCGCATATTAGTTTTGGCGTAGCTGATGGCTGACTTTATCCTGCGCAGGTCGTATTCCCCGTTGTCCAGCCCGGCCCTCTCCATGCATTTGCCGAGCAGCTTCCTTTGTTCATCCTCGTCCAGCACCTCAAAGACGGTGCCCCGGCCGGGAATGCCCTCCCGCCGCAGCATGCGCAGGCAGGCAGAATGTATGGTGCTGACGCTGACCGCGGTCGATCTGCCGCAGAGCAGGACGTCCAGCCGCTTCCGCATCTCGGCGGCGGCCTTGCGGGAGAAAGTGACGGCCAGTATGTAGCGTGGATTGATTCTGGCCTGCAGCACCATGTAGGCGATGCGGTGCACGATAATGCGTGTCTTGCCGCTGCCGGGCCCGGCGTTGACCAGAAGCGGGCCCTCGACGGTTGTCACCGCCTCTCTCTGCTCCGGGTTGAGGCCGTCTAATAGGTCCATGCCGCTAGATTAAGTCAGATTTTTTCCAGAGGAGCCATGCTGAGCAGCAGCTTCTTCACGCCCACCGCTTCGAAGGCTATGATGACCTCCCTGTCCTGGCCGGTGGGCTTGATGCCTATGACCTGCCCCTCGCCGAATCTGGTGTGGCGCACCCGGTCGCCCGGGCTGAGGCTGATGGCCGGTGCTGCCGGCGTTTGATGCACCTGCCGTTTGCGGGATAACAACTCCGTGATAGAAATGCCCTCGTCATCGTCCCGCTTTCTGCGGCTCTCGGCGCTCCTTGCGCACTGCTCCTCGCTGGCAGGAAGGCCTTTGCGCTCCACCAGGTGCTCCGGTATATCCTCCAGGAACCTGGAGGGTATGCTCTCGGCGCTGGCGCCGAAGATATTACGACGGGCCGTGTGCAGCAGGTAGACATTCTGCTTGGCGCGGGTAATCCCCACGTAGCACAGTCGCCGCTCCTCCTCAAGCTCGTTGCCGCCCTCCTCCATTGAACGGCGGTGCGGCAGCAGGCCCTCCTCCATGCCCATGATGAACACGATAGGGAACTCCAATCCCTTGGCCTGGTGCAGGGTGATGAGTGTGGTGGTATCTTCCTTGTTCTCAATCTCATCGGCGTCGGCCACCAGGCTTACCTGCTCCAGGAAGGGCGCCAGGCCCTCGCCCGGCGGCAGGCCGTCATAGTCCATGGCTACCGTGCGCAGCTCCTGGATGTTCTCCCATCGGTCCTCGCCGTCGTCCTCCTCCCTGACAGAATCGCGGTAGCCGGTCTTGTCCAGTGCGGCGTCCATCAGCTTGACGATGCTGAGCTGCTGGCTCTCAACGATGAGGTCGTTGAGCATCCTGTAAAAGCCGCCGATGGCCGTTGATATGCGCGAGCCGAAGGCCGGCCCGCTGCCGTCATTGACGGCCTTTATGGCGGCGAACAACGAGAGGTTGTTGTCCCTGGCATGGTTGGTGAGGTCCGAGAGCGTCCGCTGGCCGATGCCCCGGCCCGGTATCCTGATGACGCGAGACAGGCTGATGTTATCAAAGGGATTCTGGATCACCCTCAGGTAGGCTATGACGTCCTTTATCTCACGGCGCTGGTAGAAGCGCGTCCCGCCGATCAGCTTGTACTTGATGCCGTAGCGCATGAAGGCTTCCTCGATGGCGCGTGACTGGGCATTGGTGCGGTACATGACCACGCAGTCACCCGGCTTGATGCCGTCGCCGGCGGTCAGCCTCAATATCTCGCTCACCACGAACTGCGCCTCTTCCTGCTCGCTGTAGGTCTTGACCACGAATATGGGGGTTCCCTCCTTGTTTTCGGTCCACAGGCCCTTTCTCTTGCGCTGCTTGTTGGCGGCTATGACGGCCAAGGCGGCGTCGAGTATGTTCCTGGTGGAGCGGTAGTTCTGCTCCAGCACTATGGTGCGGGCATCGGGATAGTCCTTTTCGAAGCTGAGTATGTTGCGTATATCGGCAAAGCGCCAGGAGTAAATCGACTGGTCGGGGTCGCCGACCACGCAGATGTTGTGATGCTTGCCGCCCAGCAGGCGGATGAGCTGGTACTGGGTAATGTTGGTGTCCTGGAACTCGTCCACCAGCAGGTGCAGGTAGCGGGATTGGTATTTGGCCAGTACATCGGAGTTCTTCTCGAATAGCTGCACCACCTTCATCAGAAGGTCGTCGAAATCAACGGCGTTGCTGTGTCCCAGCTGCTCCTGGTAGCGCTCATAAATGCGGGCGATTGTGTCGTCCCAGGCGCTGGTGGACTTGGAAGCAAAGGCGGCCGGGGTAAGATGCTGGCTCTTGGCGTAGCTGATGGCGTTCCTGATCTTTTGCGGGCTGTACTGCCGCGGGTCCAGGTCCATGTCGTGCAGGCATTGCTTGACCAGGCTCAGCTGGTCCTCCTCGTCATAAATCACAAAGTTGTGGTCGAGGTTCACGGCTTTGCCGTCCTGCCGCAGTATGCGGGCGCAGATGGCGTGAAAGGTGCCCATGGTCAGGTCGTCGGAGACGCGGCCAAGCAGCCTGTCCAGGCGCTCTTTCATCTCACGCGCCGCCTTGTTGGTGAAGGTCACGGCCAGTATGCGACGCGGGCTGACGCCGCAGGTCCTGATCAGGTAGGCAATGCGGTGTGTGATGACGCGGGTCTTGCCGCTGCCCGGCCCGGCCAGTATCAGCAGCGGGCCCTCAATATGCTGGACGGCTTCCTTCTGCGCCGGGTTCAGTCCTGCCAGAATATCCATGTGTGTTTTCCGCTTTGCTCCCGATGGGTCTCCGCCTGACATCCTGCACGCGCCATAAAGCCTCCTCAATCAGGGAAATGGCGTAAAAACTGCTGGGAAAAAGGGGATAATCATGCGGTCGCCCATAATTATAGCATCGCATTTCACCGGCCTTCAAAGAGGTTGCCGTATGAACCCAACCCGTTTTTCAGGTACAATAAAAATCCTGTGTAAGGAGGCGTGTTGCGCAGGGCTGATAGAGAGATTAAAGATAGGGCGGAGATCGACGACATACTCAACAGGGGCCGGGTCTGCAGCCTCGGCCTGTGTGAAGGCGGCGTGCCCTACGTGGTGCCCGTGAACTACGGCTATGCCGATGGCTGCCTTTACATCCACTCAGCACGTGAGGGCCGCAAGATCGATATTCTGCGCATGAATAACCTCGTGAGCTTCGCTATCTTCGTGGATTACAAGGTGGTTCCGGCGGAAAAGGCCTGCAGTTTCACCTCCGTGTACAGGAGCGTCATGGGAACGGGCAGGGCATCGCTGCTGGAGGGCCGGGAAGAAAAAGAACAGGCGCTACGCATAATAATGCGCCATTATTCAGACGGAGAATTCGAATTCGAGCCGCAAAGAGTCGATCAGGTCGCGATAATCAAGGTGGAAGTGGACTCCCTCATGGCCAAGTCGTCCGGTCGCGTCAACCGCTAAACGTGAGCGTCAAGCCATTTATTCAGGTCGGCGAAGACCTTATCGTGCTCCGGCTCGTTAAAGCTTTCGTGGTAAAAGCCGTCGTAAATTTTCAGCGTTTTATCTTTGGAGCCCGCATTCTCGTATAGCAATTTTGCGCCTGCCTGGTCCACGATCTGGTCTCCCGATCCCTGGATGACAAGCAGGGGGAGCGTAATAGACGGGATCTGCGGCTCGAGCCTGGACATGGTGTTTATCATCTCGGCGCCCAGCCGTGCAGTTATATTGCCGTGGAAGACCAGCGGGTCCGAGTTATAGGCATCGACAACCTGCTTATCGTGGCTGAGCAGATTGGTGTCGATGGGCAGAACGCCGAGCTCGGGCATCTCCTTTGACATTTTATTCAGCATTTCGACCAGCTCCGGAGTTATGTTGCTCGATTTCAGAGCCGGGGCGGAGGCCACCAGCCCCGCCAGTTCCTGCTGGTGCTGCACAGTGTAGTCCGTGGCAATCAGACCTCCCATGCTATGACCGATGAGAAAAATGTTCAGTCCGGGATTCTCTTTATGCGCCATGTCGTAAAGCATCTTGAGGTCGTCGATGAATACCTGGAAGCGCTCCACCACCTCCCTGACGCCGCCGGATTTGCCGTGCCCCTCGTGGTCAAGGCCGTAGACCGCATAGCCGCGCGGCACAACGCTGTTGACCAGGTTCATGTAGCGGCCGATGTGCTCGCCGATGCCGTGGGCCACCATTATGACGGCTCTGGGCTTTCCCTCCGGTAGCCAGCACCTCCAGTATATGTCGACATTGCTTACGCCTTTGAAAAACCCGTCTTTCTCTTTCATGGCACCGCCCTTTTTCCGATAATTATGCGCTGGCTCCTGCCCTCCTTCAAGTTATCTTTCTGTCGGATGATCAGTGTATTGGCTGTATGCGCACCGTGTAATATACGCTGAGTGAATCTATGGGAGAATTTATGTTGTAGTAGGATATCATCAGCTTGGTGTAGCCCGCTTTCAGCGGCTGGAATATGAACTTTTGCTGGCCGTTCACGCCCCTGTAAGGCGGATTAAAGGGGAAATATGTGTTGCTGACCAGCTTGAGATAGGCAGGGTCGTAATAGTCGGCTATCCAGGTGTAATTATCCGAGACGTCAGAGTCGTGCGCAATGGTGAACTCGGTTCCCACTGCAGTGGTAACGCTGGTATACGGCGATATCAGCTTGGGCAAAAACTGTGCGGAGGCTCCCATCTGCTGGACCTGCGTTGTTACCTGGGCCGTGCTTGTTCCGGATGAATTGGTTGCGGTCAACGTAAAAACCGTGGTGTCCGAAGGCATCCAGCTGTAGCGTCCGCTGGTGGGGACGCTGCCGATTCCGTGATCCAGGCTGGCTGCGCTTGCCCCTGTAGCCTTCCACACCAGCGTTATGATGTCTCCAGGCGACACCACATTGGGAGTGATATCGAAATAGTTTATCACCGGCAGGTTTGCCGAACTTGTGGATACTGGCGTCACTGTTACCTGGGTTGAGTCGCTGGTGATCTGGCTGCCCGATCTTGCCGTCAGCGTATATGTTGTGGTCGTTGTCGGCGAGACTGTGAGATTGTCTGCAGCAGCTACCAGCCCGATTCCCTGGTCTATGCTGACATTATCGGCTCCGGCCACCTTCCAGTGTAATACGACTTTATCGCCGCAGGTGCTGCAGGCCGGGCTGCTGTAAAAATAGTCGATTACCGGCCCCGTAGCCGGCGCGGTTTGCTGCGGCTGGGCCGCAGGTTGCTTGTCAACAGTAGAACAGCCGGCGATCAGTAAGGTCAAAAGCAGGACGAAGATAATTGAAGATTTCATTGGACCTCCCTTCCGCCCCTCATTCCGGGTGCGTCTAGTGTTAAATATACAACCTTATCCGACGGCCGCAAAATGCCGGCCAGGTTAAAAGCAAGCTTGTGGCTCCGGCGCCAAATCCGTAAAATGTACCTTCGGAGTTTGACGACATGCTTAAGGCGGTGCTGTTTGACCTGGACAACACGCTGGTTCTGTACGACGAGATGTCGTTCCTCAAGAGCTATTTCCCCATGGCGGCTGCCTGGTTTGCCGATATCATCCCCGCCGAGAAATTCGCCGATAAGCTCTTGCAGGCAACCATGATCATGCAACAGAATGACGGCACAATGAGCAACCGCGAGCGTTTTCTTGCAGCCTTCTGCCAGGGAACCGGCTGGAGCAAGGATGATATATGGAGCCGGTTCGAGAAGTTTTACGCGCAGGACTGGGACAGGTTCAAAGACACCATTGCGGTGCCCGATTGCGCAAAAGAGGTTTTTCTTGACGTCCGCCGCCGGAACCTGAAGATCGTCATTGCTACCAATCCAATTTGGCCACTTATCGCCCAGATGAAGCGGCTGCAGTGGGCCGGCCTGGTGGATATGGACTTCGCCCTGGTGACGCACATCGATAACATGGGCTACTGCAAGCCGCAGCTCGGCTATTTCCGCCAGATAAGCGAGAAGATCGGCGAGAAGCCGGAGGACTGCCTGATGGTGGGCGACGATCCCGCCAATGATATGGTGGCCGCCAAAATAGGCATGAAGACATTCCTGACCGTGGACAGCCTTGACCATGTTGAAACTCCGCTGGAAGTAAGCAAGCAGGTCATCGGCAACAACATGGAAGGTATCCCCCAGCCCAATTTCAAAGGGCCGCTGGCCTGTGTGCCGGAGGCCCTGGACAAGCTGCTGCACTAACCATCTTGATCGTTCACGACTCTTGATAGCCATTTTTATTTGATGTATAGTTGTCCTGCTTTGCGCTTGGCCGCATTTAAACCACAAGGAGGCAGAGATGGTTGAAGATTATGCCGAGAAAAGCTTCTGGCTGGGCAACTCAGGGCCGTATAAGGAAAGTCCTTCGCTTAGCGGCGACTTGAAGTGCGATGTAGCTGTTGTGGGTGGCGGCTTTGCCGGCATCTCAACAGCGTATTATTTGAAGAAAGCGCAGCCCTCGCTTAAGGTAGCCGTGCTTGAGGGATACGTGATCGGCTGGGGAGCATCGGGCCGCAACGCCGGCTTCGCCATGACCACCTTCGGCCTGATGATGTCCATCACCAAAATGCTCTTCGGCCCGGAGAGGACCAGGCAGTCCCACCGCTACATGGAGCGGGCCGTCGACCTGGTGGGCGAGCTGGTGGCCGAGCATAAGCTGGACTGCGACTATGAGCGTCCCGGATTCTTGAGGATTGCCACCACGCCGGCTTACGTCAAGCGCATCAAGGACGAGGTGGAGCTGGTCAAAGAACTGGGGCTGAGCGGAGTGGACTGGATCGAGGCGGAGGAGGTGCAAAAGCGCGTCCACTCGCCGCTTTACATGGGCGCCTGGTGGGAGCCGCGCTGCGCGCTGGTGAACCCGGCCAAGCTGGCCAGGGAGATGAAACGGGTGGCGGCGCAGTACGGGGCCGAGATCTATGAAAGAACTCCAGTTATCGAGATCAAGCGGAACCCCCAGGCTTTCACGTTGAAGACGCCTAAAGGGACGGTCACCGCCGGGAAAATCGTGCTGGCAACCAATGCCTACTCGCTGGCCATACCTGAGCTGAAGGCCATGCAGCAGCCTGTATGGACCTATATCGTGCTGACCGAGCCCCTTACTAAAGGACACATGGAAGCCATGGGCTGGCAGGGCAGGGAAGGCATAGAGGACTACCGCAACCTGGTGCACTACTACCGGCTGACGCCGGACAACCGCCTGCTGATGGGCGGCCGGGACATCATTGTTCGTTACGGCGCCGATATGGACAACGATATGAACCCCGGTATATTCTCCCAGCTCGAGCAGGACATCGTAGAGTTTTACCCTGTGCTCAAGGGGCTGAAGGTGACCCACCGCTGGGGCGGGCCTGTATCGGTGCCGATGGATATGGTGCCGGCTGTGGGCTACCTTGGCGATAAACGGGCTGTCTACAGCCTGGGCTGCATGGGGCACGGCGTATCGCTCATGCATTTAAACGGACAGGTCATGGCCGACCTGCTACTGGAACATAAATCTGAATGGACGGAGTGCTTCCCGGTTAACCGCAGGCTGTTCAAGTGGCCGCCCGAGCCTATCCGGTTCGTGAGCGAGATGGCTATCCTCAGCTACCTGCATGCCGAGGACGCCTGGCTGGAGCGCAAGGGTCTGGGACCGGTTAAATAATAAGCTCAGTCAATTTCAACAAATACAGGAGGGCTTATTTCAGATGGAGGAAGGTAAACTCAGAAAAGAAATCTCGGTACCTCACGGCATACTACTGCTCATCGGCACAGTCATCGGGGCATCGGCTTTTATATTAATCGGCCCACTGGCCAAGGAGACGGGGCCCGGCCTGTGGCTCAGCTACCTTCTGGGGGCTATTCCTGCCCTGTTCATAGCGGTGGTATTTGCCCAGCTCGGCACCTCCTTTCCCATGACTGGGGCGACCTATATCTCAGTGGGCAGGCTGGTCTCGCCCCTGGTCAGCTTCCTGATGGTGTGGCTGCTGGTGCTGGCCATATTCATGTTCGCTATGCCGCTGATGGCCGGCGGGTTCGGCATTTACCTCATGCAGCTTCTACCGCTGGGAGGCATGTCGGCTGATATGAAGGATATACTGCTGGGCGTGCTGGCCCTGGCCTGCCTGATATTTTTCACCGTGCTCAATGTCTTTCAGATTAAGTGGATGATGTGGTTCCAGAGCATTGCCACCGGCATGGCCATTCTGGCGCTGCTGGTCTTCGGCATCGGCGGCGTGATCTTCGGCAACACGGCCAACGTAGTGCCCATGTTCCCCAACGGCTTCTGGGCCATTATCGCGGCCATTGTGCCGGCCTACGTCATGTACACCGGCGTCAATGCCATAACCGAGATGGGCGGGGAGACCAAGAACCCGCGTAAGAGCATCCCCAGAATTCTGGGTATCTCGCTGGTTCTGCTGGTCATCATATACTGTGCAATCAGCTACGCCATAACCGCGCTTCTGCCCTACCAGACCCTGACCGAGGGCTCCGTGACGGAGGCGGCCGCCAAATTCCTCAACCCGGCCTTTGCGCTGGTATTCATGGCAGTTGGCGCCATAATGGCGGCGGTCACAACTGTCAACGGCGGCATAGCTTTCCTGTCACGTGATGTCATGGCCCTGGCTAAAAACCGCGTGTTGCCGGCCGGACTCGGCCGCATAAGTCCCAAATTCGGCACGCCTTCCCGGGCGGTGATACTGGCTGGCTCACTTTCTGTACTGGGGCTGGTGCTGCTGGTGGTGATAGGCATGAAGAACGTGGTGCGCATTGCATCGGTCTTCTCGCAGGGATTCATGCTCATGTCCTTGCTGGCCTGCCTGGCCATGCTTCTGCTGCCGCGCAAGATGAAGGAGCGCTATGACGCAGCCAGCTTCAAATTAAAGGGGTTCTGGCTTTATTTCTTCACTATCGGAGGCATGATACTTTTCGGCACGCTGATAATTATCGGCTGGTACCAGGATCCGTTCTCGGCCCTGGTTTTCTTTATACTGGTGGCGACCGGCCTGATATATTACTACCTGAGGCGCTGGTTCCTGAAGCGTAAGGGTGTGTCCTTCGAGGAGGGACTGGTCCGCATCCAGGAGGAGTAGCCTGTCAGGGCCAGGAGGGTAAAGCCATGATCGAGTTTCCTCAGAGCGGCCTTCCCGCTGACGAGATATTGAACGAGGTCCAGGCCATGAAGGCCGGCGACAGCGACTGGAAGAACGGCCGCGTCTTCAGCCTTATTTTCAACGCCGGGGAGGAGGTCAAGACCTTTGCCGAGAAGGCCTTCAACACCTTCATCAATGAGAACGGCCTCAGCCCGTTTGCCTTCCCCAGCCTGCTGAGGATGGAGAACGAGGTCGTCTCAATGACGGCCTCCCTGCTGGGCGGCAGCGCCGAAACTACAGGCAATATGACCACGGGCGGCACGGAGAGCCTGATGGCAGCCGTCAAGACGGCAAGGGACCATGCGCGTGCTAAAAGGCCGCATATCAAGCAGCCTGAGCTGGTCATGCCGCTCTCGGCGCATCCGGCCATCTGCAAGGCGGCTCACTTCCTGGATGTAAAAACAGTTATCGTTCCCACCGACAAAGATTCAGTGGTCGACCTGGATGCCTTCAGCCGGGCATTCAATGAAAATACCGTGCTGGCAATCGGTTCGGCCCCTTCCTATCCTCACGGCATCATAGATCCGATTGCGAAAATGGCAGCCATCGCTGCCGAAAGGGACGTCTGGTTTCACGTGGACGCCTGCGTGGGCGGCATGGTGCTGCCCTTCGTCAAACGCAGCGGCTACCCGGTGCCGCCCTTCGATCTGAGCGTGCCGGGGGTCAGCTCTATCTCGGCTGACATACACAAATACGGCTACACGCCCAAGGGCGCTTCAGTGGTGCTGTACCGCAATGCTGAACTGCGCAAATATCAGATTTACGTCTATGCCGACTGGCCCGGCGGCGTTTATGCCACGCCTTCTGTGGCAGGCTCCCGCTCAGGCGGGCCTATCGCGGCCAGCTGGGCCATAATCAGGTACCTGGGGCTGGAAGGCTATACTGCCCTGGCCGGCAGAGCTATGGAGGCCGCGCGCGCCCTGCAAAAAGGGGTGAACAGCATACCGGGCTTATACGTCATAGGCCAACCGCCGGCCACGGTCTTCGCCATCGGCAGCGACTCGCTGAATGTTTATGCCCTGGGGGACAAGATGAAGACCTATCGCTGGTATATCGACAGCCAGCAGATGCCGCCGACGCTGCACATGACGATTATGCCCGAACATGCTAAAATCGTGCAGCCTTTTTTAGACGACCTGCGCAAAGCCGCGGCCGAGGTCGCCAAACTAAAACCGGAGGACATAACCGGCGAAGCGGCGCTGTACGGCATGATAGGCTCTCTGCCGGACCGCGGTATGGCCAGGGATTTTGCCGTCGACTTTATCAATGACCTGTACAAAGCTAAGTGAAGGATCTGTCTAAATGGACCCTTTCTTAATACGGCTTTTCCTGCTGGTGCTCATACTAGTCTTCGCCCACACGGTGGAGACCGTGCTGGGCTTCGGATCGACCATCATTGCCATGGCGCTGGCCATCTACGTCTTCCCGCTGGAGACGCTGCTGCCGGTGCTGGTCATACTCGGCCTGCTGCAGAGCATCTGGCTGGTGGGCAGGTGGTTCCGCCATATTCAATGGCGGGTGCTGGTGGTCAAGATACTGCCGGCCACAATTGTGGGCATGATCATCGGGATTTATTACAGGACGCAGGTGGCCAACATCACCCAGCTTTTAATCATACTGGCAATATTCATCATGGCCGTCTCCGTCATGGAGATCGTCCTGATATACAAGACGCGGGCCGCCGGGGGCAGCCTGGTATGGTACCTGGGCATACCCATACTGGTGGTAGGTGGCATAGTTCACGGCATTTTTGCCACAGGCGGGCCGCTGATAGTCTACTATTGCAGCAGGGAGCTCAAGGAGCCCGCGGATTTCCGCGCCACCATCTCCACGCTATGGTTGATACTTAACGTCGCCCTGGTGGGCAACCTGTATTCCGCCGGCCAGATCAACATCGACACTCTGACCATTACTGGCATAGTTTTGCCGGGCCTGATAGCCGGCATTGTGCTGGGCAGCTTCATGAAGTTCAGGACACTGGTTTTCAAGGTCCTGATCTATGCCATCCTTTTCATTGCCGGCCTGCTTCTTTTGATAAAACAGCTGACGGGGTAGTATGCGGGAGCCCTGGTTCCTGCTAAAATAGTGGAGTTTTATTTCCGGGAAAGGTTGATGAGATGGCCAGGACAGCGGACAAACTGATTCCACCGGGGCTAGCCTACATAGCCGAAAATATTCACAAAAGCGATAACATACTTGGCCTTCCCAGGCAGGCCAAGTCTAAATGGGCCGAGGGTATCGAGTTCTCCAAGGACAGGTCAACCATCTTCTTTGCCGGCTGCGGCTACCAGTATTCCGCCATGCTTGAGCCGCTGGTGAACGTCATCGGCACGGCGGACAAGATGGCGGTCAATCCCGATTTACCGGTGCACCTGGCGAACCTGCCTAAGAAGCTGGGAATGGATGTGGCGGGCATTTTTTCCAAGACGGTAGCCGGTGACAAGGGTGGCGAATCCGCGGTGCTGCGTGACGCGGTGAAAGTCCTGAAAGCTTTGGGCCTGGACATAGGCTACCTTGGAGAGCACGAGCCTTGCTGCGGTGCTCCTCTCTACCATATAGGCGTGCGCAATAAGTTCTCCGCCCACGCCGGTAAAAGCCACCATGCCTTCAAGGAGGCGGGCGTGAAACGGATCATCAGCATTGTCCCCTCCTGCACGTACGCGCTCAAGACGCTCTACAGCAGGTCGGGGGTGGAGCATGATATCGAGGTGCTGCATTTCACCGAGGTGGCGGCGGATAAAGTCAAAAGCCTCAAGCTGAAATACCCCGACCGGGTGAAGGTGGCCTATCACGACCCCTGCCAACTGGGCAGGTACATGGGCCTCATAGAGCAGCCGCGCACCATATTGAAATCAATTGAGAATATCGAGCTGGTGGAAACGGCCTGGACCTCGGGCGAGTGGGCCACCTGTTGCGGCGGTGGCGGTGGTTTTGAAGTGGTCTTTCCGGATATAAGCCGCAAGCTTGCGGCCGGCCGCGTGGCCGAGCTGGCTGAGACAGGAGCGAATATAATAGCCACCCAGTGCCCGGGCTGCCTGATGCAGCTCAAGAGCGGGCTGAAAGACTTGAAGAACGACAAAATTGAGGTTATAGACCTTGCCACCCTGATGGCCAGGTCCCTGCCCGGATAAATGACGATATCCAAGGACTACAGGAAGGAGCTCAGGGACGCCGCAGGAAACGAGCGGATACGCCTGGCCCTGTCGCGCGCCATCAAGAGCTACCGCGAGAACACGAAAAACACCCTCAAGAAATTCCCGCATACCGTCAGGATGGCGGAGGAGGTCTTGCTCATCAAGGAGCACTCCGTCCAGCACATGCGGGAACTGGCCGAGGAGGCCAGCCGCGCTATTGAGGAGAACAAAGGCAAGGCCTATATAGCCGATACTGCCGAGCAGGCCCTGGAGATAATCGGCGGGCTGGTGGGGAGCGGCAAGCTGATAGTCAAGGCCAAGAGCATGACCGCCGAGGAGATCGAGCTGCGCGAGCACCTGGAGGAAGCGGGCAACGACGTCTACGAGACCGACCTGGGCGAGTTCATCATTCAGAAACTGAACTCACGTCCCATGCACATACTATCACCCGCCATTCACGTACCGCGTGAGGACGTGGCCAAGCTGTTCTCCCAGATCACGGGCAAGGACCTGCCGCCGGACATCGCTACGCTGGTGGCCACCGCCCGTCAACTTCTGCGCGAGAAGTACTTCACGGCGGATATAGGCATGAGCAGCGCCAACGTGGTGGCGGCCGATACCGGCACGCTGTTCCTGATAGAGAACGAGGGAAATATTCGCCTGGCCACGGGTGCCCCGCCCATCCATATAGCTTTGATAGGCATGGAGAAGCTTGTACCGACGCTCGAGGACGCTTTCAAGGTGGCCGAGGTCACCTGGCGCTACGCCAACTATGGCATACCCTCCTATGTAAGCCTTGTATCCGGTCCCAGCAAGACCGGAGATATTGAGAAGGTGACCACCTACGGCGCCCACGGGCCCAAGGAGTTCCATGTCATATTCCTGGACGGCGGCAGGACGGAGCTGGCCGCCGACCCGATTTTGCGGCAGGTGCTTTACTGCCTGCGCTGCGGGGGCTGCCTGTATGAGTGTCCCGTGTTCGGGCTTACGGCAGGCTATTTCGGTGACAAGTACTTCGCCGGCATCGGGGCTGTATGGGCCGCCAAGGTGCATAAGAACCTGGAGAAGGGCTCATCCATGGCCTATACCTGCCTGACCTGCGGCAGGTGCAAGGTCCGCTGCCCCATGAAGATAGACGTCCCCGAGATGATACTCAAGCTGCGCAATTCCATCGTCGAGCCGTAGCCGGCTACTGGTACAAAAGTCACAGTCAAAACCCGCTTCCCGTGCTACCATGTGTTCGTAAGTGAGGAAAGGAAGAGGTTGGACGGCGGTAGCAAAGGAGGTGCAGTAGACATGATGAAAATACTTAGCCTGTTATGTCGAAGGAACTTGATCGCAGCAAGCCCCTCCGGAGCCGCCAGCGATGACAGCTCTGCAGGGGGCGGAGAAGGTTCCCGAGCTCCTCTAGATTGATTGGGAAAAAGGCGCAACAGGAACTCTAGCTATAATAGCTCAGGAGAGCTAAAGGGAGGAGTAGTGGAACGAAGCTCGGAGCAGGCTTCCAAGGGAAACTTTGGAGCCTGCTCTTTTAATTATCCGAGGCAGTACTAACGTACCGTGACTAAAATCTAAGTCAAAATAGGAGCAATGGGTCTTACGCTCGGAGCTGCGCCGGTATAAAGTTGATAGTGTGCGCGGAAGAAGTCCGGCATTAGGGGAAGGAGCTATGAAGGCCCATTTTAATCCAGTTGGCTTGATAGCCGCGGTTGCACTGCTCACTGCTGCAGGCAGCCTGGCCTCAGCGACCAGCCACCAGGCCACAGCTGTCAACGGCGATTTCAACGGCAGTCAACCGTCTGCAGTCGCGTCCCATAGTGACCAGCAAAGCACGGGCACTGCTATCCCATCACAGGGGCCGCCCTGGAAACGTTTGGGCGTTGTGCTGGACTTGGGCAACAAGGGTGATGCAGACGACAAGAACATCGAGTCCCCTGTTGTCTTAAGACAGGGCGACGGCACCTACGTCATGTGGTACAGGGGGCAGACCTACGCCGATAGAATCGGGCGTATCATGCGCGCCACTTCGCCCGACGGCCTTAAGTGGACCAGGACGGGCGTGGTGATGGTGCCGACCACCTCATACGAAGGTGATAAGATAGACCCCATGTCTATTATATTTGAGGACGGCGGCTATAAGATGTGGTATGGCGCTGAGGGATACGGCGGATGCGCCTGCTTCGCCACTTCACCGGACGGCATACACTGGACCAGGTACACGGGAAATCCCGTGCTGCGCAAGACCAGCGGCAACTGGGACAGCGAAGGAGCGGGCGGACAGCACAGCGTAATCAAGATCGGTGACAAGTATTATATGTACTACAAGGGCTATGGTAAGGCCGCTCCCGGCTGGACTTTCTATGGTCTGGCCGAGTCCCTGGACGGCACGACCTGGTACAAGCTGGGAAAGGCCGTATGTCCCGATCCAGCCCTCGGTGAGACGACCACCTTCAGGAATCTATTTGCCTTCAAGGCCGGCGATTACTATTGCATTATGCATACCATGGCGGACTATCTCAACCTCTACCTGTGCACCAGCAAGGATGGCAAAAGCTGGCTGAAGGACGGCCTTTTCTTCAGCAAGGGCATGACGCCCGGAGGCGCGGACCTGAAGTGGGCCACTTCTCCCTGTATTAGAGTGGACGGGGACGCGGTGAAGATGTGGTATGAGGGCGGAGACCTGGACGGGCGCGTCCGCACACTTTATGCCGAGACCAGCCTGAACAGTTTCCTGCAGGCATCCGAAGGCTGCGTACGTTGACGCTCAACGGCAACTGCTGTTGCGCTTAAAACCTCTGCAAATTTAATGCAAAGCCAGACTAAGCGTAAGTACAACCAGCACGAAAGCAGTTATAAGCACGTACCACAGCTCTCTTTTCCAGATAAAGTACACGACAGAAAAAATGACCCGTAAGTATACCATGACCAAAAGGACGGCCATGCCAGCCGTCATGAGCTGGATCGCCATCGGTTTTGAGTAGTCCGGCATGAACAGCCGCCACAGGAAATTGAAGAAGTCCTGTCCGTGGATATACATCAGTTGATCGGTCAAAGAGAGGCCGATGTTACCGTAATATAGGTAATAAAAAATGATCCCCGCGGCTATCAAGGTCAGGCTGAGTGCTACTCCGCTTATCAGCAGATAGCTGATGGCCGTTTCCAGTTTTTCTTCCCCGCTTCCAACGTTTTTCACAGGGATGTTACCCCTTTATAGAGCATTTGCACTATGAGCAGCACGACGATGATGTAAAAAAGTATTTTAACGATCTTATCGTTCAGCCTGTTAAGGATGCGGCCGCCCAGCAGCGCACCTATGGTCGTGCCCACGGCCACGGGCGCCATCAGGGTTATATTGAGCAGGCCGGAAAAAAGATACACGCTGGTGGCGGCCAACGCCGTCATGCCGATAATGAAATTGCTGGTCGTGCTGGATACCTTGGTCGGCAGCTTGAGAATCACCTCATGGACGGTCACCTTGAATGCACCGGCGCCTATGCCCAGCATTCCTGCCGCCAGCCCGGCGACAAGCATTCCCAGGCCTCCCGGGATGGCGTTGGTAGCCCTGTACTCAACGATTTTCTTTCTGGCTTCATCGTAGTAACTGCCCTTTAACCCGAGCGCCTTTGATACGCTATCCTGCTGCTGCACTTCCGGTATATAATCGCCGGTTATCTGTTTAACCGTGGCAAAAGACGTAAGTAAAAATGCTGCAAAAAAGAAATATAGATAAACCGCCGGGATGAAGGTTGTTATGGTGGCGCCGATGATGGCCCCGCTGATGGTGAAGGCCTCGAGGAACATGGCTATTTTGACATTGGTTATCCGGTCTCTGACATAAGCGGATGCGGAGCCGGCAGAAGTGGCTATGATGCTTATCATTGAGGAGGCTATGGCCACCTTCACAGGGATACCGAACAGAATTAGAAGCGGAATGAGGATGCTGGCCCCGCCCAGCCCCGTCAACGCACCGAGAAAACCGATAAATACGGAAAAAATGCCCAGAGATACCATGTTTACCATTTGCATATACGCCGCTACCCCAGCCGCATTCTAAGGGCTAGGCCTCTTTAAGGCCTGCCCGGCCAGCGCTGAATGATGCCCTCCCGGTTGACCTCGACGTATTTACAGCTCGGCGTGTCGCCACATTTGCGGCAGGCTTTATCATAGGCGGAGTTAATCGTGCCGCACTGCGGGCAAGAGTAGTGCTCCACCATTTCCTCGTACCAGCGCTCCCATCCTGCCTCTTTGATGCGCTCCAGTGATTTCCACAGCTCCAGCCTGTGGGGCAGTATGGACTGGAAGGCCTTCAATTCTTGGCAGGGGTACTCGGCGCATTGCACGCAGAAGTCGAAGCCCTTCTCTGCAGCGCAGGCATACATCTGGCAGCTCTCGCAGTGAATGTTTCTCACCTCCGCCCGGCACCCCTGGCAATTCAGCGATTCGACAGGCTGGTTGAAGATGGCCGCCATCGTCCTGAGCCTTTCAGGTTCCTCGCTGGAGCCAATATAGATTGTGCAGGAAGGACAGAACAGGCCGCATACCGCAGCTTCCCGCTTATCAGGTCTTTTAGAGGCCGGATTTTTCCCTTTCATCTTCCACCTCCTCAACATTATACTTAAACGTCCGGCCTTTCGCCCTGCTCTCGATTGCGGTCCCGCTAATCTGGAGTTTCACCCCGCAATCAATTTTTAATCTCACCCCGGATACCGATGATGGTCTCTTTAAAGGGGATATCCTTGCCCGAGGCCAGGATGGCCTGCATGGCCATACGGGTCAAACCGGCGCAGCAGGGCACTTCCATGCGCAGCACCGCCAGGCTCTTAATATCCGATCTGGTCAGGATATCGGTCAGCTTGGACAGGTGTGCTTCATAGTCGTCGAGCTTGGGACAGGCCACCAGCAGGGCATGATTCTTCAGGAAATCATGATGAAAACCGCCGTATGAGAAGGCGGTGCAATCGGCCGCCAGCAGGACGTCGGCTGCCTGCAGGAAAGGCGCACCCGGCGGGACCAGCGTAAGCTGCACCGGCCAGTGTGCCAGGGCGGACGGCATGCCGGCTGTCTCCTCACTTAACGCCGGCGTGGAGGTGGCTTTGAACTGAGAGACGCTGGAAGACGGGCAGCCGCAGGGCAGCTTCTCTTCTTTATCAAACTGTTTCACGGCTGTGGAAGGACACCCGCAGGCAGGCGGGGGTTGGGAGGATTTGCCCTGGACATGTTTTTTAGCGGCCTGTTCATCGAAGGGCTCAGCTTCACGCTCTTCAATGGTTATGGCGCCCTGGGGACATTCAGAGAGGCAGGCGCCCAGGCTGTCGCAGTACCTGTCTGAGACCAGCCGGGCCTTGCCGTCTATGATCTGCAGCGCACCCTCGGCACAGGCGGGAATACAGGCCCCGCAGCCGTTGCACTTTTCTTCGTCGATTTTGACTATCTTCCTGAGCGTTTTAGACGTGGTGTTTTTCATTTTGCACCTCTCTTAACCTATGCGCTTTTACCCTTCAATTTTTCGTACAGCTCTGCGCCCAGGCACTGCTCGGCAAACCGGCAGTGCGCGGCGCATGTGGCTACGTTGTTGTAAACCGCCTGGCCACACTGCGGACAATCAACTTTCATATCCGTGGAAAACAGCTCCACCTCGCCCCCGCACTGCGGGCATCTCTTGGCATTGATGGTGGGCGTCCTGATATTGGAAGCACCCGGGCATTTAAACAGCATGCTCATACCCCAGATTTTAATAGCAGGATCGGGAGGAGACTATGATTTAAATCACAGTTGGACTGAAGCTAGAATCTCTGGAGAAGCTGGCGAAGGGCGTCTGTGCCGAACTGCAGTGCCTGGACGGGGACGCGCTCGTCGGCGGCGTGGAAAAGCTCCTCAAACTTTATCTCCGGCGGCAGGTTCAGGGGAGTGAAACCATATGTCTGGATGCCCAGCCTGGAGAACAGGCGGGCATCCGTGACTGCCGGGAGCATCATGGGTATGGGAATCCCTTCCGGGTCGGCTTTCTTTAAAATAGCGGCCAGCGTGTAAAACAGGCCCATATTCGGCTCTGACGGGCCCGGGCTGAAGACCATTGTCTGGTATTCCACGTCTCTGCCTGCCAGCGCCTCCAGCTCATCGATGACATCATCCGCCGTGAAGCCGGGCAGAACGCGGACGTCCAGGAGAATGGACACCTGGCTGGGGATCATGTTGTAACTTTCTCCGGCCTGTATGGCGGTCACCGCCACGGTGTTGTGCAGTATGGGATCGAACATGCGCGCCGAGGGGCCGAGCATGTCCAGGAAAAGGTTTGTCATCGACGGTATCAGCAGCTGCCGCAGGGCATGATTCAAGGGAAAGGGCAGATTTTCCGCTGTAGCACGTATCTGCTCCCTGGCGACCGGGGTTATATGGACGGGCAGGCGGCGTTCCAGGCGGTACAGGTAGTAGGCCAGGTGCCGCATGATGCCACCTCTGGCAGGCCAGGCTCCGTGACCGCCGCGGCCGCGTATGGTGGCCAGTATGCCGCAGCCCTGTTTCTCCGCCACCATGATAGGGTAAAAGCGTCTGCGCGACATGGTGACGGGAAAGCCTCCGAATTCTCCAATGGCGTACTTAACGCCCTGAAAAAGGTAGCCGTGATTGTTCACCAGGTACTCTGCACCGTAGGCGCTGGTACTTTCCTCATCGCTCAGCACAGCCAGTATGACATCGCCCGGAGGAGGGGGACCTTCCAGCTTTGAGGTCATTACCGCTGAAAGCATCATAGCCAGCGCGCCCTTCATATCCAGCGCGCCGCGGCCCCAAATATAGCCGTCTATCTCCTCACCGGCGAAGGGATTGACTTTCCATACCTGGTTGGCCGTGGTCACCACATCCACATGGCCGTAAAGCAGCAGGGGTGGAGAGTTGCCAAGGCCCGGAATGCGGGCAATCAGGTTGGGGCGTGATGGGTCGGCAGCCACGATGGTGTTCTGTATTCCCGACCAGTCCAGCAGACTCTTGACATATCCTATGCAGGGCGCCTCATTGCCCGGCGGGTTGGTGGTGTTGAACTTAATCAGGTGCTTCAGTATTTGAGAGGGGTTGGCGTATATCGGTATCTCGGCCTGCGAGTTGATCATGAATTCCTCACGCTAACGCTCACGGGGTCTGAACAGGTCAAAGTCCTATCAATTCTATTCGATGGACAATTTGATGTCCAGAAATCTTCGTTTATTTGCAGCTGTCAATCGAGGCGAACAGATTGACTTATTAAATATGCCAAATTATTATTACGCGGATAATGCCGTAATAAACCAGCTGTGTCTTACCATGTGGAACGATATCAGAGTTGCGTTTTTCCTGGTCTATAAGGCCATCACCAGGGGCAATAAATTTACCCTGGTCCTGACCATACTGGTGACCACGCTGGCTTTTATCAACATCATCTTCAGCTCCGCCTTCATGAATGGGGCCATCAGCAAAGCCTATCAGCAGGCCAAGGAAAATTATGTTTCCAATATAGTCATACTGCCTGCTACCGATGAGAAATATATCACGCAGGTACAGCAGCTCAAGACCAAGATTAATACCCTGCCCGGCGTGGTCAGCTCTTCGTCGCGCTATTCGCAGTCAGGCGTTATACGCTACGACCCGGATAAGGACAACGTTGATGTCCGCGAGAAGGCCTGGACCATAAAATCCATCAATCCCGACGAGGAAATCAAGGTCACAAACCTGCAGGATTACATGGTGGCCGGCATGTACCTGGAGGAGAACGACCGCGACCAGATCATGATGGGCAGGGAGATATCGGGAGGATACGAAGCCAGCTTTGAGATATCTTCGCTCAAAGGCGCCAGGGTGGGCGACGAGGTTACCGTCACTTATGGGAACGGCGTAAAGAGAGACTACAAGGTAAAAGGCATTTATATGACCCACTTCCCGCTGGCTGACCTTAACGTGTTTGTGACCGAGAAAGAGATGGAATCCGTACTACAGGTGCACAACAGGGCAACGGAGCTGCTGGTCAAAACGGACGGCTCCGTCCCGGAGAGCGTGTATGTCGACCGGCTGAGGATGATGGGGGTGGAGAATGAGCAGATCAACGTCTGGCTGGACTTTATAGGCTACATAAGCGGCCTGACCCAGACTTTCAGCATCATAAACGGCATAGTGACATTTATCGGCCTGCTGGTGGCCGGCATCACCATTTTCATTGTCATCTTTATTGCTACCATCAACCGCCGCAGGCAGATCGGCATTCTCAAGGCCATCGGCATGAAGGAGCGCATCATTATACTGTCCTACATCTTCCAGGCCGTCTTTTACGCTGTGCTGGGTGTGATAGTAGGCATGGTCGTGATCGAATACTTGATAATGCCATATTTCATACGGCACCCGTTTCCCATGCCCATCGGGCTGGTCAGCCTGGCGCTGGTGCAACGAGACCTGGCGATAAGTATATTGAGTATGGTGACCGTAAGCATAGTAGCCGGTTTTATCCCGTCGTGGATGGTCACACGGCAGAACATCATCAAGGCGATCTGGGGATAATTTGATGCCGATAATTGAAGCGCATGGACTGAGAAAGACCTTTGGAGGCGCCGTGCCCGTGGAGGCGCTGAAGGGAATTGACCTGGATATAACCCACGGCGAGTTCCTGGCCATCATGGGGCCCAGCGGCTCGGGAAAATCAACTCTGCTGCACATGCTGGCGCTGCTGGACGATCCCACGGCCGGCAAGATAATAGTAGACGGCACCAATATTTCCACCCTGTCATCGACTCAGAAGACCAGTTTCAGGCTTAACAAGCTTGGCTATGTTTTCCAGGAATACGCCCTGCTGCCGGAGCTTAACGCATTGGAAAACGTCAGCCTGCCTCTTATGATGATGGGGGTTAAACGGAAGGACTGCGATAAGGCGGCCCTGGAGGTGATGCGGACAGTGGGGCTGGGCGAGCGGTCAAAACACCTGATCAGCCAGATGTCCGGAGGCGAGCAGCAGCGCGTGGCCATAGCGCGGGCGCTGGTCAACAGGTCCACGATACTTTTCGCCGACGAGCCATGCGCCAACCTTGATACCCGGAACTCTGAGATTGTGATGAACCTGCTGCGGCTGTTATGCGACGAGCACAAGCAGACCATCGTGATGGTAACGCACGAGCCCGAGCACAGGCAATACTCGGACCGTGTTCTCTGGATCAAAGACGGCGTGGTGGAGACCGAGGAAAAAATCAAAGGTCAAAAATAGACCTCCGCTCAGGTTAAGCGGAGGTCTAAATACTTTATGAGCCCCGATTACGCCAGGCTTTTAGTTAGCTCGCCCTCGAGTATTTTCTTGGGCAGTGCGCCGACTTTCCTGTCTGCCAGCTTGCCATCCTTGAATATAAGCAGCGTGGGGATGGCCTGGATCATGTATTTGCCGGCTATCTCACCGTTCTCATCGGTATTCAGCTTGGCGAAGGTTATTTTCCCCTGGTAGTCTCTGGCCAGCTCATCGATGACCGGAGACATCATGCGGCAGGGTCCACACCAGGGCGCCCAGCAGTCGACCACCAGTGAGGGATTATCTTTTACCGCCTGGTCGAAATTGGCGGCGTTCAGCTCGACAACAAGCCCGTTTCCTTTGTCCATTATTTCACCTCGAACAAAATAATGTACACATTTTATACGGGCCGGCCTGCAGCGAAAATGATTTTAGTCACCAAAGCCGGACAGGCGTTCGATTTCATGAATAATATGCTCGAGGAGGCGGCTCTCGTCCTGGATTGTTCCCTGCAGGTTTTCGCCGGTTATCACTATATTGTGCCGGGCCTGCGACTTGATGTCATCCTTGTCAATGCAGGCGCGGCGGCAGCCACAGAGTATCACCGCCAGATCCAGGTCCGGCGATTCAAACGGTACAAACTGGATGTCCACCTTGCCCGCGCCATATTTTTTCAATCTGAGCGCCAGTGCGGACAGGTCAACCTCAGGATTGCACGATCCGCAGAACTTGAGCGCTAATTTAATGTTTCGCCTCGCATCGGCCGATTCAGCAGACGAAGAAGGGTTGGTCGCCTATCTTGGCAAGCTTTTCAGCCAGCCTCTTCTTACGCTCCAGGCTGCCGCGCCTCTCGATCATGATTTTCTGAGCCTGCGGCGAGCCGGCGCCGTGCATGGATTCGACCAGGGCTGTGCCGCAGGTCATAGCCTCTATCAGCCGCATGAGCCGCATCCTGGTCTCAGGCGGCACCTCGGCGGTGCCAGCCATATATTTGCTGACCCATTTGCCCACGGTCGGATCGTGTAAATCGAACTCGGAAGGCATGGTGGCCAGCAGGCCGCCTGTTATGTCCTGGGCCAGCCTCGCTATCTCGTAGACGTTGCGCGTCACATTGAGCTTGGCGATATTGGCCAGCAGCGGGTCGGCCTGGTAGCTTCCGGCCGGCTGTGCAAAGCCCTGGCAGGAGCAGGCTATAGAGCAGCAGTAGATGGTCTCGGCCAGGTGAATCATCTCGGCCAGCTTGTCGCGGACGTGCGATGCTTTGCTGGTGCCCTGTGTCTGGGCCAGCGCATACACCGCACCTACCAGCACGTCGGCCAGCCCTCCCTTGCAGCCGCCGTAGTTCTGCCTGTGGAAGGTGGCGAACCTTTCTACCAGCTCACCGGCGAACTCATACTCGCCGCACATGAATACGTACTCGTTAGGGATAAATGCCTTGTCGAATATAATCAGCGCCTCGCCGCCCACGCAGCCGTACTCGCAGTTGCCCTGATCCATGGAGCACTCGCATTTGCGCGTATCGTTTGACTCGCGGCCGAACACATGGATTACTCCGGGCGCATCGATGGGGACATAAAAACAGACTGCATAGTCCTTGTCCTCCGCTCTCATGGCGGCGGTAGGCATGACCAGGTGGCCGTGGGAATTGACGGCGCCTGTGATGTGCAGCTTGGCGCCGCTGACAACAATGCCGTCCTTTTTCTTCTCAACCACGTGGACGTACATGTCCGGGTCCTTCTGCTGGCTGGGCGAAAGGCTGCGGTCGCCCTTGGGGTCGGTCATAGCGCCGGAGGGCATCAGGTCCTTAGTCTGGATCATTTTCATGAACTCTTTGAAACGCGGGTGGTAGCTGGTGCCGAATTTCTTATCGATATCGTAGGTAATGGAATAGGTGGCGTTCATACCGTCGAAGCCCACGCAGCGCTGAAAACAGCTTCCGGTCTGCTGGCCGATGGCCCTCAGCATCTTGACCTTTTTCACCAGGTCGTCATGGTTCTGGTGGATGTGGGTAAAACGGTTTATCTTCTCGCCTGTTAAATGGGATTTGGCCGAACAAAGCTCCTCAAACTCGGGCGTCAGGGCCATCTCGTAGGTCAGGGCTGCCGAGTTGATATGAGGTATAAATGCCGGGTGGGTGGTGATATCATCGATTTTTTCTCCCATGTAGTAAATCACCGGCTTGAGTTTCTTCAAACTCTCTTTGTACTGCTGTCCGGTCATCTGTGCCATGATATGTACCTCCCAGTATATTTCATTGATAGGTTTATATTTTAACGACTCAGGAATGTAATTATACATCATGTGCTTGACATCTGAATAGTTGTATATTACAATAGTTGTATCATACAACAATAATTTAGTAATGAAAGGAGGTTGACGTTGAAAGACAAGCAGTATATTCAGGTAAACCAGGCTCTTTTCTCGCTGGCGCATTCATACGAGCTGCGGCAGCAGCAGGATGAAAGGGCACGTGATGCCGGCCTCAGGCTCTCGGACTGTGCAGTGTTGATGGTGCTGGGTCAGACGCAATCTATAACGGCCAGCGGGTTAGCAGACAGAATGGCCATAAACCGGGGCACTATTTCGCTTTATGTGCAGCGGCTGGTGGAAAAAGGTTTTATACAGCGCGAACGAGACCAGAAGAATCGCAGGTTCTGGTGGTTGGCCTTGACGGACATCGGCACGGAAGCATATCGGGCTATCCTTGAAGGCACCGTTCAGCACAGCAAGGATATTTTATCGGTATTAAACGCTGCCGAACAGCGCACGCTGCACCAATTGCTGCTGAAAGCCGCTCACGGGCTGGGGTTCGTCTGGCAGTAGGGATTTTGCCATGAAAAGAAAGCTTGTTTTAATAAATCCGGTCAATACCGCCCGGATCGGCTTGACAGTAAATAAGAGCTCTCGCTTCCCTCCTCTGGGACTGGCCATTATTGCCTCCCTGACGCCGGATTCGTGGGACGTCAAACTGCTGGATGAGACCTGGGAGCCTTTTGTTTACTGTGAAGCTGACCTGGTTGCAATCACCGCCTTTACGGCAACCGCGCCCCGGGCCTACGAAATTGCCCGGGCCTACCATGCCAACAATGTGCCGGTGGTTCTCGGTGGTATACATGTATCTATGTGCCCGGAGGAGGCTTTAAGGTATGCTGATTGTGTGGTCATCGGGGAGGCGGAGACGGTCTGGCCTCAGATCGTGTCTGACTTCGAGTCCGGAAAGCTTCAGTCTCTTTATCGGGGCTCGTGGGGTGACCTGGCAGGCATGCCTGCGCCAAGACGCGACCTGCTTGATCGGCGTTACATGTTTGCGTCCGTACAGACATCGCGCGGCTGCCCAATGGACTGCGATTTCTGCTCGGTGACTGCCTTTAACGGACGGCGTTACAGACGGCGCCCTGCCGCAGAGGTGCTGGATGAGCTGTCTACGGTGCGTCAAAAGATGGTCTTCTTTGTGGATGATAACATTATTGGCTACGGGGAAGAAGCTAGAAGGAGTGCGCTGGAGCTGTTTAGAGGCATGGTTGAAAGGAAGCTGGATAAGTGGTGGTTCTGCCAGGCTTCCCTTAACTTTGCCGATGATGAGGAAGTCCTGAAGTGGGCGGCACGCGCAGGATGCAAATTGGTCTTCCTGGGCTTGGAAGCCGAAGACGAAGGCGCTCTTGCCCGGATCAATAAACAGCTGAATTTGAAGCGCAGGCCCTCAGCCTATGCTCGAGCCTTTCAACGCATTCACAGGGCCGGCATCGCTGTCCTGGGGGCGTTCATCTTTGGGCTGGATGACGATACCACCGCCAGTATGGATGCTCGGGCAAAATATATGATGAAGAGCGCCATAGATGTTATGCAAATAACGCACCTGACCCCCTTGCCCGGCACGCGCCTTTACGCCAGATTGCAGGAGGATAAGCGGCTGCTCTACACTGATTTCCCGGGTGATTGGAGCCACTACGATATGACTCAGGTGGTGCACAGGCCTTTGTCGATGACAGAAGAAGAGTTCGCTGCCGGTGTTCTGCATGGCAACAGAAAGCTATATGCGTGGCCTGTCATCCTGAGAAAAGCATTACAGTGCCTGCTTTCAACACGAAATCTGACAGCCTTCATGTTCGCGCTGCAGTCCAACGTAAACTATCGCAATGTGGGCGAGCACGGTTTGAGCAGACGGGCAAATGAAATTAACGCTTGATCTTGCCGGGCAGGATATATACGTACGGCTTGTGATATACATTCCTGTGCAGCCAGCGGTCGAACTTGCGCAGCGCCAGGAACACCCTCCAGATGATGGCGTCCTCGCTGTAGTACGATTTTATCTCTTTTTCTGAAAGCGGCCTGATCCCCAGCTCCTTCCCCTCGCCGGCAAAGAACTCGTTGGCATCCTGAACCAGCAGCGGGACCATCTCGGGCCGCTGCTCCTTGTAAAAATTGGCGATGAGGTCGATGGTCACCAGCCTCTCATCGTAGTAACGCGTCATGACGTCCTTGAGGAAGAGCCAGCGGATAAGCCACAGCATGAAAGAGGGTGCGCTGCGCAGGAAAAGCTCGGGGTCCAGCTGCTCAATCCCACCTTCTTTCATCAGCGGTGTGCTGGTGTCGAAATACAGCAGACGGCAATTGGCGGGCAATTTCTTGCCGGCCGGATCGAAGCCGATTATGGCCCAGTTCGATATCTGTCCGTCTATGCCCAGCGCACGGTCGGGATACGCCTTGTTGAAGCTCCATACCCTGGTCAGCTGGTGTAATACGAGCTTGAAAAGTGCCCGAACATTTTCAGTGTCCAGTATATGTATGGCCCTATTGCCGATCGACTCGGGCGGCAGCTTTTCCTGTATGTCATAGGCAATGGTGCGGCCGCCGTCGCTGACAAACCAGGCAAAGCCATAGCGGGGAACTTCAATTCTAATCCCGGCCAGAGCTGCGTTATAGCGATTGTACAGCTCCTCGTAGCGGGTTATTTCAGCCTGTGTATTGAAAATCGGCATGCGCTTGCAGGCCAGGTCCCTGCAGGAATCCGAATCTATCTCGAAGATGGTGCTTATCTCGCCGTAGCCCAGCACCCTGGCCGGTATCCTGCTCTCCTCGGGCCTGTCGGCATCGAGGCCCCGTTCAAATGCTTTTAATGCCTCCAGGTCAACATTCATGGGACCTCCTTTAAAGCGCCAGAAAATCGGCCGTGTCCTTGAGCGCTGCATCAACCGAATTAATGATTTCGCGGGCGGTTTCCCTGGTTATATTCAGAGGCGGCAGGAGCTGGCAAACGCGCTTATCGTTATTGGCGTAGATGGCCAGTACGCCGTGATCGTAACAGGCCTTGGTCAGGATCGGCCCGCAGACGTCGTTGACCATCTCAATCCCCATCATCAGCCCGAGCTGCCGCAGGCCTACCAGTATGTTGGGATGCTTCTTTTTCAGGTCGAGGAAGCCGTCCTTAAAGATGACTGCCAGCTCGTTGACGTGTGCCAGGAACTCCGGCCTGGAGGACTCCTGCAGGACTGTCATGGCCACCGGGCAGCCGACCTCGGCCCCGCCGAAGGTGGATACATGGATGAAGGGGTTCCTGTGGAAGAAATCTTCCAGCTCTTTGCGGAAGCAGGTTGCGCTCATAGGATAGATGCCGCCCGATAGCCCCTTTCCTATTACGATTATGTCGGGCACCACGTTGTAGTGCTGCATTCCCCACAGCTTTCCTGTGCGGCCCAGCCCGGTCTGGACCTCGTCAATTATCAGCAGGGCGCCACGTTCGCTGCAAAGCTGCCTGACACGTGCAAAAAAGTCCGGATGCGGCAGCGGCATCCCCAGCGTGGCCGGGATCGTCTCGAAGATGACGGCCGCAGTGTTACCATCCACAGCCTTAGACAGCTCATCGACGTTATCGAAGGGGACCTGTATGAATCCCGGCAGGTTATTGCCGAAGGGGGCGCGGTACTGCTCGTCGCCCGTAGCCAGCGCGAAGCCCGTGTGCCCGTGATAGCCGCCTACGGCCGATATGACCTTCTGCCTGCCCGTGAAGCCGCGTGCCAGCTTGATGGCCAGGTCGACAGCTTCACCGCCGCCCACGCCGAAGACCGTGCATGAAATATCGCCAGGCATCAACTCGGCCAGCCTCTCGGCCAGCCGGCCGCGCTGCTCGCTGATAAAGTGGTGATTGCCTATATCCAGCTCTTTGAGGCTGTCCTGCAGCGCCTTGATCACCTTTGGATTACGATGCCCGAGGTTGAAGACGCCGCCGTTGCAGTGGCAGTTGATCAGCCGCTTGCCGTCAGTGGCGTCCCAGATATAAGGACCCTCCCTGCGGCCGAAAACGAACTCCATGTTGTATGACTTGAACTGCTCCACCTTGCCCGAGGATACGTGATCGGCAAACCGTTCAACAATGCGCTGCTTGCTGTCCTTGCCAATAAACTTCATAGGCCGCTCTCGCTTATTTCTTTATTTTTCTGGCCAGGTCGACCAGGGCCTGCAGCAATTTGCTGACTATGTCCCTGGTGGTTGCATCTGTCAGCTTGCCGCTCTCATCGAACTTCTGCGCAGAGAAGGTGACGAAGACCTCAGGCTTGGTGACGGGCACCACGTCCAGGAAAAGGAAGGACTGCCTGAGGTGATACTGCGCCCTGGACCCGCCCAGCATGCCGGTGGAAGCGCTCATAACGGCCACTGGCTTTCCAATCCAGGCGCTGTCCCCGTAGGGGCGCGAGGCCCAGTCGATGGCGTTCTTCAGAACGCCGGGCACGGAATAGTTGTATTCCGGTGTCACGATCAGGACGGCGTCGGCCTGCTTTATTGCAGCCTTGAACTCTTTCACGCTGTCCGGCGGCGTCCTTTCCATGTCCTGGTTAAAGGGAGGGATCCCGTCCAGCTCGAATGTCTGCAGTGTTGAGCCTTCCGGAATCAGCTCGGACGCGGCCCTCAAAAGCGACCTGTTGTACGAACCTTTTCTCAGGCTGCCGGCGAATCCCAGTATCTTGATAACTGCCTCACCTGCCATGGCGCAACCTCCTCGCTAATCCAGGTTATAAGGGATCTCACGAAAAGCACGTGTCAGATAATACTCTTTGGCACCAGAGCAGTCAAAGCTCGGCCTATTCATAAAATCGGGCGACTTTATCCAGGGGCTCACGCTCGGTGCGGAACTGGTTGACCGGGTTATTCTCATCTGCATAGCCCACCGCTATCCCGATGACCATAAGCTTGGAGTCAGGCAGCCCCAGCGTCTTGCGCAGTATATCCGGATAGAGGACGGGCATGATTGCCGGGATGGTGCCCAGGCCGAACGAGGTTGCCAGCAAAAGTATGTTATCCACTACCAGGCCGCAGTCAAAGATGTTCCAGAGGTTGCCGCCCTGCTCGCCCTGATAGAAGGAACGCTCGATCATTACGTATATGCAGGCTGGTGCCCCCCATAATCGAAAGCCCTGCAGACCCCACTCCATGCGCTTCTGTTTGTCCTCGCGTGCAATGCCCAGTTTGGCCAGCACGCCGGCCATCACGGCGCGGCGCCTTCCAGCCCACGGCTCCGGGTACTGGAAGGGGATGGGTATATCCATGTTCGGTACAGTGTTGGACCTTTCTACACATGCCTGCTTTATCTGTTCCAGCTTGGGCCCGGTGACCACGGCGAACTCCCAGGGCTGGCTGTTGGAGGCGGAAGGCGCCCGCAGTGCCCCTCCCACAATCCCCTTGAGAATATCTACAGGAATAGGATCCAGCTTAAAGCTGCGTATGGACCTTCTTTTGTCTATGGCGTCAACTATATCCATGTATTGCTGCACCCCTTAGATTATATCGATGGAAAACAGGTTAAATAGTAGCTCCAAAGTATAATGCAACCAAATAATTTGAGCCAGGCCGGGCCGACGCTATAATGAGATATTGTACAATATGCTCGTCCCCTGAAGGAGCGTCGATGATTGAGAAGATAAGGCTGGGAAAAACAGACATGATGGTAACGCGGGTGGGGTTCGGCGGCATACCCATCCAGAGGCTGAACGAAGAAGAGGCGGTTTCAGTCGTGAAAAGATGCCTCGAGCTGGGAGTAAATTTCCTGGACACGGCCAACGGTTACACCACCAGCGAGGAACGGATCGGCAAAGCGATTGCAGGAAGGAGGGAGGGGCTTATACTGGCTACCAAGTCCCTGTCCAGAAGCCGCGAGGGTGTGGCCAAGCACCTGCAGCAGAGTTTGAAACAGCTGGGAGTGGACTCCGTAGACCTTTATCAGTTTCACAGCGTCAGCGATACTAAATCACTGGATGCGGTGCTTGACCCCAATGGCCCCATGTCGGTCGTCCAGGCGGCCAGGAAAGCTGGCAAGATCAAACACATCGGCATCACCAGCCATCAGATAGATGTGGCTAAAAAAGCCATTGAGTCAGACCAGTTTGAGACCATCATGTTCCCGTTTAATTTTGTCACTGACGAAGCTGCCAAGGAGTTGCTGCCGTTGACCAGGGAGCATGACATGGGCTTTATAGATATGAAGCCGCTGGCCGGCGGCATGATCTCCAATGCCAGGCTGGCCTTCAAATACCTGTTCGGCTTTCCCGATGTAGTTACCATACCCGGAATTGAAAAGCCGGGCGAGATCGAGGAGATCATCGGCATACTCAGCGGGCCGCACAAGCTGACAGCGGCTGAAAAGAAGGAGATGCAGGCGCTGAAGAAGCAGCTTGGCACCAGGTTCTGTCACCGCTGCGACTACTGCCAGCCCTGCACCGAAGGCATAGCCATCTCCACCGTCATGATATACCCCAGCCTGGCCGCCCGTCTGCCCTCCAACCAACTATACACAGGTTTCTGGGCGACTGTAATGGACAAGGCTGCAGAGTGCAGCCAGTGCGGCGATTGCGAGGAGCGCTGTCCCTACCATCTCCCCATCCGTGATATCATCGCCGAGCATTACGAGCAGTACGAACGTCAGAAGCTGCAGTACCACAAGTCAGCAGCTCTGTAGAAAGCTTACGGCACTATTTGCACGGACACTGACTGGCTGGTCGAAGCATAAGCATTGGTTGCGTTCAGCGTGTAAGTGGTATCCACGGTGGGCACGACCAGCACCACCCCGTTGGCAGGCACGCTGCCGACCCCGGTGATGTCCACCGAGGTAGCCCCCAGTACATTCCATTGCAACAGCGCGCCCTGTCCGAATTTTACCTGGTTAGGGCTGACGTTAAATATCTCGATGAACGGCGTGACAGACTGGTTTCCGCCCGGTGAACCGTAGGGATAAGGGTACGGCCCGTAAGGGAAGTAATAATAGTTATTGGGATAGCCGTAGATCGGGCTGTTGTAGTAGCCATAGGGATATATTGTGCCCACGTTGACCACTGCGGCTTTGCTGACCACACAGCAGCTGCTGCTGGCAGTCAGCGTATAGCTGGTGGTGCTGTCAGGAGCTACCACCTTGTTGCCGGAGGCGGGTACCTGGCCTATGCCCTGGTCTATCGAGACGCTATCTGCCCCCGTCACATTCCAGGTCAGTATAGCCTGCTGTCCGTAGGTGATGCTGCTGGGAGAGACCGACAAATCCGCCTGTATGGGCGGATTGACTGCGACGGTAAGGGTCCTGCTGGTTTTTCCGGCGGCATTGGCGGCAGTCAGTGTGTAGGTCGTAGTGTTCTGGGGCGAGACAAGCTTGAAACCGGTGGAAGGGACGGGCCCTATGCCCTGGTCAATCGATACATCCGTGGCCCCGGCCACGTTCCATTGCAGCAGGGATGAGCCGCCAGAGGATAGCACGGCAGGATTGGCGTAAAAGCTGATCGATACCGGCGCCGGGTTGACCGTTAATACGACCGACCGGCTGATTGTGCCGACGGGGCTGCTGACGCTAATAGTATATGCGGTGGTTACGCCAGGGGTTACCAACCTTGAGCCCATGGCGGGCAGCGTACCCAACCCCGGCTCGATAGTCACCGTATTGGCGCCAATGGCATTCCAGATCAGGCTGGCGGATGAGCCGGCCGTGATCACCGGCGGGGTGATTTCAAAAGTTGTGATAGCCGGCACAAACGAGGCGCAGGCCGGCAAGAATATAGCGGTTAGTGCAAGGAGTAAAAATAGCCTTTTCATCAGATTCCCCCTCCTATACTTTCCATAAGCTGGACGAATTCTAGCTGCAGGCAGCTTAAATAGTCATAAAGTCTAAAGGCTAAATGATGAAAAAGTTATAACATTTTGCTCTTGTTTATGATTTCAAACTATGTACGGCGTAGCAGTTATATTAAAATTATTATATTGTGCCTGTAAGCAATAGTGGGATGGAAAAATCATCCTCGGCGGATGTAACCAGCCTGGCGCACACCTTCCGGGCGCTGCGCTACAGGAACTACCGGCTCTATTTCATAGGGCAGGGTATCTCCCTGATCGGCACCTGGATGCAGCAGGTAGCCACCAGCTGGCTGGTGTACAGCCTGACAAATTCTGCCTTCCTGCTGGGCGTGGTGGCCTTTTCCGGGCTTATCTGCACGTTTCTATTGACTCCCTTTGCCGGGGTGCTGGTCGACCGGCTGAACCGCCACAGGATACTGGTCGTTACCCAGACGCTGGCTATGCTGCAGGCGCTGGCGCTGGCTGTCGTTGTATTCACAGGAGTGGCGGCTGTATGGAATATAGTGCTGCTGAGCATGACGCTGGGATTGATAAATGCCTTCGACATGCCTACCCGCCAGTCATTCGTGCTGGATATGATCGAGAACCGCGAGGACCTGAGCAATGCCATTGCCCTGAACTCTTCACTTTTTAACGGCGCCCGGCTGATCGGCCCGGCAGTGGCCGGCATACTCGTGGCGGTCGTAGGCGAGGCCATGTGCTTTTTGATCAACGGCATCAGCTTTATCGCCGTCATCGCCTGCCTGCTGGCCATGAGCGTTCCTCCTCCCGAGATAAAGCCCGAGCACCCCGAGTTTTTCAAGGGCATGAAGGAGGGCGTAGCGTACGCATATGGCTTCCTCCCGATACGGTACATCATGCTGCTGCTGTCGCTGGTCAGCCTGGTGGCCATGCCCTACCCTGTGCTGATGCCAGTTTTTGCCAAGCAGGTACTGCAGGGCGGGCCCAATACCTTCGGCTACCTGGTGACGGGAGCAGGCGTCGGTGCGCTTATCGGTGCTATCTACCTGGCCTCACGTAAAAATGTCCTCGGGCTGGGCAGGATCATTATCATCGCCGCCCTGATATTTGGCGCCGGCCTGATACTGGTCTCATTCACCAGGGTGCTGTGGTTATCGTTGATCTTCATGGCCGTTACGGGCTTCGGCATGGTGGTGCAGCTGGCGTCCAGCAACACCGTTTTACAGACCATCGCCGATGATGACAAGCGCGGCCGCGTCATGAGCTTTTATGTGCTGTCGTTCATGGGCCTTTCACCTTTCGGCAGCCTGCTGGCAGGTGGGGTGGCCAACGTTGTCGGAGTCCCCCTGACTCTGCTGGGGGGCGGAGTCATTACGCTGGTGGCTGCCGTTGTGTTCGCCTGGAAATATTCGTCGGTCAAGGACATGGTGCATAAGGTCTATGTGGACAAAGGATTTGTTGCGAAATGAGTTTTTAGCCCTGGGCGGTTAACAATACAATAGACAAAAACTAACAAGACCAGGGCGGTTTTAACGCTGCCCTGGTCTTATAAATGTAAGCTTATAAAGTTATTAGGCTTTGCCGATGCGGAACATCTTGGTGCCGCATTTGGCGCAGACACCCTGGGTTGCCGGTTTGCCATTCTTCATTTTAATGGCCCTGGCGTTTTTAATTTCCCTCTTGGACCGGCATTTCATGCAATAAGCTTCCATCAATAAACCTCCTATGTATTTGAGGTTTAGGATAGTCGATTGCTTGAAGCTTGTCAAGTATCATTTGTATACAAAATAGCTTCGGATTACCTGGTTTAGCCGTATCGAACGTAAAAAATACGGAAAGATACGTAAAATTTCATATATTCGAACTTCGTAAAAACAGGCTGCTTGCAGGCTTTGAGAATTTTCGTGCCGCAGCACTTTGCCAGCCAAGCTGGTTTTTCCTATAATTGGCTGTCGATCCAGCAATCAGTCTATAGCCGGTGTAAACAAAGTTGAAAGTCGTAGCTCTGGTAGGGATGCCCGGCTCCGGTAAATCGGAGGTCTCCCGGGTGTTTGAGTCACACCGCTATCGCCGCATAAGGTTCGGAGATATTACAGACAGGGAGGTTGCCAGGCGCGGACTCCCGCTAAGCGAGCAAAACGAGAAAATGGTGCGTGAGGATCTGCGGCGGCAATACGGCATGGCAGCCTACGCTGAGCTCAATCTCCCCGATATTGAACAGGCGCGAAAAAGCTCTAATGTGGTGCTGGATGGGCTTTATTCCTGGGAAGAATATAAGTGCCTGGCAGGCAAGCTTGGGGCCGACCTTAAACTGGTAGCGGTGTGGGCGCCGCCTGAGTTGAGGTACAGCAGGCTGGGTTCCAGGAAGGTACGGCCGTTGACGGCGGATGAAGCGCGTGCGCGCGATCACGCCGAGATTGAAAACGTGAATAAAGGCGGTCCTATTGCCATGGCGGACTATACTATTAAGAATGACTCAACACTTGAATCGCTTGTCTCGCAGACAAACTCCGTGATAGAGGCCATAAAATGAAGAAGTCTGGCAGGCCCGGGCTGGATGAATATTTCCTGAAGATAGCCTCCGTTGTTGCCGAAAGGTCCACCTGCAAGCGGCACCATGTGGGTGCGGTGGCCGTGCGGGACAAGCATATACTGTCTACGGGCTATAACGGGGCGGCTGCCGGCGTGAGCGACTGCCTGGAGCTGGGTTGCCTGCGTGACGAGCTGAAGATACCTTCCGGAACACGCCATGAGATCTGCCGGGGCATACATGCGGAGCAGAATGCCATTATTCAGGCTTCACTACACGGCGTCAGCCTTGAAGGCGCCACCCTGTACTGCACGCACACGCCCTGCATCCTGTGTGCCAAGATGCTGGCCAACGCCCGCATCAAACGCTTCGTCACCTTCGGCAAATATGCCGATGACTCTTTCCTGGAGCTGTTCAAGGAAACGGGAATTAAATTTGAAGTTAAACCCAGGCCGCGTTTAGAGATAACCAGGCTTGATTGATTTTGCGGCGGAGAAACGGGATGAGAGAATGCAATATTGCTGCTAATAAATCACGCTGCAACTGTACTTATGAGCCCTGCCCGCGCAAGGGCATTTGCTGCGATTGCCTGCGATATCACCTGGAGTCGGATGAAATGCCCGCCTGTTTCTTTCCGCCTGAAGTAGAAAAGACCTACGACAGGTCCATCGAAAGATTCATCTCCTGCCGCAAACCAGGCCGGCGTTGAGCCAGCGCAGCCCTACCTGGACCACCTGACCTGTTTTACCAGCAGCCAGACAACGATGGGGCCGGTTATTACCAGCGCTATGCCGCTGATAGAGCCGGCAAAATCAGGATAGCGGCCCGTGACCAGCGTTAGAACGATATGCCCTGCACCGTTCAGCGCCATGAAGCCGCCGTATAACATTCCAGCATAATATGCCCATCTCCTGTCCATCAGGATGAAATAAAAGAACACGGCCGGTATGCACAGCAGCAGCCAGTTCACCAGCAGAAACCAGCCCAAACCAAGCGCGTGTGAAATCCAGAAGCCGCCCCAGGCCTCCTCGAACATGTGGGCCACCGTGAACATGAATAACAGCAGGTAGGCAAGGATCAGTCTATTTCTTATTGACATCCAACCTCTCTCCGGCTTGCTTTAAGCTGTATCGACACCCGCAGTAGTTCTGGCGGTAAAGCCCCCACTGCTTTGAATATTCCATGGCGTGTTTGAAGCCGTCCTTCTTTTTGAAGTCCCTGGCCATGAACGCCTCAGCCCCGATCTCCCTGCCAATGGAATTTATATCCGCGGCGGATTTGTGCGGGCTGACGCTTAGCGTGGAGGTAAAGAGTTGTGCGCCCTGCTCCTGCATAAAGCTGAAGGTCCTCTCCAGCCTGAGGCGGTAACAGGCCAGGCAGCGCTTTCCGCCCTCGGGCTCTTCTTCCAGGTCCGCTACTGCCGCATTCCACAGTTCCGGCTCGTAGGGCCCCTCAATGATGGAATAGCCGCACTGCCGGGCCGCCTCTTTGGCGGCGTCCAGCCTGCGGCGGTATTCGTCCTCGGGGTATATGTTGGGATTGTAAAAGTACCCGGTTACCCGGCAGCCCTCAGCCAGGAGCACATTTGCCACCCCCGCAGCACAGACTCCGCAGCAAACGTGCAATACTATGTCCATTGCCTTGACCGGGATTCAGGACTTCTGTTTCTTGACCTTCTCCAGGAAGCGACGCTCGACCCTTTTTACAAAATTGGGATCGGAAAACGCCAGGCTCTGCACCAGGCCGGCGCACTCCAGCCCGTCGTTGAGGCTCATGCTCGTGCTCATATCTATGTTACGCTTTGACAGGCCCACGCTCAGCAGCCCATTGGCCATGACCTCTTTGGCCCAGCTGACGCCCGTGCTTTCCAGTTCATTAATCTTGACGATGGCGTTGACCAGGCCCCATTTATTGGCTGTCCCGGCGTTGATCGTCTTGCCGGTAAGGATCAGTTCCTTGGCCCTGCCCAGGCCTACCACCTTGGGCAGCCGCTGGCTGCCGCCGCCGTCTGGCACCATGCCCATATCGACCTCAGGAATATTGAACAGGGCTTCTTCGCTGCAGATGCGCAGGTCGCAGGCCAGCGCCAGCTCGCAGCCTGCGCCGAAGCAAAAGCCGTGTATCAGTGCAATTACAACTTTTTCCAGGTGCTCAACCTCGTTAAAGGCGCGCTGGTAAACCCTGACAAACTTACGCAGGTTCTCCATGCCTCCGCTCTGGAAGGAGTTGAGGTCCGTGCCGGCCGAAAACCCCTTGCCCTCACCGGACAGCAGCACAGCCTGCACGCTCGGCCGCGTGGCGACCTCCGTAAAACAGTCGGTTATATCCTTTATAACCTGCTGGTTGACGGCGTTTCTTTTCTCCGGCCTGTTCAATTTCACATGGAGTATCCCGTCTTTTTCGCTGTAAGAAAGCGTTTGAAACTGCATTGACTTCTCCTTATCAATTATCGGGGTGTGCGGCACTATAAAATAACTGTCGTAGAGCCGGTCTGTCAAGCGTAGCGGGCCCGATATTATTTTTGCCGGAACCTGCTCAATCCGCCGGTTTTATCCCTGGCTTAGGAGGCGTGCAGGTGGAGATAAGCAGAGCTCCCACCAGCGCGCTGCAGCAGCCGATCAGGATGGCGGGGCCGTAGCTCCCGTTTACATCGAATATAAATCCCGCCACCGCAGGGGCGGCAAACTGAACTACCGAGTTTATGGGGTTGATGATCCTCATGATGCCGGGGAATGATTTCACTCCGAAGTAATTGCCGGTGATCAGCGGCATGCATACGTAGGCCGTGCCGAAGCCGAAGCCGGTGAACAACGGGAAAAGATAAACAGCCCAGAGCATTTGATTTGAGGCGACCCAGAATAAGACGCCCCCTATCAGCAGTGAAGCGCCGGCAATAGATATTAAGAACCTTGACTCTATGCGTTCCCCCAGGAAGGAGACGCTGAGCCTCCCCAGTATGCTGAAGGCCAGGATAAGACCGTACACAAATGCGGGCTGCAGGAACAGGAAGGGATCTGAAGGTGAAAAACCTCGGTCGCACAGGTGCGGGGGCGTCTGTGTCAGTACGACCTGCCAGAGGAAAAGGATGAGGGACTCAGCCGCCACAATTATCCACAGCGCACGCGTCCTTATAGCGTCTCGAAACTCCCAGTCGATTGGCGACCGGTACGTTTTGATGAGCCTGTGTTTGGTGTGCTCTGCGGCCACTGCCAACTGCTGGGGTGACAGGCCGTCAGGATGCTGTCCTAAATCCTCGGGGCGGTCCTTAACAGTGAGCAGGGCTATTATGCCCCCTATAAAACAGGTGGCCGCTATGATATACCAGCCCACCCTCCAATCACCCCCGGCGCTGATAATGCTGTTGCTGATTATCTGCGGAAAGATGAAGCCTCCGATGGCGCCGCCTCCCAGCACCAGCCCCATCACCAGGGCCCGGTGCACGTTGAACCATAGCAGCACCAGCGTCTGTATGGGGACCACTGTTCCGAAGGAGATTCCAAGTCCAACCAGTATGCACAGCAGCCAGTAAACAAGGGGATATGAATGGCCGAACAGCACCACGGTCAAATGTCCGAAAAGGGCCATTAGCAGCCCCGAGACTGCCGTTATGAAGGCGCCGATGACGAGCGTTTTCCTGGGACCGAAACGGTCTATCAGCCAGGGGATGAAAAGGGCCCCGATGCCCAACAGCATGCCGATGAACGAATATCCGACGTTGATTTGACCTCTTGGCAGGTTAAGGTCGGTCGCCATAAAGGTGTTGATGATAGGCGGGCCATAGAAGGCAAAGCCTATGGGGATGGCATAGATCAGGCAAAGGAACGGTAGCAGAATCCAGCCATAGAATTTCTGCTTTTGCACGTCTGAGGTCATCGAGGATTGCTCCCGTGGTCCGCCGCATGGGGCGGGTAGCCCGATATTATAACATCGCCTGCAGCGATTATATAATCCTGCCATGTTTACAAAACAGCAGTTGCGCTTTTGCGCAACTGCTTATTAAGCAAAATGGCGGATGGCGCTATATACGGCCGGTGTTAAATTATGCTAAAGGCAAAGAAGTACAGGAGGCAACTAAAATGGCTAAGACATTAGAAACGATTGCGACCAAGTCAGAGCCCAAGGAAGAGCGCGGTTTCAATTTCTGGACCGACAAGGCCCCGTGCTGGGAGGTCTCTCACTGCACCAATATGATCAAAGCGGAGTGCCCGGCCTTCAGGTATCAGTTCCTGCCGTGCTGGGAGATAGAAGGGACCTACTGCAAGCTGGACGACTACGGCAACGACGGCAAGGACACCGCCATCTGCGAAGTGTGCCGCGTGTACAAGGCATATGGTGAGGGAAAGCCCATCCAGTTAAAGCTGCAGGGCAGGGGGATCAATACCTCGCTCAAGACACTGGAAGAGGTAGCTGTCAGCTAGCCAGGTTGCACTCTCGATAAATATAAATTCCCCCCTCGTAAAAGAGAGGGGAATTTTTTTATGCCTTTTTGCGGCGCCGGCCCAACAGTTGCGCAAAAGCGCAAGTCTAATTTAAGCCTTAATACGGATGGCGCTGTTTGGTACGGCTGGTAAATTGAGGCATAACAAAAAAACAACCTGACAGAACAAGGAGGTAAATCAAATGGCCGAGACTAAAGTAAGGACTAAGAAAGCTGCCGAAGTTAAAGCAGATAGCGGTGTGAATTTCTGGGCTGACAAGGTGTCATGCTTTGAGCTGTGCAAGTGCCCGGATATGATTAAGATGGAATGCCCCGTGGAGAAATACCAGTTCCTGCCTTGCTGGGAGATCGAGGGCACCTACTGCAAGCTGGACGACAAGGGAGCCACCGGGCGTGATACCAGCATCTGCGAGACCTGCAGGGTCTATAAGAAGTATGGCAACGGCGAGCCCATCGTGCTCAAGCTCTTCGGCAAGGGTATCGATACCCACCTGAGGGAGCTCGACAAAGTCGACGTAAAATAGGTCTGATCAGGTAAATGCAAGGGGCCGGCCCACCAGGGCCGGCCCCTTTATTATGTGCTGAACAATCTATTCACGGCAGGCATTATCGGAGGGAGTGCGCAACGAGAGCGATTCCCTCAGCTGTTTCAAGTTGACTACATCGTCCCGGTTGTACCTTAGAAGCAGGCTTAGGGCCTCCAGGTCATTCAACCTGCGGTAGCGCCGCCACAGCCGCACGGCATCCATCCCCGTCAGTCCCTCGGTCTCGCGGTCGATGCCCAGGTTGTGCAATACTGCTTTCAAGCCGCCTCTCAGGTTACAGCGCCAGCAGTCGAACATCAGGTCCTGGTGCTTATGCATGCGGCTGAGGTCGGGGCCGAGGCAGTCACGAATGAAGGGCAGGTCGAAGCGCTCACCATTGTAAGTGAACAGGTTTTCCGTACCCTGCATTACCTCCAGCAGGTGGCCCGGGGTAAGGTTCTCATTGTAAAGCTGCACCAGCCGACCGTCGTTTTGGCCGCAGAAATAAATGCCTACGACCGTGATGCTGTTGTACCAGGAGTATAGACCGGTTGTCTCAATATCAAGGTAAGCGTCAGTATATCCCAGCATGCTGCATTGATTATACTGCAAATATTGGGGTGAATAGGCCCGGCCCGGGATCAGCCCGCTTCAGATTTCAGAGCGGCGTTGACCGCGCTCAGCTTGGCGCAGAACAGCAATACCCATCCTGCCAGATAGATGAACATGAGCAGGGCTATCACCGCTCCTATCGGCCCGTATACCAGGTTATAATGGCTGAAGTTCTTGATGTACCAGATAAAGACAAACCTGACTATCTCGAATCCTATTGCGGCCAGCAGTGCTCCCAGCCAGATATCCTTCCATCTCGGCCGACGGCTGGGGATGGCTTTGTAGAGCAGGAGAATTATCAGAAAGGCCAGGATTGAGCTTAAGATGGTAAAAACTGTGGCGGAGGTGACCGTGCTGTTCAGGACCTGGAAGGTGTCGCTGTGAAAATTGTGGGTATGCAATATCCTCACCCCGGTCGTCAACCAGACATAGACTATCAGCAGAACAAATGCCGAGACCATCATGGCCATATCGATGGCCTTGCCTTTTATATAGGAGACGGCCTTGACCGACCAGGCTTTATTCAGGGATTCCCGCAGCGCTGAAAAGAAGGCGGAGGCGCTCCATACCAGGCCCACCAGGGCTATTATGCCGGTGGCGGCCCTGGCTTCTACCACACCGTGCAGGGTATTGGCTATCATGTTGCGCGCTACCGGGAGCAGCGTGCCCAGCGCGGCTATCACCGCGTCCTCGAATTTTGGCGATTCCATGACAAATCCCGCGATGGATATTATGGCCAGTGCGAAAGGGAAAAGGGAAAAAAGCAAATTATAAGAAACTGCAGCCGCCAGCAGGCTGCCGCTGTCGGCATTGAACTGGAAATATGTCTGCTTGAGGACCGTTATGACGCTGGGCTTCTTAGCCTGTTTCACATTTTCCATAGTCGTTCCCTCTCAAGATACATTCGGGCTGCGTGAAAGCCGCACATGCCGTGCACCCCGGCGCCCGGCGGAGTTGAAGCCGAACAAATAAACACCCCTTTCAGGGGAGTCGAGTAGGGGTTGATCCGGCAGGAGGGGCGGCAAAATATCTGCTTTAGCGTCTGCGCGCCGCCGGTTATATCGCCGCCCACCAGGTTGGGGTTCTCCGCCTCAAGCGCTGCCAGAGACGATACGTGCCTGGCCAGAATCAGGTCTGTAAATCCCGGTGCGAAACGCTCCACCTGGGCTTCGATGCCGCCCGTCATATCGCGGCTGCCGCCGTTGGGCACGTGGCAGTAGGCCCAGGCGGTGTGCTTTCCTGATGGCGCCCTGGACGGGTCAAACAGGCTGGGCTGGGCCAGCAGAACAAAGGGCCTGGACGGCACCCTCCCGTGCCAGGCCGCGGACTCGGCTTCAGCTATCTCATCATAACTGCCGCCCAGGTGCACCGTGCCGGCCGAGGCGCAGGCGCTGGATTTCCATGGGATGGGGCCGGAAAGAGCCCAGTCGATTTTAAAGGCGCCCGGGCCGTACGCATAGCGCCGCAGCGACCGGCGATAACCGGCAGTCAGCCTATCGCCGAACACCTTGATAATCTGAGCCGGCGAGGTATCAAAGAAAAAAGCTTTTGCCGCGGGAAGGTCGGCGGCTGAGCTGACCTTAACGCCCGTCTTTACAGTGCAGCCCATTGAGACAAGATATTTAGAAAGGCAATCGGATATGGCGTCGGCTCCGCCCTGCGGTATCGGCCATCCCTGCCGGTGCCCCATGGCAGCCAGCACCAGGCCTATCCCCGCCGACGCAGGGCTATTCAGAGGCAATACCGAGTGAGAGGCCAGCCCGGCGAAAAAACCGCGGGCCCTCGGCCCGCGGAAGCGGCGTGAGATAACCTGCGCCGATTGCACAACTTCCATGCCGAATAGTGCCCAGGCCAACGGGTGGCGGGGAAGCCTCCTGGTCCCCAGCACGTCGTCCATAAGATTGTCCCACCTATTCAGAATCGGCTGTATCAGCCCGGTATAAGCGGCGGCATCCTTTCCCAGGGTGGCGGCCGATTCTTCCGGGCTGCCTTTTAACAGTGCGGGGGGGCCGTCGTCGAAAGGGTGGGCCATGGAGACCGGTGGAGTTATCCATTTGAGGCCGAGGTCTTTGAGCGGCAGGGCCGAGAAAAACGGCGAGGCTACAGCTATAGGGTAAGCGGCCGGGCCGACATCGTGTATATACCCCGGAAGCGTAAGCTCCGCTGACCGCGCGCTGCCCCCGATATAAGCCGCGCCTTCCAGGACGATAACCTTTAAGCCGTGTTGGGCCAGCGTAATGGCCGCGGCCAGCCCGTTGGGGCCGGAACCTATAACAGCGGCGTCATATGAGGCGGACGTTGGCATAAATACCTGTCGTCACTTATTTTTTTACGGGTGGGTAAGCGCGTAAAGCATGCTGGTCAACTGTGCGTTGCGCAGGAAGTTAAACGTCCTGGACCAGTGCAGCGAGCGGTCCAGGCATTGTTTGGTGAATTGCACCCTGGCCGGAACGCCCGTTAATCTTGCCAACGACTCCAATACATGGGTCCAGATCCCCTGTTGCAGTGCTGATCCTGCCATGCGGAAGGCCGCTTCGTAAATAGGATCGCTGGCCCGGGCCAGGCCGCGTACTTGCATGAAGGTCACACCCCTGTCTGCAAACGAGCGGAATGTTACCCAGCCGGCTTCGGGGTGTCCCTGCGGGGTGATGAATGTGAAGGTGTCCCGGGCAGCGTATAAAACGGACACGGCTGTGGCCACCAGGCCCCCGGGAGTGGAGGCATTTATCAATACTATTTCGCCCGGCTTTATGCCGTTTTTTGCAGGGTAAAATTTGTTTTCCGCAGGCTGCAGCGCTGGAAAATTGGATTTCACCGTGTCAATTACCTGTGATGGCGTAAGCCCCGCCTCCGATATATCGAGCGTGTAGGTCTTCTCCCAGAGCTGGCCGAAGCCCTGCAAGGGGCCCGCAGTCCGGCGTCCATTTACGTTAAGGTTAACCGCGCCCGGCGGGACCTCCGTCACAACCAGTTTTTGAACATACGGAGCCCAGTACTGGATGTCCCGCGGCTCCGGCTTGACGGCCTGCGTGATATCGGTCGTGCGGGCGGCCTTGATCACCTCGGAATCGCTGGAATTAATGTGAAATCCTGTGTCCAGGCCGGTCAATGTGAGCACTTCGCGATAATGCTGGCTCAGCCCCACTGCATAAAACCTGCAGCCCGTCCCGGCGTAGAGCGCATGCAGCTTGACCAGAACGTTGATGGCGGTATTATCGAAGAACGCCACCCCGCTGAAATCCAGGATGATCAGCCTGTTGGCTGCGGGATTAGACGTCTTGATAACGTCTGCCAGCTCTTCTTCGCACGAGCCTGTGAACTCGGCGGCCAGTGCAATTTCAATGACGCCGGATCCTGCCTGGATGAGCCTCATGACCTCTTCCTCCGGTGTTGTTTGCCGTGCATGCCTCTTTCAACCATATATTAGCAGATTTCGTCTGCCATATTCGCCGGAGGGCAGGCACTTCCGCACGACATCGAGTAAAATTAGTATCGGGGCAAGAATCTAAGGAGGTAGGTCATGGAAGAGCAGAATCCAAAGAATAAGAGCGCTGCGGATAACCTGGGGGACATGTTTGACGCGCTGGGCAACGCAATGAGCCAGATATTTAATGACCCAAAGCTGAAGGACAAGGCCAAAGAGCTGGGCAAGGCGGCCAAGGAATCCGCCGAAACGCTGGGTGAGAGGTTCAAGGACGAGGAAGTGAAGGCCAAGTTCAAGGAGGTCGGCAAGGCCGCACAGGCCTTCGGCAAGAACGTCTCGGATATGTTCGGCGAAGAGAAGAAGCAGCAGCCTTAAGAGTTTTTCTGCATCATCTGCACGTAAGCGGCGGTTGCGGCGATGGCTGCAGCACGCTTGCTCTCATCGAACACCTGGGAAAGCTTCTCCTCCAGCGGCTGCTCGCGCGCCATGATGGCCAGCATATCGTCTATCAGGGTGGTCTCCTGGGTGATGAAATGGGTGCCCAGCTCGCCGCTGACAAAGCGCCTGTTCTCCATCACGGCCTTGTGGAAGGGGATATTGGTCTTGACCCCCACGATCACATATTCATACAGGGCACGCCTCATGCGCTGGATGGCCTCATCCCTGTTGCGGCCCCATGCTACAAGCTTGGAGATCATGGGATCGTACATCGGGGATACGGTGTAGCGCGTGTGTACGCCGCTGTCCACGCGGATGCCCACACCTCCCGGCGAACGGTACCCCCTGAGCTTGCCGGGTGACGGCACAAAGTTGTTCAGCGGGTCCTCGGCGTTGATGCGGCATTCTATGGCCCAGCCGTTCATATGCACGTCTTTCTGGCTGACGTCCATGCGCTCACCCGAGGCGATTCTCAGCTGCTCTTTAACAATGTCTATTCCGGTTACCATCTCGGTCACGGGATGCTCCACCTGTATGCGCGTGTTCATCTCCATGAAATAAAACTCGCCCTTGGAGAAGATGAACTCAATCGTGCCTGCGCTCTCATACTTGATCTGTTTGGCGGCCTTAACGGCAAATTCCCCCATGCGTGCCCGCAGCTCGGGGGTCAATGCAGGGGAGGGCGCTTCCTCTATAAGTTTCTGGTGCCGGCGTTGGATGGAGCACTCACGTTCGCCCAGGTGTATCACGCTGCCCCGCTTGTCCGCCAGGACCTGGAACTCGATGTGACGCGGGTGTTCTATGTACTTCTCTATGTATACTTCCGGCATGCCGAAGGTGCTGGCGGCTATCTTGCTGGAAGATTCCAGGCCCTTTTTAAGCTTATCTTCATCTTGGACGATGGTCATGCCTATGCCGCCCCCGCCTCCTGACGGTTTGACAATTATGGGGTAGCCAATCTCCCTGGCAATTTTGCTGGCTTCTTTGAAGTCCTTTACGGCGTTCCTGGTTCCGGGGGTTATCGGTACTCCGGCCCTGGCCATTTCCTGCCGTGCGGCTATCTTGTTGCCCATCAGCTCGATGACCTTGCTTGACGGCCCGATGAACTTGATGCCGGCCCGCTCGCAGGCGTAGGCGAAGCTGGGGTTCTCCGCCAGGAATCCGTATCCGGGATGTATGCCGTCGGCCCCGCTTTCTTTGGCCACGGCTACGATCTTTTTAATATTGAGATAGCTTTCGGATGCGGGTGGTGCGCCGATGCAGAAAGCCTCGTCCGCATACTTGGCGAACAGTGCGTCCTTGTCAGCTTCTGAGTAAGCGGCCACGGTGCGTATGCCCAGCTCGCGGCAGGCGCGCATCACACGGATGGCTATTTCCCCGCGATTGGCAACTAACACCTTGGAAAGCATCTTAATCAATCACCATCAGCACGTCGTCTTTGTTGACCAGTTCGCCGTTGAAAGAAAATATCTCTTTGACCGTACCGGCATGCGGACTGTGAACGTCACTCTGCATCTTCATGGCCTCGGTGACGACAACGATATCGCCCTCCTTGACCTTGTCTCCAACCTTGACCTTAACGGTCAGCACCATGCCCTGCATGGGCGCCAGCACTGCGCCCCTGGGTATCTCCCTGGGCTTGCCTTTCTTCTCCAGTTCCACGGTCTTGCCCATAACAGGCGCTATCTTGATATTGAAGACCTCGCCGTCCACGTCCACGCTGAACTCGGTAGGGATGTCGGCGCCGGGATGGGCTGTGGCCGCCGGTGCGGCAGGGCTGGCCAGCACCTCTTCCTTGGCCTCGCCACGCAGGAATTTGACCGCTACCTGTGGATAAAGCGCATAGGATACGGCATCCTCTTCCTTGTGCAGGATGCCCAGCTTGTGGGCTTCAGCCTTCATTTTCTCCAGCTCCGGCTCCAGGTGCTCGCCGGGCCGGCCGTTGATTATCTGCATGTCCCCCACGATCATTTTTCGCACTTCTTCATTCAGCTGGCCGGGCGGCCTGCCGTAGTATCCCTGGAAATAGTCCTTGACCTCCTTGGTAACCTTCTTGTAGCGCTCGCCGTTGAGCACGTTGAGCACGGCCTGGATTCCTACGATCTGGCTGGTGGGCGTGACCAGCGGCGGGTAGCCCAGGTCCTCGCGTACGCGGGGTATCTCCTCAAGCACAGCGCCGATCTTGTCCAGGGCGTTCTGCTCCCGGAGCTGGCTGATCAGGTTGGAGTACATGCCTCCCGGTATCTGGTGCAGCAGCACATTCACGCTGGGCCGGGTGGCCTCCGAGGTAAGCAAAATGCGGTACTTGGCGGCCATGGCGGCGAAGTCCTCTCCGATCTCGTAAAGCAACTCGAGGTCGAGGCTGCAGTCGTAGGGCGTGCCTCGGAAGGCGGCCACAACGCTCTCGGTCGGAGGCTGGGAGGTGCCCCAGGCGAATGGCGAGAAGGCGGTGTCCAGGAAATCTATGCCCGCCTCGGCCGCGGCCTGGTAGCTCATGGGCGCCATGCCGCTGGAGCAGTGCGAGTGAAGGTCAACCGGCACTTTGACCCTGGCCTTGATGGCCCTGACCAGGGCCGTCGTCTCGGGTGGAGAAATAAGGCCCGCCATATCCTTGACGCAGATGGAGTCGCATCCCAGGGCCTCCAGCTTTTGCGCCATGTCGGTGAAGCCCTCAACGCTGTGCACCGGGCTTATGGTGAAGCAGATGGTCCCCTGCACGTGGGACTTGTGTTTCTTACATTCCTCGATAGCCAGCTCCATGTTCCTGATATCGTTGAGCGCATCGAAGATGCGGAATACATCCACCCCGTTCTTCACCGCGAAGCGGATGAACTCCCTGACCACGTCATCTGAGTAGTGACGGTAGCCGACCAGGTTCTGGCCGCGCAACAGCATCTGCAGGTGCGTGTTTTTGACCTTTTTGCGTATGTCCCTCAGCCGTTCCCAGGGATCTTCGTTAAGATAGCGTATGCACGTATCGAAGGTGGCCCCGCCCCACATCTCCAGCGAAAAGAATCCCACCCGGTCCATCTTCTCCACTATGGGGAGCATGTCCCGGGTCCTCATCCTAGTGGCAATGAGCGACTGATGCGCATCACGCAGGGTTGTGTCCGTGATCTTTATTGCCATACTGAGCCTCGTCGGTTCAAGTTATTATTCTGCCCTGGGGTGGACGGAGAAGGCCTAACCTGATAATGATATAAATTGGCGACCAGTTAGTCAATCGATGGAAATGCGTAGTAAATGTTGTAATGGAGCCGGCTTAATAATATAATCCCGAACCGGGCTTAACAGGATTTGATTATGTCTGAATACGGATTTGGAGCGCCGCTTCCCGCTGAAGAGCTGGTGTTCGGCGCCAGGCGGCCGGGGTACCCGGGAAAATTCGTGCAGAGGCACTTTGTCGAAGAGTGGATAGCCTACATGAAGAAACAGGAGGTCAGCCGCATCGTTTGCCTGCTGTCCGAGGAAGAGCTGGGCTACTACCCGGCAGAGACGGGCGGCCTGCTGCAGATATATGCCGATGCCTTCGGCAAGGACGATGTGCTCTGGGCTCCCACGGCGGACAGGCAGCTGTGCAGCGCGGAATCAATCAAGCACATCTGCTATTTTCTGTATAAAGGAGTTTCAGCGCAGCAAAAGACCGTTGTCCACTGCTCTGCCGGGCTGGGAAGGACGGGCCAGGTGCTGACCGCCTGGCTGTTGTATTTCCATGCCATGCCTGAACGCAAGGCGCTGAGGACTCTTGAAGCTTTGAACCGCAACCCGCGCGAGCCGGTCTTCTACGGCAATGCCAGTGAAGCGGACTTACTGCGCATGCTGGGAGTGGCCCGGGAGCTGGACAAGCCGGCCGGCTAAGAACCTATTCTTCGAATTCCTGCCTGTATTTCTGCCAGATGGCGCCCGCTTTGAAAGCCTCAATGCAGGCACGCATCACGTCGAACTGTGAAAGGTTGGTCTCCATCACAGCCGTGATAATCTTGATCCAGTCCTCGGGAGGGGATATCTCCTCCGAGCTTTTTTCGTATCTCTTGATAAATCTCTCGAATTTATCCTGGATCCGCTGGCTGCGCGCCTTCTTGTTCACTTTGGCGGCTTCTTTTTTTAATATATCCTCGATTTGCCTCTGCCACAGAGGAAGTTCCGCCGCCGGTGACGCGGCCTCCGGCGTGCGGTCGCTCTTGCGATAAATGTATCGCGGGAAACGGTAACGTGAGAGCAGCACATCCCAGGAAAGCTTTATCTTCCTGTTTTTCTCCATGTTGAGCAGCGCCGGAAGTATCTTCTTGAAGATGACGGTCTCTTTATCCCCGCCGGATACGTTGTGCGTAAAGTGGGCGATGACCTCGGTCAGCCTGACTTTACCTGTATTCAGCCTGGATATGTACCTGTAAATCTTGTCTTCCATGTCATGTCACCTCCCTGGAGGGCTTATATAATTTTAGCAAAAACTTGGACACCTGATGGTCAAAGCTATAAAATACATGTTTGCCGGATTAAATAAAGGACGGATTATTGCAGGAGTTCGAGATAATTGCCAGGGGGAAGGAGAATGGGGAAGGGGTTGTACTAAGTTACTATACGACAGCAGGAGCCGAGATATTTTGCCTGGGAGTCCCGCTGAACTATTCCTCGGACGAGGACTGGGACCTGGGGCCTTCCTGGTGCTATGTAATTCCGGGAGATAAGACCACCCTGATTGACACCGGCCAGTTCGGAAAGTTCGAGCAGTTCAAATCAATGCTCGGCAAGGCCGGTTTCAATCTTAAAGATATAGGACGCGTTGTGGTAACGCACGGCCACGAAGACCACGACGGCAACCTCTACGAGGTGCTTGAGGCCAGCGGGGCCGAGCTCTGGGCGCACTTCGCCTTCCAGAACATGATCTCTTATCATCCCGGCACCGATGACGGCGCCAGCCATCCGGAGTTTCCGGGCTCCTGCCGCTGCTGCCTGATGCCTGATCAGTTCAATGCCGGCTGCCGTGACTACCACCGCAAGAGGAGCGGACTGACCACAACCTTCCCGGTCCGGAACGGGACGCTTACGCCGGGTGGAGACCTGCATTTCATGCTTACCCCTGGACACTCTCCAGACTCCATTTGCGCAATCTTTCAGGGAGAGGCATTTTTCAGCGGCGACACGCTGCTGCCTACCATTACTCCGCACCCTTCCCTGATGCTGGAGTACCTGGTGAACAGGAACATCCTTCCCTCGGGCTACGGCGCTGATAACAATGCCTACGGACTGCTGGCCTATATATTGTCTCTGCATGCCATCAACCGCGGCTGCGGCAGGGCGGATGTACTGATGCCCGGCCACAGGCTCTATGAAAAAGGCAGGGTAAACTATCTGAGACCGGCCGAACGTGCCCGGGAGATCATCCTCTTTCACCGTCAGCGCTGTGAGAACATCCTTTCAATCATGGGCAATGTCAGCATGGGCCTGGAGGAGATATCAGTGTCGCTGTTCCCTCCCAGGCTGCGTAAAGGCTATGGCAAATATCTCTCGCAGCGTGAGGTGATGAGCCACCTGGAGCTGCTGGCCACCTGCGGCGACATCGAGTGGGCGCACCGGGGGGACTTCATTGCTCATTCGCTGGGCTCCAGCAAATACAGGGCGTTTTTTGACCAGTTTGTGTAAACAGGAGGCAACATGATAATTATAACTGCGGTGATGAAAGCTAAAGAGGGACAGGGCGAAGAGCTCGAAAAGGTCATAAAGGACTATGCGCCTAAATTCCTCAACGACCCCGGCTGCAAAGCCTACAGGGTCCACAGGCGCGTTGACGACCCCACGCTGTTTTTTTTCTATGAAAATTACGAGGACAACGAGGCGCTGTCATACCATTCCTCGGCGCCGCATTTCAAAGAGATGTTCGCTGCCATGAGGCCGCTGCTCGGGGCCAAGCCCGAGATAGTAATGTACCAGGAAATTTGTTAGACTGAGTGCCCGGTTGAATTATTAAATAGGATGCCCTCACGTGGTCCAGTTCGATAAATTCTTTTCCCCGGGCTCACTGGTGTTCCTGGGCGCCTCCGCTGACCCGGGCAAATGGGGTTACCGCATACTGTCCAACATACTCATGGGTGGATATCAGGGGAAAATATATCCGGTCAATCCCAAAGGCGGTGAAATCCTCGGACTCCCGGTATACGCAAGCGTGGCGTCAGTCCCCGGTACGCCCGACCTGGCGATAATCGTTGTGCCGCCGACCGGCATAGTGGAAGCCATCCAGGACTGCGTGGACAGGGGCGTGAAGTCCGGGGTGGTGATAACCGCCGGGTTCGCCGAGACCGGCCGCCGGGGCGCAAACCTGCAGCAGAGGATGCTGGAGACAGCTAGGAAAGGCGGCATGCGGCTGATCGGCCCCAACTGTTTTGGCATTCTAAGCCCATCCCACCGGTTGTTTGCACAAATGCCGCCCATCTTCCCGCCGCCGGGCGAGATCGCCGTCGTATCGCAGAGCGGGAACGTTGGAGGCACCATAGCCCGCCGCGCCATGGCCCTGAATTTCGGCATCAGCCGCCTGGTTAGCACGGGCAATGAAGCAGACCTGCACGCTGAAGATTTTATTGAGTTTACGGGCTGGGATGAGCTTACCCGGGTGATCCTGGCTTACATTGAGGGCTTTAAAGACGGCCGCAGGTTCTTCCAGACGGCACAGAAGGTCAGCCTGGCCAAGCCCATAGTGCTGGTCAAGGTAGGCGAGACCGAGGCGGGCGCCAGCGCCGCCAGGTCGCATACGGCATCGTTGTCCGGCTCCAGCGCCGTCTTCGAGGGCATCTGCAGGCAGGCCGGCATTATCAAAGTACAGAACCTGCAGGAGCTGATGAACGTCGGCTACGGCTTCCTGTGTCATCCGCTGCCGCGCGGGCGGCGCGTGGGTATAGCCACGCTGGGAGGCGGGTGGGGAGTGCTGGCCGCCGATGCCTGCGCCAGGCTGGGGCTGGAAGTTGTGAAGCTGTCGGAAGAGGTGATACGGGAGCTGGATTCATTCCTGCCCGGCTGGTGGAGCAGGAATAATCCCGTGGACCTTGTTGCCGGGTCGCCTGACAACATCCTCCGTGCCATCGAAGTGCTGGCTAAATACGAACAGACCGACAGCGTGATTTCGCTGGGAGTGCCCTTTCCCCGCATATCACGTGCATATCTGACGCTACCTGAAAGCGGGATTAAGAAGGCGCACCGCGGCATCGTGGAGCACTATGTCCATGCCTTTGGACAGATCAGGGAGATATCCAGGAAATACAATAAGCCAGTCATTATCGCGGCGGATCTTTTCACACCTGCGGGCGACCGCGCCCTGGAGCAGGAGATCATGCGCTCCATTGCAGTTGAAAGAAGCGTGTGTTACAGCATGCCGCACGAGGCTGCCATGGTATTGAGCGCTATGGCCGGATACAGCGAGTTTGTCGCCGGCATAAAAGGGAACAGGTAGCTACTTTAAAGACCTGTCTGTGAGCAGGTTCCACGTGCTGTCACATACGGCTGACACTATCTTACAGCCGGTCACCGTGATCTGCGCCGCGTGCTGCGTTACTACTTCAGCCAGTACCTGGCCCTTCCTGTCGCCGTGGCCTGGATGCGCCGTCTTGAAGAAATAGAGAAGTTTCCAGGTCTTGCCGTTATCGGCTGACGTTTCGCTGTCCAGCTTGATGCTGTCCTTGATACCGTCGAAAGTAAAGGTCGGGCTATTCTTTATCAGGGTCAGGGCCAACCCGGCGGCCTGGGCGTCAGTACAAACACCCTTCTTATAGACTTCAGTGGAGCAGGACCCTGCCTTGGACCCAAATAAGACAACAGCGAAAATGCCGCTGAGCACCAGGAAGCTTACGACAGTCAGTATTATACCGCTGAGTAAGCTCTTATTTTCAAATACATTTTTAAAGGGTACTTTCCTGGGTGGTTTTTTGGGTGTTTCCTCAGGCGTTTCCCTGGGCGCTTCTTTGGGTTCCTGCATGGATAATATTATAAGATCGCCGGTGAGCCGCTGGCAACGGGGTATAGCTTTTCACGAGCGGCCCATAATATACTATTACTACAGGAGGTGCGTATGCTGGAGACGTTGGTGCGCAACTGGTGGCTGATTGCACTGCGGGGCCTGGTGGCCCTCATCCTGGGTCTCGTCCTGTTGATAATCCCCCCGGCAGCTTCAGCGATGTTCCTGGTGCTCTTTATTGGCGCCTATGCTCTGGTTGACGGCGTTTTCGCGCTGGTAGTGGGCATCATCAACAGGCCTGCCCACAGGGACAGGTGGTGGCTGATCATCGAGGGCACACTGGGCATACTTGCCGGCATCGTGATATTCACCTCGCCGCTGCTGGCCGGCGCAGTGCTTCTGTTCGTGATTGCCTTCTGGGCGCTGTTAACAGGCATATTCGAGATCGTCTTTGCCGCCATGCAGTGGAAATCCCTGCCGGACAAGTGGCTGCTGCTGCTGGGCGGCATCATCTCCGTGCTGCTGGGCATTTTCATCCTTTCCAATCTGGCCCTGGGTGCAGTGCTGGTGATAGTGATGATCGCCGTCTACCTGGTGCTGTTCGGCGTGGCGCTGATAGCCATGGGCTTCTCGCTCAAGGGCGCAGCCAAGGACCTGCCTAAAGCGGCATAGCAGCAGATTACACCTGGGAAAAAGGTTGCTGGCGGAGGGGGCGGGATTCGAACCCGCGTTAGCAAAAAGCTAAAACGGTTTTCAAGACCGTCACCATCGTCCGCTCGGTCACCCCTCCACGGACACATAAGTATATTTAAACAGGGCTTGTGCTGGCAACTGGGTCATGCCTGGAAAGGCGCGGATCAATAGGAGAGCATATCAGTTGCTAATATACAACCTATGTATCGTCTGTTTCGTTTTCTGTAGTATTAATCTGCTTTTCTTATTAATAAGAGTACCATTTTCGAAGGAGACTTGAATTATGGAAATTTTTGAGCTTATGAGCATCTCACACCGCTATATGGAGATACTGAATCCCTCCACGTCTGAAAAGATCATTAAACTTGGCAAGCTACTCAAATTGAACAAAGGAAGCCGGGTCATCGACTTCGGTTGTGGTTGTGCTGAGCCACTCACTCTCTGGGCTGAAGAATTCGGTATCACTGGTATTGGCATAGATATATCCGAAGATTTCTGTGACCGAGCTAGGAAAAAGCTGGCCATGAGAGGGTTGTCAGACAGAATCGAAATCGTTTGCTCCAACGGGGCTGATTACGTATTCGAAGAAGGGGCCTTCGATGCTGCAACGTGTATTGGGGCAACGTTTATTTTTGGCAGCTACCAGAAGACAGTCCAGGTACTGAAGCGGGCTGTTCATCAGAATGGACGCCTTGGTATCGGCGAAACTCACTGGCTTAGCAATCAGGTGGATCCGGAATACTCCCAACGACAGGCAACTACCCACACAGAACCAGTACTAACTCAATTTACCCGGGACGAAGGCTTTGAGCTTGAATACATCATCCGTGCTAGCAGCGACGATTGGGACAGGTATATTTCAGATAGTTGGTACGGACTGATACGTTGGCTTAATGAAAATCCCACTCACCCTGACCATGAACAGGTATTCAAATATTTTCGCACTGACCAGGATGATTATTTACAGTTCCAACGCCAATATATGGGTTGGGCTATGTACTGCCTAGCTCCCATCAAATCTCGTTAGATAGGTAGTCGCTCCTTTCGTCAATAGCTATTTACTTAAGTCTTGCCGCTCCCTTTGCCGCTCCCCGTGACACGGACATCTACCTCACTCATTGACGAACGGCTTTAACTGGTACGATCGTGGAACAATGGTGGCTGGCAACTGGAGTTATGTGTGACGCGCGGGTCAATAGGAGTTGTATAAGGCTTCAAGCTGGCTCAGGCTGGCGAACGAGCCGTCCTGTATCTTCCTGACGATGCCGGTGGAGTCCAGCATGAACGTCTTGGGCACCGAGGAGATGTTGTAGTCCGTTCCCACCTGTCCGGTCTCATCCAGCGCCACGGTGAAGGTGTAGTTGCTGGTGGTGATAAGGTCTCCCACCTGGTATTTATTGACGGCGCCCAGCTGCGGGCCGCAGACGGCAATGATGGGCACGGTGGGATATTTTTCATGCATCTGCTGTATCAGCGGCATCTCGGACCGGCAGGGGCTGCAGTTATAAGCCCAGAAATTGATTATCACCTTGCCGCCGCGCAGGTCCTTTAAAGCAATGTTGGTGGCGTCGGTACCGGGCAGCGTGAAGTCTGGCGCCTGCTGCCCTACTCCAGTCCCCGATGCAGGAGGCGTCTGGAACGTGGCATCGGGCGAAGCGGCCTCATTGCCGGCGGCATCCCTCGATTTCACCTTGTAATGGATGGTGCCCTGCAGGGGCAGACCGTTCAGCGTTATGCTGTGGTCTTTTATCATCGTTGTGTCCGTGCTGGACGGCTGCACCGTTCCATAGGTCTCGGTGTTGCCGTAAGCCACCTGGCTGGTAGCCGGCTCATCGGTCAGCCACTCTATCGTGGCCGAAGCATCAACGGAAGAGCTGATTATATTTGCTGCCTTGACTAAAGAGATGACCGGAGGCGTTGTATCCCTCACGCCGGTGGTGATCAGCACGCTGGTGGCATCCAGCTGAGCGTCCGGCGCATCATCCGCGTCGCTGAGGCGCGATTTAACGGTAATGTGATAGGACTTGTTGGGCTGCAGGTTGGTTAGACTTACCGTGTGGTCCGTGACCAGCGCGTCGTTTTTCGCATTCTCGCATTGCGTACCGCCCTCCAGGCAGTAGATGACGATGCTGCTTGATTTCTTATCCGTTTGCCAGGTGACCACCCCGCTCGTCTGTGTGATATCGCTGAACTGGATGTTGCTTATTTCCGGCGGCCTGGCCACTATGGTCCCGGCGCTGGTTGCAGAAGGGTTTAGCTTGGCCGGCGGCGGCGTTTTAAGCTGGTCCATTACCATCACGACCGAGACGATTATGATCCCGGCCAGTGCCAGGAGGGCCAGGAGTATTGGCAGGGGATGCTTCTTTTCCTTTGGTTCCCCTTCGCCCTCCAGCGCCTCCTCATAGGCGGCTTTCCCTTTCCTTTTCGGCTTGGGCCTTCTCTTTTCGTGCCGGGGCCTTTCTTTGATGCGAGGCGCAGGCGCCGGCATGGCTATGTCATATGGTTGCACGGCCGGCTGGCCGTAGTACTGGTCAGCTTGCTGCAGGACGGGTTGCCCGTAGTACTGGTCTGCCAGCGGCGCGGCGTTGGGCTGGCCGGCTGAAAGCGGAGACTCGGATGGCATTGTTGCCACGTGGGACTTGTAATAGTCCTCGGCCTTGAGCATGGGCCTGCCCTTCTCCATTGGCAGGCGATTCCAGCCGCAAGAAGGACAGATCTTGCTGCGGTCGGGGACCGGTGAATGGCAGTTGGGACACAGGCGCTGCTCCCCGGCGTAATCCTGGGAGGCGCCCGCCTGCATCATGGCATCCTGCGGTGCTGACGGAATGGGATTCATTTGCGGATAAATATCCTGGGGTGGGGTGTGCCTGGGCTGCGTCCTCGTCTGCTCCGCCTCGGCGCTGGCGGCGCGCTTGGCCTCGATGCGCCTCCATAGGTCTCCGGTGTGCCTGCCCGGCATCAGGTTTTTTTCGTCCCTCATCACAGCTCCGCCGCCGAACTTACCGTGTACCGGGCAAAGGCTCGAGCCTGGCGGAATGGGCGTGCCGCACTTGGCACAGACCTTTTGTTTGGAGGGCGCCTCCGACTCACCGCGGTATAATCCGCTGGAGTGACCCCCATCGGCCGGCTGCATAACACCAAAGCCCTGGGCCGGGGACTGCGTGACCAGCTGTCCCAAGCGCCCGCAGTACGGGCATTTCCTGGCCCCCGGGCTGATCTTTGAACCGCAGTTGGAGCAGTAGAACTGGCTGCTGGATGAACCTGTTGAAGCGGGCGCCGCCGCGTATTTACCCGGCCTGAATGAGAGGTCCTTTTTCCCGCAATGCGGACAGACGCTGGCATCTGGTGATTCGATAATGAGGTGACAACTCGGGCAAAAGCGGGCGCCGCATTTCTGGCAGGTTACAGCGTTTGGTTCATTGACCTCATGGCACCGTTGACAGACTATGCTGGGCATGAATTATTTTCCATTTGTACACACGCCTGTTTGCTATATTAAAGTTAAGGCAACATATCTGAGATGTCAAGTTTGACATCAGTACGATTCGAGCATGAATTCCACTTCAGCCGGGCTGGTGAACATGCCCTGCTGGATCCTGCGGATTACACCGCCTTTGTCTATAAAATAGGTCTTGGGTATGCTGACTATTTCATAACGGTTGAAGACGGCGTCGCTGGGGTCCAGGCATACCTCAAAATCAAACTTGTTCTCCATTTGGACATAGTCTCTTATAGCCGCTTCGTCGGACTGGCTGCCGGCAATGGTCAGCACCATAACGTTGGGGCTGTCGCGGTATTTATCCCAGAGTGCCTGCAGGTGCGGGAGCTCGATTTTACATGGGGTGCACCAGCTGGCCCAGAAGTTAAGTACCACCTTTTTGCCCATATACTGGCTAAGAGTAACCTGTGTGCCGTCGAGGTCCTTGAGCGTGAAATCGGGCGCCCTGCTGCCCATGTAAGGGGCAGCATTTGATACGGGCTCTGTCCTGAAGGTGTTGTCGCTGGAGGTAAGTGTGTTTCCCGAGGAATCCTTGGAGATAGTCTGGTAATGGTACAGGGAATCCGGCGCAAGGCCCTGTAACAAAATGCTGTGGTCGGTCTTCAGCTCGATTATCTCTATGGAGGGGAACGGGTAGGTAGTATCGTTTCCGTACCTGAGAAAAGAGGTTGACTTGATGTTGGTTTTCCAGCCGACCGTGGCTGAAAAACTGCTGGCCGACGCCGCGGGGCCATCGGTGAAGCGCAGTTTATCCGAATCCGGCTGAGGATTTGAGGGCGGCGGCTTGGTGTTGGCTACCGAAGCATTATCAGCGGCTACCAGCGGTTTGTTCTTATTTACCTCGGGAGGCGTTGCAGGGGGCTTGATATCGTCGGGCTTTTTGGCTGTCGATTGGTTATCCGTGACCGTTACCGAAGGAGGGTTCTTAACAGTTTTATTGTCAGACGGGCTGCTGCGGGCCAGGGCGGCCAGCTTGCCGGGAAGGTTGGCTGACTCTATAGCACGCGCCATTGAGCCGGCATTGGCTGCTATGATTACCAGGCAGGCCACACCGGCCAGCACCACGGCAATATTGCGGACCGCCGTCTTATTAACGGGACGCCTGACTGGCTTTCTGGCATAGAGGCTCCTTATATCGCGGTCATCGTCTGTTATTTCTCTCTCTTCTGATTTGCGGGCGCGCCGCGGCCTGATCTCGATATCGACTTCTTCGCTGATGAACACATCCTCTTTTTTAGCAGGCCTGTGTTTTTCCGGCTCAGGACGCCTTTCAGGTGTAAATTTAAGCTTGAACTGCCTTTTCCTGTCCGGCAATGAGACAGGTATATGCGGCCCTGTGGACTCACAATTAGGGCAGTACTGGTTTATGTAGTTCCGGGGTTTGCCACAACCCTCGCATTTAAATGGGTATGCCAATTTAGATCAGACCTCGCCGCAGGTGAAGAATATACCGGCACTACTCACTGTGAGGGCTTGAAAACCTCGGGCACAGTGGGAGATGCCAGCCATTTGGTGATTGTATCGTAGTTGTTAATTACGTACATTGCCAGCAGGATGAGAAGTATAACCAGGATAACGCTAACTATTATAGTGGTGAGGCTGCCGCCTTTGCTCCTTTCGGGCTGCTCTTCCTCCTCTTCCTCTTCATCGGATTCGTCCTCGTATTCAGCCTCAAAGTCCTCATCCTCATCTCTGCGTTTGCCCTTTTTATATTCTTTTTCTTCAAGCCGGTCCATATCTTCAATATGGTCCAGCATGGGGCTGCGCCGGCGGATGCCCGCCGGGAATTTGTCCTCGTCATCCTCCCGGCTGCCCCGCATCCTGGATGGCGCTTCGTCAGCAATATCTACCGGCCCGGCGTCGACAAAACCGCCGGCGGAAGGTGTGAAGCTCTCCCTTCGTCCTGCAGCCGGACCTGCGCTTGCCCCTGCAGCGGATTCAGTCCTATTCACAAAGTCATGCGGCCCCAGACTGCCGCAGGCATCGCACTTCTGATTGATGGAAGGCATGGGATTTCCGCATTTACATCTGAACTGAGTTTCCAATGTATTTTCTCCTTGAAAAAGAAATTTGCGGATGTGCGGAGGCAGTTGAACGGCTGCTGATTTGATCCATATACGAGGCAATTAGTATCATTCAATATCTACACTACAACGGGATAAAACTGATGTCAAGGTATTTTTGGGCAGTATTATAAATCGTTGAGAATCTGCTGCACCTGATCGATGTTAAAGTTGCCGAATTCAACAGCGCGAATAATGTTCTCGCCGTCGATGAAGAACGTGCAGGGGACCTTCTCAACGTTGTAGAGATGAGCCGTGGTCTTGTAGGCGTCCAAACATATGGCGAATGTAGGGTCGCCAAGGCGGGACTTGTAGGCCGAAATGGCCTTGTTTATCTCCTCCGGCTTGCTTTCCAGGAATACGCCGATTACAGCCACCCCCTGCGGGTTTCTGTTCCTAACCGTTTGCAGCAGCTCAAGCTCACGGTCACACTCGGGACAATAAACGGCCCAAAAGCTCAGCAGGATTTTTTGACCCTTATAGGTGCGCAGGGAAATGCTTTCCTGTGAATTGACCAGCGGAAGGGTGAAATCCGGTGCGCGGTCGCCTATTTTCGAGCCCAGCGGCACGGAAACATAGGTTACAAAGCTGTCCGGCGGCTCCATAATCGCCTGATTGCCGTCTGCATCAACGGATTTTATTCGATAGTAGTAAGTCTGGCCGGGCTGCAGGCCACTGACGCGGATTGAATGCTGGGTGATCAGCCTGGAGTCGACTGATGTTGAGCCCGAGGTCGACTGGTCCAGCCCGTAGAGTACCTGCGCGGTGGCAGGCTTGTCGGTCGCCCAGGTAACGACGGCGCTTATATCGGACGGCAACACTGTGAATTGTGAGACCACGGGCGGCTGGGTGTTGCTCCTAGCCAGCGTGCTGAATGTTTGGTCCATGCTGCGCGATAGCTCTTTGCCGTCTTTATCCATAGCCAGCACTGCGAAGTGGTAGGCGGTCGCAGGCTCAAGCCCGCTGAGAAGCACACGGTGCGATGCCGTCCGGTTGTCTGCCTGAGAGGCCAGGCCGTACAGGTCGGCCTTGCCGTACAGGACCTTGCCATAGGCCGCCAGGTCAGTAGTCCAGGCAATGCTGGCCCCGGTGGCTGTTACCTCGGACACTGCTATGTTTGCTACGGCCGGCATGGCGGTCGGGGTTGCAGACTGAGAGGGGGCCTTTGGCACGGTGAAAAGCGACCTGAAAAGGCCTGATTGATAGGCCAGCAGGCCGCATAAACCTACGATTATGACGACGATGGCAGCGATAATAATGACGTCAAGCTTTTTAAGCCGTTTGACTCCGATGGCGGAACTGCGCCTGCCGATCTTGGCGCCGGCCTGACCCCTGGCCGGTTCCCCGCGCTTCTCCCCTTCGGGTCCGCTGCCGCCGGGCTGGTCCTGGGCCTGCGGGTAAATCTTGGGTTTCTGCGTGCTTTTACCGCAGTGGGGGCACTTGGGCAGCGCTGATGGCAGCACGGCCATGCAGTTAGGGCAGCGGTACTGTCTCTGTTCCTGCCCGGAAACAGAATCTCCCATGCCGGAAGCCGACCTCTTCTCTATAATCCTTTGCCAGAGGCTAACGCCCTGCTCCTCCACCCGGTCCATATACCAGCGTTTGCCGCAGGCAGGGCAGATTGCCGTGCCTTCCGGCACAACCTTGCCGCACTGCCGGCAGAACTTCGGGCCCGATTGTGATTCAGCTTCAGCCATTGCTATGGAAAAACGCCTGTCTGAATTTACCTAATTATATACATATTTATTTTTTATGTGAAAGGATTATAAATAGTATCTGCAGTCCGCTGCGTGATATTTGGGCGGAAAAGAGAATTTGGGGTGGACGGAAGGTCCACAAGAGCCTATTTAATGGCCTCCAAATTCATGTAGGGCCTTAAGGCTTCAGGCACCATTATGCTGCCATCCGCTTGCTGATAGTTTTCCATGACGGCTATCATCACCCTGGGCAGTGCCAGCCCCGAGCCGTTGAGCGTGTGTACCAGGACTGGCTTTGCTTCGACGTCCGGGCGATATCGCACATTGGCCCTGCGGGCCTGGAAATCGCCGCAGTTGCTGCAGGAGCTGACCTCGAGCCACTCCCCGCAGCCCGGCGCCCACATTTCGATATCGAAAGTCTTTGCAGCCGCGAATCCCAGGTCGCCGGTGCAAAGTTGGATTACGCGGTAGGCCAGCCCCAGCTTCCGGCAGACTTCCTCTGCGTTGGTAACCAGTTTGCTGAGCTCGTTATCAGACGTATCCGGCTGGACGAATTTGTACATCTCCACCTTCTCGAACTGATGGCCGCGTTTTATGCCGCGCGTGTCCTTGCCGGCAGCCATTTTTTCGCGGCGAAAGCAGGATGTATGCGAGACGTAATTGAGCGGCAGCATGCCGGGGGCTAATATCTCGTCGCGGTGCAGGTTGGTCAGCGGCACTTCTGCTGTGGGGATAAACCAGTAGTCCTCTTCGGCATCGTGATAGAGGTTGTCGGCGAACTTGGGAAGATTGCTTGATCCCACCAGGCATTCCCTTTTGACCATGAAGGGTGGGAATATCTCGGTATAGCCGTGCTGGTTAACGTGCAGGTCGAGCATGAAGCTGATCAAGGCGCGCTGCAGCAGTGCACCGGCGCCCGACAGCACATAAAAGCGCGTGCCGGACAGCTTCACGCCGCGCTGGAAATCGATAATTCCCAGCTTCTCAGCCAGCTCCCAGTGAGGGAGGGCCTTGAAATCAAGCTTTTTGGGCTCGCCCCATGCACGAACAATTACATTTTCTTCTGCGCCTTTACCTTCGGGCACGTCCGGCGCAGGGATGTTAGGCAGCCGCAGCAGCCTGTCCTCCAGCTTATCAGCCAGCTCCTTGGCCTCTGCTTCAATGCGGGATATGTTATCTCCGACCTGCCGCATTTCCGCTATGAGATTGGCAGGCTTCTCTTTCATCTGGCTGATCTTCTTGCTCACATCATTGCGCCGCGCCCTAAGAGACTCAGCCTCTTTCAGCAGCTGCCTGTAAGCGTTGTCCAGGGTTATCACCTCATCCAGTTGTGTAGCGTCCTCGCCGCGCTTCTTCATGGCAAGGAAGACGGCGTCCGGATTTTCGCGTATCAGCCTGATATCTATCATAAATTGTGTCCTACCTGGATTTGAGCTGGGGGAAAAGTATCACTTCACGTATGGACTGCTTATCTGTGAATATCATTATCAGGCGGTCTATGCCGATACCGAGCCCGCCGGTAGGAGGCATGCCGTACTCCATGGCCGTCAGGAAATCATCGTCTATCAGTTCAATCTCGGGCATTTCGCCCGCCGCCCTGGCGCGTTCCACTTCCGCCGAGTGCATCTCTCTCTGTATTGTAAACCTTTCGCGCTGCTCCCGTGGGTCGTTCAGCTCCGAGAATGAATTGGCCACTTCCAGGCTGCCGATGAAGGCCTCGAAACGTTCCACGAGCTGGGGATTATCACGGTGCTTTTTGGCCAGCGGCGACATTTCAACCGGGTAGTCTATAAGGAAAGTGGGCTGTTTGAGCTGCGGCTCGACGTAGGTGGACAGCAGTTCGTCTATCAGCCTTCCCCTGTCCTTCAGGGGGTCAACCTGCATGCCCAGTTTCTCCATCCTGGCACGCAGGCTGTCGGCGTCCGGGTAGTCCATGAAGTCTATGCTGCAATGGTCGATAAGCGCCTGCCTGAGCGGAATGCGTTTCCAGGGCGGATCGAGCTTGATGGTTTCGCCGGCATAGGTAACCTGCGTGCTGCCGAGCACATCCCGGGCAGCCTGGCTGATCAACGTCTCAGTCATCTGCATGACGTCATTATAATCAGCGTAGGCCTCATAGCTTTCCAGCATGGTAAACTCGGGGTTGTGCTTGGTTGAGATCCCTTCATTGCGAAAGACCCGGCCGATCTCGTAGACCTTATCGAAGCCGCCGATTATCAGCCTCTTTAAATACAGCTCCAGCGCTATGCGCGGATACAGGTCCTGATCAAGTGCGTGGTGATGGGTGATAAAGGGACGCGCCAGCGCCCCGCCGTACATCGGCTGGAGCACAGGCGTCTCCACCTCTATAAATCCATGAATGTTCATGAAGTTACGTATCGAGATGATTATTTTGCTTCTTGTAACAAACAGCTCTTTAATATCCCTGTTCGCGATAAGGTCCAGGTACCTCTGGCGGTACCTTTTTTCCACGTCCACCAGCCCGTGCCACTTTTCCGGCAGGGGCATCAGCGACTTCGCCAGGAGCTCGAACTGTCCCACGTCCAGCGTGATTTCCCCGCTGCGGGTCTTGAAAAGCGTGCCCTTCACACCCAGAAAATCACCGATATCCACGTCGTGCAGCAACTGGTAACTTTCGTCGCCCAGGGAGTCACGCTTAAAAAAGAGCTGTATCTTGGCGGAGCCGTCCGTTATATCGAAAAAAGCTGTTTTGCCCATGAATCTTGCAGCTGTAACGCGCCCTGCCAGGCTGATGTCCGGGAGGGTTGATGCGGGGTCATCACCGGCGGATGAACGGAAAAGCTCCAGGGCTTCGAGGTTGGTATGCGTGCGGGCGTATCTGTACGGATAGGGATTAATGCCGCGCTTAATAATCCTGGTCAGTTTTTCCAGACGCGGCTGTTCTACACGCTCCTGCCCGCCCATCTGATTAACTTACTTCGATTATTTGTAGTTTCATGATCCCGGCCGGTGTGCGCACTTCAACCTTTTCGCCCTTCTTTTTGCCCAGCAGCGCCTTGCCTACCGGGGATTCACTGGAGATTTTACCATCGACGGGGCTTGCTTCTGTAGTGCCGACGATAGTATAGCGGTCGATTTTACCGTCCTGGTTCTGGATGAGCACTGTATCACCGAGCTCCACAACGCCGGGATGATGCGGCGCCTCTATGATACGTGCGTTAAGAATGATGTTTTCAAGTGAACTGATCCTGCCTTCGATGAAAGCCTGCTCGTTCTTGGCGTCCTCATACTCGGCATTGTTTTCAGTCCCGCCCATTTCGCGGGCCCTTTTTATCTGCTCTGCCACCTCTTTGCGGCGAACCGAGATCAGCTGTTCGTACTCTACCTTGAGTTTTTCAAGTCCTTCCTTGGTAATGTCGAACTTTTTCTGGGTCATGGGTCACCTCCCGGCAGGCCTAATAGTAAAAAACTGAGAGTCGCATAACTCTCAGCTTTTCGATGACTTTCAAAACATTATATTCCGATGCAGGGGAGATGTAAAGAATGGTATAATGTCTGCCGGCTAAATTCAGGAGGGACCATGGCTATACTACAGATTTTATCCTACGAATCCTGCGGCAAGACAGCGTTGTGCGCCGGAATCGGCAAGAAACTGGTCAATGCCGGGACCAGGGTCGGCTATATCAAGCCTATACACGTGACAGGCCAGGCCAAGGATAGCTGCGCAGACGCTATTTTCATAAACGAAGCCCTGGAGTTGGGCGAAAACAAGGAACAGGTTTGCCCCATTCACCTTTCACAGGAGGAGCTGTGGAGCAAGCTTAGTGAGGATATCGATGGCTTTTCAAACACCGTGGTCGCAGCCTGCCAGAAGGTTTTGGCAGGCAAAGACGTCCTGATCATCGAGAGCCCGGGCAGCCTCAAAGGCGATAAGGTGTCAGGGCTGGCCGGCAGCACCATTGCAGAGAAAATGGATACCAGGATAATTATGCTGGTCTGCTACTCGACCGGATTTAAAGACCCTGAAATTATTCAGTCTGCCAAGAAGTTCGGTGACCGGCTGGTAGGCGTAGTAGTTAACCAGGTGCCTGAATCAAAGCTGGACAGCATACAGACCGAGTGCAGCGACTATTTTAAGTCCCAGGGAGTTAACCTGCTGGGAGTTCTGCCTGAGTCCAGGACGCTGCTCGGCGTGACCGTGGGAGAAATTGCCACTGCACTGGGAGCGGAGATAATCTCTTCCAAGGATAAATCCGGCGAGCTGGTGGAGAACTTTATGCTGGGAGCCATGACCCCCGACCAGGTAAGGGAATATTACGACAGGAAGAAGAATAAAGCCGTGGTCACCAGTACGGAGAGGCCGGATATGCAGCTGGCCGCCCTAGATACATCCACCAAATGCCTGGTGGTCGCCGGCAAGAAGCCCTCTACCTCGGTCATGGTCAAGGCGGAAGATAAAAAGGTGCCGGTGATGGTGGTGGACAGGAACATTGAAGATATTGTGCTAGATATTGAAAAGGCACTAAGCAAGGCCAGGTTTCATAACCTGCAGAAATTGAAGGCAGTATCGGCTATCCTAGACAGCCGCTTCGATTACAAGGCGTTAAATACAGCGCTGGGCCTGCCCCAGTAACTATTCTGAATCGTCCGGCTCGCAGGAGCCTGAAACAATCCCCTTGGCCTGCTCTGAATAGCCTTCCGGCACCTGTACCTGCACCTGCCCCAGCCCGTCCACTGTGAGCCCGTACACGTTGCCCAGGCTCTCGTATTTCAGTATAACGGGGATGCCCTCTACCTCCAGCCTGCCCTTGACGATCTCTGCCTCGGGCTGCCCGCAGGCCTTGTAAACCGTAACGAATTTATCGAATGTCATAGCGGTCAAAAAAAGAGAATAAATAAGCGCCGCCCGCGTGGGCGACGCTTATTTTATTGCTTAATTATACTTGGAGTTTATTTGCAGATCTTGCATTTGGCCAGGAGGTTGTACTGCAGACACCAGGTCTGAGATACGCACTCCGGATGCGGACAACCTGAAATACCCCAGTCACCGCCGCCCAGTTTGCCGGTACCGTAGTGGTTTGGCTGGTTGTTGTTGATCAGTGAGTTGGTGCCGAGATCAGCAGCTCCCCAGCTCTTGTTGGCGAAAGATAGGCTTTTGCCCCAGCAGGCGGAGCACTTGGAAGTGCCCAGACCAGCAACGGTCGGGTTTGCGGGGCAGTTCAGGGGGCAGTCATCCAACGGCAGGGATGTGGGTTTAGTTGCCGGGTTCAGACATTTCTGGGAGTCGGTGCAGGCTGAACCAAGTGTGCCTGCCTCGGTGTTGCAGTTGCTGCAGCCGCCCAGGCACATATTGATGTCGTTACCAGTGTTCTTGGCGCTCTTCGACGTATTGCAGACGCCGGGATTTAGTTTATCTGGGCCAGCTAATCCAGCAAGCCTGGACATGGCGCTGGTAGGCGTCCTGCCCCAATGCTGGAGGTATAGCTTCCAGGAGTTCTGGTTATTTTCCCATTTAACTTTGTCCCAACCCGTGCATTTTCCCAAGTCGGCTGAGACGGTGGCGGGTATCAGCACCAATGATACGGCCACAACTAAAGCGACGACGGTGCCAAAAATTCTCCTCACGGCATACGCCTCCTTAATAGTGAATTTGCCCGCATTTTACAAGTTCACCTAGACTTTGTCAATAGCCGAGCGGGTACATTTTCTTGAAATTGCTCAACATAAAATATAAAATTACGCTCTGCTGAAAAAGTTTATAAAAATGTTATCGGGCCCAAAAGCCCGTTTTTAAAGGAGGAATGACCGGTGCCTGCCCTGGGCAAACATCTGCTGCTGGAGCTGAAGGACTGCAACCACGAGTTGCTGAACGACATTGCGTATTTGAAGACGGCGCTCAGCGAGGTTGCCACTCAGATAGGGGCCACGGTGGTCAAAGACTCCTTTTACCAGTTCACACCCCAGGGAGTGAGCGGGGTGGTCATCATTGCCGAGTCGCATATTTCCATTCATACTTGGCCCGAACATAATTATGCCGCGGTGGACGTATTTACCTGCGGTGACGTAATCGAGCCCAAAAACGCGGTCAAACCTCTGACTGAAAAGCTGAAGGCCGGGTCGGCCACCTATATTGAACTTAAACGGGGTGTGCTGCTGGAGAGCGCCGCTCCCGTAAGCTGAACATGGCCAGGCCCGACTATTTTAACCGGAAGAAGTGGCTCATAGACGAGCTTTCGCCCGACCTGGTGCAGGTCCACGGCATAAAGCGCGTGCTCCACGACAGGAAAACCAGGTTCCAGCACGCCCAGATCGTAGAGACTGCAACCTTCGGCATCTGCCTGGTGCTGGACGGCAAGATCCAGTCCGGCGAGAAGGACGAATTCATTTACCACGAAGCGCTGGTGCACCCGGCCATGCTGGCGCATCGGCGACCTGAGAGCATATTCATCGCCGGCGGCGGGGAGGGCGCAACGCTGCGCGAGGTGTTGAAGCACCGCACGGTCAAAACAGCGGTAATGGTGGATATCGACGAGCAAGTTGTCAGTTTATGCCGCAAATATCTTCCCACCTTTCATCGCGGGGCCTTCGATGATAAAAGGGCGGCGGTCTACTATGAGGACGCGCGCGCCTTCATTAAGAACACGCGGCAGAAGTTCGATGTAGCCATAATTGACCTGGCAGACCCGGTGGAGGAGGGGCCGGCCCGCCTGCTGTATACGGCTGAGTTCTATAGGCTGGTTAAGAATAAGCTGAAACCGGGAGGCATTATGGTGGTTCAGTCAGGCCAGTCCGGCTGGATCAACCTTCAGAATTTCTTTTACATCAACGGCACTCTGAAAAGCGTGTTCAAGGTGGTCAGGCCTTACCAGGTATACGTGCCGTCGTTCGTCGACCTGTGGGGTTTCCACGCTGTGTCGGACGGCACGGACCCGCTGAAGCTCTCACCAGCGGAGGTTGACCGCAGGATAGCCAACAGGGTAGAGGGAGCCCTGCTTTCATACGATGGTATAGCCCACACAGGCCTGTTTTCGCTGCCTAAGAGGCTACGCAGCAGGCTGGCCAGGGTGCGCAAGGTCATTACGGATAAGTCGCCGATTTCGGTTCAGTGATTGCCCGCAAGCAGCTGTGGCTGTCTGATTTCCATCAGGATAAAGTTATATTCCCCTTTGGCTAAGCTGCCGCTTGGCCGGAAGCCGCACTTTTCAAAGCATTTCTGCGCCCGCTGGTTCCAGTCCAGCGTCCTGAGCATTACTCTCTGGATGCTGGACGTATCAAATACGTGCTGCAGGAAGGTATTCAAGGCGTCACTGCCATAGCCACGGTCCCAGTAGGCCTTTTCGCCGATCAGGATGCCGGTCTCTGCGCTGTTATTTAAAATGTCGAAGTTGAACATGCTGCAGTTGCCGATATGCCTGCCGTCCAGGGCATCAATAGCCAGAGTGTATGTAAGACCTGGATATTCGAGCTCAACGAAGTGGCGCTCCATGAACTCGGGATAGGTGAGGTCTATAGGAGTGGTGGCATCCAGGCGGCACATTTCTTCATCAGTCCTCCACCTGTACTCGTCTGCGGCATCCTCAAGCCGGCGGGAACGCAGCCTGACTATCCTGCCGGCCAATGTAGGCCGCCGGTTTAAAAATTCAAAGATAGTGGATCTTCGCAAGCTGAAAGCTCTGTCAAAGCGGTTTTAGCCGCCTCTTTGATACGGTTGTTGGGGTCCCTGGCAAGTTTCTGCAGCGTTTGTTTGGCCTGCTTGCCACCGATTTTACCCAGTGAGGCTATGGCAGCCTCCTGTACCTCAGGGTCTTCATCCTCCAGCAGCTTTAACAGGTACGGCACCGCCTCTTCATCGCCCACCTGGCCGCTGGCCTGTGCCGCTTCGTACCTGATCTCCGCTAAGCTGTTCTGCATCTCGCTGATGAGGAAGCTCAGCCAGCGGGAATCGCAGTTCAGCCCCATGGCATAAATAGCGCTGGCCTTTACCCTGGGGTCCTCGCTGTGATAATAGTCTTCAATATACTGCTCCACCACCTCGTCGTGGAAGGGGGCTATGGCCTCCAGCGCTCTGCGTCGAATAGATATCGGTTCCGCCGGATTTTCAAGCACCTTCATCAGTGCCTCAGATATGTCCTGTCCGATGACCTCGGGAAAATCGCCCAGCTCGGATAATAAGGCAAATTTGCCCAGCGTCCGGGCGGCGGCGGTCCTGACTTCCTCCGACTCGTCGGCCTTTAAGACCTTGATGACCAGGGGCGCAAATACATACTTGTCTTCAAGCTCCAAACCTTCCAGGGCCTTGATCCTTATTTTCTCCTCCGGGTCCTCCAGTCCGATCTTAAATATCCCCGTGAAATCAAGGATAAAGTCTTCTTCGCTGATGCTTACCAGCCTGGATATAAGGTTCAGTCGCTGGCCGGCGTCGATGCTGCCCCAACTCTGCCTGAATGCCTTGAGGCCCTCATCGTTCAAATCAGATAGTACGGCCAGCTCGGAGTTGAGCAGCTCGTTAGAGTGCTCAGGTAATTTCTGGACTAATTTATTGACCTGCTGCTCTTTAGATTCCATATCAGCCTTCCTCATCCTCCTCGTCTTCTTCGAACTCCTCCTCGTCTTCGGGAGGCGGCCAGATGGGCCTGGTGTAGCGGTCAATGTACTCGCCCATAGCCTGGGCAGCCAGCCGCTTCATCTGCTGGTCCGAGTCCTCGGCTATTTTGGCCAGCTCTGCCAGGTCGATCTGCAGGTCGAGTATTTGCAGGAGGACCTTTAGTACAGCCAGGGCAGCCTTGGGATTAGGTATGCGGGTGGTATAAGAGGGCACCTCTCCCAGCAGGCAGACGCCCTCCACGCGGCGTTGCCTGGCCACGCCAAGAAGTAAGCCATTCAGGCCTGCTATTTGGAGCCTGCCGCGCAGCACAACCTGGAATTTCTTAAGATAATCGATAAGCGAGGATTCCGTGGCCACTCCCCAGACCCGGGGCTGCTCGGTATGATGTATCTTGGCGATGGCGGCGGCAAAGGTATATACCCTCTGGACCTTGAATTTTTTGGCTATATCAAGGATGAAGTTGGCCAGGTCATAGCCCTTGAAGCTGGGTTGCTCGTCACTGATGAAGAAGAGTATATCCTTCTTGCCGGCCGAGTTGTGCCAGTAGTAGAATTTTCCCTCGGGGAACTGCGGCTCCTCGACGATGTTGTCTTTCACCATTACGCCGATGGGATCAAAAAAGGTGAAAGGCTCAATCTCCCCTATCTCCTCCGCCTGGAGCTTCTCACGCAGGTAGCGGCTCACTATCAGGGAAAGGTTCCCGATTCCCGGCCAGGCCGCGATCATGTCACAGCTCTTCGGCCTGGGCTCCTTGTGGAAGTTAACCAGCTTTTTCATTTTTATTGCTTGGAGGATACCGCAATGGAAGAACAGTAGATGCTGGGCGTGTTGACATAGCCGGCTATCCAGCGTGCATCATTGCCGATGGCAACGATATTCTTGAGCAGCTCGTAGACATTGCCGTATACCATGGTGTCTTTCACCCGGCCCGTTATATTGCCGTTTTCAACTTTATAGCCCAGCAGGACGTTGCCGCTGAAATCGCCGTTAAGTATGTTGCCTTGCTCAGCGCCCATCAGTTGCTCGATGATTATGCCTTCTTTTATATCTTTTAACATGTCATCCGGTGGAGCCTGGCCGGGGTCTATCACCAGCGCATGCGTCGAAGGCGAAGGCATGCCGCCGCTGCGGTTGCCGTTGCCCGTGCTGGCCGTGCCGGCCAGTGCAGCAGTGTGCAGATCATAGTAAAACTGCTTAACTACACCTTTATCAACCAGCGTGTTCCTGCGTGCCGGCACCCCTTCATCGTCAAATGGCGTGCTTCCGGGCTGAAAGGGCAGCGTCGGGTCATCGCGAAACGAGAAACGTTGGTCAAATATCTTCTGTCCCTTCTTGTCTCTCAGGGGAGACGCACCATCCAGGACCGTTTTCCCGTTGAAGGCGGAAATGAGGGGCGCAAGCAGTGCGCCGGCTACTCCAAACGGGGTGAATATTGCAGGCAGAGAACCTGAGCGTATCGTAGCGTTGTTTCTGGCAAGCTCCAGCTGACGCGTAATTTCAGTGATGACAGGCTTGTGTTCGGTTATGGGCCGGCATGAGCTGCATATGTCTCCCACGTAAAGGATATCCCCGTCCCGCACCAGCTGCCCGTCCATGCTGATGCTGTAGGCCGTTCGCTTGTATCCCGCCCGGCCGCCGGATGTATTGGCGATGGCAATTTCCGCCGTGCCCCTGGAAACGCCCCCCTCGCATAGTATGCCGGGTGTATGGGAGCAGACGGCATCAATGATGGCCTGGCCCAGGCCGACCATGTCATCCAGCTTTATTTTCTCCACGGCGGGATCATATATGTCCAATTTATCAAAGGACCTCAAAGGAGGGAACTGGAAGTCAATTTTAAATCCGAACTCGCTGGTTTCAAGGGCCATGTCCACCAGTTCCTGCGGTTTGATCGGGCCGCTGGCCTGTGCAAAGCCCATGCGGCCGTTTTTGGTAACTCGCAGGGCGGTAGCCACCGCCTCCTTGGTCTGTATCTGTTTCAGGCGGTTGGCTTCGAACTGGACCGGTGTCCTTTTAGATACCAGGTGGAAGACCTCAGCGCTTTCACAAGCTTTACGCGCTATTTCCAGTATCTCTTCCAATCACTTACCTCCGACCAGGCAGCTCCTGATCCTGATGTGCGGGCTTCCGTTGGAAACAGGCAGGGGAGACTGGCCTGCCTTGCCGCAGCCGCCTCCCTGGTTCATATCCAGGTCGTTGCCTATGGCATCAATATTGTCCAGCGTGCTGAATACGTTCCCGGTCAGGACCACCGGCTTGACCATCTCGGCTATCCTGCCGTTCCTGATCATATAGGCTTCACCGGCCGAAAAAGTGAACATCTCCAGGCTGGTGGTGCCGCCGTACCATTCCCTGGCGTACATACCCTCCTTTATGTCGCCGATCATATCCTCAAAAGTAGTATTGCCGGGTTCTATGTATGTGTTGGTCATGCGGACGATGGGAGGATACTGGTAGTTGATGGCGCGGGCGTTTCCCGTCGGCTTTTCATTCATCTTGGCTGCGGTCTCCCTGGAGTGCAGCCTGCTGTTGAGCACGCCTTCTTTAATCAGGTATGTCTTGGTGGCCGGCGTGCCCTCATCATCGTACTTATAACTGCCGCGCAGCCCCGGTACCGCCGCTCCGTCGACGATGTTGAGGTGCTTCCCGCCGAACCGCTTGCCCAAAACCATGATCTCCCGCAGTTGCTGGTTCTCATAAATATGGTCGGCTTCCGAAAGATGGCCGAAGGCTTCATGCACAAAGACGCCTGCCAGCACGGGATCGAGCACAACTGTGTAGTTGCCGCCTTGCACCTGCGGCGCCGACAGCAGGGCTACGGCACGTTTGGCGATCTCTTTCACCCGGTCATGCAGGTTCTCCACAACGGAGAAATCGCCTTTACTGCCTATGCTCACTCCGACCTGCTGCACATCGCCGTCGCTGCTGGCAATGGCGCTCAGCCTGAGGTTGACGTCGATGCGGCTCTGACCGATGAAGGCGCCGTCCGTATTGGCCAGTGTGACTGTTTTCCTGCTGTCCGTGTAGCCGATACTGGTGGTCTGTACGCCGGAAGTACCCAGCATCAACTTATTATATTCATCCAGGATGGCCTTTTTCGTCGATAGGGGAATATCTAAGGGATTCTTGCCGTAGGCGGCTTCTACCCGGTCGTCGACGGCTGCCACCTGGCTGAATTTGCTCTCTTCCCGGCCGACTTGCCTGGCCTGTTCGACAGCTATTGCTACGTGGTCACCGAGGTTATCCAGGCTGTTAAAGCTGACAAAGCCCCAGCCGCCTTTCACCAGAGCCCGGACATTTCCGCCCGTGCTGGAGCTCCTTCCCGCTTCTTCAAGCCTCTCACCACGATATACGAGCCGGCTTGAGTTGCTGTTTTCCAGACGTATCTCGATATAGTCCGCCTGCCGCCCTTTCAGAGCAGAGAAAAGTATGTCTCGCATGCCCTCGTCCGATAAACAATTGTAGCAAATAAGTTATGACAACATGAAAGAGCCCATCCCACAACCGAAAAATAGTGAAAATTACTAATTGACAGCCTCCCAGGCCGGTTATATCATGGCTGAGTTGTAGACGCCCGGCACGGGGAAGGTTATCATGATTTTCCAGGCTATCATACTCGCTGTATTACTGCTGTCTGCTGTCAACCTGCTGTTAAATCTGGCCCTTTTAAAACGGCCCTCCAAATCCAGCAGGCGGCTGCAGTCCGCCCCCTTCGTTTCCGTGCTGGTGCCAGCCAGAAACGAGGAAAAGAACATCAGGGCCTGCCTGAGCTCTCTGCAGCAGCAGGACTACCCTGACTATGAAATTGTCGTGCTGGATGACAGTTCCTCCGATGCCACTGCTGCCATTGTTGCACAAATTGAGGCCGTCGACGCCAGGGTGCGGCTGCTGAGAGGCAAGCCGCTGCCGGCCGGATGGGCTGGCAAGCCCTATGCCTGCCACCAGCTGGCGCAGGCTGCCCGTGGCTCGTGGTTCCTTTTTACAGATGCCGATACTATTCACGAACCGCATATGCTACGCAGCGTGATCAGCCTTGCGGTCGAGGAGAAACTCTCCCTGCTCTCCGGCATGCCCCGGCAGCTTATGTCGGGCCTGCCGCAGATGATAGTTATGCCTTTCATGTATTTCATCCTTTTGACCATGTTCCCTATCTGGTTTCTCAACCATACACGAAGGCCATGGCCTACGCTTGCCATAGGGCAATTCATGCTTTTCCCCAGGGAGGAATACTGGAGAGTCGGCGGACATGAAGCCGTCAAGACCAGGATAATTGAAGACGTCTGGTTCGGCGCCGGGATCAAAAGGGCCGGCGGCCGTTTCATCTGTGCTGACCTGTCACAGGTCATGTCCACAGACATGTACCACAATGTTCCTTCCATGATTGAGGGCTGGGGAAAATGGTTTTACTCGGTGATCGCCATGTCGCCGCTGCTGCTTTTCGGACTGTTTGCCATAGTTTACTTCATCTTCCTGGCGCCATTTTTCTGGCTGGCAAACGGGTTGATGTAGGAAACAGGGCTTGCGGAATGGACGTTGCTGGCCCTGGCCCAGGTGCTGGTGGTGCTGGTTATGCGCTGGTCGGTCGATCATCGTTTCCGGGAGCCGGCCGTCTCATTCATCTTCCACCCACTCGGCGTATCATTTCTGATACTGGTGGCGCTGTACACCGCGGCACGCACAGCTTTAGGGGCCGGCATAGCCTGGAAAGACCGTCTTTACGACAGCAGATCCAACATAAAATAGGCCTGCCGCACCTTTCCTCTTTGCTGCATTGACATAAACAGTATTCTTTTAAATCTGTATAGACTTTCCGGAACCGGCCATTATATACTTTCACCGGGAGGTAAGAGCATGCAGTCCAGCCTCATAGGAAAGATTGAAAAAGCCAAGCGTTACGCCCAGGAACCCGAACGTGTCACCATCACAAATTTTTCCGCAGAATTCAGGGGTGAGAACGACAGCCACATCCTGGGGTTAAGGGAAGGTAAATGGCACTGCAACTGTCATTTTTTCTCTCAGTGGGGCGAATGTGTGCACATCATGACCCTCCAGCGCCTGCTCGGAAAAATGATTCCGTCAGATGATTCCACGACGCTGGAATAGTCCGCTAGCGCCGGGGGTTGCCGGAGCGGGACATCTGTAACCTTATTTGTGCCAGTATGTCCGCGGCCAGGAACAGCGATCCCGTAGCCAGTATTAAATCGTTCCTGCCTGCCTGTACCAGAGCTGCTTGCAACGCCTGCGCCGGATCCCTGGCCGTCCTCACTGCCAGACCGGCCTGGCTGAATATCGGCAAGAGGTCATCTATCTTGGCCGCTCTCTCATGGCTCGATCTGGCGAGAATAACCTGGTCCGCAAAGCCGTGCATTTCCCGTGCCATGCCCGATATATCCTTGTCCAGTGAAGCTCCGAAAATCACTACGGCGCGGCCGAAGGTGAAATGCTTGCGAATCGCCTCGATTATTTTTCTGATTGAATATGCATTGTGTGCGCCGTCGGCTATGACCAGCGGATGTCGTCTCAATACCTGTAACCTGGCGGGCCACTTCACCCTTTCAATACCGCGCCGCATGTCCGCATAGCTGATTTTTGCCCCCTTGGCTTTCAGCACCTCCAGCGCGGCAATGGCCAGGGCGGCATTCTCGAGCTGGAAATCGCCGATAAGGGGCACATTCAACCTGTACGTACCGAGCAGGCCCTTGATGTTGGCTGTCTGACCTTTCCAGCTGCCCTTCACAAGTTTCCAGGTTATAGCTTTACCGGTTTCGATTAATTTCACGCGGGCCGACCTGCATTTATTTTTGATTACCTCCGCGGCCTCCGGCGGCTGCGGCGCCGATATCACGGTACAGCCCGGCTTGATGATGCCGGCCTTCTCTGCAGCTATTAAGGACAGGGTGTTGCCCAGCACCTGTGTATGGTCCAGGCTGATGGAGGTGATAATGCAGGCTTCGGGATTAACTACGTTGGTGGCGTCAAGCCTTCCTCCCATGCCGGTTTCGAGCACCATGAAATCGGCATGTCTCTGCCGGAAATATAGCAGTGACATGGCAGTCAGCGCCTCAAAGGTGGTTAGCTTTCCGAAGCGGGATTCCCGGTTGATTGCTCTTACTTTTTCTTCAACGGAGGTAACGAGGCGGGAGAAACTCTGTTCCGTAATATGACGGCCGTTGATGGCTATCCTCTCGCGCCAGGAAAAAAGGTGTGGAGAAGTAAACAGACCGGTCCTGTAGCCAGCAGCCTGGAGTACAGAGGCTATCATGGCTGCCGTGCTGCCCTTTCCCTTGGTGCCGGCTACATGGACTGCCCGCATCCCCTTATGCGGGTTGCCCAGCAGCTCTAAAAGCAGCTCAACCCGCCTCAGGTCATAGTTGGCCGCGCCATAGGCTACAGAAGGGCTTTTTTCATAATCAGTCAGGCCCTGTAGAAATTCTTCGGCCCGGGAATAATTCATATCAATGAGAATTATAACATTGGAACTGCCTGAATAACGCCATCGATGTTACGGTTTAACTGTGCGAGGCATGGCGCGTCCTTTCCATACGGCCTTGCCCTGGTAAGTAAGAACCATTGAACCCACCGCTATTACGATCATAATGATGGCGCTCACCGGGTAGACAACCAGCAGATAAGAGGGGAACTGGAAGCGGTGGTTGTTCACCCACCACAGGAACAGGCAAAGCAAGACGGCTATGCCAGCCGTGGCCGTGGCTTCAAATGGGATATTGGGCTGTGCCAGCCCGATTCCCAGCACAACGAGCGGGCTGATGAAGACCATCAGAACGACCAGGTACATGGCCGTCAGCAGCAGGGGGTCAAAGTTGAAAGAGGCAAAATTGCTCTTGGTCAGCCCGTGCCAGGTCTCGTCCAGGTTATGGTACATGCGGCAGAAGACCTGCCCGTTGCCATCCAGCAGTCTGTAGCACAGGCCCATGCTGTGTATGCGCCTGCCTATGGCGATGTCGTCCACGACATTCTGTCTCACCGCAGCGTAACCACCGGAAGCGAAATACGCCTCCCGGGCGAACAGCAGGAATTGACCAAGGCACGAGAATAACAGAGGGTTGCGTGAGAGCCGGGTAAGGCCGATGGGCACACCGCACAGCATACCCAGGTAAAATGCGGGAATGGTTAATTTCTCTGCCCAGGTTACAACCTTCTGGCCGGGAAGGGCGGAAATAAGCGCTGCCCTTTCACCGGACATGGCCGAGGCCGCGCAGCGCAGCATGTCCCTGGCATGAAAGGTATCGGCATCAACGAATAGCAGCAGTTCACCGTCCGAGGCATCAGCGAGCTGGCTGCAGGCCCAGTGTTTGCCCAGCCAGTCATCAGGCAGGGGTTTGCCCTTTATTAAGGTAAGCCTGGCGTCATCCCGGGCGTAACCCTGCAATATCTCCCAGGTGCGGTCTGCGGAGCCGTCGTCCAGCACTATCAGCTGAAAATCGGGGTAATCCTGCGCCAGCAGGCTGCTCACACAATGGCCGATGTTGGCTTCTTCATTGCGGGCCGGCACCAGCACGGAGAACCGCGGCCATCGACGGGTTGGAGGATAGCTGTGCAGCTTGCGCAGATAGCGCAGGTTGGTCAACGATATTAAAAGCAGGACAACCAGGCCGAGCACGACGGCGGTCTCAATGTAATACAGGACGTCAAAGAACAATTTATCTTGCAGCAACGCAAATATAATATACCAGCCGGTTAAAGTTTTCTCATTGTTTGCGGCAGGCTACTCATTATACGCTGCTGGTCGCCCTTCCTTTCCAGGCCGCACGTCCTGAAAGGTTGAGCACTGCCGAGGCGATGCCGATGCTAAACATGGTCAAAACGATGAAGGGAAATAGTACCGCCAGGTAAATGGGTAAACCGAACCTGGCATAGGCGATCAGCCAGGTCAGGAAGCCTGCTGCTACTCCTGCTGCAGCGAGCCAGACAAGCGGCGCGGCAGCTGAAGCCGGGTCTGCCAGGCCGATGACAAGTATGATAAGGGGCAGGCAAAAAGCTATTACCAGCCACAGCCAGATGAGGGAAAATACCAGGATGTTATTGCTGAAGATGGCGAAAAAATTCTTTATGTGGCCTTCTAGCAACTCCCCCAGGTTCTTGTATTGCCTTACGCTGTAGCCGTCCCTGCCGTCCAGCAGGCGCCAGCGCAGGCCCTGGCTGCGAGTTAATTTACACAATTCGACGTCATCAACGACCTTATTCCTGACCGCTTCGAATCCGCCTATTTGCCTGTAAGCGGACCTGCGGAACAGCATGAACTGGCCCGTGGCGGAAGACAGTGCCGGATTGTCGCTGTGGTAGGCGATGGCTAGCGGCAGGAAGGCCATGATGGCCCAGTAGCTGAAGGGCATGACCAGTTTCTCGGCGAACGAACGCATGACCTGGCGGGGAAGGGCGGTAAGCAGGTCTGCCTTTTCAGCGGAAAGCGCATTAACGGCCCTCCCCAGCATTGAGGGCGCATGCACGGTGTCCGCGTCTGTAAACAGCAGCAACTCGCCGGTTGCCCTCAGGGCGAGTTGATGACAGGCCCAGTGTTTGCCCATCCAGCCCTGCGGCAGGGGTTCTCCCCTGCTTACAATTAACCGCCGGTCTACAGCCGCCAGGTTTTCAAGTATGGCCCAGGTGCCGTCCGTGGAGCCATCGTCCAGGACCCGGACCTCGAAGCTGGGATAGTCCTGTGCCAGCAGAGAGCTTACGCACTGCCCTATTATTTCCTCCTCGTTGCGTGCCGGCACCAGTATGGAGACGGGAATGCTCGCTATGGGTCCTGAGTAGCTCTTGAGGCTTCGCAGCACGAATAAGTTAGAAATTGCGATAAGCAGGAGAAGGAATAGAAACAGAACTGCAAGCGCCAGGACGACGAGAAGGAGGATCAAGGAGACCTCTTCAACAGCTTCAATATCCAGGGCTGGGGTTGCGGGCGGCAGCGCAGCTCGGCAGCATGCTTGATGATAATTATGGCAAAATTGCCCGTCCATATAGCCAAAAAAGGATAAAAGAAAGGCTGGTCCTGGTAGCGCAGGACCAGGAAGCCCAGGAAGGCCAGCATGGTGATCACCTGTATCCAGGAATGAACCTTCTGGAAAATGGAGAAGAAATAGGTGGCCACAGCCAGAAAAACAGGCACTTCCCAGATAGTCAGTCCTGCCCAGGTCCCGTAGAGACAGGCAATCGCCTTGCCGCCGTGAAAGCGCAGGAACGGGGAGAAAGCGTGCCCCAGCACCGGCGCCAGCGCAACCGGCACAATGTACCAATCCCTGATGTTGAACAGGAAGAAACACAGCCCCACCGGCACGGCCCCCTTGAAAAAGTCAAAGAGGTAAGCCACCACTCCCCAGCCAAAGCTCCTGGCTTTCCACAGGTTGGTTGCCCCGGGATTGCCGTCACCGTAGTTGCGGATATCAATTTTAAAAAAGAGCTTGCCTATCAGCAGGGCAAAAGGTATCGAGCCCAGCAGGAAACCGATAACCGTCCATAGCAGCGCCGTCCAACCCGTATTTACGATCATTGCCTCAACCCTTTATGCTAATAAATTTTATGCGTGGGCATTTTCCTGTCCTTCCAGGTGGCCCGGCCCGACAGCGTCAATATCATGGAAGACGCCGAGAGCGCTGCCAGCATCAGGCCGCTAATTGGGTAGAGAAAGATCATATACAATGGAAATTTAAAGCGCTGATAGTAGACCAGCCACAACAGCAGTGTGCCTATGATGGCTATCACCGACAGGCCGAGTGACAGCGTCGGGGGATATTCGGGTATCTTGTATATGGCCAGCACGATCAATGGCTCCCACAGCGCAAACATGAGCCACAGCCAGGTTAAAATGAAGAGGGGCACATTGTATCCATAGGCGGCGAAGAGGTTCTTGGACAGGCCCTCGTGCACTTCCTTCAGGCTACGATACATCCTGCATGAAACATTGTTGGTACCGTCGAACAGCCGGTAGCGCATGCCCGCGGAGATTATCCTCTGCGGCAGCTCCAGGTCGTCCAGCACGCTATGACGGATGGCTTCAAACCCGCCGGATGCCTCATAAGCCTGCCGGCGGAAGGCCAGCAGCTTGCCGCTGGAAGACATCAGGGTAACTTTGCGCGGCTTGAGACGTCCCAACAGAGGTATTATGGCGAACACGCCCAGCGCAAAGACGGGCATGACCAGTTTTTCCGACCACGACCCCAGTATGTGCCTGGGCATGATGGACAGCATATCGGCCTGCTCGTCGATAAGCGCCGCAGCCGCGCAGCGCAGGGTGTCCGGTTTGTGGAATGTATCGGCGTCGGTGTATACGAGAAAATCGCCGTCCGACTGCTGATAGAGCTGGTGGCAGGCCCAGTGCTTGCCCAGCCAGTCCGGCGGCAGGGGCTTGCCCTGTATGATCTTGAGGCGACTATCATTGCCGGCCATCTCCGCCAGGATCGAGCCGGTGCTGTCCTGCGAGTTATCGTCCAGGACGATTACCTGGAACTGCGGGTAATCCTGCCCGAGCAGGGATTCTATGCAACGCCGGATATTGTCCTGCTCATTCCTGGCTGGCACCAGAACGGAGATACGGGGGAAAATGCTTAGTTTTTTATAATCGTTCAACCTGCGCAGGCTGGTCAGGTTGATAGCCGCCATTGTCAGCAGCGTAAAAACGAATAATACGATGAGTGTATTAGGCAGTAGCAGCGCATCTGCGCCTATCACGGCTTCCTCCACAGTTTGCGCAGCCAGGGCTGGGGTTCGGGCCAGGCCTTAAAGTAAGTATAACGTTTAGAGGCCAGAATCGCCGTATGGGCCACTCCCGCTGCTATCATATACAGCGGGAACTGCAGCGCCAGTAAGAATATCAGGAAAAGCACCGTACCGATTACCGACGCCCAGACCCAGTTTTTTTGCAGGGCGAACATGATGCCCATGCACACTCCCAGTGCTACGGGCCCCAGCCAGCCGGTCAGTCCCAGCCACACGCCGTAGACCGTTGTTACACCCATGCCTCCTTTGAACTTCAGAAAAGGTGTAAAGGCGTGGCCGACTACCGGTGCTATCGCCACTGCCGTCAGCTCCCAGCCGGTGATTCCGGAGAGCAGCTGGCTGAGCCAGACAGGCACGCTTCCTTTGAAGGCATCCAGCAGTATGCTAATTATATACAGGCTTTTGCCGCCCGCCCTGGCCACATTGGTGGCTCCTGGCGCCCCGTCGCCCAACGTGGTTATGTCCTTGTGGAGGAAGACTTTTCCTATCCAGTATGAAAAGGGAAGTGAACCAAGCACAAGACCCGCACAGACCCAGGCTAAACTAAGCATCGAGCAATTATTATATAATTATCTCATGAAATTTGTTAACAAGCTGTTGGAAGCTTCACGGGCGAACAACAGCTTGCTCTGCGTCGGCCTCGACCCGGACCCCCAGAAGTTGCCCGTTAAGGACGTATTTCAGTTTAACAGGGCCATAGTTGAAGCCACAGCCGACCTGGTGTGCGCCTATAAGCCGAACCTGGCATTCTATGAAGCCATGGGTGTACACGGCATCGAATTATTAAAGCAGACCGTTGAATATATTCCGAAAAATATCCCTGTAATCGGGGATGCGAAAAGGGGCGATATCGGCAATACCGCGGCGGCCTATGCCAGGGCTCTCTTCGACTACTTCAAGTTCGATGCTGCTACCGTCAGCCCTTATCTGGGCTACGACTCGGTGGAACCTTTTCTCAGCTATAAGAATAAGGGCGTTTTCATACTTTGCCGGACGTCCAACCGCAGTGCCGTCGATTTTCAGGACCTGACGGACAACTTCGGCATGAAGTTTTACCAGTCGGTGGCGTTGCGTGCAAAAGAGTGGAATAGAGAAGATAACATCGGCCTGGTTGTGGGCGCCACCTACCCGGAAGAGCTGAAAGAGATAAGGAAAATATGCCCTGCCATGCCCTTGCTGGTGCCGGGCATAGGTGCGCAGGGCGGCGACCTGGAGATGTCTGTCAGATACGGCGTAGATTCCAACGCCGAGAAAGCCATAATCGTGGCGGCACGCCAGGTGCTGTATGCCTCCAAGGGACCGGACTATGCCGATGCCGCGCGTAAAGCTGCAGCTGAGATTCGTGACAACATCAACAGGGCGAGAGGCCGCTAGGCCGCAATAACGCCCCGGGGCTAGCCATATGGTGGACCGATCTTCAAGCAACGACCGCACTATTTTTCACATCGACCTGGATGCGTTTTTTGTCAGGGTTGAGCAGATCCTTAATCCCGCACTGACGGGTAAGCCGGTTATAGTGGGCGGAAGCCCGGACAGGCGCGGCGTGGTGGCCTCCGCCTCCTATGAGGCCAGGAAATTCGGGGTACACGCCGCTATGCCCCTGGCCAGCGCTAAGAGGCGCTGTCCGCAGGCCGTTTTCCTGACCGGACATTACAGCAAATATGCAGAGTTCTCGCACAAATTCATGGCAATACTGGCTAACTATTCGCCCTGCCTGGAGCCGGGCGGCCTGGACGAAGCCTATTTGGATGTGACGGGGTGCGAGAATTTCGGTTCCTGGCAAAACCTTGCCCGAAAGATAAAGCAGCGCATATTAAAGGAGACCGGCCTGATAGCTTCGATCGGGATAGCTCCCTGCAAGGTGGTAGCCAAGGTGGCTTCGGACCTGAGCAAACCTGACGGCCTGATAGAAGTACTGCCCGGCCAGGAGAAGGCGTTTCTGGCGCCGCTGCCCATACAGAAGCTGCCGGGCATAGGTGAAAAAACTGCTGCTGTGCTGCATGACAAAGGGATTAACATACTGGGGCAACTGGCCGATATGTCTGAGGCTGCGTTTCGCAGGCGGCTGGGCGAAGGCCTGTTATGGCTGAAGGATTACGCCAGTGGCATAGACAACAGTCCGGTTGAGGCAAGGGGCGAAGCCAAGTCGATCAGCCGTGAGACAACGTTTGGCAAGGACACTACTGACGCTGACTATATGCGTGCCATCCTCAGGCGATTTGCGGAGAAGTTAGGGGCGGAACTGAGGGAGATCGATAAAAAAGCCCGCACCGTGACTCTGAAGCTCAGGTATGCCAGCTTCGAGACCATCAACCGCAGTTCGACCTCGCGCGAAGCCACCGACCTGGACGACAAGATTTTCCAGTCAGGTGTGCGGCTGCTGAATTCTGCGCTGGGCAAAAGACATATGCCGGTCCGGCTGATCGGCCTTGAGGTATCCAACCTGGCTGGCTCGGAAACCCAATTGAGCCTCTTTCAGGCAGAGTCTAAAAAGCTGGAGCAAGTTGACAGGGCCATTGATGGCATACGTGACAAATACGGCTTTGACGCCATCCAGACCGGCTACACGCTTGAACTAAAGCAGAAATATAGCGGCAAGACCAGCGATAAATAATAAAAAAGCCCACCCCTCAGCGTTAGTACTAAAGTCCGGGTCATGCATGACCTTAATTATCCTCTTGGGTCACGTGATTAGACCATCAGACCATTGTTTTATTAGTCTCCTGACCGTATAGTCATAACTATCCGGAGGCGACACGCAGAGGATTTACATAATGGCCCGATTTAATATAACGAATAGCCTCCGGATATTTTTTATATTCGTAAACGGCGATCGGGCAGTGCACCTAAGGGTTAATTTATAAGGTGATTTATGCACGTAATTGCTCTATTACATTTCACCAGTTTTTTAGCATACATCCTGCTGGTTATTCTGGTATTGAGTAAATAGCGGAATGCAGCACTGAACAGGCTCTGCGCCGTCTTCATAGCCACCTTTGCTGTCTGGAGCCTGTTTACCGGATTTACTAGCCTTTCAGATAGCGAAGCCTTAGCCAGGCTATGGGATAATGTCAGTTCCATCGGCTGGTGTTTTGCACCCTGTGCCGGCCTGTGGTTTTTCCTGGCACTGGTTGAGAAAAATAGCCTGCTAAAAAACAAGGCAGTTATCATACTTCCTGCGCTGCTTTCGGCCTTTCTTGTATATGAACAGTGGAACGGCAATCTCGTATCTGATTATGTCAGTACAGACTGGGGCTGGGCGTCCGTATGGTCAGAGTCAATTTATTCGTATATCTATTATGGGTACTTCACGATCGCAGCTCTCATTAGCCTGTATCTGTTAATAGAGTTCAGGCAAAAAGCTACCAGGGTGAGTCGGAAAAAACAGGTGACGCTGTTGATTTCAACGGGGTTATCTGCTCTGGCAATGGGAGTGATAACAGACATATTGTTCGGTGTAATGGACTTCAGGGCAGTTCCACAGGTTGCAGATATATTGTTCATGATCATGGGCATAGGCCTTGTTTATGCTATTTCCAAGTATGGCCTGATGAGTATCACCCCTGTTGCAGCTTCTGACGAGATACTGAGCACAATGAATGAGTCCCTGCTGCTGCTGGACGCCAGGGGAAAGGTGGTTTTTGCCAACAAATCAACGCTGACCTTGCTGAATGCCGGATTAAAAGAATTGCAGAACGCCAGCTTGGGCTCTATTATCGGCGATAGCAGGGCGGCCGATGAACTTCTGGAGGAGACCAGGGTTGCCGGCCGTGCAATAAACCGCGAGTTGCTGTATCAATCTTTAACCGGCACTGCTACGCCTGTATTAGCCTCTACCGCCGTGGTTAAAGATACATCTGACCAAGAAGTGGCTGGATTTGTCGTCTCTGCTATGGACATTACAGAGCATAAACGCGTAGAGGCTGAGATTAGTGCCCAGAGGGAGCTGATCGACCGAATACTGGAATGCATACCCTCAGCCGTGCTCGTGCTGGGGAGGGATGCAAAGGTTATTCTGGCTAACAAGACCTTCTACGCAAGCTTTGGGAAAACGCCTGCGCAGGCGGAGGGAAAACCTCTTTTTAGTGTCATCCCCGTGAAAGAACTTAGAGAGTGCGTATCAGCTGCCCTGGCGGGTTCTGCTTCCGGCGAACAGCTGGAGTTTTTATCCGATGCCAATGGTCGTAACAGGATATATGTCGCCAGCATACTTCCCATGCAGCAGGAACTGCTTCTGGTGCTGAACGACGTTACGGACGAGCGCGAGCGGCAAGAGAGGTTGTCTCTCACAGACAGGATGGTATCTGTGGGTAAGATGGCTTCCGGCATTGCCCACGAGGTCAACAATCCTCTCACCAGCGTTATCGGGCTTACCCAGCTGCTGCTGGGAGAAAAAATTGGTTCACAATACAGGGAAGACCTGAAGGCCATTTACAATGAGGCGGTGCGTGCCTCTAACGTGATAAAAAATCTGCTGACCTTTGCCAGGCGGCACCAGCCGGTGCGGCAGGCAGCTAAAATCAGCAATGTTGTGGACGACGTTTTAAAGCTGCGTTCATATGAGCACAGAATCACCAATATTCAGGTGGACAAAAGGTACGACGAACAGGTGCCGGATGTCACTATCGACTATTTCCAGATGCAGCAGGTATTTCTAAACATTATTCTCAACGCTGAGGCTGCCATGTCGGAAGCCCATGGCAAAGGGCAGCTTACTATCTCAACCGAAAGGGTCAATGGCCACGTTGTAGTCTCATTCAAAGACGACGGCCCCGGCGTTGCCAAAGAGAACCTGAAACGCATATTTGACCCCTTCTATACAACCAAGGAGGTGGGCAAAGGCACGGGGCTCGGCTTAAGTATTTGTTATGGAATTGTTACCAATCATGGTGGGAAAATTTATGCTGAAAGTGAGCCGGGCAGATATACGGAACTGTTTGTTGAACTACCTGTAAATGCGGGAGGCGATTCTTAGGCAAATGATCAAGCGGAGAAAAGCGCTGATTATTGAGGACGAGCCGATGATCAGACGAATTTGTTCACGCGTGCTGGTGGCAGAGGGATTTGACGTTGACTGTGCAGTAGACGGGCTGGCGGCCAAAGAGGTCATACGGGAAGGCCGCTACGAGATCTGCCTGTCGGACATATTGACTCCCGGCATGAACGGGATGGAACTGTATGGCTATCTTGAGCAGGAATATCCGGCCATGACGGAACGTATAATTTTCACCACCGGCGACCTGTTAAGCCCGGTGGTTAAGGATTTCTTAAACGCCGGCGACAAGACCTTTATCTTGAAACCATTTACACCCGCCGATCTGAAGGAGAAGATCGGGCAAATCATGAGACGCTGTGAAGCGGGCAGTGTAGCTGCAAACTGACTGGAGAGAATTATGAGTAATAACAATGGATTCAGCAAACTACTGGTCGTCGATGATGAGCCCGCCATCAGAAGGGCACTCACCAAGAGGCTTTTCAGGGCAGGTTATGAGTGCAGAGAGGCTTCAGGCGCTGAGGAAGCAATGGAACAGATACATAAAGACAGGCCCGTACTGGTGATTCTGGATATTATGATGCCCGGTCGATCGGGAGATAGCCTGCTTAATGAGCTTAGCCTTTCTTATCCGGAGATCGGGGTCATAATGGCTACCGCCGTAGTGGATATTAATACCGTCATCAGCTGCATGAGGAATGGGGCGCTCGACTATATAACCAAGCCTTTTGACCTGGAGCAGGTCGTCAGCACGGTGGAAAGGGTGGTGGATAAGAAGAAGCTGGAGATCAACATCAGGCAATACCATGACCAGTTGAAGAACCAGGTAGCAGAAAGCCGAGGGGAGACCAGGAAGGTCTTTCTCAACTCAATTGAATCAATGGTCTATGCGCTGGAGGCCAAGGATCAGTATACCGCCGGCCACTCGCGCAGGGTTGCCGCAATATCGGTTGCCATTGGTGCTGAAATGAAGTTGCCCGGCGAGGATATGGACAATCTTCAGTGGGCGGCGCTGCTGCATGATACCGGCAAAATTTATGTTGACCGGTCAATCATAAATAAGCCCGGTCTTCTGACGTCGGAAGAGTATAAACATGTGATGGCCCATATGGCCGTTGGGGCGCAAATAGTCAAACCCATGGTAAACCAGCAGATACTTGATATCATCTTGCATCATCATGACTTTTACGATGGCCGGGGCTTTGAGCAGACGATGAAAGGCCTGGCAATACCACTGGGGGCAAGGATCGTGGGCGTGGCTGACAGCTACGATGCCATGACGTCAGACCGTCCTTACCGAGCGGCCCTATCGGCCGAGGAAGGGGTGCGGGAAATCAAGAGATGCTCGGGCACCCAGTTTGATCCCCTGGTCGTGCAGGCTTTTCTTAATATTCATGTGCCGCAGCGCACGGCGGTTTAAGTCTGGTTAGCGTATCAGGGAAGCCCCTACGATCGACATATTCACTTCGATGCTGGTGGCAATGCCGAAGCCACCCAGCACCGCTTTGTGCAACCTGCCGATTTTGAAATCCGTGGTGTAGCCATAGCCGGAGTGAAGCCGGAGCCCCATCAGCGTCACTTCCTCGGCAGCGGGGACGGCAAAGGTTTTACACAGCGCTGCCATGGTTATCCAGTCCGGGGTCTGCTCGTCTCGCAGGCAGGCGCACTTATATGTCAGCCAGCGGATGGCTTCAATCCTGGTCTTCATCTCCGCCAAGGTCCACTGGATGCCCTGAAGGTGGCTCATAGGCCCGGCCCGCAAATTGCGTTCCTTGGCGTATTTGACTGCTTCCTCCAACGCCGCCTCTGCTATGCCCAGCGATGCTGCCGACTGCTGGATTTTCTCGGCCGCGATCCACCATAGCAGGATTTCGAAGCCTTTCCCTTTTTCACCTATCAGGTTTTCTGCGGGGACCTTCACGTTATCGAAATATACGTCCACCGACTCCTGGGCGTGTCCGCCGATTTTTTTGTACGGCGGGTCGGTCTTATATCCCTTGCCGCCTTTTTCCAGCAGGAAACAGCTTATCTTGCCGTCTTCGTCCCTGGCATACAGGGTTCCATAACCCGGCCAGTTGGCCCAGCTGATGAACCTCTTTTCACCGTTGATCAGATAATGGTCTCCCTGATGGCTGGCGGTGGTGGTTATCATCCTGGGATCCGAGCCTGTGGCAGGCTCCGTAAATAATATGGACAGGCATTGCTCTCCCCGGCAGACCGGCGGGAGGTACTTCTTTTTGATTTGCTCGGAAGCGAAATGGTTGATGGTATCGCCGATGCTGTTATTCATGGACACCAGCCACTCCATGCCTATACCGGCCTTGGCCACCTCCTCGACTACCAGTGTATCGCTGAGCACGCTGGACCCTGCTCCTCCATATTCACGCGGCAGGGTTATCCCCAGCAGCCCTACTTCGGCGAACTTTTTTAGCAGCTCCCGGGGAGTCTTGTTGGTCTGTTCCACCTGCTCAACTACGGGTTCGACTTCACGCGTGGTAAAGTCACGGGCCAGCTTTTGCACCATCAATTCCTGCTCGTTTAAACTGAATCTCATCTCACGCTCCTTGGAATTTAATGTTGGAGGGCCGTTTGCAATAGGGTTGGGCTTACTTGTTTCTGCTCCTGATCATGGTCATTATGCCCCAGATAATGAAGAAAGCGCCTATGATGTAACGTGCGAAGTCTCCCCACAGAATGACCAGAATTCCCGCTATAACCGCAATTGCGCCAATTGCTATGGCGCTGACAGAGATCCCTGAGTTCGCCATCTTGTCCACCTCCAGCCAACAATGGGATGCAGGAAATGATATTTATTTGCCGTTGTCATGTCAATATTCAGCGGAAAGCCGAGGACTGGAACTCTCCCACTGTTTGTAAGAGAAGGTAGGGTTGAACCTTATGTATTGTTATGCCCGAACGAATGCGGCTAGGACTAGCGTGGAAATTGACTAAGTCTGAAGTTATGTCCTATAGTTGATAAACATCGGCCTTTAATCTATGAGTTTCAGAGATAGTTTTGCCACAGCCATGCAAGTGCTGCGGACCAGTAAAATGCGCTCCGCTCTTACCATGCTGGGCATCGTCATCGGCGTTAGCTCGGTGGTGTTCCTCATCTGCTTCGGCCGTGGACACGAGGCCAATCTCATGTCAATCTTCCAGAGGTTCGGCACCAACTCAATTTATATAACCTCCACCTCTGGCTTGGCCCGCCTGACCGGAGCATCACGCAGCCTGACGATGGAGGATGCCGAAGCGCTGGAGAATTATACCCGGGCGCCCTCGGTAGCTGTTGTCTCACCTCTGTCTGAGAAAATGTCCGTTGTAGTTTACGGAAACCAGAAGGTCAACACCAGGATTTCCGCCTGCATGCCGAACATACGCTTTGTCACAGACTATAACATGGCCGAGGGGATTTACATTCAGGACGCGGACGCCAGCGCCGCCGCCCAGGTGGCTGTCCTGGGAGCAACCGCGGCCACAAATCTGTTTAAGACTGAAGACCCAATCGGCAAGACCATAAGGATAGAGGGCAAGAACTTTGAAGTCATAGGCGTGCTCGATGCCAAGGGAGGCTTCATGGCCGGGGCCGATGATTTCATCACCATACCTTTGACGACCATGCAGTCCAAGCTGCAGGCCGGCACGGGCATCGTGGGTCGTCCCATCCAGACAATAGCCATTGCGGCCGTGTCTCCGGAGCTGGTCACCAGCGCCAAAGAAGAAGTGATTTCAATACTGCGCCAGCGCCATCATATCCGCGAAGGCGAGCAGGACGATTTCACCGTAGTGGATATGCGTGAAATTATCGACAATATGCGAAAGGCGCTTCAAACATTCCAGGTGTTCCTGGCCAGCGTGGGTGCGATATCATTGGTCGTTGGCGGCATCGGCATTATGAATATCATGCTGGTATCGGTCTCGGAAAGGACGCGTGAAATAGGCATCAGGAAGGCGCTTGGGGCCAAGCGGAGCGATATCATCAAGCAGTTCCTGGTGGAATCGACTCTGTTGAGCGTTTCCGGCGGCCTGATCGGCATGATTTTTTCATTCCTGTGTATAAAGCTTATCACCGGCGTGTCCGTCGGTGGCTACACCGTGCAAGCTCCTTTTTCTGCCGATGTGGTTGTTCTGGCTGTGACAGTGGCGGCTGTGATAGGGATATTTTCCGGCCTGTATCCGGCTTTCAGGGCTGCGAGGTTGGATCCCGTGGAATCACTCAGATACGAATGATGTGCTATAAGCGCTGATTTCGTTTATCAGCTCTTCAGGTTTTTAACAATATAGAGGGTGAGGCAGCTTATCTCCAGCAACTCTGTATAAACATAGGCTTCTTCCAGAGTCATGCCCCTGGCGAAGCAGCCATGACGATGAACCAGCACTACCGCATGCGTAGCAAGGGCCTCAGCCACTTCATCGGCGAATCCGCCGGGCACCGGCTCCTTACCGAACCCCACCACCGGGACCTCAGGGATAAAAATCTTGCCCGCTTCATCCTGCGGCGTGATCTTCTCGCCCAGAAATGACTGCGCCACGGCGTAAATTGGGTGGCAATGGACTATGGCAGCGAAAGGGGTTTTGCTATAGATGGCACGATGGACCACCAGCTCGGAAGAGGCCTTTGAAGTATTCTCATCGTCCTTATCAATGCCGGTGACGATGAGGTCGTTTTCGCTAAAAAAGCCCAGCCTGCTGCCGCTGCGTGTGATGTATAGATTGGAGCCGGATTTTAAACTGAGATTGCCGCCGTGCATGGAGACCATGCCGTGATTGTAAATATCACCGCCCACCGTCTGGAAATGGACCAATAAATCCTTTTGGTCGCTCATCTGTGCTCTCACCTCCGGCCGTGAATGGGCCTCAATCTAAGTTTACTGGATTCTGCGGCGGCGCGGCAGCTGCTACTTGGATTTCTTTCCGGCTGCGTTAAGCTTCTTCATCAGCCGCGACTTTTTCCTGGCGGCCGTGTTGGGATGGATGACCTTTTTCTTGGCGGCCCTGTCCAATGAGCTGATGGCCTCAACAACAGCTGTTTTAGCCTCGCCCTTTTTGCTGCCGCCAATCAGTTTCTCAGCCCTGGCAACTGATGACTTGGTGGCGCTCCTGATGGCCTTATTTCGTTCAGCCTTGCGGGTGGCTGATCTGGCTGATTTTTCCGCTGTTTTAGTCTTGGGCAATTGTGCCTACCTCCTTTGATATCACGAACTGATATTGAGCCTGTCCTGCTGGACTTTGAAGGCGTTGATCACGCCGCGCAGGTTCATAATCTTGTTTAGCACATGATTCAGTTGGCCCATGTTTTTTATCTCTATGGTGGCGAACATAGTAAATATGTCGTTATTATATTGAGTGTTCACACTCGTTATATTTATTTTTGCTTCGGCCACGACTGTTGTAATGTCCCGCAATAAGCCCACCCTGTCCCAGGCTTCGACCTGGATGTTAACGGGGTATACATCCTCCACCACGCCCCAGCTTACCTCAATTAAGCGCTCCTTCTCCTCCTCGTTAACTATGTTGATGCAGTTTTTACGGTGGACGGTTATGCCGTGGGTCCGCGTAATGTACCCGATAATATCATCACCGGGCACTGGATGGCAACATTGGGCCAGGTGCGTGAGAAGGTCGCCGACGCCCAGGACCTGGATCAGGGACCCTTTCTGTTTTGTGGGGGCAGCAGCAGCTTTCAGGGGGGCAGGCGGCAATTCTTCCGGCTCTCCGCTAAGCTTTTGTGCTATCTGGTGCGGGGTAATACCGCCATAGCCGACCGCAGCCAGGAAATCATCCGCAGTGTCAAAGCCCATCTCATCGGCCAGCTCTTCGTAGTTGGTGACATCTATACCCAGGCGCTTGAGCTCTTTTTCCAGTATCATCCTGCCGCGGTCGATGTTCTGAGTGCGTTCCTGCTTCTTGTACCAGGCCCGGATCTTCTCCTTGGCATGTGCGGTTTTGACAAAGCCGAGGTCCGGGTTAATCCAGTCCAGGCTCGGCGCCTTTTCGGCCTTGCTGACCATAATTTCCACTATATCGCTATTCTTCAGCTCGTAGTTGAGAGGGACCAACCTGCCGTTAATCTTTGCGCCTATGCAGCGGTGGCCAAGGTCCGTGTGGATGCGGTAGGCAAAATCAAGCGGAGTGGCCCCTTTGGGGAAGGCGCGAATCTCGCCCTTGGGCGTATAGACAAAAACCTGGTCGGTGAAGAAATCTTCTTTAACCGATTTCAGGAACTCCTCGCTGTCCAGGGAGCTCTGCCAGTCGATCAGCTGGCGCAGCCACGATATCTTCTCCTCGAAGTGAAGGTCAGGCTTGGCCCCTTCCTTATATCTCCAGTGCGCGGCCACGCCGTACTCCGACATGCGGTGCATTTCATAGGTGCGTATCTGTATTTCCAGCGGGGTAGTGCCCTGGGTGAGCACGGTGGTGTGCAGGGACTGGTAGCCGTTTTCCTTGGGATTGGCAATGTAATCGTTGAATTCCTCCGTTATGGGATGCCACAGGTTGTGGATTATGCCCAGTACCTTGTAGCAGTCGGGGACCGTGTTCACCAGCACGCGCAGTGCGAACAAGTCGTGTATATCTCCGAAGCTTCTGCCGACCGTTGCGTACTTATGGATCTTGTTGTAGATGCTGAAGATGTGCTTGGGCCTGCCAGTGACCTCTCCCTCAATGCCGGCCTTGGACATCTCATTGCGTAAAATGGCTGCGGTCTCTTCGATGAAGCCCTCGCGCTCGGCCCTGCGGGAGGCCACCATGCGGGCTACCTCATAATATCTTTCGGGTTCGATGTAGCGGAAAGCCAGGTCCTCCAACTGCCATTTTATTTGCCACATTCCCAGCCGGTGGGCCAGCGGTGCATAGATCTCGAGCGTCTCCTGCGCTATGGCCTGGCGCCTTTCTGCGGGCAGGGCATCCAGCGTATCCATGTTGTGCAGCCGGTCGGCAAGCTTGATGAAGACCACGCGCATATCCTCGGCCATGGCCATGAGCATTTTGCGCAGGTTTTCGGCCTGGGATTCCTGGCTGCTGGTTGATACCCCTCTGCGCCAGGACACCTTGCTCAGCTTGGTCACGCCGTCGACCAGCTTGCTAATCTCCGGGCCGAATTTCTTTTCCAGCTCGGACAGCGAGACGTTGCAGTCCTCGGGAACATCGTGCAAAAGGGCGGCAGCCAGGGTGGAGGCGTCAAGCTGGAGATTGGCCAGCGTTATGGCTGTTTCTAAAGGGTGCTCCAGGTAGGGTGAACCGGATTTACGCTTTTGCCCGTTGTGGGCGTTGAAAGCATACTTGTAAGCTGCCTCCACGATTGCCAGCTTTTCCGGAGGCAGATACTCCTTGGCCTTTGAAAAAAGTGGGGCGGAATCCATACGTTCACCGGTTCAACTGTATAATAAGGCATCACAGCTATCACTGGCAAATGTAATGGAATGTGATTTCAGTCATTTGCACACAGGTGCAACAGGTATTAAGATATTTCTCGTTGACGGTTCGAGTGCTTATGCTGGTGGGTAACCGTTAGCTGACAAGCAAATAACTTGGAGGTGCTTCATGAAGATTGTTAAGCTTTGCCGTGAAGGCTCCTGCTGCCCGGCAGTCAAGGTGTACGAGAACAGGGTTGAGATCGGTGAAGATGATAATACCTGCGTGCTGAGTGCAGAGCAGTTTGAGATCCTGAAAGAGAAAATCCTGGCCAAAGAAATCTAAAGTCAAGGCAAACTGTTTAAGAAGATAAATCCACCGTCCCACCCGGTGGATTTACTTTTAATGGAAGGAATACCTGTAAATTTGAGTTTAAACGTTTACCGCAGTATCCTATTATAGTTTGTGCACCAAACAAAAATATCGGGGTATGCCATACATTGTCTGTGACCAATCTTGATGAAATCTTTTTCCCTCGCAGCGCGGCCGTTATAGGGTCGTCCAACAATGACTTCTTTACCTGGGCCATGCTGGGCGGCAAGCTGCGCGGCCAGGTGCAGCTGGTTAACCCCAACTACCCCGAGGTACTGGGGCAGAAGTGCTATGCCAGCATACTGGACATACCCGGGCCGGTGGATTACGCCGTTATAGCGGTGCCTTCCCGGCTGGTGCTTTCAACAGTACGGGATTGCATAGAAAAGGGCCTGAAGGCGGTTCACCTGTATACTTCCGGTTTCAGCGAAACGGGAACGGAAGAGGGTATAAAGCTGCAGGAGCAGCTGGCGGCCCTGGCGAAGGGCAAAATAAGGCTGGTAGGCCCCAACTGCATGGGTATATACTGCCCCAAATCCGGCCTGTGCTTTAACCCGCTGGCATCCTACAGGGAAGGCAACGTGGGTGTGATCACACAGAGTGGGACCTTCGCTCAGTTCTTTATCCAGGCGGAAAAACCGCGCGACATAAGGATCAGCAAGCTCATCTCCTACGGCAACGCTGTTGACCTGGATTCCCCGGAGCTGCTGGACTATCTTGGCGACGATCCGGATACGGCGGTCATTGCGCTGTACGTGGAAGGGATCAATGACGGACGGCCGTTGCTCGAGGCGCTGCAAAGGGCGACTGCTAAAAAGCCGGTGATTGCCCTTAAGGGAGGCATAACACAGCAGGGTGGAAGGGTGGCACACTCACATACCGGTGCGCTGGCCGGCGCCGGCACGGTCTGGGAGACCATGTTCAGGCAGGCGGGCGTACTGCTGGTTGATGATTTTGAAGCGCTTTTGGACACGGTGCTGGGCTTCAGCAAAACCCGGCCTCCGGCCGGCAGAGGCGTGTCCATAATCACATACTCCGGCGGATTCAGCGTGGTCCAGAGCGATATGTGTGCCAGGGCCGGACTGGAGGTCCCGCAGTTCTCGCAGAGGGCCATGCAAGAGCTGCGCAAAATAGTGCCGGCGGCCGGGACGATGGTGGGTAATCCGTTGGACGCCTGGCAGGTTTTTCAGCGTACCAAACAGGGCCAGGGCGCACTGGACGAGGTAGTGAAGATCATTGCTGACGAGAGCCAGATCCACAGCATTGTGCTGCAGATGGATAACCTTCGCTACCTGGCCCGTGTCTGGGGAGAGAACTTCAAGGAAAACTTTGATGCTTTCACCAAGATCGTGCTGGACGGCTGCCGCTACACCAGGGATGAACGGGGCAAGCTCATACTGCTGAGTATTCATATGGATCCCTTTTCAGACGACAACATGGAGCGCGCGGTTTACCTGGATTTCAAGAAGAGGTGCGAAGCTGATGGATTTGCCGTATATCCCTCCTTGAAGACTGCGCTTGGGGCTGCCGCTAATATGTACAAATATAAGGTTTTGAGCCGCAAGTAGACGCTTAAAAAAAGAGGTGAGGTAAGATGGAGACGGCATACTATGCAGTTGTTTTTGTTACCACTTCCAGCCTGGAGGAAGCGCGCATGATAGCCGGGATTATTCTGGAAAAGCGCAAGGCCGCCTGCGTCAGCATTGTGCCTGCTGTCTCCTCCCGCTATTGGTGGGAAGGCAAGCTGGATAGTGCGGAAGAATCGATGCTAGTAGTCAAGACCAGGTATTCGGCGGTGGAGGATATCGTGCAACTGGTCAAGGACAATCACAGCTACACTGTTCCTGAAGTAATAGCCCTGCCCATCATAGCCGGCAATGAAGACTACCTGCGCTGGATGGACATGGAAGTGGAATAAATTGGGGCTATGTTTGGAAAATCGCCGCTTTTCATATATTATAATTAGCCTTTAAAGGGGGTCGGATTGTTCAAAGCTCCTCGGGGCACAAGCGATATTCTTCCGGAAGAGCAGGCCTACTGGCGATACATCGAGAGCAAGGCCGAAGACGTCTGCCGGCTATATGGTTTCAGCCGCATTGATACTCCGGCGTTTGAAGATGCCAGCCTGTTCGCGCGCAGCGTGGGCGAGGCCACCGACATCGTGAACAAAGAGATGTACGTCTTCTGCGACAGGAGCGATAATGAGCTAGCCTTAAGGCCGGAGGGCACCGCGTCGGTCTGCCGCGCTTACCTGGAGCATGGAATGGATAACCTGCCCCAGCCCGTTAAGCTCTACTACTTTGCGGATATTTTCCGCTACGAGAGGCCCCAGGCCGGACGCTACCGTCAGCACCACCAGTTCGGCTGCGAGGCCATCGGCGAGGCATCGCCGGTCCTGGACGCAGAAGTGATTAAAATGGCTCTCGACCTGTTCCAGGGCCTCGGCCTGACCGGCTTTTCACTGCAGCTTAACAGCATTGGCTGTAAAAAGTGCAGGCCGGCCTACCTGAAGGAACTTAAGGAATATTATTCTTCTCTCTCCGGCGAGCTGTGCGATGACTGCCGCAAGAGGATCGACCATAATCCCCTGCGCCTGCTGGATTGTAAAAAATCCACCTGCCAGGTAGCAGCCGACGAGGCCCCCAAGAGCACGGAATACCTGTGCCAGGAATGCAGCCAGCACTTTGAAGCCCTGAAAGGTTATCTGGCGGCGCTGGGCGTTGGATTTGTAATTAATCACAGGCTGGTCAGGGGGCTGGACTACTACACAAAGACCGTCTTTGAAATCCAGCCCGAAGAGGGCGGTTCTCAGAGCGCGCTGGGCGGCGGCGGCCGCTATGACGACCTGGTGCAGGAGCTGGGCGGAAAGCCCACTCCGGCCATAGGCTTTGCCACAGGCGTTGAGCGCATAGTGCTCAATTTGAAGAGCCAGAATATAGAGGTGCCTCCTTCAGCCGGGCCGCTGGTGTCCATCGCCTATATCGGCGAGGCGGCCAGGACCGAGGCGCTCAAAGCTGGCGCAGATTTGCGGGAGGCCGGGATTGCCGTTGCCATACTACCCGGCGACCGCAGCCTGAAAGCGCAGCTGAGGCACGCCAATGCGCTGGGCTCGGCCTATGCAGTCATCATCGGTGATGACGAGGTGAAGGCCGGGACGGCCATGCTGCGCAATATGCAGACCAGCGAGCAGCAGGAAGTTCAGCGGCAAGACCTGGTAAATTTCATCGGTAAACAGGACTGACAAGGAGGAATTTTTATGGATACTCTGGAGGCCATCCGGAACAGACGGAGCGTACGCCGCTACCAGGATAAGCCTGTGCCGGATGACGTACTGAATAAAATCCTGGAGGCCGCCCGCTGGGCGCCGTCCTGGGCCAATACACAGTGCACGTGCTATGTAATCGTAAAAGACCCTGATACCAAAGCAAGGCTGGCGCAAATGTTGAATACAGGCAACCCGTCCACAGATGCTATTATCAACGCCCCCATCGTTATCGTGGCCTGCGCCGAGCTGAAAAAGTCGGGCTATTATAAGGGCACAGCTTCCACGGACCGGGGTGACTGGTTCATGTTCGACGTAGGCATAGCCATGGAGAACCTGTGCCTGGCGGCCCATGCGCTCGGCCTTGGCACGGTGCATGTTGGCTTCATACTGGATTCGAAGAAGGTGGACGAGCTGCTTGCGGTCCCCGAAGGCTACACTGCTGTGGAGATGACGCCGCTGGGATACCCGGCTATTGAGGCCAAGGCACCCCCGCGCAAGGAGCTTTCCGAGATCGTATTTTACGAAAAGTTCGGCAAGAGTTAAAATTTAGGGCACCAGCTACAAGACTTCTCCGCCCGCTGCGGCTGATATAGCTTCAAAAGCTATACCGCGCGGGCTGAAAATTTTATAAAGGAGGGAAAAATGGCCAAGACGATCGCAGAGATCAACGAGAAAATCCAGAAAGGCCAGGCGATCGTGGTCACCGCTGAAGAGGTGATCGAGATCGCCAGGAAGAAGGGCGTGGCCGCCGCGGCAAAAGAAATAGATGTGGTGACCACAGGTACCTTCGGGCCGATGTGCTCGAGCAGCATGTATATGAATCTTGGCCATAGCAGCCCCAGGATAAAGGTGGGTGGCGGCAGGGTCTACCTGAACGATGTTCCCGCCTATACCGGTGTGGCCGCAGTGGACATCATACTGGGCGCCACCGCCATGCCGGACGATGACCCCAAGAACCGGATATATCCGGGCGAGTTTAAATACGGCGGAGGGCACGTGATCGAGGAGCTGGTGGCCGGCAAGGACATCAGGCTGGTGGCTACGGCCTATGGCACGGACTGCTATCCACGCAAGAGGATCGAAACCTGGATAAACATCAGCTCCGTCAACGAGGCTGTCCTGTTCGACCTGCGCAACGCCTATCAGAACTATAACGTAGCCGTGAACGTGGGCAACCGCATGATCTATACCTACATGGGCGTGCTCAAACCAAGGATGGGCAATGCCAACTTCTGCTCAGCCGGACAGTTGGCGCCGCTGCTGAACGACCCGCTGTACAAAACCATCGGCATCGGCACCAGGATCTTCCTGGGCGGCGGCGTCGGGTACGTGGCCTGGCAGGGCACACAGCACAATCCCTCGGCGCCCCGCAACGAGAAAGGTGTACCAACACGCGGTGCCGGCACTCTAGCTGTTATAGGCGACCTCAAGCAGATGAAACCTGAGTGGCTGGTAGGCACCAGCTTTGTAGGTTACGGCGCCACGCTGACCGTAGGCGTGGGCGTGCCGATACCCATACTGAGCGAGGAGATACTCAAGTACACCCTGGTAACCGATGCGGATATACTGGCGCCCGTGATCGATTATTCGGACGCCTATCCCAACCGCAAGCCGGACATCATTGCGGAGGTAAGCTATGCCGAGCTTAAATCCGGTAGCATCAAGATAGAAGGCAGGGACATACCAACAGCCTCTCTGTCCAGCTATCCGCGAGCGGTGGAGATCGCCGTAAAGCTCAAGCAGTGGATCCAGAAAGGCGATTTCCTGCTGACCGAGCCGGTGGCGCCATTACCCGGTGTAGAATCGGGCATTAAGATCAAGACGCTGGAAGAGCGCTGACGGCACAGGAGTGAAGTGAGATGAAAGTAGCTAAAAAGATAGTGCTGCACTTCCCGCAAAAGACGGTTGATAAGCCCATTGTCAGCGGGCTCATAAGGGATTACGGCCTGGATCTGAACATACTCAAAGCCTCCATTTCTCCCGGCGAAGAGGGGCTGATGGTGCTGGAGGTCAGCGGCGATCAGAAGGACTACGACCGCGGCATCAAGTACCTGCAGTCTGCGGGCGTTGAGATACAGTCGCTCAGCCAGGACGTGCTGCGCAACGAGCAGCGCTGCACGCACTGCGGCGCCTGCATAACGATGTGTCCCACCCAGGCCTTCACCCTGGAGGCCAGGACCAGGAAGGTGCTCTTCGATAACTCAAAATGCATAGTCTGTGAGCTTTGCGTGAGGGCTTGCCCTCCGCGCGCTATGGAACTGCATTTTTAAGCTTGCGCTGAAATCAGAACAGGCACAACCGGGCTGGTGAGGATGTACGAGTCACGTACCTATCGGCACGACATAAAAGATACAGACCTGGTCTCGTTCCAAGCGGCTGTCAAAGAGACCGACCTGTTCGTGCGTGCCCAAAGAAATCTGCACAGCGAGACGCTGCGCATAATCGAGGAGTGCCGCCGGCCGCTGGAAGGATATATTCGCGCGCACCCGCTGTTTCTACACAGCCTGGAGCCGCTTGAAGTGGGGAGCAACGCTCCTGAGATTGTCAGGCTGATGGCGGAGGCGGCAAAGGCTGCAGGCGTCGGACCCATGGCGGCCGTAGCAGGCGCCATGGCCGAGATGGTGGGCACCAGGCTGCTCGAATATTCCGGCGAGGTCATCGTGGAAAACGGCGGCGATATCTTCATCAAGACAAATAAGGGGCGGCGCATCAGCATATTTGCCGGTGCGTCGCCCTTTACCGGCAGGCTGGCGCTGGAAATCGAGCCGGAGAGGACCCCTCTGGGCGTGTGCACATCCTCTGGAACGGTGGGACCTTCGCTGAGCCTTGGCATGGCCGATGCCGCAGTCGTGCTATCAAAGTCGGCGGCGCTGGCCGATGCGGCCGCTACGGCTGTCGGCAACCTGGTTAAATCACCCCAGGATATAAAATTGGCTCTGCAGCGCGGCCAGGAGATAGCAGGCGTGACCGGCATACTGATCATAGCGGGGGAGTCGATGGGGGCCTGGGGAGATATAAAGCTGGTCGATCTATCGTGATTTTTTGACTCAGACACCGCAGCACTTGACGGTGACCGTGAAAGTCAGGGAATCCGCGCCGCCTTTGTTGTCTGTTACCTCACAGGTGATGGTATATGTGCCGCCTGCGCCGGGCGCTATCCATTTCACCAGCGGGCCTGTGCCTTTGATCGAGCCGCCGCTCGTAGTCCAGGTGCAGTCAAGCCTGTCGTCGTCGGGGTCGGAAGCCTGCACTGAGACCTCGGCCGTATCGTAGACACGGATTATCAAGTCCTGCGCCTTAGTCTTCTCGTCATCCGTCATGCTGTGCTTGAGAACAATGGGCATGCGGCCCTGGCGCGTGAACTTGACTGAAGTGATCACCGGCGGGTTATTGGGCTTCTCCGGCACGTTGATGATGACGTCCCTGACGGCGCTGTTGCCGTGGCTGTCAGTGACCGTCACCTGTATATTGAAGTCGCCGCCCTTTTCTGGGGCCGTCCAGTTTACCGTTGCACCGTTGCCGTCTATACTGCCGCCGCTGGCAGTCCATTTATAGGTGAGGTTGTCTCCTTCGGCGTCGCTGGCAGTGCAGGAGATAACGTTTACGGAGAGCGGCTGGACATGTATTGCAGCAGCCAGTTCGGTGATGACAGGCGAGGCGTTGGCGGGTGCAGGCGGCGCTGCAGGCGCGGCCTGATTCTGCGATGACCCGGCCTGGCAGGCGGCCAGCAGTAAAGAGGTGGCAATTAGGAACAGGAATGATACTTTTACCATGCTTTGCAAAATCATTGTGATATAACGCTCAGGTTATTGCAAATAGGCAGGCTAGATTTTGTGGCGGTTGAACAGTCTTTCGAACCAGAACTGATGCGAAAAGAAGGGGCCGGGGTGTATGACTATGATCAGCACGGCCAGTATGAACATGCCGATGTCAATATACATTGACTGCATGGGGGTCAGGGCGCCGAAGATTCCGAAGCACTCGCACTCGGGGAATTTGTCCAGGCCGCCGGATATGGCGTAAGCGTTGTTGGCCATAAAACCGAGGAAGAGCGGGATGCATAAAATGGCGAATATGCGCGGCCAAATGCCTAAGATCAGGGCTGCACCTATAATAATTTCTGTGATGGGCAGGATCCACGGTATAAAGATGGTGCCGATGAAGCGTGCCAGCTCCGGCGTCAGGATGAAATCAGGAATGAATTTATCCAGGAACTCGGTCTGGCCGGGAATGGTGCCCCACTCGGACAGCTTGCCGATGCCCGCAAACAGCAGGATGGCACCGATGATGATACAGGCTACTATACTGATGGCGCTGCGAGCCCAAGACTGGCTCTCATATTCATAATAAAAGGGCATACAAATATGTCCTCAAGCAGGCGATGGGTCTTGACTTAGGAGGAATTATAATCTACACTAGACGCCGTATGCAAACCTGGGTTTATGGTGAGTCTTAAGCTGGCAACCTCTTAGTTTGGGAGACCATCATGCTGGGATTAAGACTCCCTGCATATGCACAAAGAGGTCTTGGGCTGCGACCCGTAAAACCACCGGGGCATAGCTATTATCGACAAGGAGGCATCAATGGCCCTAGCGGACAAGACCCTTATTTGTGCCGAGTGCGGCAAATCATTCGTCTTTACAATTGGCGAGCAGGAATTCTACCAGACCAAAGGACTCCAGAACGAACCAAAGCGCTGTACTGATTGCAGGTCAAACAGGAAACAGGCACGCTCAAGTGGTGGAGGCAAGGCCCGGCAGATGTTCAAGGCCACCTGTGCAAGGTGCGGAATCGAGTGTGAAGTGCCTTTTGAGCCGAGACAGGAACGGCCGGTCTATTGTAGTAGCTGTTACGCATCGAGTAAACCGGCCAATTAAATAATATCCGAAATACCCCGCCAGTCTCCCGCGGGGCTTTTCACAAGCGGATAGCTCCGGGGCGGCAGATAGAGCTTTCGTGAAGGTTGGTGTCTGCAGGCTGAAGATACACATCCCTGGGAGCCGGTCTCTCAAGGACAAGCGAAGTCTGGTGAAATCGCTTACTTCACGTCTACAGAAACAGTTCAATATCTCCATTGCTGAAGTCGGCGACCATGACCTGTGGCAGGTGGCCACCATCGGTATAGCCTGCGTCAGCAATCATAATAACCGGGTTGATGAGATACTCAATGCCGTACTGGCCATGATCAACCGGGAATATCCCACCGTAGAGATCGTAGAAAAAGACATAGAAATCTATTGATATGATTCCATTGCTGCCAATGGCAGTCGCGGAATTCCCACGTTGTATAATTATCCTGCATGGACACCGCTGCCTTTCTTAATTACCTTAGAGCTGACCCTGAATACAAAGACCAGATAGTATATGTTCAGCATATACCGCCGCGGGACGCCCGCCCCGGCTGGCTGGACAAACCGCTGCATCCCGTGCTGCAGGAGAGGCTGGATAAACTGGGTTTCAGCACGCTGTACTCCCACCAGGCGGACGCCATAAACGCCGTCCGGCAGGGCCACAACGTGATGGTTGCCACACCCAGCGCCAGCGGAAAAACGCTGTGCTACAACCTCCCGGTGCTGGACGCCGTGCTGGAGAACCCCAATACCAGGGCGCTTTATCTCTTCCCCACCAAGGCCCTGGCTCAGGACCAGCTGCGCAGCCTTACCGAGCTTGCCGGGAAGACCATCAGCCTGCCCTGGGAATGCGCCACCTACGACGGTGATACGCCCTCGAAGGAGCGGTCAGGAATAAGAAAGCGGACACGTATTGTGCTCAGCAATCCGGACATGCTGCATTTAAGTATATTGCCCAACCATAGAAACTGGGATACATTTTTACGCCGGCTGAAATACGTGGTGCTGGACGAGGCGCACGTCTACCGCGGCGTGTTCGGCTCCCACCTGGCCTGCATTCTGCGCAGGATCAGGCGCATATGCGCCCTGTATGGCAGCCGTCCACAATTTGTGTTCTGCTCCGCCACCATAGCCAATCCGGGCGAGCACGCCGGCAGGTTGACCGGCCTGCCCTTCAAGGTTGTGGACAATGACGGCGCTCCCTACGGGGGCAAGGCCTTTGCATTCTGGAACCCGCCCATCATCGATGAGGCGCGCAGCACCAGGCGCAGCGCCAACAGCGAGGCCACCTATCTCTTCACCGGGCTGATCAGGCAGAAGGTGCGCACCATCACCTTTGCCGCCACCCGCAAGCTGACCGAGCTGATTTACATTTACAGCCGTGACTTGCTGGGGCAGCCGCTGGCGGAAAAGATAAAGCCCTACCGCGCCGGTTACCTGGCGTCCGACCGCCGACAGATAGAGCACGAGCTGTTCGCCGGTGACCTGCTGGGCGCCGTGGCCACCAACGCCCTGGAGCTCGGCATAGATATTGGAAACCTGGATGCCACCGTGCTGACCGGCTATCCGGGCAGCATTGCCAGCACCTGGCAGCAGGCCGGCCGCAGCGGCCGCCGCAGCGAGAAATCCCTTACCCTGCTGGTGGCCCAGAACAACCCGCTGGACCAGTATTTTATGAACAACCCGGACTTCTTCTTCGGCAAGCCCTTTGAAAATGCATTAATCAACTGGGAGAACGGCAACATATTGAAGCCGCACCTGCTGAGTGCCGCCTGGGAGAAGCAGCTCGATGCCGCGGACGTGGAGTATTTCGGCGATGACCTGACGCCGGCTGCGGCTGAGCTGGAAGAAGAGGGCAAGTTAAGAAGGGTGGGCGACCGCTGGCACCTGGCTCCGCAGCTCTCCTACCCGGCGCAGGAGATCAATATCAGGTCGGCCTCCAGCCAGAACTACCAGATACTCGATGCTTCCAGGGGCTATGAGCTGCTGGAGACGGTGGAAGAGGACCATGCCTTCTGGCAGGTACACCCGGGCGCAATTTACCTGCACCAGGGTGACTCATATTTTGTTAAGGAGCTGGATATCGAAAAGCACATAGCGGTGGTCGAGCCGGCCGCCGTGCCCTATTACACCCAGACCATGGAGCTTACCGATATCAAGGTGCTGCACAAGACCATGGAGAAGGAAGTGAACGGGGTGCGGGTCTGCCTGGGCATGGTGGACGTTACCAACCAGGTAGAGGGCTTTAAAAAGAAGAAGCACTATACGGACGAAGTGGTGGGGGAGGAGGCGCTGGACCTGCCTCCCATACGCTTTATAACCCAGGCCCTGTGGTTCGACCTGCCGCAGAAAGCGGTGGACATGACGCTGCAGGGCAAGCTTGATTTTCATGGCGGGCTGCATGCCGCCGAGCACGCCGCCATTGCCATACTGCCGCTTTTCGCCATGTGCGACCGCAACGACATCGGCGGCGTATCCACTCCCTTTCACTCCGACACGGGAAGGGCCCAGATATTTATCTATGACGGCTATCCTGGGGGCATCGGCATAGCCGAGAAGGGATACCAAATAATTGATGAACTTTGGGCCGCTACACTGAAGGCGGTTGAGGAATGCCCCTGCCGGCAGGGCTGTCCTGCCTGCATACAATCGCCCAAGTGCGGTAACAACAACGAGCCGCTGGACAAAAAAGCGGCAATTATCCTGTTGCGGGGGCTTCTGGGCGTTTTTCAATAAATACGGGATGACTCAAGCCGGGGGCCGGTGATCCTACCTATAAAATAAACTTAAACAAAGGAGAACAATGGAGACCATACATTATCTGAGAAAAGTGATGCGCACCGCACTTAACTATACTTTTAACCGCATCACCTTTTATCTGACCATTTTCAACTTTTTTATGCTGGCCAGCTGGATGTACGAGTCCACGGCGGTGGGTGAATGGATGAAAAGCAACGGGTTCAGGCCGGGCGACATGCTGGCCATTATCCTGTTTGTCATCTTCGCCATATCGGCGATTGAATACGCCTTCCTGGGCAGGGACAAGGGCGAGGAGGAAATGCCTCCCGGCAGCTAGGATTTGCGCTCGGCGCGCCGGCCGCCGAAAACGTGTACCGTCCTGGTGCCGGCTTTGAACTCCCCTGCGTGCGGCATGTTCACGGGTATGAGGTACTCATCTCCTCTTTTCAATGTTACGCGCTTGCCGCCGATGAGCAGCATGTACCTGCCCTGTATCACCAGGAAATACTCTTCATAGGGATGTGCGTGCTCCCTAGAGACCCCGTCCTTGAGACAGGTCCAGAAGGCAGCCTGGCTGCCGTCCACGCCGTCGAAGATGTAGCCTTCCACGCCTGCGGACTGCCTGGACGGATCGACGGCATTTCTGACGTTTGTCACAACCGCGGGAAATTCGTTAAGCCTGGGCATATCTACCTCCTGGGCAACACTTGCCGTCCTGATGGTTTAGCCGGTCAGTGCCGGCCCTTGACCACCAGCTTCTTTTCGCTCCAGATCCGGCGTACGAAGGGGTCGCCCTGGGCGTTGCGGTAATCGAAGTCGCTGCGCGTCATGCGCATCAGGTTGATGCGCACCCCTGTCTCGTCCTCGATCTGTGCCAGGGTCTCCATCAGCGACTCTTTGCTTATGTCACCTATAACCAGCAGGTCGACGCCGTCGGTGGGTATCGACTCCGCAGTGGCCGCCTCGCCGTGGATCAAGGCCAGCGTAACGGAGCTCACGTACTTGAACCTGTTGCTGAGGAGCTCCGCCATAGCGGAAACGGTGCGGACGGGTGGGTGATAGGCGGGAAGGAGTATGGGCTGCTCGGGCACAGGGTATTGCTCCGCTTCCGCCGCGGCCGGCGCTTCGGCCGTGGGGATGGTGACTGCCGGCTTTTTCGGCGCCCTCGGCTTGGGCGCCGGGGCAATATCGGGCGTCTCGAGGATTATCCTGCGCCATTCCGCCAGCAGCGGGAACTCCTTCACCACCTCAAAGTACTTCAGGTTGCCCTGCTTGTAGGACCGCAACAATCCGGCCTTCTCCAGATAGCCCAGCTCGCGGCGCACCGCGTTGAGAGGCTCATCGGTGAGGCGTGCCGCCTCCCTGGTGTAATGAGCCTTATCGACGTCCTGCAGGAAAAGCCTGAGGATGCTGCGCTTGGCCTTGGATGTGATGAAATATCGCAGTACAGCCATATCTATCTGAACACCTATTATGTTCTAAAGTACAATATTTATGGCCGATTTTCAACTCTCTGTCTGGCCCGCTTTGGCGGCGCTAT
>CAZSED010000002.1:0-156933 GCA_964605885.1 uncultured Dehalococcoidales bacterium
CCCCCAGCCTGCCACGCAACCCGCACCTATCGTCTCGGCCAATATAACCCCGTCTGAAAACGTGACCGACTATGGCCTCCAGCCCGAGGCCGGCCCACCGGTGCAGATCATATTGGTGCACTACAAGGGGTCGCTCCAGGTCCTGGGATGCTGTAACCCGGACCTCTATGAGAGGGATGAGTTTGTTGCCATACGCAACGTGAGCCATCAACCTCAGGACATCAGGGGCTGGACGCTTAAGAACGAGAGCAGGGGCTATCCCGTCTTCACTTTCCCCGAGTACTTTCCCTGCCTGCCCTACGCCATAGATCCCGAGTTTGGTAAGGAACAGTCCCTGGCAGGTGGATACTACAGCTACAAAGAAAATACGCCGTCTACCCTGCTGAGCAGGTTTTCACCCGTGCCCAAAGCCACCGTCGCACAGACAGGCGTGATCGATTGGGCGGCCTGCTCCCAGCTTACGCCGCTGGATCCTGCTCCAATGAAACCGATGGAAGGACAGCAGGGGCTCCCCGCTCTTTGCATTCTCTATCCCGGCCAGACGGTGCTGGTCTTTACAGACGAAGTCCACTGCAAGTACGGCGGCTTCTCCTTTAACAGCGGCCAGGGCAACGTCTGGAGCAACCAACAGCCCGAGACGGCGGTGCTTTATAACGCCAGTGGAGAGGAAGTCTCGCGCCGCAGCTACTTACTTCCCAGATGACCGGCTGAAAACCGGATATTCAAATATATTGATTATTTTAATACCGCTGTATATAATCAAGAAAACGCTTTGAATAAACCTGCCTCCCCGGAACTCGTTATATGCTTTGACAGTACCGTGATGTAATGGAGACGATATGCAACAATGGATAAGATGCCCCAGATGCGGTGCAAATAATACACCCGGACAGAGGTTTTGCAATGCCTGCGGAACGCCGCTGGCCGCTGCCTGCCCCAACTGCGCCACGCCCGTGGCGCCGGGCAGCACGTTCTGCCCCAGGTGCGGCATGCAGTTCGGCGGTCAACAGGGAGGATATTATCAGCAGCCGGCATATCCGCAGCAGCCGGGCGGATATTACCAGCAGCCGGGATATCCACCCCAGCAGCCTGGCTATCCTCCGCAGCAGCCGGGATATCCTCCGCAGCAGCCGGGCTATCCCCCTCAGCAGCCAGGATATCCCCCTCAGGGCGGCTACTACCCACCCCAACAACCCGGATATCCGCCACAGCAACCCGGGTATCCTCCACAGCCGGGCTATCCCCCGCCGCCTCAACCTGGATATCCCCCGCCGCCGCCGGGCTATGGACCACGTCCCGGTTACCCTCCGGGGCCGTCCCAGGGCGGGGGCGGAAGAGGCATGCTGGTATTCCTGCTGGTTATACTGCTGGCGGGCCTAGGCGGCTTTGGCTACTGGGCATACAACCAGGGCTACCTGAAAAGCCTGCCGTTCAAATTCGGCAGCGATAACACGACCGGCAAGGCGGTCCAGACCGCTAAATATACAACACCACCCACCATCTCCAACGTCAAAGTCACAGGAACAACCACCAAGCAGGCGGGCGTAACCTGGAATACGGACCAGCCCTCCAGCTCGCAGGTGGAATACGGGGCCTCCGCCAGCTACGGATTGAATACCGATGTCAGCGACGATCCGTCGACTGGCTCTTCGCTGGGCGTGGTCACACACGGCGTTACGGTCAAGGACCTGACGCCCAATACAACCTACCACTACCGCGTCATATCCAAGAATAACGGCGGGCTGGAAGCCAAGTCCGGCGACAACACCTTCACCACAGCCGCTGAACAATAACGGGGCAGCTTTTGCCTGTGGGCTAGTCATATGTATCAATCAACCGAACCCTGCCCCCATTGCGGCGCACAAAACCTGCGCGGCACCTGGGTCTGCCCGCAGTGCGGTATGACGCTGCTCGTCTATTGCCCTAACTGCCGGGCGGGCAATGTCAGCGGCAGCCAGTTCTGTCACTCCTGCGGCTCGCAGCTAACCTCGGCAGGACAATCTCCTGACCAGACCAGCCCTGCTTATCCTCAGGGCGGCTATCAAGAGGCGCCGCAGGGCCAGAACTACTACCAGCAGACGGCCCCTGGAGCCTACGGAGATCAGCAGCCTTATCAACCATACCAGGACTATGCACCCTATGATGCCTATCAGCAGCCATACGGCGCATACGGCTTGCCCGGCTTCACCGAAAGGTTAAAGCACATAGTGCGCACCACCAATCCTATACTGCTGTCATCGCTGGTGGTGCTGGTGGTGGGCCTGGTGGTATTTCTCATGCTGGCTTTCCAGCTTGGCTGGATAAAGACCGGGGCGTCAGTCAAGAAAACCACGGGGACTAATGAGACCAATCCACCCGTAATTTCGCTTCTACAGGTGAAGGAAAGCCAGGCTGCGCGCAGCGCCATCGTCTACTGGGTCACCGATGAATACTCCAGCACCCAGGTGGAGTACGGCATCTGGCCTTATCCCAACAACACTACCGCCATCGAGAGCGATCCGCAGACCGGCGTCAACGAGGGCGTGCTCATACACCAGGTTACCCTGAACAATCTGATACCCAGGACGGCTTACGCCTACCGCGTGATCTCTATAGACAAATACGGCAACAAGGCCACCAGCCCCATTATGCAGTTCGATACGGGCGCAGACAGCGGCGGGGGCGGCAGCAGCGGCAGCGGGACCCAGTCGGGTGTGCAGCTATTCGAGTCCGGGGAATGAACCGGGGTATTGCCCGTGGCCTGAAAGCGGCCTAAAATATAACCTGCTCAAATACATATGCAACAGAACTTCCTCTGCCCGAACTGCCGCAAGGAAAACCGACCCGCCAGTATACAGTGCCAGTACTGCGGGGCGCCGCTGGGAAGGCTGGGCGTTATAAATGCCCGCTGCCCGTCCTGCCAGCAGCCGCGCGTGCCCGGTGACCGCTTCTGCGGCCAGTGCGGACAGGCACTGGATCCAATCTGCCCTAACTGTGGAAACATAGTATCCAGGGACTCACGCTACTGCCCCAAATGCAGCTTTTTCTGCGGCGGCGGCCGCGAAAGCGTTAGGTAAGCGGGTGACGTATAATCTACTTGTGGGAATAAATATATGGCCGACATTTTAGACGAAGCCCAATCGCTGCTGCAGTGCAAGACCTGCCCCTGGTACAAGAACTGCGTGCTGCCGCTGCGCGTAACCGAGTTCGACCTGCGCAAGCAGCTGGGCCCGAACCCGAACATAGTCATTACAGGCACGCCCGGATCCGAGGATGCAGGCCTCAACCAGCTTCTCTCCGGCCTGGCCTCGGCAGCAGAGAACTCCATGCTGGAGGGCTGCCCCGTTTTCATAACCAGGCTGCGCAACAATCCCAACCTGGCAGCCCGCCTTAAAAAGCTGATGCAAGAGTGGTCGGACGAAGAGGCAACTGACTAGACAGGCGTTGAAGAGGGGCGTCTGCTCCTCTTATAAAAATACCCCGATTTTATCGGGGCTCTCCCTCGAGGGAGAGGGTAGGGTGAGGTGATGCCCCAGATAAAAATCATCTCCTGGAATGTCGTCAGCATGCGCAACATGCTGGAAAAGGCCAACCTGGCCCCGGCCGGCCGGCCAGCCCTCAGCTTCCTTGACTGGTTGAAAAAAGAGTCCCCGGACATCGCATGCTTCCAGGAGGTCAAGCTTCAGCCCGGACAGGTGCCGCAAGCGCTTGAATCCCCCCACGGCTATCACACATACTGGAACTTCGCCGAGAGAAAGGGATACAGCGGCGTGGCTACCTTCAGCCGTGAAAAACCACTCAAAACGCACAACGGCCTGGGCATCCCCCGCTTCGACGCCGAGGGAAGGGTGCTGATGACGGAATATCCGGGCTTCAAGCTCTTCAATGTATACTTCCCCAAGGCTTACGGCCCCAAAGAGGTAGAGGTTGCCCGCAAGGACGGAGCGCCCAATGCCGAGACCATGGCGGCACGCCTGCCCTTCAAGCTCGACTTCTACGAGTCGTTCCTGGCCCATGTCGACTCACTCAAGTCACGTAATGAGAGGCTGGTGATATGCGGCGATTTCAACACGGCGCACCAGGAGATAGACCTGGCCCGGCCAAAGTCCAACAAGGATACATCCGGCTTCCTTCCCCAGGAGCGCGCCTGGATGGACAAGCTGGTGGCGCACGGCTACGTAGACACCTTCCGTCACTTGAATCACGATCCCGGCCAGTACACGTGGTGGAGCTACCGTTTCAAGGCTCGTGATAAAGATATAGGCTGGCGCCTTGACTATTTCTTCATCACTCCGGACCTGGTTAAATCGCTCACCGGCGCCTTCATCCTGAAGGATGTCCAGGGCTCGGACCACTGCCCGGTGGGAATAACGTTGAAAATTACCTGACTACCGCTTAATATTGACTTAATGGAGCATGAAGGATACGGCGGAGGGGAAAGCCGGCCGGAAGGCTCTGTTGACGCCGGCCGCGACAGGCTTTCGTCAATGCTTTCCGCCCTCAACCAGCTGAAGTCGAACATCTCCAGGATTGAATCAAAACATCCGGCGCTTGGCGACGAGCTTTCCTCCCTCTGCGGACAGGTAATCGAGCATCTCAACCGCCCTGACGAGGACGAACCTGAAAGCGTTGCAAGTAACGACCCGGAGGAAACAGCGCAGCCTCAAGGCGCACCTCCATTAAACGCTGTCGCTCCCGTTTATCACCAGGAAACTGACCTGCTGCCCCCGCCGGCCGGCCGGGCGCAAGGTTCCGCAAGCAGTGAGGGCAGGCAGGGAGGCATATCAGTAGATCCGGTTACTCCGGCCGCCGGGCCGAACCCTGATGGGCATCACTCCAATCCCATTGCTGTCGCCTTCGATGCAGCAGGAGGCCACCTTGCCAGCGGCCTGGATAAAATGGGCGACGGAATTATTTTCGCCTTTGAAAAATTGCTCAGGCTTGAAACTGATAAAAAGCGCGGCGCCGGCCAGGACAGCCGTACTTAACCGATAACGCCCTTCAGGATTTGGCCGCGTCTTTGGCCTGCTGCTCCAGTATCAGTCCTACGGCCATAGCCGCTATTTCCCCCGTCAGCGTAGAGCAGGTATCGGCCACTCCGGCCTTGGCCGCCGCCTCCATCTCGGCCGGATCAAGCAAGTTGAAAAACCTCCCGTAAAACTTGGTCTGCAGGTCGAAGCAGCGGCAGGTACCGTATTTCTCCTTGAACTGTCTCTGCAGCTCCCTGGATAGCAGCAAAGCCTTCATCATCTTGCCGCGCCGCTGGAACTCGTCCCTTTTCCTGCCGAAAAAATATCCCAGCGCCATTACACTGCCTGAAAGAGCGCCGCAGACGCCCTCGCCGGTCAGGCCTATGCCATCGGCAAAGCCCGTTGCCGCGCGGAAGACATCGCTATTTTCCACGCCGAAGGCCTCAAGTACTCCCGCCAGCGCGCTCTGGGCACAGTTGCCGTTCTCCATCTCGTACTTTTTGGCTAACTTGAAAGCCGTGTCTTTTATAACCTGTGCAGATTGGTCCATGGCAACCTCCTGTAATCGGTTCAACGAGTTTAAACCATTTGCTGTTATAGCGCAATGCCGGGTCGCACCGATTTTGTTAGCAGATTCTGAACACGGATTAGCCCGCTAAATAATTGACAAATAATCAATGCCTATAATGGCTTTGACTGAGAGAAAAAATTATCCCTCAGCAGTATCCACAAACAGGAGGTCAAACGATGTGGAATAAGGTACTTGTACTGTCTGCCGGGATACTTGCCATAGTAGCGCTGGTATCCGGCATAATGACGGCCGTCAACGCCGATAACGGCGGACCGGGTCCCGGCGGGTTCGTCGGGCCGGGAATGGCCAGTGATAACTTAACGACCAGGGTAGCTTCAATCCTGGGCATCGACAGGTCCAGGCTGGTCGACGCCTTCCGGCAGGCTGAAAAGTCGCTGGAAACCGACAGAATGAACGCCGTGTTTACCAAACTGGTTGCCGACGGCAAGCTGACCCAGGCGCAGGCCGACCAGTATAAAACGTGGCTGGCTGCCAGGCCGGAAAACGTGCCGGGATTCTTCAGCTCGGACAACGTCACCCGCGACAACGAGATGCTGTCCAGGCTGCTCAAAGACGGCAGGTTGACCCAGGCGCAGTATGACGCGGCCACAGCCTGGCTGGCCCAGAAGCCGAACATCACGCTGCCTAAACCGCAGAGGCCCTCCAATGGCGGCGCTGACACCTCGAAACCCAGGGGCATGCCCGGGCTCGGCACAGGGATGCTTGACCAGTTGCTCAAGGACGGCAAGATCACGCAGGCGACTTACGATGCATATAAAACATGGCTATCTCAAAAGCCTGCCATAGAGCTTCCCGTGCCGCAGGTACCGCCCAATGGGCCGCCTCCCACCCGGTAGCACGAACTATCTGTAAAGCAAAAAAGAGCGGCGGGTAAATTACCCGCCGCTCTTTTATTCTGGCCTACCTGAAGCTGAAGAGGTTGAAGGCGCTTATAGTGGCAAAGACCGCCACGGCTATTATGAGCAATGCCAGCAGCACGGCCGACCAGTCCCGGTCCCGGAACCCGCTCCATGAGAACCATACTCCGATGGTCACCATCAGCACGGCGATGACCAGACAGCCTATGCCCAGACCTATGTGTACAGCGCTCGGCATCTTGGTACTACCTACACGACCCGATCCAGCAGCCATTTTATACCATAAGGCCAGCCTGTTCAACACCCGACGACAGACACTCCTAGACGTCGCACGCTTTGCAGAAAAAAAACTTACAGCCCCCTTATAATGCGACCGCTCAGTTGATATAATAACATCAGACTCATCGTGAGATAGTTATTGGAGGTTTGCCATGGCTAAAGGTTCTCCCTCGGAGCAAGTTCAACAGTTAACCGACCCGGAGCTGGTCCTGCGTCAATACAAGGACCTTATGGAATACAACATGAACGACATACAGTCTCTGGAGGATGCCTACCATCACGGGGAATCGCCAGCCATGGGCAGCATACTGGCCGGATACCTGGCCAAATATTCCAAGGACACCGACCAGTACCTCAAACGCCTCCCGGTGCTGCTGGGAATGATGGAATCGGCCTTCTGCGAGCTGCTGGCCAATCATAACAGTCGCATTATAGATATGATACAGCCTTCCGCCCCGGACGATCGCCGCTGAGTCCCGTTTCACTTCCGGCGTCGTTTCTCAAAATTTCCCTGTCTGGTACGTTAGACCTGCCCTATTGCCGCGCGCCATTGCTAAATTCCAGCGGAAGCTATAGTATATATTCATAGGAATATAACTCATGAGAAATCCGCTGGCGGCAGTCAAGATCGTTCCCTGTGGTTACTGCGTTGGGACGGGCAAGATTCCCGCGGGCTACGGCGGACTGGCCAGGGCGGAGTGTCCTGTCTGCCTGGGGCGGGGCCGCCTAACAGTGCCCGCCGATGTCAAGCGCTGTGCAGGCTGCAACGGCACCGGCAGGCACTACACAAATTATTTCAGGACAACCTTCGAACGGCACTTCTCCTGCAGGGGCACCGGCGTGGTGCGCCCTCCCGCCAAGGCTACACCGCCGCGCAGGATCTGACCCTCCTCGGTATATTATCAGCCGGATGCACGTAGTATAATTTCCCCTGTAATGAAAAAGGCCTACCGCAACACCAGGATAACCGTGTATTGGGAGCCGGAAAAGTGCATCCACTCAACCATGTGCATAATGCAATTGCCGCTGGTCTTCGACCCCGCCAGAAGGCCCTGGATTGATATAAACGCCGCAGAAGCCGGGGACATCAAGCGCGCCATCGATAAATGCCCTTCGGGCGCTTTAACCTGCAAACTTCACAAGTAACCTGCCCCTAAGGCGACATCAGATTGCCCAGCACAGGCGTCTTAATACTGATTGCGCCCTCGGGGCACATCTCCTGGCAGCAATAACAGCGGATGCAGCGGCCATAGTCGTGCCGGGGGATGCGCTCCCGCTCTTCCTTACGCCAGTCTATAGCTGATGGCTTCAGGGGACAGACCGTTGCACAGATGCCGCAGTGCGTGCATTTGGACTTATCTATGACCGGCCTGGGACATACCTGGTTCTTCAGAAAGGTCCGTATGCGACCGCTGGTTGCCTTAACCGGCGGCCTGCGTACGACGTCGAAGTCCCTGGTGATAAACTGCTCAATCTCATCACCTACCAGCTCGATACGGTTAAAATCGAACGTGCCCAGTCCAGCCATCTCACCCGGCAGGGAGGTCGGCACGAAGGCGGGATTGAGGTCGATTATTTTACAAGCCGTCGCATCCAGCGCCACCGGATCCGAGGACACCAGTATCACATTCAGCGGGCGCGGCTCGCCATTGCGCGGCCCGTTGCCTTCCATGGCCATTATGCCGTCCATAATGAAGAGGCGCGGCCTGATATAAGTGTTGAGGTCGACCAGCATGGTGCCGAAATCGTAGGGGTCGGCCAGGTTGAGGTGATATTGTGCCTTGAGCGCGCCTGGAATACAGCCGAACTGGTTTTTGATGGCCCCGGTGAACCGGGTCAGGCCGTGCGTCTTGAACTTGGGAAGGCTCACCAGCCCGTCTGAATCGAGCACGCCATTGGCGATGATGAAACGCTTGGTAAGCAGCGCCTGGGGATGGTCAACCGCCCTGCCCTCGATAAAGTCAGCCAGCGGGATGCCCAGTTCGTCCGCGGCCTGCTTGAGACCCGCCTTCTGCAGGTGCGTCTCGCTCTTTCCGAAGCCGGGGGAATCACCGTAGTAAAGGATTGCGCCGGTCTCCTGCAGCAGCCTGCCGGCCGCCTTGAGCACGGAGGGATGTGTGGTCACGCATTTCTGCGGTTCCATGCCGAAGAGCACGTTGGGCTTAAGAACTATCCTTTCACCCGGTTCTACGTAGGTTCGTGCGCCGCCTATCAGCTCAAGTCCTCTTTTTATCGCAGCGTACACAACCTCTTCGTCGTAACTTGCGCACCTGACCAGCGCCACTTTAGATTTTTGCATAAATTTAATAAAATCAAATGGGTTTAGACTTGCTGGTTATGGACGTTCAGCACAATCTTATGGATTGTAAAACCTTTTGACCGGCTTAACAAATTGAGAGGTAGAGAAAGCGATGAAGTTTCCTCAGAGCGTAGCAATCATCGGGTCCGGCGCGGTGGGCAGCTATTACGGGGGCCGGCTGGCCGAGGCAGGCCATGACGTCCGCTTCCTGTTCAGGCGCGATTATCATGCCGTGACCGCCAATGGCCTCAGGGTGGAAAGCCCGGAAGGAAATTTTACGCTGGAGCATCCACACGTCTACAGGAGAAGTGAGGAAATAGGCACGGTGGACTGGGTGGTGTGTGCTCTCAAGGCCACCTCCATGGCAGACGCACGTGCATTGGTGCAGCCCTGCATCGCCCCAAAAACACGCATACTGGTATTGATGAACGGGCTGGGGCTCGAGGACGATTTTGCCGCCTGGTTCGGCGGCAAGCACATCTTCGGCGGCCTGGCCTTTACCTGCATCAACCGGGGCAAGCCGGGATACATCCATCACCTGGGCTACGGCACAGTCAACATCGGCCATTACCAGGACGATCCTGCCGAGCTGGAGGAGGCCAAGGCGCTCTGGGCCGGCAGCAAGACCACAATAACGACCGCACCCTGCCTGCTGCGTGCACGCTGGGAAAAGCTGTGCTGGAACATACCCTTCAGCGGCCTGGCCGTGGCTGCGGGTGGCATCACCACCGACCGTATCATGGACGACCCTGGCCTGCGGCAGGCGGCCCGTACATTGATGCAGGAGGTAATTGCCGCCGGCAACGCCGACCTTGAGCAACACGGGGAAAAAGCCCGCATAGACGGCCCCTCGCTGACCGAGCTGATGTTTCAGAATACCTCCACCATGGGGCCCTATAAACCTAGCACCATGATCGACTTCGTGGACGGTAGGTCCATGGAGATTGAGTCCATCTTCGGTGAGCCTCTGCGCCGGGCTGAGGCTTTAAAAATCCCGGCCCCGCAGCTTACCCTGCTGGCAGCCCTGCTCAGGGCGCACAACAGCAGCAGGAAATAAATATCCAGACTCAAGGAGGATGGGGGAATGCCTGATTTCAGGTCCTGGTTTCACAATATGTCGGTGCCCATGCCCTGGCACAAAAAGCTGAGGCTCACCTTGCGCAACTTCTGGATCAAGATACGCAACAGGCAGGACTGCTGCGGGCATCGCGGCGAGCCTGGCTGCTGTGAGTAACTAACCGGTCAGTAAGTTATTGCGTCGGGCACCGGGCAGGTGGCTGACCCGCCCACCGCCAGCACGCCGGCCGCGCTTTGCACCAGCTCGGCCGAGCCGGCCGCTGAAAGCCCGAATGACGATAAGTCTTTTTGCAGCCGGGCCAGTGTCCCGTTCCCTCCAAGATAGCCGTTTATCCTGGTGGCGGCTGTGGAGTTAATGAAATCCCTCATGCGCGGATATATACGGCGGAACTCCGACATGATCTTTGCGTTTTGCTGAAGGTCCCATTTCTGATGGTAGTCCTCGGCCAGGTAAAAATTACCCAGCGGTACGATCTCGGTCTGTATGGGCTTATCCAGCTTTTGCTGCAGCCTCTGCCTGCTGGCCTCAGCGGCTTCCCTTTGCCTGTCATTGCCATAAAGTATCAGAGAAGCGTACTGCTTTATGCCGGACGGCAGGGTGGGGTCCTGGCTGTTCCAGAAAACGTCCAGAAGCTGATCGTAGGATATTACCGATGGGTCATAATCAAGCTGGACGCTCTCCGAGTGATCGCCGATGTCATGATAGGTGGGGTTGAGCGTAGAACCTCCGGCGTAGCCGACCCGGGTCCGGATAACGCCGTCAAGGCTGCCGAACCTGGACTCCACGCCCCAGAAACAGCCTTCGGCGAATGTGGCTGTCTCATATGTTTTGGGTGCGGCGGCATCTATCGGCGGTATCGCCGGCCCCCACAATTGCTGCTTGCCTGCCATGTTTGCACTCCTGCTCGCTGCCGCATTCGCTGTAACCAGCACCAGCGTAACCAGCGCTGCCAGGAATACGGGCAAAAAGAATTTACGTCCTTCCGACATTTTACGACCCCATATTTAACCTGCCCCGGAGCCCTGATAAAGCGCCGGGGCAGCAACCACGAATTTAAGCCATTATATCCGTCCACGCTCCGTCTATCAGTGACTTTGGTGGCTTAAATCCTATAAAATAATCCCCTTTTTAATGTACGGCAACCGTCACGCCGGCGCTCCTGGAGCCGTAGGCATTGCTGGCGGTCAGCGTGTAGTTGGTCGTCGCCGCCGGCGACACCGTAATCGAGCCGCTGGAGGCCACGTTGCCCACGCCCGATATGACCACCGAGCTGGAGCCTGTAACGTACCACTGCAGTGTTGCAGTGCCGCCGTGAGGGATGTCCGACGGCGTGGCGTTGAAAATATCTATATATGGGTACCCGTATGTAGAACCGCCTCGATTACGATAATAGGGGTATCCGTATGGGTAGTAGGGATAACCGTACATCATTCCGCCCATGCCGTAGGGATATCCGTACATCATGCCGCCGTATGGATAGCCATAGGGGTAGGTGCTGCCCACGGTTATGCTGGCGGACTTGCTGACGGTACAGCAGCTGCTTTCAGCCGTCAGCGTATAGGTAGCGCTGCTGTAAGGCGTGATTCTCTGGGACCCGGAAGGCGGCACGTTGCCGACTCCCTGGTCGATGGAGACCGAAGTCGCGCCAGTAACATTCCAGTAGAGTGTGGCCACCTGGCCGACGTTTATCACCGTGGGAGTTACGCTGATGGTAGCCTCAATGGGAGGATTGACCGTAACAACCACCGTCCTGGTTATCGTGCCTGCTGCGCCTGTAGCAGTAAGCGTGTAGGTAGTGGTCGCCGTTGGGCTGACCAGCTGGTTGCCGCTGGGCGGCACATTGCCTATTCCCTGGTCGATGGACGCGCTGGTTGCCCCCTCCACGTCCCATATCAGCGCCGCCGAGCCGCCGGAAACCAGTGTTGGCGGATTCACATTGAAATTGATGGCGATGGGAGTGGGATTAACTATGACCACCACTGTCCTGGAAGCCGCCCCGAATGCTCCGCTGGCGGACAGGGTATAGGCCGTGGTCACGGTGGGCGATACCACCTGGCTGCCGGCTGCCGGCAGCACTCCCACGCCCTGGTCAATGAATACCGAGCTCGCTCCCGCCACGCTCCAGGTCAGCGTGGCTGTGCCTCCCGCGTTAATCGCGGCCGGGTTGGCAGTGAAAGCAACAATACTGGGCACCAGCGAAGTACAGCCTGCGCTAAGTATCGCCAGCAGGCCCAGCACTAGAAATAACCTTTTCATCCCTGCACCTCCAAAGTTATATATATTTGAGACGATTTTAATTAGCGGCGTATAAAATAGTCACAAAATAAACGCCGCTTCCATAAAATAAATGTAAAATCCGAGTTGGGAGGACGGAGGAGGATGAGATGAAAGAGAGCAGCGGGCGAATGTGCGGAGGCGATCTGCCGGGTAGGCTCTATTTCTTCCTCTTGTACCTCGAGTAAAGCTCGATCACTGCGATGTTCAAAACGATGGACAGTATGACCGGTATACTGATTATCCACAGGTTTTTGACCAGATCGACGTCCAGGGCGCGGCAGGTCAGGACTACAACAAAGGTGAGGATTACGCCCAGCGAGCCGCAGCCTATCGCCAGATATACGTATTCCATCTATTCCTGTCCGCCCTGATCAACCATCACTTCCTTACGGCCGCGGAACGCACTATGGCCAGATGTAACGACTTGCCGGCCTATTTGCTCACGTAAGACAACAGGGACCTTACGGTGGCTTTATTTTTCTCAAAATAAAACTCGATTATATTGCCCCCAGGCGCCAGGAAGGCGCATATCCTGTAGTCGTCCGTCGCCCAGATTAGCAGCCAGCTGTTCTGCTGGGCCCAGGCCAGCACTTCGTTAGGCGTCTGTATCCTGTATGACATCTTTCTCCCCCGGTTTTAACCGCAGTAGTATACCTAAAATATACCAGAAGTGGGGGGCTTTGTCCTATCGGGCGCGACAAGGCGGGGCTGCTGTAATGAACTCGTCCGGTTAGACTGTTATCCTGTAGGGCTCGTCGTTGTTGGAAATCACTTCGCGTATCTTGGTTATAAGCTCTGAAGGCATAAACGGCTTGGCAATGAAATGCTTCTCTCCGGTGCACAAAAATTCTCTGATGTTGGCGGTCAGAAGGTCTCCGGTGGTGAATACCACGCGGTCGAGCATTTCAGGATGTTCGGCCTCGAGGAACCTGTAGAACTCGATGCCGTTCATCCCGGGAAGCCTGATATCGGCCAGGCAGAACTGATAGCTGCTCTTATTTACCCTCTCTTTGGCAACCAGGCCGTTGGGCGCGAAGTCGACTTCAAAACCTTCATCCGCCAGTACCTTCATGAACATTCTGCCGATGATCAGCTCATCCTCTATCACCAGGGCACGTCCGAGGCGACCGTTGCCGTTATCGTTGCTGGTATGTTTGGCCATTAATTTTCTCCGGGAGCTCAAACACTAATATATGGTTGGGCCGGCGATTTCACAACCCTCTGATGGTAGCAATCAGGTGAGCCAAAAGTCTCAAAAGCGCCGGACGGTAACACTTTTGAGCTAGTTCTTTATCCGCCCCACAGTACAGTCATTTGTGAACGAAGTGCAACAAAAATGGAGTTTTTACATCGGGCCATTTGAGCCGGTTACCCCGGCGGGGCTGGCCTGGTTTATAATTGGGTGGTTAAAATTAGCCCGCAAGGAAGAGGAAGACCTGTATGAAATGGTTCGGATGTGCGCTTACTATCCTGGGAATTATCCTGGTTATCTTCATTCTCACGCACCTGTCCGAGATATGGCAGATGCTTGAGCAGTTCATGAAACGGGCCTGACGCTTCCTACTCCAGCGATTTGCGGATCTTCATGGCGACTGCAGAGAGTATCAGGCTCAGGATGCCCATGACAAAATAGGCGCCGATCAGCCTCCCCGACTCCCAGCCGGTGGCCATGTTCAGGGCGTAGCCCACAATGCGGCCGAAGCCTCCCAGCAACGCCAGGCAGCCGAAGACGAAAAGTATCCAGACCGTTATACTGCATAGAGCCTTAAAAATCGGGGGCATCTCCAACCTCCTTGCATGTTATCCAGCCACAACTCAGTATGAGCTTTAAGGCGACGGCTGTCAAAGACATAAGTTGCACAATTTGCCCTTTAATAAGCAGGCCAAAGGTTGTATCATCTAGTTACACAGGCGCTGATAAATTTTCTGCAAGGGGGTTGGCATGGATATTTTACTGATCATCGGCATCATACTGCTGGTGCTGTGGCTGCTGGGTTTTATAGCTTTGCCGTCACTGGGCTGGCTTATCAATGTCGCCCTGGTAATAGCCGTCATCTTCCTGATCATATGGCTGCTGCGCAGGGTATTTAAACTGTTTTAGCCGCGTTACTGGCCGGTTACACTTAGCTGCCGTATATCCGTCAAGTATATTGACGGGGCCGAAAGATAGCCCGTAATGACTCCTGTAATCACCACGTGGTCACCCGGATTGGCCACCAGCGTGTTGGTGCCCGGCTTCAAGAAATTATAGATATACTGCGGCATGATAATGGCGCGAAAGAAAGAAGTATAGTCGCGCCAGCATTCCACGCAGGGATAGCCCCACTCCCTGCTGCCGCTGGCCCCCTCCCAGATATCCTTCATGAAGAAAATAAATGTCCAGGGTTGAGGCCCCTGCCCTAAAAAGCGCGAGGGCAACCAGCTTGAAACATACGTGACGTCTCCCTCCACCTTCACCTGCTTTCCCGTATAGCTCAACAGCCTGTCCGTATCCAGGGCCGGGATAACCTGCAGGGGCTCGGCCGGCGGCTGTGCTGCGGGCCGGGGATTTACAGTCAGGTCGGCCGTGCTGGCCAAAGTCGTGGCCCCATTGCTGGCCGTAAGCGTGTAAACCGTGGACCTGTCAGGCGCCACCTGCAGAGTACCCGAGGAAGGCACCTCGCCTATGCCGTTGTCAATGGTGACTCTTGTGGCCCCGGCCGTGTTCCAGCGCAGCGTCGCGTTCTCGCCCTGGATGATCGGCCTGGGCAATACCTCAAAGTAGTTCACCAGGACGGGCGGCGTAGCGCAGCGGATAAAGAGGGCCGGCAGCAGCAGCATCGCTGCCAAGACCAAAATAGATAACCTGTGCATGGCATCCTCCTGCCCGTTCGCCGGATATACCGGGATTATAATGCCCGCTATTCACGGCGGGCAAATCAGTGGCAGTTTGTCGCTAGGTCAGCTTTATCTTCTTGATAAGCTTGGAGACGGATTTATTGTAGCGCGGCTCAAAGAACAGGAAGGGCTGTATGGGGTAGCTGGTGCCTTTCTCATCAGTTTCGCGCAGGCCCTCCAGCAGCCCGGGCAATTTAGACGGCGGCAGTACGAAAACCATCTCGTTGTCTGCGGCCATGCCTATCTGTCGCTCGCCCCTGCCCGGCACTACATAAGCAGCCTTGCCTGATACCGCAGGCTCGATCATTTCGCCCACACAGGAGATGCCCAGGTGGCCACGCGACTCAATCACACCGCCCTCGGAATAAATCATCGACTGTACCAGCCTGGCCATCTGCGCCGGATTGCCATAGATCATAATCACGTCCGGCTCGGCCACAACGCCGGAGTCGATAGGTGCGACCAGGATGCCTTTGGAAGGGCACTTTTTCTCTCCGGAAAAATATGACTGCTCTGCCAGAGTTGATCTGGCCTTTTCCAGGTCCTTTATATACCCCGCGGAAACCATGAAATTGGCAAGTTCCTCCTTGCGGTCAAGATCTCCCAGGTCACCCCAGCCAAAGGCCATAAGCGCTGCAGCGCAGTTGACCTCTTCGGGCGTCACAGCCAGCGCCATGTTCCATCTCCTGGCGATGGTGTTGGCCTGGCAGAGCGCCATTTTTACGTTAAAGCTGCCGGGCCTGAGTGTGCCCTGGGGAATCTCGGAGACGTCCTGTATGAACTTGATAGCAAGCGGCCGTGTCTCGACCCTCAGATAGCGCACCAATTGGTCGAATGCATCCTTAAAATTTATAGCCATCCTGACCCCCTCTCGTGGCTTTTAAGCCCGTTCACTGCCCTCGATGATCAGCTCGCCGGCCAGCCGCGCCGCTTTCTGCGCCGGGGCACGGCATTTTTTACCTGCCTCCAGCTTCACGAACTCAGCCTGATCGTCGGGATTGACCAGGTTGAAGCTGCGGCCAAAGATATGGTGCTGCACCTGCTGGCAATTGCAGCCGCCAAACTGTTCTTCAAACCGTTTACACAGCTTGCGTGCGGCACTCGTGGTGCGCTGTACCGCCTTGAAGTCATCCGCCTTTTCCCTGCCGAAGGCCATGCCCAGCGCCATGAGGGCTCCCACTACTGCGCCGCATGTCTCGCCCCGCAAAGCGATGCCCGGCATGGCGGTGGCGGCTTTAAGTGTTTGAGCATCACCCAGGCCGAACTCCTCCTGCAGCGCCAGCAGAGTGCCCTGGGCACAGCTGCCGTACAGTTCTTCGTAATCCCCTGCTTTCCGTTCAAGTCGCTCGAGTCTCTCCTGAGATGATTGATCCGGCATGATGTTGCCTCCTCGTTGATTCACTGCCTTAGCCAGGTACATCCATTACCCGGCGGAAGAAAAGATATGCCTGGCCAGCATGGCCGTAAGCCCTGGATCGTAAGGCCCGGCCTCGATGTTGGCCCTGCATTCTTCCAGTATCCTGTCGGCGTCCCCGCAGATGAAAAATTCCCGCAGCCGGTCTTCACTGCGTATACCCATGGCCTCACCTATCACGGTGAGTATATTCTGTATCTGAAAGGGGTACCTGGACTGCAGAGAGATGAACTGAAAATGACAGCCCTGGCAAGCGTCTACCAGCGTCTCGGCGCCCGTCTTGAGCGCCTCCTCCAGGACCTGCCTCGCCATGGCGCGGCCGACAGCGGGCAGCTTGCGACTGGCCACCGCACCGCAGCACAAGGATTTGTCTCTTGCATTAGCCATCTCCATCTGAGTCAGGCCGGGAATGGCCTTTAGTATCGTACGCAGCGAGGTTGTATCTCCCATCAGCCTGCTCATTGAACAGGGATCGTGCAGCGTGACATTCCTTTTGATAGGGTGGATGAACTTTATATCACTCACCCGGTTGGCCAGGAAATGGAACATCTCCTCATATTGAAAGGGAACCGGGCTAACCTCATGGTCGAAGGCCGCTATCCGGCCGGCGCATTCGGCACAGCAAAAGATGACCTGCTCGGGTTTAAATGCAGCCAGAGCCGCCACCAGCTTATGGGCCAGGCGCTCTGCTACATCCAGGTCCACGCCTGCGTAACGTGCACCGCAGCAGAGCTCACCCCCGGCTACCAGAGCGAAGTCCAGTCCAAGCCGCTTAAAAATTTCGCTTACCAGGTAGATCTTATCGGGCATCATTACCAGCGCACAGCCGGTGAAGATAACGATATCCTTTTCCCCGGGGTGGTCCGGCACGCTGCTCAGCCAGTGTTTCTCCTCCGGACTGACCTGCATGCTGGCCAGAATGTCCGGGATAAACAGGCTGTCTTCACCCAGCCGCAACTCCATTAACGGCCGGCGTTTCCCGGTGAGCCTTACCATTTCAAGCTGCAGCAGCTCTTGCATTACTACGGGGTCAATATCCAGCGGACAGGCATCACGACAGGACATGCAGTGTGCGCAGCTGGCCGACCTGATGGAGGCTTCTTCGCAAAGCGTCCCGTCCTTAAGAACGCCCATGACCTTTTCCTGTATATCGCAGGAGGATACCGATTTTAAAGCGGTCAGGGCAATGGCCGGGCAGGCTTCCACACAGGCGCCGCACAGGTTGCAGTCCTGTATATAATGCAGCTTCCTATCCTGGTATAGATTTCTGAGTGACATGTTTGGCATATGACTTACAGAGAATATTTTCAAAGGGGACAATGCAACACAAATCCCATAATACTATAATCTGGTAACTATTATAAACATCGGAGGGGGAACCCATGACAAGCGCTGGTGAATCGGCCGGCCCAATTTCCAGGGGTCTGATCTGCTACTATTCAGGCTCCGGCAATACCAAGCTGGCCTGCCAGTATATAGCGGGCCGGATAAAGAGTGTACGCTTCGACCTCTTCAATGTTTTTCGCGGAGGCACACCGCCGATAGACAATTACGACATCTTGGGCTTTGCCACCTTTACAGATTTCCTGGACCCGCCGCAGCTCATGCGGCTTTTTATGCACAGCCTGCCGCGGCAGAAGGGCAAACCGGCTTTTGTATTCAACACCTTCGGCAACGTCAGCGGAAAGACGTTGTGGACCCTTTGCAGGTGGGCCTCCTCGAAGGGGTTCCGCCTGCTGGCAGCACATTCGTTGCACGTGCCTGAGAGCTACCCTCCCATGGTGGCCGGGGGTCACGGCAATGAGGAGCACCCTACAATCGGGGAGCTTGAAGCTTTTAACAGCTTTATAGCCGGTCTGGAATGGGACTTCGAGCAGTTCAGGCATAACGGAAGGAGTCACTCTACCAGGACGCTGGCAGGCATGCTCCTGGGCTGGCTGCCTTTACTACCGCGCACGCTCTCGAAGAACGAGATGGGAGCCAAATACGTTGACGCCTCGCTCTGCGACGAATGCGGCATCTGCCGCAAGATATGCCCCTACAGCGCCATAGAGCTCGACCCCAAGCCCGTCTTCGACCTTTCAAAATGCTACGGCTGCTGGAGCTGCTACAACCACTGCCCGCAAAAGGCAATATACACTGCAAAATATCGCGGACGGGGACATTATCCCAGGCCCATTGAAAGCCTCAAGGACAAGCTAAAGGTATCCTGAGCCACGTGCGGCACCTTCCAATGTTGATCGCACCATATTGACATCGACCAGAAAATACACTAAACTCGGGCCAGTCCGCCGCAAGTAAAAGGCGGGCACCAGTACTGCGAGGAGGGGCTCTATGAAAAGATTTATTCCGCTGCTGGTCTTATTGCTGGTCCTGTTGTCAGTGCCGATCTCCGACAGGGTCAACGGGTTCCCCAATATCTGTGGCTCTGCAATCACGCAGGCCGCCACGGACATAACCCCCACTACCGCCACGCTCAACGGCCAGGTTCTAATTCCCGAGCTATCGTTGCATGACAGGCACGGCGACATCATCCCGGCGGATTATGAGCTTGCAGACGTGGCTCCTGAAACATGCACGGTCTACTTCCAGTACGGCACGACTTCTGGCGTCTATCCCCTCTCTACCCCGCCGGTCGCCAATCCACACAGTTCGACTATAAGATCGGTATCCAGGGCTGTGGGGGACCTCACGCCCTGTACTACCTATTTTGCGCGCATTGTCATACATTGCTCCTTTTCCCTTATACAGCGCCAGAGCCCGCTGGAATCCCTGTTTGCACTGGCTTCGACGGATTCCTGGTCAGCCTTCCCGCGCGGCCTTGGTTTCGGCTTTAGCGGCATCCCGGCAAGGGGCAGTCATTATACAGTTGCTGAGTGCACCGCGCCTGGCAACGAGATATCATTTACCACCCTGGGCTGCCAGGTGGGCAATGTCCACTCATCTCTGGCCACCGGCGGCGTGGGCCAGGGCGGCGTGCCCACCAATTTATCCAACATAGTTACCTCCGCCGCCACGATTTCCAATACAAAAGTGTCGCCGGGTGAGCAGGTGGACGTCATCGCAACCCTTATCAATAAGGGCAATGCCAACGGCGCTCTCAAAATCAACCTTTATGTAAACGACGAGCTGGCCGATTCCAGGGGCGTTACTCTGTCCGCCGGCGAGAGCGCACCCGTTCATTTTTATGTCACGCGCAATGAGCCGGGCACCTATACGGTCAGGGTGGGCAACATTCCAGCCGGCAGCTTTACCGTGGATCTTTTCAGCAACAACGATATCCTGATCTACGGCGTCATCGCTGTCTTCACGCTGGGCATCGTAGGTGTCATCATCCTGCTGTCAAGGAGGCGTCGGGCCTGACGCAAGCCTGCAAAAGCCAGGGGGCGCATCCTGGGATGCGCCCCCTTTTCATTTACGTTCCCGGCGTGAGCTACTGGCCGAGGAAGAGGTTCTTGGGATTGGTGACCATCATGGTCGTTATCTGCTCGTCTGTCACGCCCTGCGCTTTAAGGGCAGGCAGTATATCCTTGGATATGTGGTCTATCCTCCAGTCCTTGAACAGGCCCATGGCCGCTTCAGGCACTGCAATGGGCCGTCCCACCCAGTAGTTGACCGTATCATGCGAAAGCTCCAGCTGGTTGGCGAAGCCCTCTTTGCACAGCTGGGCAATGTTCGAAACGGTGACATCATCCGGCACGCCGTAAAGAGGCGTCAGTCCAATGCGGTCGAAGGCGACCTTGGTGCCTTTGGCCAGTATGGCCCGGTGGTAGGCGATATCCCGCGAGTTGTTGACATGACCGATCTGAATTTTCTTGGGGTCTGCGCCCTGGCTGATAAGGAATTCAGCCTGCTCCGGGCCGCCCGTGGGGCCCTCTGTGTGGGTCACAATAGGCACGCCGGTGGCCTTCTGGGCGATGGCCGCCGCCTTGTGCACGGCCTGCTCGTACTCGGTCATTTCGCCGCTGGAGCCCACTTTGATGGCGCCGGCCTTAACTCCGGTGTTGCCGATGCCCACGGTGATCTCCTTGATAAACAGCTCGGAAATCATCTTGGAGAGGTCCGTGCCAAATATCGTCCTGGTCTTCCAGTAGGCTGGTGAGCCTTCCTTTTCCGTGTAGAGGCCGGTGGTGCAGATTATGTTGATGCCCGTCCTCTTTGAAAGCTCGGCGTAAAGTACGGGGTCGCGCCCGCCGGTATCATTGGGCGTGGGATCGATGACGCTCTTGATGCCGTTGGCCTTGAGCGTGTCGCATACCTTGAGGCCAACCTGCAGTGCGGCCTCGCGGTCGTAGGGCGCTACGGTCGCATCTGCGAACCAACCGGGGTAAGCGAAGGCAAAGTGTTCATGTACCAGCGTGACCCCTAGCTGGTCGGGTGAAATAGGCCCCAGCGCCGAGTTGATCATGCCGGGCGGCGTGGGGGGCAGCGGCGGGGCCGCCGCCGTTTGCTGGGCCGGCGGAGTCGTGGTAGCCGCAGGGGCTGCAGGCGTACAGGCCGCTACTGCCAGCGTAAGTATTAGGATAAGGGAAAAGAATGCTGCCGTAAGGAATCCTGTTGACCGATGCATAGACACCTCCTCTGCCTGAATTATGGCCCATTATAACACCTTTTTTACCACGGTTAAGCGTGGGAAAATGCCACTTTATAACTTCTCAGGCCACCGCAGGCAGGGCGCTGCATCGTTTGATCGGCGCCGCTTTCAATATGGGGAATGCGTTGTGCCCTGTTGACTGCCGCATATATAATGGTCGCGGCTATAAAATAAACCGCAGAGCAAGGCGGCAGGAGGTTGATGATGTTCAGACCATCTCATGTTTTCACCATCCTGATTATTGCAGTAGTCATTGCTGCTGTGCTGATATCCTGCGCCGCCCCGGCCGCCAAGCAGTCGGAGCCGGGCAGCGGCCTGGAAGGGTTCATTTCCTCCCTGCAGAAGGGCGGCTTCACGCTCAAACCTGTACCGTTCATACCCGTTGACCTGATCAGGCTGTACGAGTCCGGCAGGCTGGCCAACGCGGCAGGCAATAATGCCGGTGCGCCTTACAGGGCGGTATTCGCCGCCGGGCCAGAGAACCTTCAAATGTCGGATATAAAACAGCTGTCCAACGCCGACGTATGGGAGAAGATGGAGACGCAACTGTACGGGATACATACATTGATACAGGGCTGGCAGCTTAACCCGGATGAGGCTCTTGTCATCGTGGGCAGGACGCCCCCGCAATGCGCCTACTTCAGCTACTGCGGCTTCGTCTTCTACAAGTATTATGAAAAGGAGCAGGGACGCAAATGGGTCTGGGCCAGCTTCAACGATCCGCTGAACAACCTCACTATCAAGACACTGGGCACGCGTGGCGGGAAAAAAGGCAACCCCTTCGACCAGGATGTCATCATTGTCATCACTGCCGACCGGGGCACCGACAAGCAGGTGCGTAATGCCGCCGCCGCGGCGGGATACTCCAGGGATATCATCAATACCTACGTTGTCCCGGGCTCGCTGCTGAAGCTGGGCACCGGGCCCGACTGTGACAGTATTGTCTTCGGCCAGCGCATGGCGCTCTTCGCCGACGAGAACAAAGGCCAGGAATATGTTAATACGATTTCAGTCGCTATCAAGGTTACACCCACCGCGCAGGGCAAGCCCGACCCGTTCCCCGCGCCCGAGGTGCGCGTGAGGGGCACGGGCAAAACAGAGGTGGGCCTGCAGCCGGCGCTGGACGAGCTGCGCCGGGCCATACTGGCTAAATACAGCAGCCTGGCAGCCAGCGAGCTGGAGACGCACCAGTGGCTGTCCGAGTCTTATGACGCCATCCAGAGGGGCGAATACGTCGCAGGAGAAAGCCGCGACACCGTCTACCTGCGTTCCAGCACTTTCACGCTGGGTGATGCTGCAGATGAGTTCGCCGTCGCCTACGGCGTCAACCATGCCGCCAGCGGCAAGGCCACCTACTCCAACTGCTCCTTCTACGGCGAGGCAGGATGGAACGGCGTGGCCGGCATTTATAGCCCCGATTTAACAGGCAGCGCCGATGCCTTTCTGCCGGGCAACCCACTGGCCAAATATCTATACGTCTGCAAGTTTGCCCGCACCTGCAACGGCGAAAAGACCTGCGTGGCGGTGGCGACCGGCCCTGTGGCCCACGGCGTTAAGCTGGACGAGCCGGCCTTCATCGGCTTCCGCGCCTACATGGAACCGTCCACGCGGGTCGGGCCGGCATATTCTGAGCTTCTTTACGACCGCGTAATCAAGTTTAGCCCGCGCTGAAACTACATTGTCTAAACGCAAAATAAATACCGGCCCCTTCGAAGGGGCCGGTACCTTTAAACTCAATCTTGCCCTCGGGCAGCCTTACATCTTTACGCGTTCGCCGAAGCCTACGCTCAGCAGCACCTTGATGGCTGCAATGAGCGCCACGGGCGACATCAGGGCGGCGAAGTACACCAGTATGCTGGCGGCTATCTTGCCGATGCCCAGGAAGGTGATGGGTGCAAAGGCCGCTGTCATGGCCAGCAGCGCGATGGTGGCCAGCAGCAGCGTGTTGATCTGGGCGCTGTCCTTGACCATTATCACGTGTAGGACGCCGATGATCACGCCGATGATCACCAGGGTGATGCCCACCGCGGCGTTCTCAGGGAGCAGCAGGCCTCCCACCACGGCCAGAAGCAGCCCGATGCAGAACAGGATGAAACTGATGAGTCCCCATGCTTTCATTGTTCAACTCCTCCTTTATTAATGCGCCATACTCTATCAAGGCCTGTTTGCAAAATATATACGTAGAATTACTTACTTCCACGGGCGGAGGGTACTAAATCCCGCCCCCAACCGTTGCCGTCACCGGATAAAAAACAATAGAATATTAATGGGCTTAGTGGCGGGAAAAAGCATGATAAATCGTGTATCTATCGCATTTATTTTAATGGTTGCTCTTACGGCTGTTATGCTGCAGCCAGGCTGCAGCCCCAACCCATTGCCGGGAGGCATCAAATCGTATTCCGGGGTTGAGAAGGGACAGGAGGAGCCGGTGCCCTCAGCACCGCCTCCCGCCAGCCCGGCCCCGGCTCAGCAGGACAACACCAATGAGCGGCATATCGTGGTAACCCAGGCCAACAGCGTCTTCTCCATCGGCGTGCCGGCCGGATACCGCGAGGAGCGGCAGGTGGCGGCGGAGAAACCGGTCAATTTCTGGTTCGAATACCTTACGCCGGATGTCACGCTGGAGATTAACGGCGCGGCAGTGGAGATACCGGCCTCCAGCTACCGCAATCCAAAGCTGGGCTACACAGCCGGCGTGATGTCCTTCAGCTATGTGATCAAGAACCCCACAACCCAGCCAATTTCCTATAACCTGCACATGGAGCCGGCTGTGGCCGGCCAGTCGGTCCCGGCGGTTACCAGGGAAAAATGGGTGGCGCCTTAGATTAAAAGAGTGCCTGTGCTACAATTCCTTTAAAGACCAGGGAGGTTAGCGGATATGATTGCAGTAGGTGAACGTGCTCCTGATTTCGTGCTGAAGGACCAGGACGGCAAGGACTTCAAGCTCTCCTCTTTCAAGGGCAAGCGGGTGCTGCTTTCATTCAGGCCACTGGCCTGGACGCCGGTCTGCACCGACCAGATGTCGGGGCTCGAGCAGAATTTCGACCGCTTCAAGGCTTTGAACACGGTCGCTGTCGGCATAGGTGTCGATTCATCCGCCTCCAACAAGGCCTGGGCCAAATCCCAGAATATCCAGAAGACCAGGTTGCTGGCGGATTTCTGGCCGCACGGAGAAGTCGCCAGCCTCTATGGCCTTTTCCGCCAGCAGGACGGCTTCTCCGAGCGCGCCAACGTAGTGGTTGACGAGGACCAGGTCATAGTATTCGCCAAGCTCTACCCCATCCAGGAGCTGCCCGAGCCGGATGAGATAATCAAGTTCCTGCAAGGCCGGGAAAAATAACGTAAAACGGGCGGCTGACCCGGGCTCTGCCGGGGGCTGCCTGACCATAAAGCAAAAGGGGGTACATGGAAATGTCTCAACAGGCAGGAAATATCGATCTCGCTAAATTGTTTCAGTCGGTAACCGGCACGCTGGCCAAGAACAGGGATAACCTGAATGAAGCCGACACCAACAACCATGACCATGGCGACAACATGGTTGACACATTTGAGGTTATCACCCAGGCTATGAAGGAGAAGAAGGGCGCCGATCCCGCCGACCAGCTGGCCTACGCCAGCGAGATACTGCGGCAGCGCAAGAGCGGCTCGGCGCAGCTGTACGCCAAGGGGCTTTCACAGGCTGCGCAGGAGTTCCAGGGGCAGCCGATAAACTCAGGCAACGCCATGACGCTTATCCAGACGCTGCTGGGAGGGGGAGAGGCGCCCGCTCAGCAGCAACAGCAGGGCGGCCTGGGCAATATCCTGGGCTCGCTTCTGGGCGGCGCACAGCAGGCCCCGGCCCAGCAGTCCGGCGGAGGGCTGGATATGGGCGACATCCTCAACGCCGGAATGGCCTTCATGAGCACCAAGCAACGCGGCGGAAGCAACCTGGAGGGAATCGTGAACGCCCTTGTATCCGGCAGCGCCATGGGCGGCTCTTACCGCTCGCAGTCAGGGTCCCTGGTCGCCGGTGCGCTGATGCAGGCCGTGCAAGGCATGCTCAGCAAGAAATAACGCACCCCAGGCTATTTAGCAGGATAAGTGCCTTCGACCCGTATGCACAAATTAAAGGCAAGCGGGTTGGCATAAGAGTCATATAATCTTATCCAGCTGTCAGCCTGGTTCCCATACTCGGAAATAAAGGACCGGGTGCTGGCGTCCTTGCTGTTGATTCTCTCATATGCCAGGGCCAGGTAATGATACTGTGGAGATTTGTTCTGCTGGTACATGTTGCTCTCGGTCAATATCTCCACGGTAAAATCCCCTTTGACTGTCACGTCCCCGACATCGATGCTTTTCCACACCGCCCCCGGTATATCCGCTGACGGATCGCCTTTAAACATGCTCCATGGCAATAACTTGTCCCAGACCTTTTTGCCGTTGTCATCGAATATTCTTACTACGAAATGGTACTTATCGTAGTCGTCAGCAATGCCGGTGTCGTTGGCGGCTGCGGCAATATTAATCTTCTGGATGGTAAAGGGAAGGGCAGTAGGAGAAAAGCTTGTCGCCAGTCCCCAGCCCGGCTGGCTCAGGCGGTCGGTATCTTCCATGGTATCGTAATACCAGGTTGTGCCTATCTTGTAGTACAGGTAGGACATGCTGGCGTAGCTCTTTATGATGCAGACCATGCCCTCCCTGTTTGGCAGGATCAGCAGCGGGCTCTTAACCGGTATGCCCGTGTTGCGGGAAGCGTTGAACGACCTGGTGGCGCTGGCAGCGTAGCCCGCTGAAGCCGTAACTGCCGACTCGGGCAGCTTGGCATACGTGTGCCAGACGGCGATCTGCTCGGACAGATAGCTATCACTGGAGTCATCCAGATTATCATTTTTCAGCGTTACCGTGACCGGCGCACTGGCTGCCTTGCCTGTATCGGGGGTCGTTGTAGCCGGCTGCTGTGTCGGCGTATTGACAGCCTCGGATTCCGGCTTCACTTCTATGGTGACAGACTTGCTGCCGCCATTAGGCAGGGTCAGTACGTAAGTCGTGGTTACCCTGGGTACTACAACGGCCCTGCCTGCCGGTATCACATAGCCGATGCCGTTGTTGATATTGACGCCGTTGGTTCCTGTAGCCTCCCATTCCAGCGTGACAGCCTGCCCGGCCTTAATCGATGTGGGTGAGGCATTAAAGTAATTGATGACGGCAGGGCTGCCGCATGACAGGGACGTGCCCGAGATCAGGACAAGAGCTGCGAAACAAACAGTATATAATACTGACAACCGTATCCTGTATTTCATCCTCTATCACCCGGGGGTTAATTATACCTCATAACCCTGCCAGCTTTGTAAATCCGCAGAGTCAACCGGCTCAAAAACCTGTATAATATGACACGGTGTGATTTTTACACCGGAGGCATCTTCTTACTTGCAAAACAACGAAATATAGAGAGGAGTTTTCATGATCAAATCAAGACTGTGTGATATGGTAGAGATCAAGTATCCCATAATCCAGGCCGGCATGGGCCCGTTCAGCAACAACAACCTCTGTGTTGCCTCGGCCAACGCTGGCGTCCTGGGACTGCTTTCCACCAGCGGCGTTTTCAACAAGAAAACGCAGCCCTGGGTATACAAGGCCTTTGTGGAGACGGCGGAGGCCAACTTCGACGACGATATGGCCACCGTGCTGGAGAAGGTCCTCAAACGGACCTACAGGCTGGTTAAGGACAAGGGCGGCATCTTCGGCATCAACGTGATGGTGTCGACCGAGGTCGTCGAGAACTCCCGCGTCATGATCGACACGGCCATCAGGGTGCGCGAGGAGAATCCCGACATGAAGAAGCACTTCAAGGTCATCTTCACCTCGGCCGGCGACCCCATGGGATGGAAGGACAAGATAAAGGGGGCGGGCTTCACCTGGATGCACGTCGTACCCTCGGTCAAGGGCGCAATACGCTGCAAGAAGGCCGGCGTTGACGTGATCGTGGCCTCGGGCCATGAGGGCGGCTTCCACACTTCATGGGAGCCGGTCCACTCCATGATACTGCTTCCGGCGGTGGTGGAGACGGTGTCCGACAAGGACACGCTGGTCTGCGGTGCGGGCGGGTTCTGCGACGGCAAGACGCTGGCGGCCGCGCTGGTCATGGGCGCCGACGGCGCCCAGATGGGCACCCGCTTCCTGGCAACGCAGGAGAGCGATTTCCACCAGATCTGGAAGGAGGGCGTTGTCGAGGCGGGCGACAGGGCGACGCTGGTAGCCCGCGGTTTTGTGGGCCCGGCCCGCTGGCTTAAAACGCCGCGCAGTCAGGAGCACGCCAAGAACACGCTGCAGAAATCTCCTGGCGTCTTCCTGGGCACCCCCGATGACTACACCACCATCGACATGTCGCTCATCAACTTTGAGATAGAGTCCATCAAATCCACCTTCGAAGGAAATAAGGAAAAGGCACTCATGGCTGCCGGCGAGGCGGCTCAGCGCATCAAGGACATGCCCAAGGTCGCCGATATGGTGCAGGAGATCGTCAAGGAAACCGAAGACATCCTGCGTAACAAGGTGCCCAGGATGCTGGCCTGAACGGTCAGCCAAACTGATAAATAAAGAAAGCCGATGCCTCTTGCATCGGCTTTCTTTGTTGCAGAGGATTTACCTTAAGGGCCCGGAGGGGGCGGTGAGGGCGGTGCGGGGTGCGGCCCGGGCGCTGGCGGGGTCGGGTGCGGCGAATACCATGTATGAGAATAATAGGTATAGGGATAGCCATAGGTATAAACGTACGGATAGCTCCGGTAGATGACTGTGGGCTCGGAGTAGGTGGTGTACGTATTCTTTTGCTGCAGCTGGGACTGCGCCTGGGAGAGCGACTGCTGCGCCGAGTTCAGCTGCTGCTGGGTCGAGGAGAGCTGCTGCTGGGTCGAGCTCAGCTGGTTGCCCAGCGAATTGACCTGGTTCTGCAGGTAGTTAACCTGCTCGGCGCTTGCATAGGACCCGCAGCCCGCGGCCGTCACCGTCACTATCAGCACTAAAGCCAGCATGACCATCAGGGATACTTTCTTCATTTTTTTCACCTCCTTTTTAAGGTTCTTGTAATCAGTATAGAGACACATTTTGGCCGCTGCTTGACTGCTCGCTGATAAATGCCTGATATGGGACTGACAGTTCTCTGATGCACAAATCGTGCTATGATTTTTCGCGGGCAGTTAAACTGAGGAGGCCGCCATGAAGAAGATCACCGACAACGTTTTCGTCGAGACAGGGTTCCGGGGCTGCAACGTGGGCTTCGTGGCCACCACGCAGGGGGTGGTGATGATCGATACCCCGCAGCTCCCGCGTGAGGCCGTCAAATGGCGGGATGAGGTGGCAAAATACGGCCGGGTGCGCTACATCATAAACACGGAGCCGCACGGCGACCATTACACCGGCAATTACTTCTTCGACGGCACAGTGGTGGCGCACGAAGGCACCAGGGAAATCATCAAGAATTCTTCGCTTGCACAGCTGCGCGATTTCCTTAAGCAGGACGACCCGCAGAGCCTTGCCCTCATCGACGGATTCAAGTACCGGCCCCCGGACATTACCCTGTCCGAGCGGCTGACCATATACTGCGGGGGCCACACCTTCCGGTTGATCAACATGCCCGGCCATACTGCTTACCAGCTGGCCGTCTTCATCCCCGAGGAGCGGGTTATCTTCACCTCGGACAACGTGGTCGGCAGGGTGCAGGCCTGGCTGCACCAGGCCCTGCCCGACCAGTGGCTGGAGTCGCTCAAGCGGCTGCAGGAGCTCGACGCCGATACGCTGGTCCCCGGCCACGGCTCGGTCGTCGGCCCCGACTACCTGCCGGAGATGGCTGACTTCATCCGTGCCTGGGTGGCTGCCGTGCAGGCGGCCGTCGACCAGGGGATGAGCCTGGAGGAGGCGCAGGAAAAGGTCTCTCTGCTGGACAGGTACCCCGTGGGAGGGGCCTACGAGGCCATGGGCAAAATGATACAGCGCATGAACGTGGCGCGCCTTTACGAGCTGCTCAAAAAGTAAAAAACTGGAGAGACGGCTCTCAGGGTCTTGCCAAGCGAGGGGACAAAAGGCATAATCTGATAAAAAAAGGGGGCAGAAATGAGCTGGTATATAGCTGTTTTAAAAAAGTACGCTGTCTTTAGCGGCAGGGCGCGGCGCAAAGAGTTCTGGATGTTCGTTTTATTCAATGTGATTTTTGCCCTTGTAGCTGCCGTCCTGGACAATATCCTGGGGATCGCCATTAAAAATGTCGGCTACGGTCCTATTTATATTGTTTACGCTCTGGCGGTATTAGTGCCCGCTCTGGCTGTCGCAGTAAGGCGCCTGCATGATGTGAACTGGAGCGGCTGGTATATCTTGTTGGGGTTGATACCTGTGGTTGGCGCAATCATACTGATAGTCAAGTACTGTACGGCCGGGACGCCAGGCGACAACAAATACGGGCCAAATCCCAAGTCGGCTTGATTTAACCGGCAGCGTCGCCGCTGCCGCCGGCCTTGCTCTCAGCCTGCGTCTGCCGGGCTGTTTTAAGCTCCTTGATTGCATGCTCCAATATGATTACAAATATGGCGATTCCCATGCCGTTGGCCACCATCATTGCCGGTATCGCCGTATAGACAACCTGCAGCGCATCATCGAAAGGACGGGCGATCAAGAGCGCCAGAACGCCGTGAAGCACCTCGACGAAGATGGCTGCCAGTATGGCGTAACCGATGCTGATGAGCTTTTTCTTGTTTATGAGGTAGATCAGTCCGCCGACCACGCCTGCCAGTATGGTGGCCAGTCCGCATGGTATGGCGGTGAACCCGCCCATGAAGTAGCGTTGCACGCCGCCTATAAGGCCAGCTCCCAGTCCGACCAGCGGGCCGGCCACAAGGCCGGCCACCAGCGGGCCGAGGTCCCTGATGCTGCTTATGGCCCCGCCGGGCAGCTCTATGCCCGTGTATGTCCCGAAGATGGAAAATGCGCCGAAGAGCGCCGCCAATAAGAGCAGGTCGTGCCGGCTGGCCGTCCTCAGCAGCGCCCTGCGGACGGATTCAATGTGGACGATGAGTTCAGCAAAGACATATATAAATACTTCTGTGGTGGCAAAAAGGCCCAAAATATTATGTATCACTTTGTTTACTTCCTGTATAGTTTGATTCCGGAACGCCGGCCAGCTTCCATTTTACTGTCACTCTTGCCGCCCGTGCAAAAGTTGGCTGCACGTCATCACGACCCCGATAGAATCGGGGGTGATGTAATCGGAGCGGCAATCTCCTTTCCATACGCCATTGCGAGGAGCCCGGAGGGCGACGCGGCAATCTCCTTTCCATACGCCATTGCGAGGAGCCCGGAGGGCGACGTGGCAATCTCCTTTCTACACGCCATTGCGAGGAGCCCGGAGGGCGACGTGGCAATCTCCTTTCCGCACGCCATTGCGAGGAGCCCGGAGGGCGACGTGGCAATCTCCTTTCCACACGCCATTGCGAGGAGCCCGGAGGGCGACGCGGCAATCTCCTTTCCACACGCCATTGCGAGGAGCCCGGAGGGCGACGTGGCAATCTCCTGATCGAAGGCTACTCTTGTGCCCCAACTCTTTTCGCCTTGGTGAAGCCCATGTCCGAGCAGCCCTTTATCTGCGGTAGTGCCATCGCAAGGTAAACAGCCAACCGTTCCTTTCTTATATTGAAACTGTTCCAACCAGAGTCAGGCGACATAGTAGCCGACAATTACGTAGGCAAAGGTGGCAATGAATCCAACGATACACCAGAGCCAGGCCCACCTGAAATACCTTCGATCTGACTTCCTGCCAAATATGAGGCCGTAAACGACTCCTACGGCAAACCCATTGCTGACCAGTGCACCCAGTAATATCAGGATAACCATTCTGACCGTTTCGGACATCTTGCTCTCCCCGGGGAACGCTGCGCATTATTTGAGAGCCAGCCTCATAAATCACCTGCGCCCCTTATCGTTAATCGTGGTCTTGATCTCACGGAATAAATCCATGGCGCCGGACATTGTTTTTTGTATGATGCTCAAGGTGGCTATGCCTATTCCCTGCTCCATGTCTCCAAAGACCAGCAGCTTATCGCCGGTCTTAATGCCGAAATCCCGCCTGGCATCCGCAGGAATGACAATCTGCCCCCGTTCGCTCACCGTAACCGATCCATAAAATCTCTTGCCTTCAGGTGCTTCCATATTTTATACCTCTGTCATGATTTACATGATATATCTTATTTACAAGATTAATCATACCAATTGGGGCGCTGGCTGTCAAGTTGACTGCAAAATCCGGCATGCGCTGCTTGAAGGTATTTGCCTGTTCTGCAGCCGTGCTGTTAAACTGACGTACCCTGAACTATCACGGAAGCGCGAAATGGATTTGGGCGGCACGATTCCCATTCTACGTGCAGAACTGCTGCGCCTTATCCGCATTGACACCCGGAATCCGGTATCGGCATCCGGCCGCCTGTTTTTATATATGGTTTAAGAAGGAGGGCAGAACAATGGCAAAAGTAAGGCTCTGTTTGACTGTACTTGTCGTGGTTGCAGCGGCAATGATGCTGGGGGCGTGTTCCAAGGCTGCCACCACTCCCACTACTCCAACCACACCCGCTGCTCCCGCTACCACCACTACACCGACTACGCCCGACACGCGTTCTGCCCCGCCTATCGGCGGCGGCTGCAAGTATGTGGAGGTACCGGGCATCGCCAGAATTACATCGGTGGAGACGGCTCCCTCCGGGGAGTATAACTGCAAGGATGCCGTCAAGGTCACCTTCGATTTCATTCCCAACGATCCGGCCGCCGCCAGCAGCTTCCGCTTCCCCAAGTGGCCAGGCACATTCACGGTTGGCGCCGGCATGAACCCTCCCAGGGCCTGGGTGCTGGAGCGGGGCCTGACGGTGGGCAGCGAGCATGCCTGCATAAGGTCTGAAATTACTGCGGGGCCATGCACCCCGGTAGGGTTCCGCCTGACCGATATCAACATGGAAGGATGGGACAAATACTGCTGGGAGAAATGAGCAAGGAGCGGAATATATGAGTAATCCGGCTGTAAAATCGACCGGCTGTTGCGAGCCGTTTGATCCTGTGCCCTGGCAGGACAGGGAGATCACCTGGCAGGACAAAATTTTCATCAAAGACCATGTTACCAGCTTTTTACACATACCCCTGAACATGGGACAAAAGGTCGTTAAAAACATGGAGCTTATTCAAAAGGCCAATGCCGGGGCGCCCTACCAGTTGATGCTGACCGACGAGAAATCCATGTGGGGGGCGGACATTTATATAGATGTTTCCAAGGAGGTCCCCGGCGCACAGATGGTCACGCTTTCCGGCAGTTACCTGACCAAAGTTTTTGAGGGGCCGTATAACCATGCCGGCAAATGGGCGGTGGAAATGGCCGAATACGTCAAAAACAAGGGAAAGAGCCTGAAGAAGCTTTATTTCTCTTACACCACCTGCCCGAAGTGCGCTAAAGCCTACGGTAAAAATTACGTGGTGCTTTTTGCGCAGGTAAATTAAAATTGTCTCCGGCATCAGCTACCCTTATACATACTAATAAAAGAAATGAGCACGCCGGTAATAGCAGCCATCATAGCCATCAATATATGCCTGTTTTATTACATTGTCAGCGAGATCATGCTCACTGCCCGCACCAGGCGGGAAAAAACGGCCGACAGGGGTACGCAGCGGCTGGTCTGGATACTCCTGGCAATCTGCTTCATCCTGGCGTGGGTCCCAGTGATACTGGACCTCGGCCGCCTGCTCCTGCTGGGTCACTGGCTGACATGGGTTGGTGTGGCCGTGATGGTCTGCGGCATCGTCTTCCGCCAGTATTCCATTTCAGTGCTGGGGAAGTACTTTACCGGCCAGGTGCAGATTCAGGTGGGGCATGAGCTGATACGCGCCGGCCCCTACCGTTACATCCGTCATCCGTCCTATCTTGGAATCCTCGTCATAGCCCTGGGACTGGGTATTGCTCTGTCCAACTGGATCTCCATCCTGTTATGCCTGGTGCTGCCTTCCATCGGGATAGTGCGCAGGATAAAGGTGGAGGAGAAGGAGATGGAGAAGCACTTCGGCATGCAGTACCGGGACTATCGCAGGAGCACCCGGGCCATCATCCCCTATATATATTGAGCAGAACTCGCCGTAAGGAGGCCAAATTGAAAGGCTGGAAGGAAGAAGAGATCAGAAACACGGACCTGATGGCGCCCTGCGGGCTGTACTGCGGCGCCTGCGGGATTTACATTGCCACCAGGAACGGTAACGAGAAATTCCGCACGGTCATGGCCAACCTTTACCAAACCAAACCGGAGGAGACGGAATGCTTCGGCTGCATGCAGCCTGATCCCCCCAAAAAGCTCTACGGCTACTGCCAGACATGCCAGATCAGGGACTGCGTCAAATCGAAGGGGTTCTACTCCTGCCACCAGTGCCGGGAATGGCCCTGCGCCCTGATTCAGAATTTCTCCCTTGCCACCGGACTGCGGGTAATGAAACGGACCATACCCGTATGGCGGGCAAAGGTGGCCGAACACGGCGATGAGGAAGGCAACGTGGAGTGGGTACGGTCGGAATTAGAGCGGTATCACTGCCCGTCGTGCGGAGAGCCGCTTTTTAGAGGCGCGCAGCGCTGCCGGGCCTGCAAAAGTTCGGTAGCGGATGAGCTGGACGGGTCCTTGTAAGCGAACGCAGCAGGAGGGCACGTTATAGTTAAGCAGATGAGAACTGAAGCCATTGCAAAGTCGACGCCTGGAAAGCTCTTTATGCGGCTGCTGGCTTCTGCCATGGAGAGCCGTTTCCGCTACAGGTTCTTCAGCCCGTTGAGCATCCTGGAAGGTGTCGACAACCTGGCCGGTCGCGCCGTCCTGGAGGTCGGATGCGGCACCGGGTACTTTACACTGCCGGCAGCTAATTTGATTGGTGACCGGGGGCTGCTGACCTCTATTGATGTCCTGGCCGAGTCAGTCGACCTGGTGAGTAGAAAAGTGCAGTCATCCGGCTTAGAGAACGTGCGCATTGTCAGGGCTGACGCCCTCAGCACTGGCCTGGACAATGCGGCCTTCGATACGGTCCTGTTATTTGGAGTGATACCGGCCCCCATGCTGCCGCTGAGCCGTCTGCTTCCCGAAATGCACCGCGTCCTCAAGCCGGGCGGCACCCTGGCGGTCTGGCCCCCCGTCCCGGGTTGGCTGCCGGGCTCGATTGTCAGGTCCGGGCTGTTCACGTTCTCACTCAAGCGCAACAGTGTCTACAACTTCAAATGCCTGTGAGCGCACATACACAATGCTATAATAGCGTCACACTTCAGGGCGACTAATTCCGAAATACTACTAGAGGGGAGAATCTTGCCGTGAACACAAATATAAATTGCTCCAAATGTAAAAAAACTGTTTGCTACAGCAAGTATTATATGAACGGGCCGGAAAACTGCCCGACGAAGACCGAGGCAGAGGTAATCGAAAGGGCGGTTAACGAATATGAAAAGCCGGAGCAAAAGGAATTTGCACGCCAGGCATCGATTCAGGAATTTGAGAACTACATGAATATGCCGGAAGGACTGATGTCCCGTAATCCCAGGGTGGAGGAGGTGATTCAGTTCGCAAAAAAGATGGGCTACCGGAAACTGGGAGTCGCCTTCTGCGTCGGCCTCAAAAATGAGGCGGATATATTTGCCGAAATACTGGAAAATCGCGGCTTTGATGTGGTTTTCGTCTGCTGTAAGGTGGGTGGCATCCCCAAGGAAAGAATTGGAATTAAAGATGAGCAGAAGATTGCCCACACATTCAATATGCCTGACCTGTGGGAGACGATGTGCAACCCGATTGCGCAGGCCGAAATATTAAATAAATCGGAAGTGGATTTTAACGTGGCTGTGGGACTGTGTGTTGGGCATGATTCGCTGTTTTTTAAATATGCCAGGGCGCCGGTAACAGTGCTCATTGCCAAAGACAGGGTCCTCGGACATAACCCCGCTGCCGCTCTATACCAGTCAAACGCCTACTACAGGCGGCTGATCCGCAAAGAGCCATTTGAGAACAGGCTGCCTTCAGCTTCTGATTAAGATATCGTCAGCCCTCGGGCACGGCGGGGCCGGCCCGCCGCTTAATCCGCATGCCGAACAGGAAGCGCGTCACGTTCGTCTGCTTAACCACGAACTGGTACAGTAGCAATATTATTGCGAACGATATAGCTATTATCAGAAAATACGTGGCAGGCGCCGGGATGTCCCACTGGATGACATAGAATCCGACGCCGACGATGACCGTTTGATGCATGACATAGAAAGGCAGCACCGCTCGTTGGCATAAGACAGGAAACGGTTGGAAAAAGAAAGAAATTTCCTGGCCATGCCCAGAAAGGCCACCATCCAGAAACAGCACAGCTAGACAGCGAAAAACTCCATGTCGCCCACCAGGTTTTTCTCCGCACCGAGCATCGGCATCTGCCACAGGTCGGCAAAGTCATTAAACAGCTGGACCGTGAAGTAATGCTGGCTGTTTTTCAGGTGCCAGGGCCAGTAGACGAAGAACATTCCGCAGTGGAAGACGAATACCACCAGCATCGTGACAACCCGCACCCAGTCCAGGTCAAAGCGTCTTCCGTGCCTGTCCACAGCCGGGTATTATACATAAAAAGCGCTGCGGTATTGAAGGGCCGTTGTATAATTATCTGGCTTAAGTGTAATAAAAAGGTGGAGGCTGCTATGAAAAACATTATTCGGCACGGGCATCTGGCTCTCCTTGTCTTGCTCATCCTGGCCTGTTCAATTCCTGCCTGCGCGGGCGCAGCACCGCAAACCATCAGCCTGCAGGAGGCGCAGCAGATCGCCTTTGATGCCGCGGTCTACGGCTTCCCGCTGGTCGTGATGGACCTCACCCGGCAGGTCATGACGGCGGTCCCCGCGCCCAGTCAGCTCGGATCACCGGCCAACCAGTTCGGCAACAAGAGGGTGTTCCCGGATGCAACCTTCACCAACGTGGTGAACCCCAATGCCGATACGCTATATTCGTCGGCCTGGATCGACACCGCTAAAGAGCCCATCATCCTCTCGGTGCCGGATACCCACGGCCGCTACTACCTGATGCCCATGTTCAACTGCTGGACGGACTGCTTTGCCTCGCCCGGCTCGCGCACCACCGGCACCGGCGCCGGCAGCTTTGCCATCACCGGCCCGGGCTGGAGCGGCAAGTTGCCTGACGGCCTGGCCGAGATGAAGTCTTCCACCCGCTGGGTCTGGATTGTCGGCCGCATCGCCTGTACGGGGCAGGCCGACTACGATAACGTCTGGAAGCTTCAGGACCAGCTCAAGCTGACGCCGCTCTCCGCCTGGGGCACCAGCTACGTGCCGCCGGCCAGCGTGCCGGTCGATCCCAACGTCAACGCTAAGGTGGCTCCGCTCGCCCAGTTGCTGGCCATGGATGCAGCCGGCTTTTTCAACAATGCCTGCTCGTTGATGGTTGAAAACCCTCCCTATGCAGCGGATGCCCCCATACTGGCCCTCATGGCGAAGATAGGCATCAAGCCCGGGGCCGACTACAAGTCGTACTTTGCCGGGCTGGATGATGGCCTTAAGTCGGCCATTCAGGCCGGCTATCAGTCCGCCCTGGCCCAGATTCCTGCGTCGGATATGGGGACTCCCAAGAACGGGTGGCAGCTCACTTACGCCACCGGCAACTACGGCACGAACTATGCGGTGAGGGCTGCCATAGCCTACCGTGGATTGGGCGCCAATCTTGTTGACGATGCTTTCTATGCCTCAGCTTTAACCACCGGCGACGGCGCAAAGTTGTCCAGCGACAACAAGTATGTGCTCCATTTCGGCAAGGATGAGGTACCGCCAGTCAGCGGCTTCTGGTCGCTCTCCATGTACAACGACAAGATTATGTTCGTGGCCAATCCCATCAACAGGTACAGCCTGGGCTCGTTGAGCGACCCGCCGCTGGTCAAGAACCCCGACGGTTCGCTTGACATCTACATACAGCGCGATGCTCCTGATTCTGCCGTGACGCCCAACTGGCTGCCCGCCCCGGCCAGCGGCAACTTCCAGATGACGCTGCGCCTGTACTGGCCGCAGCAGCCGGTGCTGGACAAGAAGTGGATACCGCCGGCGGTGCAGCTGGTTAAATAGAGTCAGGGGCAAAGCATAGATATATGCCGCAATTCACCCGCCCAGCGGTTTGCCTGTTATAGCATAATAGATTGTGGATGCGATCAATGGTACCAGCGGCAGTAATAAAACTCCTGCCAGTATTGCCAGAACTATCAGCCTCCACCCGCGCAATTTTTTCCTGAGGATTATTCCAATCAGCAATATCGCCAGCCCGGTGGTAAGGATAATAAGTCCGATCAGGTCCGTGTCCATTCCCCACAGGCCGTAAAAAAGCGGAGTGAGCAGGAAAAGCAGTATGCCGAAGCCCATTATGAAAAATGAAGCCGTTATTAATTTCCCGAATCTCTGCACTAATCTCTTCATCTTGCTTCTTGCCCCTTCAGTCCAAGCACTTTCCTTGCCCTGGAAACGTCGGACTTGAACACCTGAAGCCTGACTCCCCCTATCGCATAAGAGTATACCCAGTTAACTAGATTTTCATCTGCCACAAAGGATGGGATGCCAGCTGATTTCAGTTTTGCTGAAAGCAGCTGAGCCTCAGGCGGATGGTAGAAACTGGCGATTGTAACTATTTCGTCATGGTCTTTGCCATGGGCTGGTGTTTTAATTTTAGGCAGCTTATCGACTAGAGGGACCTGACAATCATTGCAGACTTGTGCCCAATCCTGGAATTCACTGCGGCACTCCGGACAAAACTTCACATCCTACCCCCCATACGTCTTGACATTATCATAAGTCTGTAATTGATTGTCAATTACATGCCGTGTGATTAGATAGACGAATACCACGTTGGTATAATAATGGAAATTAAATTGGGAAACTGATTTCAACTTGAGCTATTTAAATCTGAAAAAATGCAGGGAGTGCCAGCAGGAAATAAGTGAGCAGGCTTTTACCTGCCCGAACTGCGGCGCGCCCTTTCCCGCCAGGGAAAAATGGGACGGCTGGGGCTATGAGTATAAAAGCAAGGTGGCTGTTATGGGATTGCCCCTGGTCCATATTTCATTCAAGTACAGCCCCAAAATCAGGCCGGTTGTCGCCAGGGGAATAGTTGCCATCGGGCAGTTCGCCGTCGGCGTAATAACCGTCTCGCAATTCGGAATAGGCGTTATCAGCATCAGCCAGTTCACCATTGCAGTCCTGGCCCTGGCGCAATTTGCACTGGCCTATTCACTGGTGGCACAGATAGGCTTATACATTGACCAGGGATACGGGCAGCTGGTCTGGAACCTGATTGATCTGTTGAAGCAGATATTTTGATAGGCGTGACAAGAACCCGCGCCCCGGCAGAATTGCTTTACTCTGAACCCTTTTTATATTTTTGCTGCAGTTCCCTTAATTGCTGCTGCTTTTTTAGCTCTTCCTCAGTCAGGGTTTTGTAGGAAACAAGCTCGTCGTTCTTGATTTCAACAGTAAAAAGCGCACGGCATTTCCAGCAGCGATAGGGCCCGATATAATCCAGTTCAACCAGGGATATGGTGCCTTCGGTCTGGCAGGCCGGACATTTAATCTTTTTCAGCATATTTGTTCATCCTTCCAATTCAGCATTATAAAGTAGTATTAAATGCTTCGCAAAATTTCTTATTCAACCAACGGGTCATAAATATTGTACCGGATGGCTCTCCTTCGCCGCATGGTTGATTAATTATAATATGTAAAGATCGCGCAACGTTTAACTTACTTGACCGAACGTTCGCGGTATGCTACACCTAAATTAGGGCGTTTAAGGGAGGTGATTAATATAAAAACTATTTATAAGGTGCTCATAGCGGCGGTGATAGCCGTGGTGGCTGGTGGCGCCATCGGCTTTTTCACCGTCAACCCCATTGCTAAGGCTGTAACCAGTGCGAGCAACGCTACAAGCGGACCATGGTCTGTCAACTATGCATATGGCAGCGCCGCGGCAAACCCGTATGTCAAGGCATGGGTCGCCGAGACAGGGCTTTTCGCGGTGACAATTAGCACATACTTTGACGCCTACACCGATGACAACGGACAACCGATCACAGGCGGCTGCGACTATGTGATACAGGGCCCGGCGCCTACGGCACGATACTGGAATATCACTGTCTACAACCAGGATGGTTTCCTGATACAAAACGACCAGAACCGCTGGTCATTCAGCTCCACTGACATCAAGTTCGAGCCTGACGGCAGTTTCAAAATATATCTATCGAGAACGGCGAAGCAGGGAAACTGGCTGCCGACCGGCAACGCTAAGACGCTGAACGTGTACTTTCGCCTGCATAACGCCGGACCTGATTACCTGAGCGCCAATACATTAAAGTCGGCGGGACTGCCGCATATTACCAAGGAGGGCTGCCAGCAATGAAAAAGTGGATACCATGGATAGGATGGACGCTCCTGGCCGTCATCGTGGTGGCCGTCATCGTGAACCTGGTCGTGGCGCTCAGCATTCCAACGGTCATTATGGGAGTAACACTTAACCAGAAGTTCAACTACCCCAGCAACCAGTGGATTTTCGAGCCGCCGATCTCAGATAATAGCACCGACGTAATCAGGCCGGCTCCTGATGATCTTTACTCAATCCTGGTTTACGACGTTAGCCAGCACCCGCTGCGCGTGACCGCCGTAACGTCTCCAAACTGGGCTATCTCCGGTATTGCCATCAATACAGATAATTTCTTTAACATCACCGATCTGCAGGCAAAGACGAACCCGGTGGAGATTGTCCTGATATCAAAGGGACAGACATACAAGGACACAACAGGGAAGGCAGTAGTCATCGAGTCACCTAGCGACAAGGGCATACTTATGATCAGCGCTGTCACCCCTAATCAGGCAGCTTTGCCAGGCCTTGTGGAGCAGCAAAAAAAATCCACCGCAGAGTTGGTAAAGTAATCACCTGAGGGCCGAAGTCCGTCTTCACTGTGTTCCGGTTGGTTGTTACAGGTGGACTTCGGCTCTGCGCAAGGTTGTCATTCAAACACCTGTCGGGAAGACTAAACATGAGGACACACTACAAGGCTATCGATGAATACATAAAGAGTTTTCCTGCCGATGTCCAGGTAATCCTCCAAACAATACGACGGATTGTACGGGAAGCTGCACCTGAAGCTGTGGAAGCAATTAGCTATGGAATCCCTACATTCAAACTTGGCGGTAATCTGGTACATTTTTCTGCGTACAAGCATCATATTGGCTTTTATCCCACACCATCAGGAATTGAGCAGTTTGAAGCAGAACTGGCGACATACAAATCATCCAAAGGCGCCGTACAATTCCCGTTGGACAGGCCGGTTCCCTACGACCTGGTGAAAAGAATAGTTATTTTCCAGGTAAAGGAGAAAACGGGGGAAAAGCACTAGCAAGCGTGTTTGAGACATCCTGTATACGCAATCCCTGCGCAATAATGACCCCTTCGGGTCACTGATGTTATCCGTTACGGTTCTATCGCCATAGTAAAAGCCTGCCTATAATGTCCCCGTGTCAAATAATCTCTCACAGGTGATGGCATGAATGCACTCAGGAACCTGCACCGCGGACAGAAAGGCATGACCGGCCTTGAAACGGCAATTATCCTCATTTCATTCGTCACCGTTGCGGCCGTATTCGGCTACGCCGTATTAAGCGCAGGCCTCTTCTCGGCCGAAAGGGGCAAGGAAACCGTCTATAACGCCCTGGATGAGGCAAACAACACCTGCACAGTTTCGGGCTCAGTAGTAGCCACGAGCGATGACAACATTAACGTAAGAACCATAAGATTCGCGCTCAGGCCCGTGCCGGCCACCTGGGGCGGCGTCACTTCTGCCGTCCTCAGCCTTACGACCAGGACAGACTATATCAACAATGTGCGGATTTCAGGTTTCCAAGATGATGTAATCATCATTGACTTGACCGACCTTGGCCCCGGCGGTCCGCTCAGCGAGAACCTGACTGCAAATGACACCTTCACCCTGCAGGTCAAGCCGTCCAAAGGGGCAAGCATCACCATCAGCAGGCAACTGCCCCCAGCCTTTTACCCGGTGATGGACCTGCGCTAAGGCCCCCGGGAACATTCCCAGTTAACCTGAGAAATGAAGCGCCCTGTGCGAATTGCTACATCCCCAATTGAGTGGGGACTCGTAATGTTATTTGGAGAGAGGATTGGTGGCAGCGACTGGGATTGAACCAGTGACCAAGGGGCGTTACATCCTGTATATGGGGTATTCCATTACGATGTTTACTGATGTATAATGCTTTTGTTTGCGTTTAAATGGCTTCCTGCCTAAATTGATTGAGGGGGTTGAGTTGGTTTATGAAGAAGGCGCCCAGCAAGCGAAAAAAGACTCTCATACGACAAAAATATCAAGACTCCTTTGCTGATACACTGAAGAAAATTCCCTTAAACAAATTTACCGTTGAGGCCGCACTCGAAGTTATTCCTGCCAGTATCAGTAATGCTGTTTCACTTGTAGCTGATGAAACTATCGGTGTTGCCACTGGTGTAATTGCATACCATACCCTTGACTGGATGATAAGTACGTTTACCCATGTTTATGAAACGGGTGAAGCGCGCCTGTCTACCATATTTGGTGGAACTATACCAGACGCCACATATAATAGTGTTTCCGAATTTTGGGCTAAAGTTGAACAGCATGGTTTGTCTCACGGTGCACTCATAGAGATTACCGGACTGCTGTCACCATATGGACCGTTGACACCATCACATCCCATGTCTAGGCCAGGTTACTCAATTGGTGGCTGGAAAAAAATGGGTGATTTAAAAGCAGATAGCACGGAAGAATACGATAATATGGACGCATTAATATATGGTGATCGTGTTATCCGCCTTTCTAAACCAAGATATAATACATACTATGCAGGGTTGTATGATGTCTATTACGGCTTGGCAAATGTTGCTATTCCACTTTATTTAGATACCCGGCATACGCGTCACTTTTACCAATGGGGGCTGCCTGAACTATGGAAATTGCCTTTAGTTGGCGGAAAAATCGTTACATTAAAAGGTCGTTTACGGAAAATCTCGAACTACTATTCCCAATTAAAAAAAGAAGTGCCGTCCAAATATCGAATGTTGCCTTCATATGGTTTGGAGGTTTTTGAGATAACTTATATGCATGAATCAGACGGTATTACTCATATATCTGCCTCTATTGGCTGGGATGAAGAAAATCAGGAAAGAATGATGACCAATTATTTTAATATACAAGACAGACAAGAATTTTCTGTGTCCGAGCACCTGCTAGAAAAAACCAGAAAACAGAAAACCAATTTGCTGCTCTTCAATTATGATGATGTATCCTGTTTGAGTAAAGAGTGGAAACACAAACTACCTAAATATAATGAACTACTTCAACCATGGTTAAGCGGTACAAAATAAATCTTTTGTTCTGGCACACTTAAAAATATGGTGGCAGCGACTGGGATTGAACCAGTGACCAAGGGCTTATGAGTCCCCTGCTCTACCGCTGAGCTACGCTGCCACAACAGCCTAAAATTCTAGCCAGTCGGCCTTGCCCTGTCAATGACAGGGAGCTCATTTTCCCTTGCGCCTGAGCAAAACCAAAATTATGGCAACAAGAAAAGCGATAACAAAGAGATAAACAGAGGCGGCAGAAACCTGCCCCCAGGTAATCCCAAAGGTCATGTCCGGAAAAAGATATTCAGACGGCTTATGGAGCGCACTGGCAAAAATGGTAATCCAGCTCAGTACCATCAAAATAAAGAGTATTGCAACAGCCATTACAGCCTCCCCAATCGATGCTATAAGGGATTATAGCACTGCCACGCTACCGCCCTCACCCTGCCCTCTCCCTAAAGGGCGAGGGTATTTATTTTTATAAGAGGGGCTGGCGCCCCTCTTAAACGCCTGTCATTTTCCTTCGCTCTGGAGATTGCCACGCCCCGTTAAAATCGGGGCTCGCAATGACATGTAAATATAAGAGGAGCTGACGCCCCTCTTAAACACTCCCAAGCCGTTCTGATTTATCTTCTATGTCCAAATCGCACCACGCGAGAACGCCACGCTTGGATGAGGCTGCTTTGACATGCTATTATTACTGGAGTAAAATATCCGGCAGTTTAATACTTATGCTCATGTGCGCATAAGTAGATAAGGATAGGTCAAGACCATGCGTGAGCTCCTCAAAGTCTTCAAAGCCCTGGCGGACGAAACCAGGCTGCGCATTCTCCACCTGCTGCTCGAAAGGGAAGCCTGCGTGCTGGAGATCAAGCAGGCCATGCGCATCTCTCAGACCCGCGCCTCCCGCAACCTGGGTATACTGCACGACGCCGGGCTGCTCAAGGCCCGCCGCGAAGGCCCACTGGTATTCTATTCACTGGATATGCGCTCCATCAAAAAGAACTGCGCCGGCCTGGACGAAGTCATCAAAGAAGCATTTGCCGGCGACCAGGCTGCCCAGCTCCACCGTGAACGCCTCAAGAGGCCGGTGGCCAGGGCCACGGATAGATAGAAGCAGATATTTAACTGCGCCAATATTGACATTTGGCACTTTCGGTAGTTTAATTTATAAGGCCTGTCGTCGGTCAAAATCTTTAATACTGATATGACAGATTTCGAGCCAAAGATCGTCGCCTTCCTGTGCAATTGGTGTTCTTACCGAGGCGCAGATCTGGCAGGCACCTCCCGAATGAAATGCGCCGCCAACGTGCGCGCCATCCGCGTCATGTGCTCCGGCAGAGTTGAACCAGCCTTCATACTGCGCGCCTTCGAGCTGGGCGCCGACGGCGTCCTTGTCCTGGGCTGCCATCCCGGCGACTGCCACTACGCCGAGGGCAACTACAAGGCCCTGCGCCGCATGATGCTGCTCAAGAAAATGCTCCCCCAGCTCGGCATAGAAGAGGACAGGTTCCAGCTGGACTGGGTCTCCGCCTCCGAGGGCGACCGCTTCTCACATATTGTCAACGAGATGACCGAGAAGGTCAGGGCGCTCGGCCCCTTCAAGCCCAAACAGGAGGCCAAAGTTGGCTAAGCTCAAGGTCGCCCTTTACTGGGCCGCCTCCTGCGGCGGCTGCGAAATTGCCACTCTGCTCATAGCTGAAAAGATACTCAAGCTGGCCGAGGCCGCCGACATCGTCTTCTGGCCCGTGGCCATCGACGCCAAGTACGCCGACGTGGAGAAGATGGACGACAAGAGCATCGACGCCTGCCTGTTCAACGGCGCCATCCGCAACTCCGAGAACGAGCACCTGGCCAAGCTGCTGCGCCAGAAATCAAAGATAATGATCGCCTACGGCTCCTGCGCCGTGGAAGGCTGCATTCCCGGCCTGGCCAATTTCTATAACCGCAAAATGGTGATGGACACCGCTTACCTGGACACCGCCTCCACCGACAACCCGGATAAAATCATCCCGCAGACCAGCATCAAGGTCCCCGAGGGCGAGCTTGAATTGCCCGAGCTGTGGGAGACCGTCAGGACGCTGGCCCAGACCGTGGACGTGGATTACTTCGTCCCGGGCTGCCCGCCCGAGGAGCGCACCACCTGGCTGGCGCTGGAGGGCCTCATAAGCGGCAAGCTGCCGCCCAAGGGCTCCTTCCTGGTGCACCCGGCCAACGCAGTCTGCAACGATTGCCCGCGCGTCAAGCACGAGAAGAAGGTCAAGACCTTCCACAGGCCTTACGAGCTGGCGCCCGAGCCCGATAAATGCCTGCTGGAGCAGGGCTTCCTCTGCTACGGCGTGGCCACACGCGGCGGCTGCGGCGCCCCCTGCCCCCAGGCCAACATGCCCTGCACCGGATGCTACGGCCCGGTCGAGGGCGTGCGCGACCAGGGCAGCCACTTCCTCTCGGCTCTTGCTTCAATCATCGATTCCAACGATCCCGACGAGATACAGAAGATATTGGACGGCATCCCCGACCCCGCCGGCACCTTCTACCGCTACAGCCTGGCCGATTCCATGATCAACAGGGCAAGGATCAACCCATGAAGAAGATAGTGATTGACCCCATCACCAGGCTGGAAGGCCACGGCAAGATAACCATCTTCCTTAAGGACGACGGCAGCGTGGCCAACGTCTACCTGCAGATACCCGAGCTGCGCGGCTTCGAGCAGTTCAGCGTGGGCCGCCCGGTCGAGGACATGCCCCAGATCACGCAGCGCATCTGCGGCGTCTGCCCCGAGGCGCACCACATGGCCTCCGTCAAGGCGCTGGACGACATGTTCCACGTCGAGCCCACCAGCACAGCCAAAAAGCTGCGCGAGCTGTTCTACTCCGCATTTTACGTCACCGACCACACCACGCATTTTTATATTCTGGCTGGCCCCGATTTCGTCATGGGCCCGGACGCACCCGTGGCCGAGCGCAACATACTGGGCGTCATCGCCAAGGTAGGCCTGGAGCTGGGCGGGCAGGTCATAAACACCCGCAAGGAGAACCACTGGGTAATACAGGCTATAGGCGGAAGGCAGATACACCCGGTCTTCGGCCTGCCGGGCGGCGTGAGCAAGCGCATCAGCGAGGATGAGCGCAAGCAGATCGAGGACATCGCCAAGAGGTCGGTGGAGTTCGGCAGGACCTCGCTCAAGGTCTTCAATGACATCGTGCTCAAAAACAAGGCCTACGTGGATTTAATTGTCAGCGACGCCTACACCCACAAGACCTACTATATGGGCCTGGTGGACGATAAGAACAGGGTCAATTTTTACGACGGCAAGGTAAGGGTGGTGGACCCCGACGGCAAGGAGTTCGTCAAGTACGCTCCCAATGAGTATCTGGATAACGTCGGCGAGCACGTGGAGCCCTGGAGCTACACCAAGTTCACCTTCCTCAAGAAGGTCGGCTGGAAGGGCTTCACGGACGGCAAGGGCAGCGGCGTTTACCGCGCCACCCCGCTCTCCCGCCTGAACGCGGCCGAGGGCATGGCCACGCCGCTGGCGCAGGAGGAATACCAGAAGATGTACTCCACGCTGGGCGGCAAGCCTGTCCACCATACGCTGGCCACGCACTGGGCGCGCCTGATAGAGCTGCTCTATGCCGCTGAGCGGATGCTGGAGCTCAGCCAGGACAAGGAGATAACCGGCCCCAACATCAGGAACTTCCCCACGGCCAAACCGACCGAGGGCGTGGGCATCGTCGAGGCGCCGCGCGGCACGCTGACGCACCACTACACGGCCGACGAGAAGGGCTGCATCAAGACCTGCAACCTGATCGTGGGCACAACCAACAACCAGGCGGCGCTGTTCATGTCGGTTAAGAAGGCTGCCCAGGCGCTGATCAAGCCGGGCAAGGATATACCCGAGGCGCTGCTTAACCAGATAGAGATGGCCTGGCGGCCATACGATCCATGCATGTCCTGTTCCACGCACACGCTGCCCGGGACGCTCCCGCTGGACGTGAGCGTCTACGACGCAGAGGGCAATTTAGTCAAGCACCTGTCCCGCTGAGTTTCTAAAGAAATTTAACTTAATAGGTTTTTTACACATCTGACGTCTGTTTATGAACATATGTAAATATATGCTGTATATCAGCTTGTCAATACATAAAATAACTGAAGGAGTTGTGTATGCAGAACCGGGTGATCTCTAAAAAGGACCTGGCGGCATTCGTCGACGCCCTGATCAAGACGAAGGATGCCGGGGAAGTGGTCGGCATCAAGGCCAAGGACGGTAAGTTCAACTTCGGCCCGCTGGCCAGCGCAGCCGAGCTGCGCCTGGACTACGACATTTCCCTGACGCCGCCCAAGAAGTACTTCTTCCCGCAGATCGAGACGGTGCTGAAGTTCAAGCTCGGCGCGGACCCCAAGCCCGAGCCGGTGGTAGCTGAAAAAACGCTGTGCGTGGTGGGTGTGCACCCCTTCGATATCCGGGGCATAATGCTGTTCGACGCCGTTTACGGCGGCAAGGACCCCGACCCCAACTACTTCCTCAAGCGCAATAACGCCACCATCATCGGCGTGGACTGTCTGAACCCCAACCCCAAGTCCTTCGCTGCCAGCATGGGCACCGCCACGGTCAACGAAGGCTTCGACCTGATGCTCACCGATATCGGCGATGCCTATTTCGTCACCGTGGGCACAACCAAAGGCGAGAACTTGCTCAAGAAGCACGCCAAGGCCAAGGACGCCACAGAGGCCGACGAGAAGAAGCGCGATAAGGCCCGCGCTGACGCCCTGAAGAAATACCAGGTATCGCTCAAGATGAAGGCAGAGGAGATTCCGGCCCTGCTTACCGCCAACTGGGAGAGCAAGGTGTTCGCCGATAAGGCCTCCACCTGCTTCAGCTGCGGCTCCTGCGTGATGGTCTGCCCCACCTGCGTATGCTTCGACGTACAGGACGACCCGGCGCTCAACCTCAAGGAGGGCGAGCGCTACCGCCGCTGGGACGCCTGCATGCTGACCGAGTTCGCCAAGGTGGCCAGCGGCGAGAACTTCCGCGAGCACAAGGAGCAGAGGTTCCGCCACCGCATGTACCGCAAGGGCAAGTACCTGCTGGAACGGTACAAGCAGCTGGGCTGCGTGGGCTGCGGCAGATGCGGCATCGTCTGCCTGGCGCAGATCGCCCTCCCGGCTGAGACATACAACCTGCTGAAGGAGGCAAAGTAAATGGTGATGCAGCTAACGGCCAAGCAATCCATTCACCTGCCGCGCACCGCCGAGCTCGTCCGCGTGGAGACGCTCAGCGCCCGCGAGAAGGTATTTGAGTTCAAGTTCGACGACGGCAAGGAGCTGGGACACAGGCCCGGCCAGTTCGTCGAGATTTCCATCTTCGGCGTGGGAGAGGCGCCCATCTCCATCACATCCTCGCCGACCCACAAGGGCTCGTTCGAGCTGGCCGTGCGCGCCACGGGCAGCCTGACCAACAAGCTTCACACGCTGGAGAAGGGCGCCAAAGTTGGCATCCGCGGCCCGTTCGGCAACGGCTTCCCGCTGGACACGCTCAAGGGCAAGGACATACTCTTCGTGGCCGGCGGCATCGGCCTGTTCCCGCTGCGCTCGCTGATCAATTACGTGCTGGACAACCGCAAGGACTTCGGCGAGGTCACCACGCTCTTCGGTTGCCGCTCGCCTCAGGAACGTCTGTTCCTCGGCCAGCTGGCCGATTGGAACGTCTGCAAGGACATGTGCTTTATAGAGACGGTGGACACCTGCTCGGACGATTCGTGGAAGGGCAATGTGGGCGTTATCACCACGCTCTTCCCCAAGATATCCTTCGATCCGGCTAAAACTTACGCCGTGGTGGTGGGCCCGCCCATCATGTACCGCTTCGTCATCGCCGAGTGCGTCAAGAAGGGCCTGGCTGACGACCACATCATCATGTCTCTGGAGCGCAGGATGAAATGCGGCGTGGGCAAGTGCGGCCACTGCCAGATAAACGGCCTCTACTGCTGCCAGGAGGGGCCCGTCTTCACCTACGCACAGGTCAAGTCACTAAAGGAGGCAGTATAAATGAAACCCAGAGTCGCTTTCTTCGATTTTACGGGCTGCGAAGGCTGCCAGCTTGAGGTGCTCAACTTCTACATGGAAGTGGTGGACCTGATCGGCGCAGTCGATATAGTTGAGTTCCGCGAGGCCAGCTCCGACCACTCCGACGAGTATGACATCGCCTTCATCGAGGGCAGCCAGAGCACGCAAAAGGACGTGGAGAGGCTGCTGAAAATACGGGAGAGGGCCAAGATACTGGTGGCGCTGGGCGCCTGCTCCTGCACGGGCGGTGTGAACGCGCTCAAGAACCGCTTCCCCATGGAGGAGAACCTGAAGCTGGTCTACGGCGACGCCGCCAAGTATTACAACACCATACCCATCAAGCCTACCGACGCCTACGTAAAGGTGGACGCCTACATCCCCGGCTGCCCGCCCATCAGGGGCGAGGTCGTCCGCCTGGTCAAGTGCCTGCTGACCGGCAAGAAGTTCGAACCCTACAAGGACCCGGTCTGCGCGGAGTGCAAGCTCAATGAGAACATCTGCGCCTTCGAACGCGGCGAGTACTGCCTGGGCCCGGTCACACGCGGCGGCTGTAATTCAGTCTGCGTGAATGCCGGCAGGAAATGTTGGGGCTGCCGCGGGCCGGTGGACGAGCCCAACGTCAACGCCGAGAAGGAGCTGCTGGCCAGGTACGGCATGACCGTTGATGACATGCTGCTGCAGCTCAAGCTCTTCAACGGAGCACTGGAGGTTTCAAAATAATGACGACCAAAGAAGTAAATTTCACCGTACATCACGTTGCACGCGTGGAGGGACACGGCAATATAATTGTCAACGCCAAAGACGGCAAGATCGAGGAGTGCAAGTGGGAGATACCGGAGTCTCCGCGCTTCTTCGAGTCAATGCTGCGCGGCCTGGACTACCGTGACGTGAACTTCATCGCCCCGCGCATCTGCGGCATCTGCGCAGTGGCGCACGCCACCGCATCCATCGAGGCCGCCGAGAAGGCCTTTAACGTCAAGCTCACCGAGCAGGCGCAGCTTGTGCGCCAGCTGCTGTTTGACGCCGAGACCGTCACCAGCCATGTGCTGCACACCTATTTCCTGGTGGCCCCCGATTTCTTCGGGGTAGGCAGCGTTATACCGCTGGCGGCCACACACACGGACGTGGTGCTGCGGGCGCTGCGCCTGAAAAAGGTGGCCAATGACTGGGCCGACATGCTGTGCGGCCGCAAGACGCATCCCATCTCCCAGGTGGCAGGCGGCTTCGTGAAGTGGCCGACCATCGAGCAGCTCAAGTGGCTCAAGCAGGCGCTTGAAGGGGACTACATGAAAGACCTGGAGATCACAGTCGACCTCTTCAAGACGCTGAAGTTCCCCGATTTCGTTCGCGAGACCGAGTATATAGCCATAACCAAACCCGACGAGTATGCCTTTGTGAGCGGGTCGACCGGTATGATCGGCTCCAGCGACGCCAAGCCGACGCCGGTAAACGATTACCTCAAGGTTACCAACGAGTTCTGCGTCCCGCAGTCGACCGCCAAGTGGACAAAGCACCTCAGGGAGTCTTACCAGGTGGGCGCGCTGGCGCGCTTCAACGTCAACTATGACAGGCTGCATCCCAGGGCCAAGAAGGTCGCTCAGGCCCTGGGCATCAAGGCCCCCTGCTATAACCCCTTCTTCATCAGCGTGGCTCAGCTGGTTGAGATCATGCACGCCGTCGAGAACAGCATCATGATACTGGACAAGCTGCTGAGCAAGGGCATCAAGCAGGAGAAGCCCGAGGTCAAGGTCAAGGCCGGCCGGGGCGTGGGCTGCGTGGAAGCGCCGCGCGGCATCCTGTTCCACGACTATACCTTTGACGACAACGGCAAGCTGATAGCCGCCAACATCATCATCCCCACCAACGAGAACCACAACAGCATCCAGCACGACTTCGAGAAGCTGCTGCCGGAGGTCATTGACCAGCCGCAGGACAAGATAAAGCTCACCATGGAGATGCTGGTCAGGGCCTATGACCCCTGCATCTCATGCTCCACCCACATGCTGGAAGTGAAGTTCAAGGAATAGAATCTGTCATTGCGAGGCCCGATTTCATCGGGCCGTGGCAATCTCCCTGCCGCAAAACAAGAATAAAAGGGGCCGCCCGATGGGCGGCCCTTGTTTGTTTTAAATGTCATTGCGAGCCCCCGATGCAATCGGCGCTCATCGCATTTTCCCAACTTGACCGACAGGTTCAAGCGGGTGTACCTTCCTGGCTCTTTCTTTTTATGTCACCTTAAAGTAGAATTCAGGAAAGTTACAGCTTCATACAGGTGAATCAGCAAGATGAAATGGCCTGACCTGCGGCATCTGGACGGCTACCTGCCTGCCGACATGGAGAGGGCATACCGCCGGCACTATCTCAAGGATGATACGCGCACCGCCATCATAACCATGTCCTTCCTGTGTATTCTGCTGGTGGCCTTCGCCTTCAACGATTACCTGCTCTTCGACCTGACAACCCGTTTCTATCTTCTCATTACCCTGAGGACCGCTTATCTGATTTACTTCATTGTCCTTATTGTATTTTTCAGGCGCAATACCAGCCCCCGCAAGTACGACATTAACCTGCTGGTCTGGCTTGTTATGAGCACCATCATGGTGAGCATAATCAACCTGACACGGCCCGCTTCCTACGGGGGTAACTTCCTTATAGACGTCATACTTATCCTGCTGGTCTACCTCTGCATGCCCATGCGGCTGGCCTTCAGGGCGGCGGGAGCGATAGCATTCACACTTGTTGATATTTACATCTTCTTTGTTCTGCGCTGGGCCATAGACACGCCTATCATGGCTTATACGGCTATCTTCTCCCTGCTTGCCGCCAATATCGGCGGCCTGTTCGCGTCAGGCCTGCTCTATAGCTTCAGGCGCAGGGAGTTTCAGGCGCGCAGGGAGCGTGAGATCATCGCCGACCAGTGGCAGACCACCTTTGACTCCATAACCGACATGATCTCCATACAGGATAAAGACTTCAGGCTGGTAAGGGTGAACAGGGCCTACGCCGACCTGTTCGGCAAGAAGCCGGAGGAGCTGGTTGGCAGGCACTGCTATGAGATCGTACACCAGACGTCGCAGCCAGTAGATAACTGCCCTCATGGCCAGACCATGCAGACGCTGAAAACGGTAACCGAGGAGGTAGCCGAGCCGCGCCTGGGCGTTGTCCTGGAAGTCACCACGTCGCCCATCATAAACGGAGACGGCGAGATCGTCGGCACGGTGCACCTGGCCAAAGACATCAGCGAGCGCAAGCGGCTGCAGGAAAAGCTGGAGAAACTGTCCACGCACGATTTCCTGACCGGCCTGCCCAACCGACTGCTGCTGATAGACCGTTTTTCTATCGCATCAGCGCATGCTCTGCGGCACGGCGATAAGCTGGCGCTGATGTCGCTGGACCTGGACAAGTTTAAGCAGATAAACGACACCATGGGCCATGCGGCAGGAGACCAGGTGCTCAAGGCCGTGGCGGAGAGGCTGCGCGGCGCCGTGCGCGGCGATGACACGGTGGTGCGCATGGGCGGCGATGAGTTTGTAGTATTAATGCGCGACACCGGCAAACCCAAGGACATCGTGCGCATGTGCCAGAGGATACAGCAGGCCTTTGTAAAGCCTATAAATGTGGAAGGGGAGGAAGTGCACACCGCCGCCAGCATCGGAATCGCTATCTTCCCGGACCAGGGGACGGAACTGGATGAGCTCTCCAAGAAGTCCGACCAGGCCATGTACGAGGCCAAGAATGCCGGCCGCAACCGCTACACCTTCTATAAATAAGTCAACCGGTCCCGCTCTCACAAAATTTGACACATCCCCAATAATCCATCATAATCATTATGAGCATATGCTCATTATAGGAGTGTAATGACAAGGCCGAGAAAATGCAGGCGTATAGCATTTATTCCAGGAGTGACCTATTTCAAACCGGCGGGAATACCGCTCAGGTTTCTCGATGAGGTTTGCCTTTCACTGGAAGAGGCCGAGGCCATCCGGCTGAAGGATATTGAGGACCTTGACCAGGCAGGCTGCGCCGAGCGCATGAACGTGTCACGCCCGACAGTGCAGCGCATCATTGAATCGGCGCGCAAGAAAATGGCTGATGCCCTGCTTAACGGCAAGGCCATCAGGATCGAGGGCGGCAATGTTGAGATGCTGCCAAAACGCTACATTTGCGAAAACGGCCATGAGTGGGATATTCCGCTTAAACAGGCGCTGGAAGAGTCATCCCTAGCCTGCCCGGTATGCACCAGCCCGGTAATTAATACATTGCCGGAAGTAGATTTCGGCTGGAGGCAGGGCGGGGGCAGAGGCAGATGTCACAGGAGAGGTTTAAACCGCTGAACGGGTCGATCAGCAGATATATAAACATTCAAACATTACAAAGGAGGACAAAGATGCCTTACGGAAGAGGATATGGAATGGGAAGAGGATTTGGAATGGGCGGAGGTTTCCGGGGATCCTATGCAGCCTGGCCATATATCGGCCGCGGCAGGGGAGGCCTGCCCAGGTGCGGATATTTCTTCGCCGGCCAGCCGTATTTACCGCCGGGATACACTACCCCGCTGCCTGACAACCTCAGTGCATTGAAGGATGAGGCTGCATACTTACAGGAACACATGGCCCAGGTGCAGGCCAAAATCAGCGAGCTGGAACAGCAAAAGACCACATAGTCTGCTGCCCACTTAAGGTCAGGCAGGCTCCTGAATAATAAAAAGGAGGAACTATCATGCCAGGATTTGATGGTACAGGACCCGCTGGTCTGGGTCCGATGACAGGTGGAAGAAGGGGATTTTGCGCCCTGCCGCCGGGCAGCGCAGGGATCGCCTACCGCGGCAGGGTGGCCGGCGCATACAGAATGGCATACCCTGCTATGCCGGACAAGGAAGAGCTTGAGCTGCTAAGAAATGAATTTGCCATGCTGCAAAAAGAGCTTGAGGTAATCGAGCGCAGAATAAAAAGCATGGAAGCACAAAAAAGCCAGCAAGGAGGCCAGTAAATATGATATTAGCCATTACTGCCAGTGGAGACCGCCTGGAATCGGATATTGATCCCCGTTTTGGCAGATGCAAATACTTCATCTTTGTCGATCCGGATACCATGGTTTTCGAGGCTGTGCCGAACTCTGGCACCGCGGGTGGCGCCGGCATCGCCGCCGGTCAGACCGTGGCTTTGTATAAGGCCAAAGCTGTGCTGACGGGCGACTGCGGGCCCAATGCCTACCAGGTGCTGTCGGCCGCCGGCATTGAAGTTTTCACCGGCGTCTCGGGGAAAGTGAAGGACACAATCCGGGACTACAAGGCAGGTAAATTCAAACCCATCACCCAGGCCAGTGTGCAGCCCCACCATGGACAACCGGGTTAGCGTCAGTTAAATCAAATACAAAAGGAACTATTTAAAAAGGAGGTCAAGAAATGCCCAGAGGAGACATGACAGGCCCTCCCACGGGAGGAGCCGGCAGAGGAATGGGCCGCGGCAGGGGCCAGGGAGGCGGCAGGATGGGCGGCAACAGGCCCGGCGCAGGGCCGGGCGGCGAATGCGTCTGCCCCAAGTGCGGAGCTAAAGTTGCTCATCAGGTAGGTATGCCCTGTTATAACATCAGTTGCCCCAACTGCGGGACGAAAATGGCGAGAGTCTGAATGATAGTATCTGTTGCCAGCGGTAAAGGCGGGACAGGTAAGACCCTCGTGGCCACCAGCCTCGCCATATCTATGGCGGAAAGGGAAAAGGTGCAACTGCTCGACTGCGACGTCGAGGAGCCCAACGATCACCTTTTTCTGAAACCGGTTATCACCGACAGGGAGGCTGTCAGCATGCCTGTCCCCAGGGTGGACTATGCCAGGTGCAACTTTTGCGGAGAATGTGCACAGGTATGCGCCTATAAGGCTATAGCCGTTGTGCCGGGGAGCGTGCTGGTTTTCGACCAGCTCTGCCACGGCTGTGGTGCCTGCAGCTACCTGTGCCCCAGGAGGGCAATCGTCGAAGAAAGCAGGGAGATGGGAGTCATTGAGTCAGGCGTTGCCAATGGCATCGATTTCGTCCAGGGCAGGCTTACCGTGGGTGAAGCGATGGCTGTGCCGGTGATCCGCCGGGTTAAAGCCAAGATTAAACGTGATCTACTGGCCATACTCGATGTTTCACCCGGCACATCATGCCCGGTGGTGCAGGCCATCGAGGGCAGTGATTACTGCCTGCTGGTCACCGAGCCTACGCCTTTCGGTCTGCATGACCTGGAGCTGGCTGTAGAAACAGTCCACCAGCTCGGAATACCCTGCGGCGTGATCATTAACCGCGCCGTCAGCGGTGAGACGCTGGTGCATGAATATTGCCTGAGGGAGGGCATCCCTGTATTGCTGGAAATACCGCTCGACCGGGAGATTGCCCGCCTCTACTCCGAAGGGGTGACGCTGGCAGAGGGCAGGCCGCAATGGCAGGCTGAATTCAGGGCCGTATACACTAAAATCGAAGGAGTTGTACATGAAAGAAGTGGCCGTGCTTAGCGGCAAAGGCGGCACGGGAAAGACCAGCATCACCGGCTGCTTCGCTGCGCTGGCCAGCAAAAAAGTGCTGGCGGACTGCGATGTGGATGCGGCCGACCTGCATCTGCTGCTGCAACCCGTAAACAGGCAAAGCGAGGAATTCTGGAGCGGGCAGCTTGCCCTGATCGACGAGGACAAATGCACAAAGTGCGGCCTCTGCCAGGAGCAATGCCGTTTCAATGCCATCCGCAATTTTAAGGTCAATCCTACTTTCTGCGAAGGATGCGGTTTCTGCTCACGCATCTGCCCTGCCTGCGCCATTAATATGCAGGATAACCTGGCAGGCAAATGGTATATTTCAGATACCTTTTATGGCCCTCTGGTTCACGCACGGCTGGGCATAGCGCAGGAAAACTCGGGCAAGCTGGTGGCCCTGGTACGGCAGCATGCCAGGAAAATCGCCGAGGCAAAGGGCTGCACCACCATCATTACCGACGGGCCGCCCGGCATAGGCTGCCCCGTGATATCTTCGCTTTCCGGCGCCGACCTGGCCCTGCTGGTTACCGAGCCCACCGTGTCAGGCCTGCACGACCTGGAACGCATTATAGGCGTCTGCCGCCACTTTAAAGTTCCCGCCACGGTCTGCATCAACAAATACGATATTAACGAGGAGAAGTCCTCAATTATTGAGAAATATTGCACCGGCAACGGGGTTAATGTTATCGGAAAGATACCCTTCGACACCACAGTTAATTCTGCGGTAGCCCACGGTATCCCGCTGGTCGAATACAAGGATAGCCCGGCGGCCGGGGAGATAAGAAAACTCTGGAAAAGCGTCAATTCACTTCTTTCAGCAAATTAACAATCAGGAGAACATTATGCCTATTTATGACTACGCCTGCATCGACTGCGGGCACCACTTCGAGCACATGCACGCCATATCCGAAGCGGGCCGGCCGCAATGCCCATCCTGCGGCAGCAGCTCGGTGACCAAACTGATGTCAACTCCCGGCTTGATACGGGCCGCCAGGCTGCACGGCAGCGGCACATGCTGTGGCAGGGAGGAGCGCTGTGACAGGCCTCCCTGTTCAACAGACGGACAGTGTCACAGATAATAGACAGCAATATTAAATAATCAAGGAGTTTAATATGAAATATGCAATACCCGTCACAGGAGGAATACTATCTGCGCACTTCGGCCATTGCGAACAGTTTGCCCTGATCCAGGCTGATGAAAAGAGCAGAACCATCCTTAAAAAAGAGCTGCTCCCTTCTCCCGGACACCAACCCGGCTTTTTGCCCCAGTGGCTGGCCGGAAAGGGTGTGGAGGTGGTTATTGCCGGCGGCATGGGCGCCAGTGCCATCTCCCTCTTCCAGCAAAACGGCATCAATGTCCAGCTGGGGGCGCCGTCAGCCGATCCCGAGAGCGTGATTGCCGACTATTTGAACGGCAACCTGGCAACAGGTGATAACCGCTGCGACCACTGAGGGCGCGGCCATGCTGGCAAATTGTGGATAAATATCGGCAGCCCGGCAGCAATAAGAAGCAAAACGGACAATAAAACCATGAAAACTGTGAAGGCAGCGTCTCCATTTGATCGGCATGCGGCTGGTTACGACCGCTGGTACGATGAAAAGGATGGCAAAATCATTTTCGCCACTGAAGTTAAAGCCTTGCAGGAAGTCTTGCCCGGGCTGCCCAAGCCATGGCTTGAAGCAGGGGTAGGCAGCGGCCGCTTTGCCAGTGCGCTTGGCATTAGGACCGGGATAGACCCGTCAGCCAGGCTCCTGCAGAAAGCTAAATCTCGCGGCATCATCACCATAAAAGGCAGGATAGAAGACCGGATTATACCTCTGGAAAGCTTCGGAACCGTTTTTCTTATCATGACGCTGTGTTTTCTTGACAATCCGGGCCTTGCGCTGCGCGAGATCCACCGCATTCTTAAACCCCAAGGAAAGCTTGTGCTGGGAGAGGTGCCGGCTTACAGTCCCTGGGGCCAACTATTCCGTCAGAAAAAGCGTGATGCCCATCCATTCTATAAATATGCTAATTTCTACACCTTCGATGACTTAGCGAGCATGCTGGAAAATGCCGGTTTTGATATCTGCATGACCGTCTCGACGCTGGTGCAAAAACCGGGAAAGCTGCAGGCTGTTGAAATTCCTTTAAACGACTACTGCGAGGACGCAGGATTCCTGGTAATTGTTGGAGTTAAAACAAAGGCTTCGCTTTAAGGCATTATATGTCAATTATTTACGGTCCAGTCCCCTCCTGGCGGCTGAAAAGGTCGCTCGGAATCGACATGGTCTGCACTAAAGGCAAAACATGCTCCTTTGACTGCGTTTACTGCCAGCTGGGCGATACACTTAATAAAGAGGCCTGCAGAAGTGAGTTCGTTACAATCGATAGCCTGCAGAAGGAGCTGGAACTGTTGCCGCCTGTGGAGGCAGATTATGCCACCTTTTCCGGTGTTGGAGAGCCGACGCTCGCCGCCAACCTCGGCAAGGCCATTGAAACAGTAAGAAGTTCGCTGCAAATCCCCGTGGCGGTATTAACCAATTCCTCTCTGCTGTATGACAAGAGTGTACGTGGAGATCTGGCCGGTGCTGACACAGTGGTAGCCAAGCTGGATGCGGCTGATGACGATATGCTGCGACGGTTGAACAGGCCTGTATTCAGCCTGTCGGTTCACCAGATAATTGATGGCTTGAAGGCATTTCGCTATATCTTTTCCGGCAAGCTGGCTATCCAGATTATGTTTATACAAATCAACCGCGAAAAAGCTGCTGAACTGGCCTCGCTGGTGAAAGAACTGGCGCCGGACGAAATTCAGATCAATACTCCTCTCAGACCGTGCGCAATTAAACCTTTAGATCCGGCTGATCTATCACAAATAAGCAGCCATTTCTCCGGCTTGAAAAGCGTCATCACGGTGTATGAAGCTGAAAAAAGGGCTGTTGCGCCACTGGACCGGCAGCAAACGGAACGACGCAGGCCTGAAGCGAAGCAGACATGAACGCCATAGGGTCGGCAGTGACTTCCTGTCCGGACAACTATTATATGCTGCTTACCCTGACAGGGAGTATAATTTTTATGAGGCTGGCTTCAGGCGCAAGCATGATACTGGCCCCAACTGAATCTGTGTGATATCACTGGGTAAACTATGTGACGGTGTAAAATATGGACAATTTTGATCTCGAACCCAAATATAGTTCCAACGAGGTGCCCGGCAAATGCCTCAAGTGCCTGGCGGAGAAAGAGCTGAACAGCTGCCTGTTCGGATTGCTGGGCGAGCAGACCAGTGACGCCGAGCTGCAAGAGCGGTATTCTGCCCTGCTGGCACTGCTGCAGTCTCCCAACTTTGAAAATCTGCGCAGCCAGGCCGAGAGACTGCTTTCGGAGGGCAAGCAGGTCAAGGTTAAAGTCAATTTTAATAAAGATGGTCTTCAGTGTGAATTAATTTCCGAGTAAAAAGGGAGTGTCAATATGAAAATAGCAGTAGTGACTGATGACGAGACCACTGTCAGCCAGCATTTTGGCCGGGCTGAGTATTACGAGGTTTTTACCGTTGAAGACGGTCAAATCACGGCGAAAGAGCGGCGCGATAAAATGGGGCACCGCCATTTCGTCCACGGTGAGGGCGGCCACGGCGCAGGTGAGGGTCAGCACGGCTATGATGCCGATTCCCAGAGAAAGCATGCCAGCATGGCCGAAACCATCAAGGATTGCCAGGTATTGATTGCCGGCGGAATGGGCATGGGGGCTTTCGACAGCATGAAAAGCTATAACATCGAGCCTGTCATAACCGACGTCACCGACGCCGAGACGGCCGTTAAACTGTATGCCGAAGGCAAATTGCCCAACCTGATAGGCCGTTTGCACTAGCTCGCCGGGCATTGCCATCAGGCCGGCGGGCTTGGCCTTATCTACCCTGCCGGCGATTTGTATATGGAAGTCAAAATCACCACTCTGAGCGAGAATACAGCCACCCGCGGCAGCCTGGCTGAATGGGGTTTGAGCCTGCTTGTAGAGGCTGACGGCAAGAAGATACTAATGGATACCGGCAGCGGCATAGCTGCCACTCACAACGCCGACCTCATGCACATAGACCTGGCCGATACTGACACCATCATCCTGAGCCACGGGCATAGAGACCATACCGGGGGACTGCTTCAGATATTGAAAAGGACCGGAGCAAGGGAGATCATCGCCCACCCGGATATAAACAAATCCAGATATGTCCGCATTGGGGACATGTATGATGATATCAGCATGCCCTTTACGGAAAAAGAATTAGTAAGTGCGGGGGCACATTTCAAGTACAGCAGGGAGCCTGTCAGCATTACAGAACACATAATTACAACTGGTGAAATAGCCCTGCTGTCAGACTTCGAGGCTATTGACGAAAACCTGTTTATTAAAGAAGATGGTGAATTCAAACCTGATGATGTGCAGGACGACCTGGCCCTGATAATCAATACCGCAAAGGGGCTCGTGGTTTGCTGCGGATGCACACACAGGGGTTTGATAAACACTCTTAGCAGGGCGCGCCAGCTAACCGGTGAAGAAAGAATCTATGCGGTCATCGGCGGAATCCATCTGGTCCGCGCCGGGACTGAGCGCATCGAGAGGACGATAGCCGAGCTGCAGGAATGGGATATCAAGCGATTATATGTATCACACTGCACCGGGTTTGCAGCTTCCGCCCGCCTAGCGCAGGCCTTCGGCAGCGCTTTCGCGCTGAATAACGCAGGCACCCGGATTGTTTTACCTGCTTAAATACAGCGTGGCCAGGTTGCCGTGTTCCATTTTTCGCCTGCCTTGCCCGCAGCTAGCCCTTCAAGTACAATTCAACTGAACCCGATGGCAAAAGGCACACAAATTCAACTTGCCCGCATCAGCGCACGCGGCGTCGTGCAGGGAGTCGGCTTCAGGCCCTTCGTCTACGGGCTGGCTAAAAAACACAAACTCAACGGCTGGGTCTGCAACACCTCGGAGGATGTGAAGATCGAGGTCGAGGGCGACAGAAAAACACTCGACCTTTTTATCTCGGACCTGGAGCACAAGGCCCCGCCGCTGGCGCGTATAGAGGGCATATCCGTCAGCTTTGACGCACCGGCCGGCTACAAGGGGTTCGAGATACGCCACAGCATGGCGCAGCCGGGCAAGTACCAGCTCGTCTCACCGGATATAGCAACCTGCAGGCCCTGCCTGGAGGACGTGTTCACACAGGGCAACCGCCGCTGGCATTACCCCTTCACCAACTGCACCAACTGCGGCCCGCGCTTCACCATCATCAAGGACATCCCCTATGACCGGCCACTGACCACCATGTCGGTCTTCAAGATGTGCCCGGACTGCCAGCGCGAGTACGAGGACCCGCTGGACCGCCGCTTTCACGCCCAGCCCAACGCCTGCCCGGTCTGCGGCCCCCGCCTTGAGCTGACCGACAGCCGGGGGGTGCCCTTGGAATGCGAAGATATCATAGAAAAAACGGCCTCCCTGCTGCATGAGGGCAGGATTATAGCCATCAAGGGCCTGGGAGGCTTCCTGCTGGCCTGCAGCGCCGAAAATCAGCAGTCTGCAACTCTGCTCAGGCAGCGCAAGAGAAGGCCCTCCAAGCCCTTCGCCGTCATGCTCAGGGACATTGATGCAGTCAGGTTGCACTGCGGGATCACTGCGGAGGAGGAGAAGCTGCTGCTCTCACCGCAGAGCCCCATCGTGCTTCTGCCGTGGAAGCCCGGCTCGAGCATCTGCCGGGAGGTGGCGCCGGCGCTCAAATACCTGGGCGTGATGCTGCCCTATACACCGCTGCACCATTTAATACTCAGGGAGTCGGGCCTCCCCCTAATTATGACCAGCGGTAACATCAGCGAGGAGCCGATAGCCGGCGAGAACAACGAGGCGCTGCGCAGGCTGGGCAATATAGCCGACTTCTTCCTGCTGCATAACCGTGATATCTACTCGACCTACGACGACAGCGTGGCCATGGTAGTGGAGGGCGCGCCGCAGCTTGTGCGGCGGGCCAGGGGCTACGCACCCTATCCGGTCCATCTCGATTTCAACGTCCCCCAGATACTGGCCTGCGGCGCTGAGGAGAAGAACACCTTTTGCCTCACGCGTGACAACCACGCCTTCGTCAGCCAGCACATCGGCGATATGGAGAACCTGGAGACCATGCAGCACTTCGAGCGCACGGTGGAGCTGTATAAGAAGCTGTTCAGAATAGAGCCGCAAGTAATAGCTTACGACAAGCACCCCGAGTACCTGCCCACCAAGTACGCACAGGAACAGGCCGGAAAGCTGGGAATCAGGGCGGTATCCGTCCAGCACCACCACGCACACATTGCCTCCTGCATGGCGGACAACGGCCTGCAGGAGCCGGTCATCGGCCTGGCCTTCGACGGCACGGGCTACGGCATAGACGGCCATATCTGGGGCGGCGAGTTCCTGGTGGCAGACTATAAGGGGTTCGAGCGCGTGGGGCAGCTGGAGTACCTGCCGCTTCCGGGCGGCGCGCTGGCCATCAAGAAGCCCTACCGCATCGCCGTGGGCTACATGCTTTCGCTGCTGGGGCCCGAGGCCTTCGACCGAAGGCTGGGCTTTCTCAGGGCCATCGAGCCGGACGAGCTGCCGCTGATCAGCCGCCAGATAGAATCGCACATCAATACCCCGCTGACCTCCAGCCTGGGCAGGCTGTTCGACGCCGTATCCGCCCTGGCCGGCGTGCGCTCCGCCATAGATTATGAGGCGCAGGCCGCCATCGAGCTGGAGATGAGGTCATACGAAGCTCCTGACGAGAAGGGCATCTATCCCTTCTTCGTGACCGCGGACGAACACTATCACGTCGTGCTGCTGCACGGCCTGATATCTTCCGTGGTGGACGACCTGCTCAGGGGCTGCAGCGCCGCCACGGTGGGCATGCGCTTCCACAACACGCTGGCGGTCATGGCGCGCGATGTCTGCCTCAGGATACGGGAGCAGCATAAAATTGATCGGGTGGCGCTGAGCGGCGGCTGCTTCCAGAACCGCCTGCTGCTGGTCAAAACGATGGCGGCGCTCAAGGAAGCGGGCTTCAGGGTGCTGACCCACAGCCAGGTGCCCTGCAACGACGGCGGCATATCTCTGGGCCAGGCCGTGATAGCGGCATCTATGAATTAGGCGTTAAGGAAGGGCGCAAATGAAACCTTTGTTTCCCTGTGTTACAATAGCCCAAAACTGTTGTCGGAAAGAGCAGCAGAAAACGGAGGTAGGAAGAAGATGCCACAAAAGAACCTGGTTATATGTGCAATATATATCTCGGACAAGAAAGAACCCAGCTTGAATCGGGCAGATATTAGTTTTATAGCTGCTAGATATAAGCCCGGTACCTCAAATACGACTGCGCTTGCCAGGAAATCGTTTTACAAGCTTCCCAAGAAGGATATGAATAAATGGATTCAGCTAAGCGTGGATATAACCGCCCCCTCGGTGCTGCTTGGGCCCAATCAGCGTGTAGCGTTCTTGTTGTACGAGCATGATCCCCACCCGGACAAAAGCTGGACATACGATGCCAGCTATGCACCCCTCCACTATACCTCCTTGGATTCGCCTTATGGCAGCATTTATATGAACTACAATGATTTCGCAGGCAATCCAACCAAAGAATATGCTCTAAGCGGTGCGAAGGTCAAAATACGCAGCTATGATGTATAGTGGTCCATTAATGAATCTTAAGTCTACTTAGTCAGGCGTACATCCTGCTGGCACGACAACTCTTAAGTATCATAAATTGGCTATTAATCATTGACTATTAAGTCAATGGGATATTATTATGGCCCATCGCGCGGTATGACACGATAGCCAAATTGAGCTATACTTCTGGCATGTGTCTGGCAGTTCCCGTAAGAATTACCTCTGTTGAAGGCGACCAGGCCGAGGTGGACATAGGAGGTGTAGGCCGCCGCGTCAGCATTGCACTCACGCCTGAAGCCAGGGTGGGCGACTACGTGCTGCTGCACACCGGCTATGCCATCAACGTGCTGGACGAGGCGGAGGCACAGGAAACGCTCAGCCTGCTGGAACGCATGGTTGAAGCAGACACTTCCGGCGGCACATAGCCTGCCGGAGCCAAAGCTGCATTTCCGATGAAAAGGAGGCCTATGATGTCCTTTAAGAAATTTACCGTGCTCAGCGCCGTAGTGATAATCGCCCTGAGCAGCCTGGCAGACGGCTGCTCTGCTCAGCAGGCACAGCCGCCCGCCGGGCCGGACGGCTCGCAGCCATCCAATAAGCCCCCGCTGACGCTGCCTGTAACCCCTACAGAGAACAAAAGCGCTATCACACCGCCGCAATCATCGGCACTGCCCAACTTCAGCGGCAAGCTGGTGTTCAACTCGGGCACGGGAGACCAGGGCGGGCCGCAGATATATACATCAACCGCCAACGGCACCAACTGGACCAAGCTGACCAAGGGCAATGTAGGCGGTGACCGCTTCCCCAAATGGTCGCCTGACGGCAGCAAAATTGTCTTCTTCTCAGACCGTGACGGCACGCAGCAGATATATGTCATGAACGCCGACGGCAGCAACCAGGTAAGGCTGACCAACAATACTGCCAACGACCTGCTGCCATCCTGGTCTCCGGACGGCAAAAAGATTGCCTTTACCTCGAGCCGTGACAATAACGAGCAGATATACGTGATGAACGCTGACGGCAGCAACCAGGCAAGGCTGACCAAAAACTCCGACAACGATGCGGCACCCGTCTGGTCACCTGACGGCAAGAAGATCGCCTTCCAGAGCGACCGTGACCAGAACACCGAGATCTACGTGATGAACGCCGACGGCAGCAACCAGGTCAACATCACCTCCGACGCCGCGGTGGATGATTTCCCGGCGTGGTCGCCGGACGGCAAGAAGATCCTCTTCCAGTCCAATGACAGCGGCACCTTCCAGATCTGCGTTATCAATCCCGACGGCACAGGCCGGCAGCGGCTGACCTTCGGCCAGAACGAAAATAAATACCCGGACTGGTCTCCGGACGGCAGCAAGATAGTCTTCTATTCCAAGCGCGACTGCGATAACGATAACGGCGAGATATATATTATGAACGCCGACGGCAGCGGGCAGACCCGCATTACCCACAGCGACTGCACGGACGCGGGCCTGGCCTCCTGGCACAATTAAGCCGGGTCAAACGCATTGCAGAGGTGGTAATATCTCCGGCGGACTGACAGTTGAATGAAGTTCATTGACGAGTTCCGTGACGCCGGCCTGGCCCAGAAGCTGGCGCACAGGATTGCCGCCATCTCCACCAGGCCGGCCAGGCTGATGGAGTTCTGCGGCGGGCATACCGTAGCCATCATGCGCAACGGCATCCGCCAGCTACTTCCGCCCAATATCGAGATGCTCTCCGGACCGGGCTGTCCCGTCTGCGTCACGGCCAATGCGGATATAGATAAAGCCATAGCTCTGGCGGCACTGCCGGATGTTATCATCACCACCTTCGGCGATATGCTCAAGGTGCCGGGCAGCTACTCCAGCCTGCAGAAAGCGCGCGCCGCCGGCTCGGATATACGCGTGGTGTACTCCACGCAGGACGCGCTGCAGATAGCGGCTGATAATCCCCGCAGGCCGGTCATCTTTCTGGGCATCGGCTTCGAGACGACCGCACCCACCGTGGCCGCCGCAGTGCTGCAGGCCGACCTGAAAAACCTGAGGAATTTTTATGTGCTGTGCCTGCTCAAGACCACGCCGCCGCCCATGAAGGCCCTGCTGGACCTGGGCGAGGTGAAATTGAACGGCATTGTCTGCCCCGGGCATGTCAGCTCCATCATCGGCACAAAACCGTATGAAACCTACGCCCGCAACTACGGCATTGCCTGCGTGGTAGCCGGGTTCGAGCCCGTGGACATCCTGCAGGCGGTTGAGATGCTGATAGCGCAGATCGAGAGCGGCAAACCGGATGTAGAGATAGCCTATAGGCGCGGCGTCAGGCCCGAGGGGAATCCCAGGGCGCTGGAGCTTATGCGCAACGTATTTGAAGCGTCCGCGGCGGACTGGCGCGGCATTGGGACTATACCCGGCAGCGGCCTCAAGCTGAAAAAAGAATATGCCACCTTCGATGCCGCCCTGGAGTTCGAGGTTGAACCTCCGCCGGCCAGGGAGGCGCCCGGCTGCCGCTGCGGAGAGGTGCTGAGAGGCGTGGTCAGGCCTCCACAGTGCGGGCTGTTCAGAAAGGTTTGCACGCCTGAAAATCCCATCGGCCCCTGCATGGTCTCTTCGGAAGGCACCTGCGCCGCCTATTACCAGTTTGGAGGCATGGATGGAAGATAAGATTCTGCTGGCGCACGGCAGCGGCAGCAAGCTCAGCCACGACCTGGTGGAGAAGATACTGGCCCCGCCCATCGATAACCCCATACTGGCGCGCATGGACGATTCGGCGGTGTTCGACCTGGCAGGCAGGCTGGCTTATACCACGGACAGCTATGTGGTCAACCCCATATTTTTCCCCGGCGGCGATATAGGCAGGCTGGCCATCTGCGGCACGGTCAACGACCTCTCCATGAGCGGCGCACAGCCGCTCTATCTCAGCCTGGCGCTGATTATCGAGGAAGGCCTGGAGATAGCAGACCTGCGCCGCATAGTTGAATCCATCCGCGATACGGCCGAGGAGGCCGGCGTGCAGATAATCACCGGGGATACCAAGGTGGTCAACCACGGCAAGGCCGACCGGCTGTTCATCAACACCTCCGGCATCGGCGTCATCGGCGAAGGCGTGGATATATCCGGCTCCAACGCCAGGCCGGGCGACAGGATCATACTCAGCGGCGGCATCGGCGAGCATGGCATGGCGGTAATGAGCCGGCGTGAGGGGCTGGAGTTCAAACTGCCCGTGGCCAGCGATTGTGCCCCGCTCAACAAGCTGGTGGCCGGCATGCTGGCGGCCAGCAGCAACATCCACAGCCTGCGCGATCCCACCCGCGGCGGGCTGGCCTCCACGCTCAACGAGTTCGCACGCCAGTCCGGTGTTGGCATCAACATCGAGGAAGATAAAATACGCGTCCACGACGGCGTGAGGGGCGCCTGTGAGCTGCTGGGGCTTGACCCGCTTTATATTGCCAACGAGGGCAAGCTGGTGGCCTGCGTGACTCCGGCCGATGCGGATAGGGTGCTGGCCGCCATGAAAAAGAACCAGTATGCCGCTCAGGCCGCTGTAATAGGCGAGGTCACAGCCGAGCACCCGGGCAGGGTGGTGATGAAGACCGGCATCGGCTCATCCCGTATAGTGGACATGCCGACCGGCGAGATCCTGCCGCGCATCTGTTGAATCCATGGACAAGAAACCCTCCAGGGCTGTTCTGGGCATCGGCAACCCCCTGCGCCGTGACGACGGGCTGGGCATCCGCATTATCGAGGAGATGCGCCGCATGCCCGGATATGATGACTTTGAACTTATCGACGGCGGCACGTCGCCGGACCTTCTTTCGCTGCTGGATGAGAGTATAAAGAAGCTCGTTATCGTGGATTCTCTCCGAGGCAGCGGCCCGCCGGGAACGATTTACCGGCTGGAGGTGGGCCAGGAGAACATCACCGGGGGGACGGCCTCATCGCACGGCCTGGGCGTGCTGGATACCGTCAGCATCATGCCGAAGCTGGGGCTCAAGCCTCCGCAAATCATCATCATCGGCGTGGAGCCGGAGGATGTCTCCCACGGACTGGGCCTGACAGCCCGCATTGAAAGGCTGCTTCCGGAAATTATCCGGGCGGTGGACGGCGAGCTCAAGGCAGCAGATTGAAATGGGCCGCGCGTTATGCTTAAATTAATCTAAATCACATATAAAGTATAGCAGCGGTATACAGAACTTATGAGCCCCAAAGAATTTACGCAGGAAGTTAAGGACAAGGCCTTCATCAGGCAGAGAAAGGTCTGCGCACATTGCGGCGCTGCTGTTGAGGTGGATTCAGGGTTCTCCCATTTTAAGAAGCCGGTGGAGCTGGGCGGGGATACTTCGCTGGCCAACTGCGTAATACTCTGTCAAAAATGCCACGTGAAGTACGGCCACATCTCCAGGTGGGACAAGTTCGTTATCACCCAGGACTACCCCTATTTCTCAGCGGATGGTCTGCCGCACTAGGCACGACGGAATCTACGGAGCTATTTCACCAGCTTTAAAAAGCTAACCGTCTGACCGGTCATGACGAAGGTGTACTGCATGCCTTCTTCTTTCACTTTCCAGACCCCGTATGTTCCCCCTGTGCGCCCGCCGGCCTGGTCAAAGGTGATCGTGCCGCTTGTGCCCGGATATTCCCTGCCCACTTCGGCCAGCGCATTCTTAATTGCTCCACCGTTGTAGACATTGGCCTTTTTCAGCGCGGCGGCAATCATGTTCACTGCGTCATAGGTTGTGTCGCAATACACCGTCGGGGGTAAACCATAGGCATATTTATAGGCCGTCACAAAATATTTATAGGTCGGTGATTCCTCGTCGGGAATAGGCACCGTGCCTGTCACGGCTTTCTCCATGAATTTGGCGGCGTCACCGTACTTGTCCAGCGGCAAATCAAAGGCGCCGTCGGTTGTGAACCAGGGTATGTTATCCATGCCCCGCTGCAGCGCCTGCTGGAAGATGACGGCGCTGTCATCGTATGCGCCTGCATGCAGCACGCAGCTGGGTATAGTATCCTTGATGGCGTTCAGCTCCGAAAAATAGCTGAGCTTGGTGGGGTCGTAGCGGATAGAGGATACCACCTGCGTCCTGCCCTTGAGGTACTCTTTCGCCACAGTCTCAATGCCCTGCCCGTATATGGTATCCACCACCAGTATCGCCACCTTCTTGTAACCGGCGTCGGTTATCAGCTTGGCTACAACGCCGCCTTGCAGCGAGTCGTCCGGGGATACGCGGAATACCCAGCCGGACCAGTTAAAGCGCCCCAGTGCGCTGGACGTCGCTGACGGCGAAACCATCACCACGCCTTTATCGGCCATGTACGGGCCGGCGCCCATTACGGCCTCACTGGTAGTGCCGCCGATAACCACCTGCACACGCGACTCATCAACCAGCTTATGCGCGGCGTAGAGTGCCGTAGCCGCGGTCGGACCCTCGTCCTCAACTACCAGGGACAGCCGTTTCCCGTCAATGCCGCCGTTGTCATTTATTTCTTTTACGGCAAGTTGTGCAGCCTTTATCAGGTTCGGGCCCCCGGTCGGCGCGGCCGAGGTGGCCATAAGGCAGCCCACCGGTATATCCGCCGGCAGTTGCTGCGCCGGAAGAAAGCACGCCGTAACTGCCAGCAGCAGCGCAGTAGCAATCAGTGCAAAAAAGACCACTTTCATTTCCAACTCACCTTCCGGCAGGCTCAAGCCGGCTGCTATTATAGCATTTCCCCTTCTCTGCCAGTATATGTAGTTTTTACTCATTTTGCCAATCGGGGTAAAATAGTGCCTGAGAAAATTAACGGTCCCGTATTTGTTTCGGCCCCCGGTGAGCACGTGAGGCGGTGATGGTGACCGAGAGCAGATTTATGGATGTGATCTCTGACAGGACAGATGTCCTGAAAATATTACCTGAGGCGGCTGCAGAGCTTTGCACCGCCCTCTTCAGAAATTCGCCTGCCGGTATTTATATAACACGCGACGGCAAGTTCATTTATACCAATATCGAGTTCCGGCGCATCACCGGCTACAGCCAGGACGAGCTCTCCGGCAAGGATTACATGCGGCTGATCAACCCCCGCTATCGCCAGCGACCCAAGCAGAACGCCGCCTTCCTCCTGCCGGAAGATGACACCACAGGCCACGAGTTCAAGATCACCACGCACGAAGGCAAGAAAAAGTGGATATCTGAAAAGATCACCTATTTTAAATACGGCGGCAACTGGCTGACGCTCGGCCACTGGCTGGATATCAGCGAGCACCACTCGATTGAAAAAGCCTGGCATGAGGCCGAAAGGCGCTTCCAGGCTGCCTTTGAAGACCTCTCTACCGGGCTGAGCATAATCGGCACCGACGGCATCTTCCTCAAGGTCAACAAGTCTTTCTGTGACATGATCGGCTATGAAGAACAGGAGATCCTGGAATCGCGCTTCGACCAGGTGCTCTGCCCCGAAGACAGGGCTGAGAAAGGCGACCTAATGCAGCTTTTCCTGTCGCTGGAAAAGCCCGACAAGCTTATGCAGATGAGGCTGGAGTGCAAGGACGGCCGGGCCATCTGGGTGTCCATGAGCATATCGTTGATAGGTGACAGCGAGGACGGCCCATCCTATTTCATCGTCAATTTCCAGGACGTGACCGAGCAGAAGCGCATTGAGCAGGGCCTGAAAGAGGAGGAGAAGCTTTACCGCTCGCTGGTGGACATGGCGCTTGAGCATGTTGCAGTTGCCGACCTGGACTGCCGTTTCACACACGCCTCGCAAAAGTTCGTTGAGCAGATGGGTTACAGCAGCGAAAAAGACCTGCTGGGCAAGACTATCGGCGGCCTGGTGGTTCCGGCTGAAAGCCAGATGGTGCAGGCCAGTGTCATGGATTTGCTCAAGCAGGACAGGCCGGGAAGCTTCGATTGCTCCCTGGTCAAGAAGGATGGCAGCGCCTTTCGGGCGGCAATGAACATATCCTGGATAAACAATAGCCAGGGCTCGCCTTCCTGCATCGTTGTCAGGCTGCTGGATAAGACGGCGGAGAGACCACACCCCGCGGCCGCCGTTCTTATGGAGCAGCCGGCGGTCAGGGCGGAAGCCCCGGCGGTCATTGAACCCAAGCCGCAGGCTGTGGTCCAGGTGCCGGAGCCGGCCCAACCCGGGCCGGAACAGAAGGTGGAAGAGCCGGCAGCCAGTGCTGCGCCGGCTGCAGAGGAAACGGCAGCGCCGGCAGCTGCAGTTGCGGCACCCCCGGAGGAAGCGGCCCCGGCGGAAAAGCACGAGGTTGAACAGTCTCCTATGGCTCAGGCCCTGGAGAATACCTCCACCGCCATAATGTTGATAAATGACGACACCAAGATAGCTGCAGTTAATGCAGCCTTTGAAAGGCTGACCGGCCTGTCCAGGGAAGAGACCGAGGGGAAGAAAAGCTGGATAGAGTTCGTAGCGGCTGAAGACCAGCCCAGGCTGAAGAAATATTACCTCCTGCGCCGGCTCGATCCGGCCTCCGCTCCGGACACTTATGAGTTCAAGCTGGTGGACAGGCAGGGCAACACAAAGGACGTGCTGATCAACGTCAGCCCGGTCGCCGGCACCAAAATGCTGGCAGCCAGCATGCTGGATATCACCGACTACCACCGTGAGAGCAAAGGCGAAACCTTCTCCGAGCAGTATAAATACCAGCAGCAGGTAGTCGGCAATTTAAAGAGCATGGTCTTCATACTGGGCATGGACCTCAAGCTACTGTGGGTCAATCCCTTCGGCACCAAGAGGCGTGGCTTCAGCGTAGATGAGCTCATGTCCATGCCGCTGGATCGCCAGGTCACGGCCGATACCCTGCAGAGGGCTTTAAAAATCCTGGAGGAAGAGCTGAAGCTGGAAAAGGCAGGGACGGCTGATCCCGACCGTTACCGTAAAATTGAGCTGGAGTTCTACAACAAGGACGGCTCAACCTACTGGTCGGAAAATATATTCTCCGGCATTCGCGACGATAAGGGTGAGCTTATCGGCCTGCTGAGCGAGGGCAGGGATATATCGAACCGCAAGCGTTCTGAAGATCTGCTCGAGCGCAGCCTGGCCATGCTGGAACGCACGCTGCTCAGCGTGATAGAGGCCATGGCCAGGGTGGTGGAGATGAAGGATCCGTACACGGCCGGCCACCAGGAACGCGTGGCCGAGCTATCCAGGGCTATCGCAGTGGGCATGAACCTTCCGGACGACCTTGTGCAGGGAATTACCCTGGCGGCCAAGATCCACGACATCGGCAAGGTTTACGTGCCGGTGGAGATATTAAGCAAGCCGGTTGTGCTGACCGGCATCGAGCGGGAGATTATCAAGGCACACGCCCGCGGAAGTTATGACATTTTAAAGTCAATAGAATTCCCCTGGCCCGTGGCCGAATCTGTCTATCAGCACCACGAGAGGATGGACGGCTCCGGCTATCCGCGCGGCCTCAAGGAGCACGAGATCATACTGGAGGCCAAGATCATTATGGTGGCTGACGTGGTGGAAGCCATGGCTTCGTACAGGCCCTACCGTCCGGCCTGCGGCATAGATGCTGCACTGGATGAGATATCAGCAAACAGCGGCATTCTCTATGACCCTGAAGTAGTGAAAACCTGCGTGCGGTTATTCCGAGAAGAAGGCTTTTGCTTTAAGGAGCCTACCGTTGCCTCCTGAACGGGGGAGCAGGCATAGCCGTCATAAAGTCACCCGCAGTGATATTGCAGCCTTTTCGTCCATCGTCGGCGCGTCCAATGTAATTACCTCACCGGCCGGGCTGCATGACTACGGCCGGGATGAAACGCCGCTGCTCAAGCCCAGGCTTCCCGAGCTTGCAGTTAAGCCGCGGGATACGGCCCAGGTATCTGAGATACTGCGCTACGCTAACAGAAAAGCTATTCCGGTCACCACGCGCGGGGGCGGGACGGGCCTGAGCGGCGGATGTGTGCCGCTGCACGGCGGGATAGTCCTCTCCCTGGAGAAAATGAATAAAATACTTGAGATCGACCGGCGCAACTTCGTCGCGGTCGTCCAGCCGGGCGTCCAGCTGGGCGAGCTGCGCCAGCACACGGAAGCGGCCGGCCTGAGCTATCCCGTCGCCCTGGGAGAGATGACGGCCAGCGTCGGCGGCAGCATAGCCACCAACGCCGGGGGCCTGAACGCCGTCAAGTACGGTGTCACCAGGCATCATGTACTGGGCCTGGAAGCAGTGCTGGCCGGAGGCCAGGTCATACGCACCGGCGGTAAATTCGTAAAGTGCTCGTCCGGCTATGACCTGACCCAGCTGCTGATAGGATCGGAGGGCACGCTGGCGGTTATAACCGAGATCACGCTCAAGCTCAACGCCAGGCCGGCCAACCGCGAGGCCTTATTCGTTCCCTTTCACAGCCTGCAGGATGCCATCGACTCGGTGCCGGATCTTCTGCTGCTTGACCGCGCCCCGGTAGGGCTGGAGTTCATGGAGGAGAGCATCCTGCAGATCGCCGAGTGGTACACCGGCAAGAAGCTACCATATCATGGCTTCCGGGCCTTCCTGCTGGTGCTGTCTGAGGCGCCCGGCCAGGACGATATAGCGGACTATTTCTATCAGGTGGAGAAGGTAGTAAAAAAGCACGGCGCGGCCGATGCACTGGTGCCTCCCGGCCAGCTGGCCATGCGCAGGCTGCTGGAAGCCAGGGAAGGCTTTTACCACGCCATTAAAAAATATGCCCCCATGCAGATACTAGACGCCGTTGTCCCCAGGAGCGAGATAGCTTCCTTCGTAGCCGCAGTGAAAAAGCTTGAACCGAAATACGGCATCCCCATCGTCATCTACGGCCATGCCGGCGACGGCAACGTGCACCTTCACCCGGTGTGCAGGGACATGGCCGCGTTAGCCTGGAAAAGGAAACTGCACGCCCTGATGAGGGACATCTACTCCCTTTGCCGTCAGCACGGCGGCGCAGTATCGGGAGAGCACGGCATCGGCCTGGATAAGAAGGAGTTCTTCAACGATACCGCCGACGCCGCGCTGCTGGATGCCATGAAGAAGATAAAATCCGCCCTCGATCCAAAGCACATTCTGAATCCGGGTAAAATATTCGATTGAGCTGCCGCTTTAGTCGTATGGACACATTGACAGCAAACATATCGGGTTTATAATACAGTCAAATCACAGAGGAGGCGTACCGATTATGGACCCCGTAATTGTCACCAATTTAATACTGTGCCTGATCATACTCGCCATGGGCATCTGGGAGTATATCAGGACAAAGGCACGGCTGGAGCTGTATATTGGAGTTGCCTTCGGCCTGTTCGCAGTATCGCACCTGATAACACTGCTCGGGCTGGCCCCCGGTCTGACCGTACCCCTGATTATTATCAGGTTGCTGGCATATTTGACGGTTATTTACGCCCTTTATACAGCCATCGCCAAGAAAAGCAAGGCCTGATAACCGGCCCGTCTGAATGAACTGCCTTTACCTTCGCAGATATTCGCTATAGCTGGCTAATGCATCCAGAGCCCGGGCGGCCTGATGCGGCATGTGGTGTATAATCAGTTCCCTCTGTCCCAGGGCATAAGCGATATTAATATCCTGAACAGCATCCGCAAACAGCAACTCAGAGGCCACGACCAGGGGCTTGGCATATTTTTGGGACAGGGCGTTAAATTCCTCCATAGCAGCCAGCGTGGCCTCGGTCACGATGCTGCCCCAGTTTTGCTTTTCTTCTTCACTGGACGGTGAAAGGAAGCTCCTGATGCGCAGCGCCGGCATTATGCTCAGGAAGGCCATCGCATCCACCTCCGGGCATCTCATCACCACCTCCACCGCCTTATAAATATTGTCTGCCCTGGCGCCGGCCACCAGGTCGACCGGGTTGCCGCGGTTCCACCAGGCGGGCAGCAGCTTGTCCAGCTCGCTGATCACCTCGTCCGGCAGCTTGACAACGTCAAATCCCCGTTCGGCGCAGGCATCCGCCGCCAGCACGCCCCAGCCGCCCCCGGCGGTAACGATTCCCAGCCGGCGGCCTCTGGGCAGCGGCTGCCGGAGAAAGGCAATGGCGGTGTCCAGCATCTCATCCAGGCTGCCGGCCCGGATCACACCGGCCTGTTTGCAAACTGCATCAAATATCCTGTCTGAGCCTGCAATCGAAGCAGTATGCGATGCGGCCGCCCTGGCGCCTGCCTGCGTCTTGCCCACCTTGACCATGATGATGGGCTTCTTTTTGCTCACCTCAGAGGCCACCCTGAGAAAACGCCGTCCATCCTTGAATCCCTCGGTATAGCACATGATGACCCTGGTGTGTGGATCGTCGCCCATGTACTCCAGGTAGTCCTCGGTATGCAGGTCGGCCTCGTTGCCGCTGGCCACGCAGGCGCTGCAGCCCAGGCCCTTGAGCATGGCCTGGCGTGCCAGCACATCCATCACATTGCCGCTCTGCGCCACCACAGCGAACTTGCCGGGAGGCGTAAAAAAGGGCGGGAACTGCACGTACTGCCTGTTCCAAGGGCTCATCACGCCGTTGCAGTTGGGGCCGACCAGCGCCATGCCGCCCTTGCGCGCCTCTGCCACCATCTCGGCCTGCAGCCGGGCGCCTTCATCGCCCAGCTCGGCAAAGCCTGCCGTGATCACTATGCCGGACCGGATGCCCTTGCCCACGCACTGCCTGATGACCTGCACCACGGCAGGCGGCGGGACTATCACAACCGCCAGGTCAGGCTTTTCAGGTATATCCGCAATATCGCGATAGACCGTCCGTCCCAGCAGCTCATCTTCGTTAGGATTCACCGGATAGATGTGTCCCTTAAAGCCCCCGTCGATCAGGTGCTTCAGCACGTTAAATCCCCACTTGGTTACGTCCCTGGAAGCACCGATTACGGCTATGGAGCCGGACGTGAATAGCGGAGCAAGCCTGTCAGCATTTATCATAGGGCCGAAGTTCCTTTCTGCAGATTATTAGATTATATATGATGCCGGCCGGATAGAAGCAACGCCCTATTCCAGTCCGTATTTCTTAATGTCAAGCAGCCAGTAGCCGTCCCTGGACTGCAATTCGCTCTGGCCGATGGCGATCCTGCGCCTGAAGATCGGCCCTGCCGTCACTAGCGTGTGGTATTCGCCTTTTTCTCCGCAGGGGTCGATGCCGCGGGCCTTGGTGTAGTCAGCAAACGCCCGGTCAAGCTTTTTGCCCAGCCAGTGGCTTTCGATGAGTTCGGCCTTGGCGCCGATGATCACGGCTTCAAAGCCCGCTTCCACGAAGGAAGAATACAGCTCTCCCGTATCCCTACCCCACAGCGGCTCCACCGCCTCGATGCCGATCTCACTGCAGACCCGCTGCACCCAGTCCAGGTGTTCCTGCAGATAAATATCGCCGAACACCATGCCCTTTATGCCCAGCGGGACCATTCCGCCCACGGCGGCTTTAAAGTCACGCTCGTATCCATCCCAGGTGGTCTCCGGCTGATGCACCGGTATGCCCAGTGCCTCCCCCTGCAATTGGATTAACCCGGGATTGGTGCCGTGAAAGCGCACCCGCTTCGGGTCGGTGGAGATGAAATTCATCAGCCGTGAAACCCTGTAGCCGAGCCTGAGCGCTTCATACAGGGCCAGGCAGCTGTCCTTGCCGCCGCTCCAGGACATAAGGTAGCTTCGATTCTTGTCGTCTTTATCCATGATTAGTGTGTGGTAAACGATAATGCCGTTGCGCAGTCTCAGAGCGGCGTTTCGCTCAGGCTGATAATGCGTTCCTTGTTGATGGCTATGAAATCGAACTTGGAACCGCCACCCGGCAGCGGAGGGTCAATCTCTACCTGCGTCAGCGGCAGGAACCTGCTGGGACTCTCAATGGTATCCGCCACCTGCCCCCAGGTATCCACATAAATGCGCCCCTTCACTTTATAGGGCGCTGCATAGACCTGGGCCGCTACAATGGTCACACCTATGGGCAGCTTCTCCCTGAAGGGATACGTGCTCAGTGGCTTTTCCCTGGCCTTGCTGCTGACCTGGCCCACAAATATGATGTTGTTCTTGGCGATATAGATCAGGGACTGTTTTGTTTCCTTGCCCTTGCGGTCGATGATCGTGGCATCCGTCAGCGGCAGAAAGCCGACGATCTTGGTGGCGGCATTGGAGCGTATGCCTTCGTTTAAACCGTCGATCAGGCGCTGGTCGAAGCCGTATTTAAAGCTGCCGGTATACACCAGGTCTCCGGTGCAGACCAGCACCTCATAGTTCTTTTGCTGCTCGTTGCCTTCAGCTTCGACCGCCATTTAAACTCCTATGGGCAAATAGCGACTATATAATAGTCCAGAAGGGCGCATCGCTGTCAAGCCTTGAACGCAAGGAGGTTTTGCAGGCGCTGTATAAAGTGTATCATTAGTATTAGATAGGCTTTTTGAGGAATGGGTGGCGACGGCCTATGGAAGACGAGGCCAAGACTAAAAGACAGCTTATCGACGAGCTCGAACAGCTTCGCAGCAGGTTAGAATCACTGCAGTCCGGGCCTGGCGATGAAGGGGTGGACATACTGACCGGGTCCCTTGAAAACAAGTGTAATATAAGCCGGATAATTCCCCACGCCCTGTGCACCATTGACACGGCCCTGAACATTATATCGGCCAATCCCAACATGGAATCGATGCTGGGCTACGGCAACGGCGAGCTCTCCGGCAAGAACCTGGTAATGCTGATGGGCCAGCCCTTCCGGCAGGACTTCCCGGAGTTCGTCATCAGGGCTTCCCAAACACCGGCAGGCAACTATGAGGCAGAGCTGGTCAGGAAGGACGGCATCAATATCTGGGCGGCCATCAGCGCCACGCCCATCGCCGGACGTAAAGGGGAATTCCTGGGAGCCCTGGTCAGCCTCACTGAGATCACCGATTACAAACGCATGTTCGAGGAGCTGCTGCTGGGCTCCAGGCTGCTTGATTCAGCCTCAGACTCCATTTTTCTGCGGGACCTGGAAGGCAATTTCGTCTATGTCAACGAGGCCGCTTACAAGACACGCGGCTTCACCAGGGAGGAGCTGTTGAACGCCAGCATCTACCAGGTCGTCGCACCGGAGTACCACCAGCTAGTTGAGGACAAGGTCAAGGAGCTTTTCAAGAAAGGCAAAGCCAGCTTTGAAGCTGCCCATCTGAAGAAAGACGGCAGCACATTTCCTGTGGAGATACATATGAGCATTGTCGAGATGGGAGGCAAGAAGCTCATCCTGAGCATAGCGCGCGATATAGCGCAGCGGAAAAAGATAGAGGCCGAGCTGATGCGCGCCCTTAAAATGGAGTCGGTAGCCATGATGGCCGGCGGCGTGGCAGGGCAGTTCAACTCTCTGCTTACCCGCATTACCGGCAACCTGGCCGTAATGATGTCTGAGATGGAACCCAGGACGCAGCTCTATCATCTGCTGCAGGAAACCGAAAAATCGGCTTCCCGCACCCGAGACCTGGCCAGGCACCTGCTGGCCTTTTCACACAAAGGAACGCCGGTTAAAAAGACGGCGTCGATTGGGACGCTCATCAAGGATACGGCGGACTTTGTCCTCAGCGGCGCCAACGCCTGGTGCAATTTCTTCATTGCGGAAGACCTGCACCAGGTGGAACTGGATGAAGGTCAGTTCAGCCAGGCGCTGAGCAACATCATACTCAACGCCAGCCAGGCCATGCCCAACGGCGGCGTGATCAACATAAGCGCCCGCAACTTGAAGCTGGAGGACAACGAGATATCCAACCTTAAAGAGGGGAGCTACGTCGAGATATCCGTGGAGGACAGGGGCCAGGGCATCCGCTCCGCCTACCTTCAGCGTGTATTCGATCCCTATTTCACCACCAGGGAGGGGCAGCTAGGCCTGGGGCTGAGCATTGCCTACACCATAATCAGCAGCCACGGAGGCACCATCACCGCGGCATCCGAGGAGGGCAAGGGCAGCACCTTCCGTATTTATTTACCGGCAGCCGAAAGCAAGGCCACGAAGGAAGCCGAGAAAAAGCCCGCCAGGCCGGACGTTAAAATGTTGATTGTGGACGACGAATCGGTCATACGCAACGTCGGCAAGCGCATGCTCAACAGGCTGGGATACAACAACGTTGAATTTGCCAGCAACGGTATCGAGGCGGTGCAGAAATACGGCGACGCAGTTGCACATGGCGACCCTTATAACGTCGTTATTGCCGACCTTACGCTTCCCGGCGGCATGGGGGGTAGAGAGGTGGTGAAGTCCATTCTGAATATAGATCCCAAGGCCAATATCATCATATCCAGCGGCTATTTCGACGCGCCGCTGCTCAACGATTTCCAGCGCTACGGGGTAAAGGGCGTGCTGGCCAAACCCTACCGGCTGGAAGAGCTGAAGCTGCTGCTCCAGGATATCTCCGAAAATAAAACGGCCTGACATTTGAATTACAGGTTTTAACACATTAGTTCTTCCCGGCTTCCCAAAGCTGACCCACGATCCCCGACTAAACATTTTCTGTCCGGCTGCGTTATTAGTTTCATGACTCAACAGACGGAGGTTCAAATGTGTATTTAAGAGAGTTAATTAACGCCGCACGGGCATAAATCTAAGCTGTACAAAGGAGGAGTCAATTGATAAGGATTATTTCAGGAGTTTTATCCCTGGCGCTGGCGTTGCCCTTCATACTCCCGGCTTCCGCGCCCGCCTATGCAGACACGGGCCAGCAACCTAAAATGCTGCCCGCCTTCAATGCCGTGCTGTCTGTCAGGGCGCCGGGCTCGGCTGAAGTAAGCCAGCCGGTAACCATCACAGTTTTTGGTAAGCGCAACCATGAGACAATTGCAGGAGCCTCAGTTTACGCACTAAAGATGTCTGATCTGGTCACACCGGCTGACAGCGACAATTATACAGCACTGCTCGATCGCTATGAGGCTCTGGCAATCTCCAAAGGCCGCTTGCTGGGCATAACCGGCGAGAACGGCACGGTCCAGTGTAACTTCACCGAATCCGGCCGTTTTCTGCTGGTCGCCACCCTCCAGGGCTATGTTCCCGGCTTCGGCCGGATCAACGTACTGGCCTCGGCCAAAAATCAGCTCGGCCTCAAGGCCCCCCAGTCCGCCACCATTAACCAGCAGGTCACCATTACCGCCATCGAGCGCAGCTCAGGGCAGCCGGTTGAGGGTGCCACGGTCTATGCCTTTGGCCCCAATATCAGGCTTAAGCCTAATATAAGGCCAGCCCCGGAGCCTTCCGAGAATGGAACGGCCACTGCCGTGCTGCTGGACGCCAACTTCGCTGATTCTATCAGCTCCGATGAGGCTGGCTCGCTGCTCGTCCAGTCCTCTTACCAGCCCATCCAGATCGGTAAGACGAATGCCAGCGGACAGGTGACATACGTCTTCTCGCAGCAGGGCGTCTATACACTGGTCGTTTTCAAGGACGGCTATCAGCCCGGCGGCAAGAAGATCAACATCCTGCTGGCACAGACCGGCCAGGCGCTGGTTATCAACGCACCCATCGCCACTGCCGCCGGCCAGTCCGTTTACCTGAACGTATGGGAAAGAGGCAGCAAGCAGCCCGTGGCCGGTGCTTTCATCTACCTGCTGAGGATAGGCGATATCCCGGCATCCAGGCCTCCTCTTCCGCCGATCAGCGCCAACCTGTCGGTCAGCGGCGCCATCAAGGCCGTGCCGCCTCCCATAGCCAAGGCATTGAAAGACAACGTTACACCCGACTTCAAACCCAGGCAAAATACAGGCGTTAAACTGATGCCGCCGACGGCCAAGAACGACAAGGCTAAATCCAACAACTTCAACCAGATCCCCGGGGCCAACGTGCTGCCCTGGGCCAGCGTCGTCGCACCGCTCACTCCTTACGATCCCAACACGGTGAAGGCCAAGGGCCAGCTCATCGGCTCCACCGGCGATAACGGACAGCTCATCTATACCTTCAGTGCCGGCGGCCGCTATGCACTTGCCGCCTTTAAGGACGGTTACAGCCCGGCTGTGGTTTTCATAAATGTAGGGGGTGCCACGACTACAGATAACACTACGCAGTAGCCCCGGTTACCCGGTTGCTCATCAGGGGCGCACCGCTGGTGCGCCCCTTAAAGTTCCACCACGGTTGCCCCGGCACTGCCCTCGCCGCGTCCGCCTTTGCGAAAGGACTTGACCAGCGGGTGCCGCCTGAGCTCGCGCATGACCGCCTGGCGCAACGTCCCTGTGCCCTTGCCGTGCACTATGCGCACCTCTTTCAATCCCGTCAGGCAGGCCTGGTTCAAATATTCATGGACTGCCGGTATGGCCTCGTCCACGGTCATGGCGTGCAGGTCAAGCTCAACGTCCATGCGCTTTATTCTTCTCCGGTTCCTTCTCAGTACGTTGAAACTCCAGCCGCAACACCTGCTCGGTGGCGCCCGTCACCTTGACCCGGTCATCAATGCGCCAGCCGACCACCCAGGCGATCTGGGTTGGAGAGCACACCAGAGGCACGGCATCCCGCCATGAGCGCGGGATGGCTGCATCCACCATAAAGTCCTGCAGCTTGCGGCTGTGCTGCATCCCCAGCGGCTGGAAACGGTCGCCCGGCCGCCTGCCCCTTACGAGCAACGACCTGCCAGAAAGATTCAGGTCCATGCTGGCGCCGAAAATATCGTCCTCCCGATAGAAGTTCTCACCTATAATCTCGGCTGTCACGTTCCAGCCCGGCAGCCTGGTCTGCCCCGGTATCTTCAGCTCGTACTCTCGTTCGAGTACCGGCCAGGGGCAGGCCTGAGTTCCCGGTCCGGATACTACCATGCGGCTGCGCTCGTTGGCCGCGCTTACGCCGCCAGGCAGGTTTACGCTTTTGCCCGTTCCGCCGAAAAGCAGCCTGACCAGCGCATCCAGGTGCGTCGCTTCAATGTCTTTCAAGCTCCCGTACGCCTGTTCCAACGCCAGGCGCAGGACGCGCCGCTGCAATGCCAGGGGCACGCCGCGCAGCCTGCCCGAATCGATGCACGTCAGGTCGTCCTCGACGGTCACCGTCCTGGCATAAATAGCCAGGGCCTGCTCATCCATGAAATCGGCGTCCTCGCCGGCCGTGTCTGCCAGCCTTACCAGCGCATCATCTATCTCCGGATTGTACTGCCGTAGAACAGGCATAAGCTCCATCCTGATGCGGTTGCGCAGGAAACCCGTTTGACGGTTGCTGGAATCCGTGCGCGGCTTAAGTTCCAGTGAATTACAGTATGCAGCGGTTTCCTCCGAGCTGATCCTCAGCAGCGGGCGTATGACCCAGAGGCCATCCTGCTTGCTGCCGTAGGGCATAGGTGCAGCAGGCCGCAAGCCGCGCAGCCCGTGTATGCCAGTCCCGCGCAGGTAGTGCATCAAGACAGTTTCAACATGGTCGCTGCGCGTGTGTCCCACAGCTACCCTGCTCGCTCCTACTTTCCTGGCGCTCTCGTCCAGAAACCTGTAGCGCACCTCGCGGGCCGCCTCCTCCAGCGAGGTCTTCCTCCTGGCATTCCAGGCGCGCACGTCAATCTTTTCTATTCTGGCCGGGATATTGAGCTTTGCCATCAGCTCGGTTACATAGCGGGCGTCAGCCTCCGATTCCTCATCGCGCAGCTGGTGGTCAAGGTGCGCGGCATAAAGCTCTACGCCCAGGCGATCCCTCAGGTTGTTAAGCACGTTGAGCAGGCATACGGAATCCGGCCCTCCGGATACGGCCACCAGCACCTTCTCGCCACCCGAGAGCAGCGCGTATTCCCTGATAAAATTGAAAACTCCTCTTTCAAGTGCAGCAGTGCTGGACGGCAAATCACTTCTCCCCTAGATGGCAGATATCGCTCAGCAACAAAAGCCGCGCCGGGCAACCTGCCACAAATTCCAGCACGGTCTGGCTGCTGGGTTGAATACGTATCCTGACCAGATGGGAAATAGGCAGGCCCAGTGCGGTGCAGACAATGGTGGCAGTCACGAAGTAATGAGAGACCAGCGCCACGCAGCCGTCCGGGTTTTCTTTGACGATTTTTTCAACGCTCCGCCACACCCTTTCCCGGAAATCGTGCAGCTTCTCACCGCCCTTGAAGGTGAGCTCTTCGCCCTGTTCCTGCAGGTCCACAAGGAACTGCGTAAACCCCTTGCTGAAATTTTCCAGTGACATGCCTTCCAGCTCGCCCACATGCAGCTCCCTCAGGCCATGCTCCTGCTTAATTTTAAGCTTATGATATTTGGCGATGGCCTCTGCCGTCACCACAGCTCGCTTCATTGGGCTGGCATAAATCGCCGTCAGCGGCACATCTCTAAGCGCCAGCGCCAAGCTTTCGGCCTGCGTCTTGCCGTTCTCACTCAGATCGGTATCGCTGCCGCTGCCCTGGATTATTCTCTGCTGGTTCCAGGTGGTCTCGCCGTGCCTGATTAAATATAGCTTTATCGGGAGCCTCCAGGTGCTATGAATTTAACGCTGACTATTATAGGGATAAATTCCAAATTCCAAAAGCCAAACGCCAAACAGAGGATGAAAACCCTATAACCTAAACTCTAAAATGCTAAATAAATTCAAAATGCCAAATACAAATAGATTGAGCTTTGAGCTCAAGGCTTACGTATTGTTTGGAATTTGGAGCTTGTAGCTTGGAATTTCTATTCGAAGATCAGCTTTGTGCGCTCAATGCTTCCGGGCGTAGCGCTGAAACCGAGTGCCTTGGCTACCTGCTCAGGCCGGCCAGCCCCGCCCGAGTCGCAGCGCAGGCGCATGCCTATCAGACAGCTGCCCTCTTTTTTCTCAACCAGCCACAGGTCGTCAATCAGCGCACGCAGGTCATAGAACCTTTCACCGGTATCCCGGGAGTGGTGCCAGGGCAGTTGCTCGCTGGCCAGCAGCGCCTTAATCTCTGATTCGATCTGGTCACTGCCTTTGTCAGTTTCCAACTCCACGCTGTACTCCGCCTGCCTCAGCCTCGACTGCAGCGAGGGACCCTGGACGTTAACGGATGTCACCTCTACAATCCCCACGCCCTGCGGCAACTGCTCGCTTACCTTGCGTGTGAAGACTCCGGGGGTTACGTGCCCCTCCAGGAAAACATCCATCAGCTCGGCGCTGCTGGTCACGCCCACCTGCAGCGGTGCGGCCAGAGAGATTTTGGGATGCGGGCTGAATCCCTCGGAGTAAGCGGGCAGGATCTCTGCACGGCGCAGGGCGCGCTCCCACAGTCTCATGAGGTCAAGATGTGAAAGGTATTTTAGCTGTTCGCCGCGACTGAACTTAAGACGCAGCCGCTGCATTCTTTTCCCTGGTGATAGTAATCCGCTCTATCTTTCTGTCCTTCATCTCCGTAAGGACAATTTTAAGATCACGGAACTTGAACTGCTCGCCCTCGTTGGGTATGCGTCCCAGGTGGCTGAGTATGAATCCGGCCACCGTATCGTATTCTCCGCTGGGCAGGTCCAGGTCGAGCTGGTCGTTGGCCTCCTCGATCCTCAGGCCGCCGTCAACCTCGTAGGTGTTGGCATCGATGGGCGTAATCTCCCTCTCGTCGACCGTCATCTCGTCGCCGATGCTTCCCATTATCTCCGCCGCCAGGTGCTCCAGGTTGGCAATGCCCGCCACGCCGCCGAACTCATCAATGACGATGGCCATGTGGTAGTTATTATCCCTCATCTCGGCCAGCATCTCGCCCAGACGCTTGGTTTCGGGCACGAAGTAGGCCTGCCTGACCAGCCGGTCTATGGGGTCCTCCCTGTGTGCCGTGTTGCGCGCCAGGGCCATCAGCACGTCCTTTACCGTCAGCATGCCGGTGACGTTGTCCGGAAGCTCTTTATACACAGGGAAGCGTGAATGGGGATGATCGGCATAGATCTTGAGAAACTCGCCCAGGCTGGTTCCCTCTTCAATAAAGGAGATCTCCGTGCGGGGCTGCATCACGTCTTTCACCGGGCGGTCGGGGAACTCGAAGGCTTTGTGTATCATATCGGCCTCAGTCTCTTTCCAGACGCCCTCGGCCTCACCCACATCGATAGCTGTGCGTATCTCCTCCTCATCCACCGTCAGCTTGCCTTCGTCACTTTCGGAAAGCGAGCGCGTGACGCCCGAACCAATTTTGTTTAGAAGCCAGGCAAACGGATACAATATCCAGATCAGGAGCTGTATAGGTATGCTGTAGGCCAGCGCCATCCTCTCGGCATTGTGGGCGGCAATGGTCTTGGGTATGACCTCCCCGAACACCAGGACGAGGGCAGTTATGAGAATGGTGGCTATCAGCGCACCCAGGTTGGGGCCCAGCAGGGTAACAGCAATGATAGTTGCCAGTGAAGCTGCGGCTATATTTACCAGCGTATTGCCCAGCAAAATGGCGGAAAGAAACATGCCAGGGTTTTTCTGGAAGCTGTCCAGTATATCGGCAAATTTAATATCCTTGCTCAGCAGGTGCTTGACCCGTATCCTGCTCATGGATATGACCGCCACTTCGGCGCTGGAGAAAAAGGCGGAAAGCAGGACGCAGAGGAAAATTAAAAAGAAATATAGCGTATGCTGACTATCCATATCCACCCGTCAATGCCTCGGGGATTTGATTTATCATAGCATCGGCTACCTGTACAGTCAACGATTCATCGTGTGCGCCGGCCAGTGACAGCGGATAACGCAAAACCGGGAAAACTGGTTAAAATAAAGGGGTAGGATCAGCATGGCTAGAATCGAGCTCTTCCCCAGCCTGGGACACTGCATTGAGACCACCGCCAGCTTGGAGTTCAACAGGCTGATTGAAGACTACATGGACCAAAGCGGCGAAGTGCCTGAACTGGAGGTAAAAATCGAGCTGATGCGTGATTTCCTGGTCAGCGCCGACTTCCCCGCCCTGCGGCAGCAGAGCGAATTCTACCTGTTGATGGGCGAAAAGGTCAGGTTTACCGTCTCCGATGAGAACGACGTGCTTTCCTGCCGCATGGATATTGTTCCAGACTAGCTGCCGCGCCGGGAGTAATCGGGGCACCATACTGCATTGGGACGTGCCGGCTGGTGGCAGGCCTCGCGCCAGTCGTATTTACATGAATCGCACAGAATGACTTTCATACCCAGCGCCTGCTTTATATTGATCTTCAGGTTGTCGAACCATGAAGGTTTGGACTTTCCTTTTAAAGGCATAACGTAATAGAGTTTACTTCCGCGTGCAGGGCGGGTCAAAACAGGTGGGACCTCTCTTCCGTGTCACCGGCCCGATTCAACCTTCTTCAGCCCTTCCTGGTCGGATTGCCCCAGGTTCACCTCGTTGAAATGCTTATTGCCGGGCAGCTCCATGATGAAATTGGCGGTATTGTCCAGCGTAACCAGGGCCGGACCGGTTGTGCAATCCAGCAGGTGTCCCCCTTTGGTTCTGTCCTTGTTGATGAAATGGAAATGGTAGCCGGGCACATTGACGCCCTCTATGTACGGCGGGCATCTAAAGCCGATAATTGTGCCCTCCACGTCACGCTGCTCCAGTATTTGCTGCCCTTTGATGGCCTCGGTCAAAGGCACATATGGTATTACCTGTGCAGGCACGCTGCGCGTCTTGACATAGCTGAAGCTGCCGGTAATCCTGACGGCATAAAAGAGGTTCAGGCTGGGCAGCTTTCCGTCAATGGCTGTCTGCAGTTGGTTCAAATTCAAGCCGGCAGGGGGTTGCAGAGTCGCATCTGTATCCAGAAAGGTCACCTCGGCAAAGGGCGTACTGGTATCATCAGGTACTTCAACTATCGTGCCGTTAAGCTGTGCTCGGTAGATCCTTCCCTCCAGCATCAGCATCTCGCCATCGAGGTCCTTGAAGGTACCCACCCCGAAATCGCCGTAGTTCTTCAGCAGGCCAACCGGGATATCGGCCTCGTACACGCCTTTCATCAGAGCGCTGATGGTTGATACCTGAAACAGGGTATCGCGGTCGGCCTGGATTGCCGGGCGGCAGCCGGCAGCCAAAAGGGCCAATACCGCAGTCAGCACAACCATTATGACAAGAATATTTTTCATAATTTAGCCTCCTGCTTTTCGGGCGTGGAGCAAGGAACTAGTAAACTTTAAAGGGCAACGACGCAACTTCCTCGTCGTTGATCAGTATCTTGATTATATAATCGCCGGTAACGAACTTGTCCTTGCTGCGTATCAGGGCGCCCCTTACCTCGCTGATGCCGTCAACCGTGGTCTTATCCTCTTTAACTGTCTCGTCAAGCAATGTGAGGTCAGTGCTCTTGGAGATGATCCACTGGACCGTCACCGCAGTTTGAGGTGGAGCGTTATATACCTTGAACCTGTAGTCGATCTCCTTTACATCCGATTTGAACATGGCGGTCAGCGTGGCCGCTGTCTTATCCTGGTCTTTGAATATAAAGGTTGAAGCTTCGCTGATATAAGGCCACTTGATGGCCGTTGGGCCGATCACGCTGAAAGGAATGCTGCCCGCTTCACGGTTCTCGATGAAAAAGGTAACCTTGTATTCTCCAGCCGGGAAAAGCCTGTCCGGTGGTGTGGCTATGGAGAAGCTCACATATTCCCTGCCGGATACCTTGGTTGTCGGCTCGGCAATAGTTTTTCCCGCAAGGGTCGCCAGGTCACCGGAAACGTATGTCCAGCGTGCCTTGATGCTGGTGCCGAAGTCGGCTTTAGCCACTTTAACCGAGCAAAATATTTTGGTGATGTCACTGGGAAATACAGCCGTCGGGAATATCGGCTCCTCAGTGAGCAGGTTGATGCTGGTGCAGGTGGTAATCTCACTCAGCTCAGCCGCGGAGGACGACCCTTCACCCGCCACCTTGAACGGCACCGACTGCGCCAGTTGCCCGTCGTAATAAAGCCTGACTTCATAGTCTCCCCTGGGAAGCAGCTTGTCCGAGCGCGTGAAGGCAAAAACCACATAGGGAGTCAGTGCCGCCAGCGTCTGTTCACCGATGACATAGTTGGACAGCTCCGCTTCCGTGCTTTTAACCAGGTACCACTCGGCCCTCAAGTCGATCTTGGCGGAAGTGTATGTCAGCTTCACCGAGCAGTAGATATTGCGGACATCCGGCGTGAAATTATCGGAAGCCACTTCAGGTGCCCCGGTCGAGGTCACCTTGCTGCAGACCACGGCCTGCTCGATCGGGCCCCTATTTAAACAGCCCGCCGACGGAAGCAGCATGGCTGCCGCCAGCAGGATAAAAGCGGCCAATCTGACTATTTTCATTACGATTTTCTCCTTGATTGCGAACTAGGTGTTCTCGTGCTGGTATTTGCCGCTGTACCCCCTTCCAACGTCAGCCGAGGTATACATAAACACCAGCTGCATTATTCGGGCGTTCTTATGCAGACGGAAGCCCTGGTTATTATACACTACCAGCAGCGATTGAGACCGGCCGGAGTACCCGGCATCCCAAACAGCACTGTGTATGCTGGCTCCGCAGCGGTTGAGGCTGGAACGCGGCCTGCCCAGCGCCATGACGTTGAGCGGAAGGTTCACCACCTCGTTAAATGTAACCAGGTAGGCGCCGGCCTCCAGGTCAACGCCTCCGTGGGCATCGAACGGTAGGGCCGCTGTCCTGGGCAGCTGCCTGCCCTCGTTTCCTTCGGTGATGTTCCCGCGCGACTCGAAGGCGCTGATCTCACGCACTGTGAGGTCGATCCCGTTGGGCTGAAGCTGCTCGCCCAGGTTGATTGCCTCAGCCACCAGCGGGGGCGTGTTCCCTAGCAGCTTTAATATATCTTCCCGTGTGAGGACCCCGCCTGTTCCATTCATGTGCTGTGTTCCTGAAGCATTGCAATGGTGTTATTATAGTACGGATTCAAGCCGTGGTGCATATCGCCAGGCACGGTAAAAACACTAAGTAAAATGAATAAAAAGAAGGTTGTGGTGATAGGAGCGGGCGCCTCCGGCTTGCTGGCTGCCGGGCGCGCCGCCGAGCTGGGTGCCGGGATCACGCTTCTGGAAAAAATGGATAAACTGGGCCTGAAAATGCTGGCCAGCGGCAGCGGCCGCTGCAACCTGAGCAACGCGCGGGACATGGACGATTTCATCTCTGCTTTCGGACCCAACGGCAGGTTCCTCTATCCCGCCTTCCATCACTTTTTCAGACCGGAGTTGCTGAATCTGCTTAATCGTTACGGCGTTAACACATCCGTTGAGTCCGGAGGGCGCATTTTCCCCTCCTCCGGCCGTTCATCAGACGTGGTGCAGGCTCTGGCACTTTTCGCACAGGACAACGGCGTCAACATGATAACGGGAGCTGATGTATCAAAAATTGATACCAGAGTAGGGCACGTCAGCTCCGTTCATGTCCAGGGAGGTGCCAGCCATGCAGCGGATGCCGTGGTGCTGGCTGCAGGCGGCAGCTCCTATCCGCAGACGGGATCAACGGGAGACGGATACAAAATGGCTGCCTCGCTGGGACATTCTATTATCAGGCTCAGGCCGGCGCTGGTGCCGCTGGTGGTCGAAGAATCGGGCCTGGCCCGTGCCCTGCAGGGCATAAGCCTCAAAGGCGCCAGGGTGACTTCCTTCGCCTGCCGCTCCGGGGAGATAGATATCAGGGCAGTCCCTGAAGTTGATGCCGGCCGCGGCCTGGCCCGCCAAAAGCTGCGTCCGCCCCTGATAGAGAGCCGGAGGGGGGATGTGCTCTTCACACACTTCGGCCTGAGCGGCCCGGCGGTCTTGCTGATGAGCCTGGCAGTGGTCGACGCGCTGGAGACCAACCCGGTCAGCATATCAATTGACCTCCTGCCCGACACGCCAGAGAAGCAGCTTGTCACTATCGTGGAGCGTCTGTTCACACAACATGGAAGCAGGCTGGTGAAAAATGTCCTGGAATCATTTGCGCCGGCCAGAATTATTGCTGCAGCTCTTAAAAACACCGGCGGCATCGCCGATAAAAAGGCCAGCCAGGTCAGCCTGGCAGAACGTAAAGCCCTGTGCCGGGCGCTGAAAGACGTCAGGTTCAATATAAGGGGGCCCCGGCCGCTCTCGCAGGCCATGGTCACGGCAGGAGGCGTCTGCCTTGATGAGGTTGACCCGAGAACAATGGAATCCAGGCTGGTTAAAGGCCTTTATCTCTGCGGCGAGGTGCTGGACCTGGATGCCGACACGGGTGGTTTTAACCTGCAGGCCGCCTTCTCCACCGGCTACCTGGCGGGTGAATCGACGGCAAAGCCGGACTGAGGGACAGCGGGGAGCGAGACGCCGAACTTTTTCAGCTCCTCCTTCAGCGCCTGCAGCGGCAGGCCTATCACGTTATAGTAATCGCCCTTGATGCGCCTGACCAGTTTCTTACCCAAGCCCTGGATGGCATACGCCCCGGCCTTGTCCAGCGGTTCACCCGTGCCAACATAGTCTTCAATTTCATCAGTGCTTAGCTTTTTAAAAAACACCTCGGTCTTTACCGCCCTGGAAACTGCTTTACCGGTGGCCGTATCCAGAATAGTGAAGCCGCTGATAACAGTGTGCTTCCTGGCGCTGAGCTTGCCCAGCATATCCCTTGCCTGCTGCGCAGTCTGGGGTTTGCCCAGGAACTTCCCGTCCAGCACACCGAAAGTGTCGGCGGCAATTACGAGCGAGCCGGCATGCCGGGCAGCCACAGCCAGCGCTTTCCTGCTGGAAATGTCTCTGGCCAGCTTCAATGGATCCACGCCCGGATTCAAATCCTCCTCTACCGGCAGGCTGTCCACCTCAAACTCGAGGCCTGACTGCGCCAGCAGCTCGGAGCGCCGCGGCGATGAAGATGCCAGCACTATGGGCCTGGACATGCGGACAATTTATGATATGCAGGCGAGTAATGTCAAAATTATGGCACGTAGACTACGGTCAGCTCTTTAAAGGCCTGGCGGCCCGAGCCATCTTTGACCTGTATCTCTATGCAGTTCGGGCCCGGTTCCAGCTCCAGCGAAAGGCTGAAATGCCCGCTATCAACCGCCACCGCCATATCGTTGACCATCACCTGGGCTCCCGGGCTTGTATTTCCGCTCACCACCAGCGGATTGCTTCTCACAATGGACTCGTCCTGCGGCTGGGTAACAACCAGGGCGAGGCCTTCGTTCTGCTGGCTGATGTCCGGGGCGGACCCGGCCATCACGGCCTGGCACCCGGCCAGCCCGGCGATGATTAAAACCGCCAAAGAAATCCATAAACCTCTCACGGCAGCATTGTCCTCCAGTAAAACTATGAACAATTAATAAACGGCCTGACCCCAAAAAAGTTTACAACCTTTTTTTCTCCTATAATATTAACCGTGAATCTTTTTGCAATTATTATCCTTGCGGCTGTTTTGCTGGATTACCTGCTGGGACTCCTGGCCGATATCCTTAATTTGAGAGCGTTGCGGCTGGAACCGCCGGCGTCGCTCAAAGATGTCTACACGCAGGAAACATACGGCAAGTCCCAAAAGTACATACGTGAAAATACACTGTTCGGCCTGTTGTCCGGCGCCTTTAACCTGGCACTGCTGCTTATTTTCTGGTTTGCCGGCGGATTCAACTGGTTTGACTTTATAGTCCGGAGCTGGGGCTTTGCCAGCATAGCCAACGGCATTCTCTACACGGGCATCCTGGCCCTGGGCTATGGTTTGCTAACGCTGCCCTTTGATATCTACGGCACCTTTGTCATCGAGCAGCGTTACGGCTTCAACCGCACTACGTGGCGCACCTTTATTGCAGACCGGCTGAAGGGCTTGATGCTGGCAGCCGTGCTTGGCCTTCCGCTACTGGCAGGCATACTGGCGCTGTTCGAGCTGGCCGGTCCGTTTGCCTGGCTGTACTGCTGGGCGGCAGTCACGCTCTACCTGCTTTTCATCGAGTTTGCCGCTCCGCGCTGGATCATGCCACTGTTCAACAAGTTCACGCCGCTGGGGGAGGGCGAGCTGAGGACGGCCATCCTGGACTATTCCGGCTCGGTGAAATTCCCGGTCAGCAACATATTCGTCATGGACGGCTCCAGGCGCTCCAGCAAGTCCAACGCCTTCTTCAGCGGGTTCGGCCGCAGCAAGAGGATAGCCCTGTTCGATACACTCATCGCGCGGCACACGGTACCGGAGCTGGTGGCGGTGCTGGCGCACGAAATCGGCCATTATAAGAAAAGGCACATACTCTGGGGCCTGCTGTTGAGCATACTTCATTCCGGCATCATATTCTTCCTGCTGTCGCTGTTGATTAACACTCCTGGCCTGTACGCAGCCTTTTACATGACACAGCCATCCGTTTATACAGGGCTGATCTTCTTCGGGCTGCTTTACACTCCACTGGAGCTGGTGCTCTCGCTGCTGACCAATATGCTCTCGCGCAAATACGAATACGCCGCCGACCGTTACGCCGCACAGACCGTCGCCGACCCGCAGAGCATGGTCGTTGCCCTTAAGAAGCTGTCTTCCGACAATCTCTCAAACCTCACACCCCATCCGCTCTACGTTTTTTTGCACTATTCTCATCCACCCCTGCTGCAGCGTGTTCAGGCCATACAGCAGGCGGCCGGCAGCCGGCCCGGCTGAGTTATCCCGGCTTGTGTATTCCCGTCCGATATAATATAATTCTCCTCCGGTAAAATTGTTAATTGATTGGTTAATCAATTGCAAATGACGTCAATCCGCATGGAGCCAGTCTTATGACCGAGATTTTCGACATACTCGACCCGATATTTCACCCCAGGAGCGTGGCCTTTGTAGGGATCACGATCAGCGACCCGTCTCACTGGACCAGGACTTTCTGGGAGGCCTTTCGGAAATTCAAGTTCAATGGGCCCCTTTATCCCGTAAACCCGCGCGGCGGAGAGCTGGACGGCCATAAGGTATATCTCTCCCTGGACGATATCCCTGATAATGTCGATTATGCCATCGGCACAGTAGCGGCCAGGATTGCGCCGGAGATAGTCCGGCAGTGCGCCCGCAAAGGCATAAAGGCCATCCACTTCTGCACGGCCGGGTTTGCTGAAACCGGTGAAAAGGAGGTGGCAGGCCTGCAGGACGAGCTCACCAGGCTGGCCCGGGAGACCGGCGTGCGCGTTATCGGCCCTAACTGCATGGGCATCTATTGCCCGGAGTCAAAGATGTCCTTCGATTCGAGTTTCCCCCTGGAAGCAGGGCCTGTCAGCGTGATCAGCCAGAGCGGCGGCAACACGGAATTCCTGATCATGGAGGCCGGCTGGCGCGGTGTGAGATTCAATAAGGTCGTAAGCTTCGGCAATGCCTGTGATTTAAACGAGTGCGACTTCCTCGAATACTTTATCCAGGATCCGACGACCAGGGTAATTGCGTTGTACCTGGAAGGCGTACGTGATGGGGGAAGATTTTTTGACCTGATCAAAAAGGCGTCGGCTGAAAAAACGGTCGTGCTCATCAAGGGAGGATTCGGTGAGGCAGGCGCCAGGGCAACGGCCACGCATACTGCTTCACTGGCGGGCAATCACCTTATCTGGGAAGCTCTCTGCCGGCAGTTCAATCTCATCAGGCCGCGTAATATGGAGGAGATGGTGGATGTGCTGGTGACGCTCACCTTCATGCCTGACCCCGGCGGCAGGAACGTCATCCTCATCGGGCCGGGAGGCGGCGCCAGCGTTCTGCTCACAGATGAGTTTGAGCGGCGCGGCTTCAGGCTTCCTCCTCTACCCCAGAGCATCAGAAATAAATTGGTAAGTTTTACCCGCCTGGCCGGCAATATGCTGGGCAACCCGATAGACTACTCGCAGAGCATGATGGAATCAGATAACCTGCTGAGGGCAGTGGAAATATTGACGGACTGGGACGAAGTCGATTTTTGCATGGGGTTCTTACGCCCCAGCCAGCTCTCTATAGAGGCTTTCGCTGCGATGTTCAGCGAATCGCTTAGCCAGGCCTACAGCAAGTCGCACAAGCCAGTAGGTTATATCTGCGAGGACGCCAGGCTGCCGGAACGCAACAACGCCATCTTCCAGCTGATACAGAAGATAGTGGCAACAAAAATGCCGCTCTATTACACTTTCCCGGCGGCGGCTGAGGCATTGAAAATGGTGATAGAGTATAATGAATGCCGCCTGAGCAGGGAAGCCGCGGCAGCCGCCAGGCAATAAATCTAAATATGAGCCTCTCTAAACCGGCTTCAAAGCGCAGATTCAGGCTGGGGATTACCGGCAAAATACTGTCCATCCTTCTCGGGCTGTCTCTGCTATCGCTGGTGGCTTTTACCATCATTGCCCTCAATAACATGGCCCGGCTCGGCGACTACGCACTGGAAAGCAACGGGGCACTGGGCACGCAGGCCGTCAACGACAGCAGCGAGGCGCTGAAAAAACAGGCCGAAGAACAGCTGCTGGCACTGGCCATCGACCAGGCCACCATCAGTAATGCAACGTTCGATAAGGTTGAATCCGAGGCCAATGTGGTCGCCAGCTACGTTGCCAATGCCTGGGCCAACCCCTCACAGTTTCCGGGACGGCATATCTATTTCCAGGACGAGAAGCCCGATACGATTTATACGGCTTCCGTAAGCATACTCGCCCCGGGGCTGGAGCAGGATAATGCTGCCGCGGAGCTCAAGCTGTGCAGCAGCCTGGACAACATCTTTATCCCCGTTTATCAGAACGATCATAACCTCACTCAGATATATTTTGGTACGGCCACGGGTGTGGCGCAGCTTTACCCCTGGGCTTCCGGCATCGATTCTTCCTACGACCCCAGGGAAAGGCCGTGGTACACCAGGGCGGCCACCACCAGGTCGGTCGGCTGGACCGATGCCACGGTGGACAGTGTTACCGGCACCCGTGTAATTACCTGTTTTAAACCCGTCTACAACTCCTACCGGCAGCTCATTGGAGTTGTCGGCGCCGATATGACCATCGAGACCATCAACCAGAAGATCATCGGCACGCAGGTCGGAAAGAATGGCTACGCCTTCCTCATCGATCAAAACGGCAGGGTGATAGCTCACCCCGCCATGCAGCTTTCAGGCAAAGGCGCTGACGAGTCGTTTAAAAACGAGAACCTGCTGCAGAGCTCCAATGCCGACCTGGTGAAAATCGTCAAGGAGATGATCGACGGCGGCACAGGCATCGCCACCCTGCAGCTCGACGGCACCGACAAGTATTTGGCCTATGCACCGATACTGCGCACGGGCTGGTCGATAGGTATTGTCATGTCCATCGAGGAGATCACCGCCCCGGTCGCCACGACCAAGGACAGGATAGACACGGCCACGGCCGATATCGCCGGCCGGATAAACAAGCAGATCAATGAGATGCTGCTCATCCTGATTCTTGCCTCGGCCGGTATAGTCGTGCTGATGGCCGTTGCAGCTACCCTGCTTTCCAGGATGCTGACCAACCCCATACTTGCACTCAATAAAGGGGTAGAAGTGATCGGCAACGGCAACCTCGACCACAGGCTGGACATACGCACCAATGATGAGATACAGGACCTGGCCGGCGCCTTTAACAAGATGGCCGAAGACCTGAAGGAATATATACGCGACCTGCAGGAAACAACCTCTGCCAAGGAGAGGATTGAGAGCGAGCTGCGGGTGGCCACGGATATCCAGGCCAGCATGCTGCCCAGGCTCTTCCCACCCTTCCCCGACAGGAAGGAGTTCGACCTGTACGCCATTATGCACGCAGCCAGGGAGGTCGGCGGTGACTTTTATGACTTCTTTTTCATCAGCCCCAACAAGCTGTGCCTGATCATCGGCGACGTCTGCGGCAAGGGAATTCCGGCCGCACTGTTTATGGCCATCTGCAAGACGTTACTGAGGACCGAGGCGCAGCACGCCATAAAGCCGGACGAGGTGCTGTTCAGGGTCAATAATATCCTGTATCCCGATAACGAGGCTTCCATGTTCTTCACCGGGCTTTGTGCCATACTGGATACCGACACCGGCGAAGTCACCATAGCCAACGGCGGGCACAACCCGCCCCTTATCTGCAAGGCCGGTAAAGAGTTTGAATATATCCAGCTACCCAAGGGCCTGGTGGTCGGAGCTCTGCCCGATACCCGCTACGAATCCCGCAACTACAGGCTGCGGCCCCATGATGTGGTTCTGATGTACACCGATGGCGTCACTGAGGCCATGAACGGCAGCGGCCACCTCTATTCCGAAGCAGGTCTCTTGAAGTGCCTTAACACACTTAAAGGCAAAAATGTAACTGACATCATCCAAGGTGTCAGGGCTGATATTGAACAGTTTGCCCAGGGCACGATGCAGTCCGATGACATTACCATGGTCGCCCTGGAATACAACGGGCCCAAATAGCCTCCGGCGTTTAATATTGGACTTCTCAACACTTTATGAAGGCCGCTTTTTTTGTCAAGCTCATTCGTATTTTGATAAGATGCAGGCATCACCTGTCAGCGGAGGAAGGGGTCATGTGTGACACCATTGTCGCGCTTGGAACAGCTACAAAGAACGGAGCAATGCTCTTCGGCAAGAACAGCGACCGCGAACCCGACGAAGTCCAGAACGTGGTCATCATCCCACGGCAGCAGCACAGGCCGGGAGACATGGTTAAATGCACCTACCTGTCGATCCCCCAGGTTGAGGAGACCGCCAGGGTGCTCCTTTGCCAGCCCTTCTGGATGTGGGGAGCCGAGATGGGCGCCAACGAGTACGGGGTCGTCATAGGCAATGAGGCCCTCTTCACGCGGGAGAAGCCTGCAGCCAGCGGTCTGCTGGGCATGGACCTGCTACGCCTGGCTCTGGAAAGGGGCAAGACCGCCAGGGCGGCGCTCGATACCATCATCCAGTTACTGGAACAATACGGGCAGGGCGGCAACTGCGGCTACCGCCAGAAGTTTCTCTACATGAACAGCTACCTGATTGCGGATGCCGGGGAAGCTTATGTGCTCGAGACGGTTAAATCCTGGTGGGCCTGGAAGAAGATCAGCGATGTCTGGAGCATCTCCAACGTCATATCGCTGGGAGGGGACTTTGACGCCGCTTCTCCCGGGCTGATTGAGAACGCTATAAAAAAAGGCTGGTGTAAAAGCGAGTCCAACTTCGACTTCAGCCGCTGCTACTCCGAGCCTGTTGTCACCTGGGGAGCAGCCGCCAGGAAACGCCAGCACTGCTCGGGGAATTTACTCGCTCAAAACAAAGGCGCTCTCACGTCGGCTGACTTCATGGCTATACTGCGTGACCACGGCGGCAGGCAGGACTTCCGGCCGGATAAACACAGCGGCACGGTCTGCATGCACGCCGCCGACAAGCTTATCCGCCGCAGCCAGTCAGTCGCCTCGCTGGTAACCAGGGTAGGCGCGGGAGAGAATCATTTCTACGTCACGGGAGCTTCCAACCCCTGCCTCAGCCCGTTCTACCCTGTGTTCGGGCCGGGCACGGCCAACCCGGTGGGCTATCTGCAGGGAGCGGCCGAGTACGACCCCGAGACCTACTGGTGGCAGTGCGAAAAGCCGCACCGCCGTGCGCTGTGGCATTTCCCGGCCGCCCTAAAAGAAATGCAGTGTTCCATAACTGAATATGAGCAGGAGATGCTGCAGACAGTGGAACAGCCCGGTGCCGCCCTGAACCAGGCGACTATAGACAGGTATTTCAACAGGGTGAGGATGATCGTCGGTGACTGGACGGGCAGGCTGGACAGGATGCCGGCAGCCACACCCGGTTTTCTCTTCCGCAGGTACTGGCAGGGTTATAACAGGCTAAACGGCATAGAATGACACAAATAAAAGAGATCAAGACCGTTACTCAGCTCGAGTCCAGCCTGGAGGTCATCAGGACGTCGTTTGGCACTGTAGCCCGTGAGATGAATCTCAGGCAGGAGAATGCGCCGTCCCACCCCTCATTCTCTACCATGGAAAGGCTGCGGGATTTTCACAAACGGGCGTCCTTCTACGGATTGTATGACGACAAAAATCAGGTAGGGTTCGTGGCCGTGGAGAAAGGTGAAGGGGGTGTCTATTATATGGATCGGCTGGCCGTGCTGCCCGAGTTCAGGCATCGCGGCTACGGCAGACAGCTGGTCGAGTTTGCTCTGGATGCCGCTAAGAGAGACGGCGGCAAAAAAGTGGCTCTGGGAATGATAGACAAACAGAAAATCTTAAAGGACTGGTACAAGTCACTCGGCTTCAGGGAAACGGGCACCAGACAGTTCGAGCACCTTCCCTTCGTGGTATGTTTTATGGAAATAGATCTCTCAGCCTAACAGGTAGACTATTACGTCACTGACATTGGTGCCGGTGGAACCCGTGATGATCAGCGACCTGCCCAGCTTGTTGAACAGTGTATTGCTGTCAAATCTTCTGACATAATCATCAAAGTTGATGCCTGCCGCACGTGCAGCCGGCAGTGAGCGGTCATCAACTATGGCCCCGGCCACGTCCGGCAGGAAATCCGACCCGTCGGTCCCGGCGCAGGCCACCAGCCAGGGGCCGGGATAGCCCTGCATGGCCAGCATGGATACTGCCGCATAATGCTGGTTCCTGCCACCCTTGCCCGAGTTCTCCGGCAATGTCGGCGTGGTCTCACCGCCCAGTAGTATGGCATTAAAGCCCCGGTATTTGCCGTTTATAATATCCGCAGCCATGTTCCGCGCCACCGCGGTGGTGTCCCCGCACAGCTCGGAGGTGATCATCAGCGGCTTTAATCCGAGGTCTTTGGCTTTCTCAACCATGGCGTCCAGGCAGATCCGGTTGTTGCCGATGATATAACTGTCGCAGTTATACAATTCCTTGGGGGTCTCGGCCTCTATCGCTTCTGTTCCGCGGTGGATAAAGTCCACCACGTTCCTCGGCGCCTTTCCCAGCAGCTGGTATTTTTGCAGCACGTTATAGGCGTCCTTAAAGGTGGACGAGTCCGGGACGGTGGGTCCTGAGGCGATAACGTCCAGGTCGTCACCCACCACATCGGATATGATCAGGGAGACCACCCTGGCGGGCTCATAGAACTTGCCCAGGCCCCCTCCCTTGGTCAATGAGAGGTGCTTCCGCACCGTGTTTATCTCCTTGATATCAGCCCCGCACCTAAGCATAAGCTGCGTAATATTCTGCTCATCTTCCAGGGTTATGCCGGCCGCCGGGCATGGCATAAGCGATGAGCCGCCCCCCGATATCAGGCAGATGACCAGGTCGCCCTTGCCGATATCGTACCTGGCCTTCATGGCCAGCATGTCCCTGACACCCCTGACGCCGGCTTCATCCGGCAGGGGATGACCCGCCAGCACGATAGATACCTTCTAGGTGGAGTACCCGCCCGTTTTGCAATTGACCGTGCCTGCGATTATGTTATTGGTGCCAAGTATCTTCTCCAGCTCTTCGGCCATCAGGCCGGATGCCTTGCCGCCGCCTACGACAAACACCCTTCCCTTGGCCAGCTTATACCTGGTGCCCTGTATTGTCAGCACCCTGCCGACCCGGTTAAATTTGAGGGCCGTTCTGAGCAGGTTGGAGGGCAGCACGCGCGTTATACTGGCCTCGATCAGTTCGACGGCCCGGGCACGCAGGTTGGAAGATATTAGTTCTTCGCGATTTTTTACGATCAATGCGGTGCACTCCGAAAGGCCAATCAGGGCAAAACGGTAGAGATTATACCCCAGGCCAGCATTAAATGCGACTGCACGCCATTGCCGGTTCGCATCGGACTATAGACAAGCCCGTCAAAAAGTGTTAACATCTTGCCGTATTTGCGCTTCAGGCGCTAATATTTGAATTTATCAATACAATCATGAGAATTGGTGTAATATCCGACACGCACGTTCACCGCATCAGCGAGCTTCCCACTACGCTAATCAATGCGCTCACCCGCATGGATATGGTGGTGCATCTGGGCGATTTCCATTCCGCTGACCTGGTCAACGACCTCAAGGAGATAACCGAGTTTCGTGGCGTGGCAGGCAACCATGACAGTCACATTCCGGGACTGCCGGAGAAAGACCTGATCGAGGTCAACGGCAAACGCATCGGTATCATACACGGCCATGGCTGCGTATTTCCCTTCGGCTTCAAGTGGGGCCTGCTGACACAGTTCGAAGGCAAGATCGACGCTATTCTATACGGGCATACGCATTCGGTCAGGAACACCATTGAGGAAGGCATCCTGTTCTTCAACCCCGGCAGCGTCATAGGCAGGTTCCCCGCCATGCACCGCAGCTACGGCGTGATCACGGTGGGCGATGAGATCTACAGCGAGGTCATCACCATAGAGCCCAAGCGGTACTATTACCTTAACCGCTACATTCAGCTTGCCAGCCGTGCAGTATCCCGCTGCTGCGGCCTCAACGGCAGCCCTGACAGCTACGTCTGATCTGCGTCCTGCAGACCCGTCCAAAGCATGCTCATTAATGCCCTGGCTCAACTCATGTCTATGCTATCATTAGATCACAACCCTGGATATTGAGAGCATGTCAGATAGCATTAAGAGGACGGGAACGGCCAATCTTCCGCTTCACGGCGGCAAGGCGCCGGCCTGGCTTTTTTCACGCATGACGAGGCTGGCCGGTGAGATAACGCAGGCCATTGTGGCGGATTTCGGCCCCGGGGAGATGCTGGAACGCCTCTCGGACCCCCACTGGTTCCAGGCCCTCGGTTGCGTTCTGGGTTTCGACTGGCACTCCAGCGGCGTGACCACCACGGTCTGCGGCGCGGTCAAGGAGGGCATCAGGGGCATGGAGGCTGACCTGGGGCTGTTCATTGCCGGCGGTAAGGGGGCCGCATCGCGCAAAACGCCGGCCCAGATCGAGTCTTACGGCCACCTTATCAAGGAGGATGCCGCCAGGCTGGTCTATGCCAGCCGCATGGCCGCCAAAGTGGACAACAATGCCGTGCAGGACGGATACCAGCTTTATCACCACGTCTTCTGCTTTACCGCGGACGGCTCATGGGCAGTAATCCAGCAGGGCATGAACGAGCAGAACCTTTATGCCCGCCGTTACCACTGGCTCAGCCGCAAGGTCACGGACTTTGTCTGCGAGCCTCATGCCGCGGTATGCGCCGAGTCCTCGGCCAGCACGCTCAACCTGGTGGCGGAGGAGAGCACACCGGCCAGGGGCACCATAGCGGATATAGCCAGGCAGAAGAATCCGGACGTGATAATATCCAGGCTCAAGCGCCTGCAAAGCCTGGAGCTGCCCAGGCGTCACGAGATACTGGCCTCCGATATCCATCCCGACCGGCTGTACAAGATTTTTATGCAGACCTACGAAAGGCAGCCGGAGGACTTCGAGGTGCTGCTCGGCATGGAGGGCGTGGGCGCCAAGACACTACGTGCCCTCAGCCTGATTGCCGAGGTCATCTACGGCGTGCCCACCAGCCTGCGCGATCCCGCTCGTTTCACCTTCGCACACGGGGGCAAGGACGGCATCCCCTACCCAGTGGACCGCAAGACCTATGACAAAAGCATTGAGATCCTGCACAGTGCGCTGGAGAGGTCGAAAGTGGGGGATAATGAAAAGAGCGCAGCCCTTAAGAGGCTGGCACGCTGGATGTAACCGGAGGCAGCATGATCAGAAGCTTTAACGGGATAACGCCGCAGGTCCACCCGACAGCATTCGTCAGCGAAGCGGCTTACGTCATAGGAAGTGTGGTGATAGGGGAACATTCCAGCGTCTGGCCGGGCGCAGTCATCCGTGGTGACTTCGGGCGGATCATCATCGGCAAAAATACGCACATCGAGGACAATTGCGTTCTGCACACCGGCAACGAAATGCTCGTCGGCAACAACGTTATTGTGGGACACGGCGCCATCCTGCATTGCAGGAAAATAGGCAACAACTGTTTAATAGGTATCGACGCCACACTGTTAGAGGAATCGGAGATAGCTGATGATTGTCTCATTGCTGCAGGAGCGCTGGTCACCCCCGGTACAAGGATACCTGTTATGTCGCTGGTGATGGGGAGCCCGGCCGAGGTCAGGGCAAAGCTAACAAAAGATAAGATTGAGGTCATGCGCGCCGGCGCTGACATATACAAAGCTACTGCACAGCATTACAAGCGGGAAGGATATTAACCGCCGCTACCTAGTACTTTTCTGCCTCTGCGCTGCTGTCCTTCCTAACGCCGAAAACCCTGCGCACATAGACGTTGTAGACAATAATTATCGGCAGCACCACACCCACGCCGTACAGCATGAACACCAGGGACGTGGTCGAAGAGGCTGCATCGTAAATTGACACGGAAAAAGGTATGAAATAGGGGAATATGGCTGCGATCAGCTCGCCGACGGCGCTCAATGCAGCTATTATCGCCCAGCTGTAGGTGGCCCTGGCATTCTTTTGTGAAGATGAGACACTGATCAGCATGATAAAGCTGAGCATACCCGCCAGCAGGAAGAACGGCACCGAGTAAATGCGCGGCGACTGTACCCACATATGGTAAATAGGCGTCGGCACAACCGGCATAAGTATGGTGATAACGGCAAACATGGTCAGCGCACACAGCGCACAGACCCTTAAAAGAAGCCAGCTGCGTGCCTGGGTCTCACCGCCGGTCCGCGTTACCAGGTAGGCCGAGCCCAGCATACAGTACCCGGCCAGCACCCCCAGGGTGATGACCAGCGACAGCCCGCTCAGCCAGTCCCAGGGCCCTCCCGCAAAGGCGCCGTCCTTTACGCTCAGGTTGGTCAGCAGCCCGCCCAGCAGAAAGCCCTGGCCCAGTATAGCCAGCAGGCTGCCCGCACCCACGCTGTATCCCCAGAACGACTTCTGCACTGAGTGGCTGCGGAACTCGATGGAAACAGCCCTGAACATCAGGCCGAAGAGAATCATCATCACGGGTATATACATTGAGCTCAATATTACCCCGTATGCCAGCGGAAAGGCGCCAAACAGGATGGCGCCGGCTATCACCAGCCAGGTCTCGTTAGCGTACCACAGCGGGCCGATGGCCTCCAGCATGGCCGTCCGCCGTGATTCACTGGCGGCCAGCGACAGGAAGCCTATGCCCAGGTCAGCGCCGTCCAGCATGATGAACAGCACAGCCGTCAGGCTTAAAAGCAAAAACCATATCGGCGGCAGCAGGACGTCCATTTAATAGCCAGCTCCTTCGGTCTTATTTTTATCAGCTGCAGGTTTATTGCGCTCCGGCAGGGGGCTGCTCAGGTCTGGCCCCTTGATGAGTATGCGCCGCGTGAAGAATATGAAGAGGGCCAACAGCAAGAGATATATCACGATGAAAAGCGCCAGGCTGGTGGCCACGGTCGATTGCCCCACGGGCGAGCTGCCCTCGCTGGTGCGCATCAGGCCGTAGATAATCCAGGGCTGACGGCCCACCTCGCGCACTATCCATCCGCATTCGGTGGCCAGGAAACCGGCGGGTATGGCCCACAGCCAGGCGGTCCAGAAGGCCCTGTTGCCCGGCGCCACGTCCGGGCGCAGCCTCTTCCGCCACCATTCCAAGGCAGCCCACAGCACCAGCAGCAGCATTATTATCCCCAGCAGGACCATCAGCCTGAAAGCATAAAACGGCAGGACGACCGGCGGTTGGTCCTGGACCGGAAAGTCCTTCAGCCCGATGACCTGCCCGGTCAGCGAGTGGTCGCTGAGTATGCTCAGCATATAGGGTACCTTCACCTCCCAGGCGTTCTTCTGCGCCTGCTGGTCTGGCCAGGCCAGCGCCACCCACCAGGCCGGAGTACCGGGCGGATTGGTCACCCAGTGCCCCTCCATGGCGGCTGCCTTGGCCGGCTGGTCTTTGATAACCTGCAGGCCGGAAGCGTCACCCAGGAAAACCTGCAGCGGCGCCACCACGATCCCGATGACCACCATGACCTTGAAGGCCTGCAGAAAGAATTCCACGTGTTGCTTCCTGAGTATGTACCAGGCGCAAATGCCCGCCACAAAGAACAGCGTGGTCTCAATGCTGGCCACCCAGATGTGTATAAAGGCGATCGGCAGGTCCGGATTGAATACGGCCGCCAGGTAGTTGTTGATGACTATCTTGCCCGCTTCCATGCTGACCCCCGCAGGCGTCTGCATCCAGGAGTTGGCGGACATGATCCAGAATGCGGACAGGGATGCCCCCACCGCCACCATGATATTCGAGAAAAGGTGCATGCCGCGGGACACGCGGTTCCAGCCAAAGATGAAAATGGCCAGGAAGGCCGCTTCCAGCGCAAAGGACATGGAAGCCTCAAAGGCCAGTATATTGCCGAACAGGCCTCCTGAGGAGGCCGAGAAACGTGACCAGTTGGTGCCGAACTCCATTTCAAGCGGCACGCCGCTGGCCACGCCGATGCCAAAGACCAGGATAAATATGGTGGACCAGAAACGCACCTGCCGGTAGTATATTTCTTTGTCCGTCCTCAGCCAGAGAATTTCCATGACCACCATCATCACGCTCAGTCCGATGCTGAGCAGCGGCCAGATCATGTGAAAGATGGTCGTGACGGCGAACTGCGTCCGGGCCAGGTCCAGTGCAGCGGTCTCCATGCTTATTTCCCGGGCAGCGCTGCTTCCATAATACTTACACCCAGCAGCGACAGCCAAACAACGCAGGTCAGTGCGGCCAAATCGATAAATATGTAGAGCAGAGTAAGCATTGGATCGCTAAAACCTTTTATCCATATAAGGATTGCCAGCGCCAGTGACAATACAAACAGGACTGTTGCCAGCAGTATCTTGACCTTGAGTATGCGCGAGTTGCCGATCTTACGAAAGCGCGCCCTGCCGTCCAGCAGGCCGATTAAAAAGGCTAAAAGCACCAGCAGCGGCAGAAGCCAGGCCATTATGCTTGTAGCGGCCATCAGCAGCCCTGTGACAGGACAGGGAAACAAAAATGTGGCTGCTGAAAACACGGCTATGGCCACGGTAAAAGAAACTGGAAAATGAACGGCTATGGGATGCAGGTCCAGCTTAAGAATCCTGCGGCGCGATGGGGATAGGGGATCGGTATACGGTTCAAAGGACTGCCTGGGCACACCGCATGCAGGGCACTTATCTCCCAGCCTGGCCTCGTCCATGATATATCCGCAGGCCCTGCACCTGACCTTCTGTTTCATAGACAGCCCCCCTATCAAAAATTATTTCCGCAGGCCGTCCATAAGTATATCGCCGTACAGGCCGGGCGCGCAAAGCAGCCTCACCAGCTGTGAGTCGATTCAAACAGCCGGCCGCGGGCTGCACCGAGTATATGTCTGATATTATTACCCAGTAGCACCGGCCAGAGCGACGGCTCAAAGCGCCAGAAGCGGCTGCGCTTCAGGTACCTGGGATGAAAATAAAGCTTTATACCACCCCACATCATCGCCTGCGACAGCTGACTGTTGCTGAGATGCCTGGTCCGAACGTTGCAGATAAAACCATTGTAGCGGCTGAAGTCATCACCATTGGTTATCAGGCCTTCTGCCATCAGCTCCTCCCTGGTGTTTGTCCGGGGATAAGGCGTCAGGCACTGGATGATAGGATGGTCCACGCCCGAGTCAAGAGCAAACCGGTAGGTGTAGAGTATGTCCTGCCGCGTATCTTCGGGGTTGCCCACGATAAAGCCGCCGAAGACGCATATATCCTGTGCCTGCAGCAGTGAGATGGCAAGCTGCGTGTTGTTCAGCACGCCTTCTTTGCCCATGGATTCCAGGTTGCGCCCGATTCCGCTTTCAATCCCCAGGAACACCCAGATGAAGTTGGCCTTTTTCAGGCAGGCTGCCAGTTCCGGATCGGATGATATGCCTTTTACGCTGGCCTGGATGGCGTAGGACATGGTGTTCAGGTTCTCTGCGGCTATCATTTCGCAGAGCTTCTTCAGACGTCGCACATCCAGCGTGATGTTATCATCGACAAAAAACACCCCTCGCGTGCCTTTCTGCTTAAGCAATTTCAGCTCTGCTATCACTCGCTCAGGCTTAAAAAAACGGATCGAGCGCCCGTACATCTGCGTAATGCTGCAGAAATTGCAGCCCATGCTGCAGCCGCGCGAGGTCTCCACACAGTCAAACGGCTGGCCGAAAAAATGTGCCGTGTGCAGCAGGCGGCATCCCCGGTCGGGCAATCTGATTTCATCCAGGTCCGCCAGCGGGGCGGGCTGATTGTGCTGGAAGCCCCACCTTGTGCGGAAGGACAGGCCGGATATGGAACCAAAGTCTTCCCTGCCTGATATTATCTCCTGCACGAGCCGGTTAAAGGTGATCTCCCCCTCGCCCCTGATCATAAAATCGAACAGCCCCGCTTCCTTCCCGGCTGCGATCTCCTCGCACATAAGTGAGGCGTGATAGCCGCCCAGGGCTACCTTGACGGCAGGATTTGCCGACCGGCAGATGCCGGCAACGCGGCAGGCGCTGGCGAACTGAAAGCTCATTGCGCTGAGGCCGACCAGGTCCGGCCTGACCTCATCCATCAAGCTACGTACGTACTGCGTAAGCCGGCGGCTGTGAAAGGCCAGGTCGACCACCTTGACGTCACACCCCTCCAGGTTGCCTGCTATTGAGCACAACCCCAGGTTAGGCATGCGCAGCACGGCGTCCAGCGCGCTGACGGTATCGGGCATGGCAAAAAATAAAACTTTCACTGAAAGACTCTATGGCTTAATTCGGCCGGTAGAACAGTCTTTGTTCGTCGTTCAGACGGTTGAGCCGCGCACCAGTGATATAGCCATTTTGGCGCATTGGTCTGCAAACTGCTTATACGTATAATCATCTTTCAGCCACCAGCGCTTCAACGCCCACATTGAGCAGACCATGTGTATGTTCATAGCTGTTAAAAACGGGTCGTCCACTTTGAAATTGCCGGTACGTGAGCCCCATTCAATTATGTCCTTGAAAATGCTGACCACCCGGTTCTCCACGTTTATCATGTCCTTCATTTGTTCACGGGTGAGGTACTTGGATGTCTGGTACCAGAACAGCACCATTTTGCGCCTTAAATCAATCATGTGCACCATCTCCCTCACGGCGTCTCCCAGCACTTCTTCCGGCCCCTTGACCTGCATGGCCTTACGGATTTCCTTCTCCCAGCGGTTGATATCGTTAATATGTATCTGGCTGAAGGTTATAGGCAGGTCGTCCTTGGACTTGATGTAATAATAGAGCGTCCCCACGCTGATATCGGCTGTCTCCGCTATTTCCCGCGTGGTAGTCTGCATATAGCCTTTTTCAAAAAATAAGGAGGCGGCTACCTGAGATATCTGTCGAAGCCTGTCCCCCACCGCCTTGCCTTTACCGCGCCCTTTGCCCGGCCCTGTTTTCTTGTCACTTTTTTTCAAATTCACCAGCCAAATACATTATATTTGAAACGTATTATATAACAATCGTCTGAGCCTAACAATTAATAAGCAGGCAGATAGTTCCTCTTGACAATAATTTCCGCTAAATGATAAAGTAGCCATCAGCCAAAAATTCGGACGGGCGTTCGGTTAAAAATCGGTCATGGAGCTGCCGTAAAATATTGTACTTGAAGGTCCAACAGCGCTCAAAAGGACTGGGGGAAAGGAGGTTTAAACAGGTATGAAAAGGCAGTACGGTATCACGGTATTCTTGATAGTGACGGCGATCCTGTTCAGCACATTTGCTCTGGCCTGCGGTGAGCAGAAGGCGGCCCAGCCGCAACAGACCGGCCCGGTTGTCATCAAGGTGGGATTGCCCACGGCGTTGAGCGGCCCTGCAGCGCCATGGGGACAGGCAGGTATTGACTACTACAATGCGTGGATAGACCTGTTCAACAAAGAGGGCTTCAAAATCGGCGACAAGACCTATAATTTCCAGTTGATTACGGTTGACGATGAGAGCACGCCCGAGGGTGGCGCTGCGGCAGCCAAGCAGCTCATCTACAGTGACGGCTGCAAGGCCCTGGCCGGCCACTGGACCTGGAACTATCCCACGGTGTCGGCGGTCAGCAATGCCGCCAAAGTGCTGCTCTTCACCAGGACCGGGAACGAGGCGGTGCCGGGCGGTGTTTATGATCCCAAGACGCAGCCATACACGGTGTTTGCCAACCCCTCGCACCAGCAGTACCTCTCGGATTGCCTGGCGCTGGTCAAGGCGTATCCCAATTACAAAAGAATTGGCATACTCGATTCAAATTTGGGTAAGGGCATTGGCTGGGACTACATAGACCAGTCGCTGGACGCTGCCGGGATCAGGTACCATCACGAGTGGTTCCCGCCTGCGACGGTGGACTTCACACCTTACATCACTAAGTACGCCGAGGCGGGCTGCGACATAATTTACAGCGGCGGAGACATCACTTCGCCCATGCTGGTCGCCAAGCAGCGTATGGAGATGGGCTACAAGGACTGGCATGTCGGCCATGCAGGCCCGTTTGTAGATCCGGCCATCTATCTGGCGGTGTGCGGCTATGAAGCCGCCCAGGGATTCCTGGGACAGTACTGGTGCAACTGGGAGTTTAAAGACACCAAGGTCAACCCCAAGTATATAACCATGTGCCAGGAAGTGGAGAAAATGGTCAATGATAAGCGCGGCGGCAAGAGCTATGTGTATACCGGCTGGATCGGCTGGCTGCCTTCACATCTCTTGATTTACAGCCAGGCCATGGAAAAGGCTGGAACGGTGGACGATCCTGATGCCATTATGAAGGCCATCCGCGGCGGCACCTTCGATTCCACCACAGGCAAATGGACCATGTCGGGCGCCAAGACTTACGGCTCGCCGGTGGTTTTCGGATGCCCGGGATGCATCTGCCAGATTCAGGGCGAGAAAGAAGTATACCTCTCTGAATCAGCCATGGCGCCGATTCCCTAACATATTGAATACAGGTTGAGTACAAGACAGGGAGACCCTGAATGCCTCCTCCCGGAATATGGATTGACGGACTGGTACAGAGCAGCATATACATCACCATGGCCTTCGGCATGGTGCTGGTCTTCAGCATACTGGGCATATTGAACTGGACACACGGCCAGTACTATATGCTGGGAGCCATCGCCGTCTACTACGGGGTGACGGCCATGGGCATTCCCTTTCCCTTCAGTATGATCTTATCAGGCGTCATCATCGCCGGGCTGGGGGTGGTGGTCAAGAAGGCGCTGATCGACCGCGTCAGCGGTGACCTGTATGTAGGGGCTCTGACGCTGGCGCTGATCTTTTTCTTCGAGGGGGCGGCCAGCATGCTGTTCGGCCTGCAGGACAAGGGGCTTACCCAGGTCTTGCCCGGTGTCCTGGAGGTAGGCGCCATCAGCATCAGCTACCAGAAGCTGGCCGTGGTGATCTTCACCCTGGTGGTAATGATCGCCATGTACCTGGTGCTCAACCGCACCAAGATAGGGCTGGCCATCAGGGCAGCCTCACAGGAGCCCAACGCAGCCAGCCTGTACGGTATCCGCGTCGACCGGGTATCACTGGTCGTCATGGGCATCGGCTGCGCGCTGGCGGCCTGGGCCGGCTGCATCATGGCGCCGGTCTATCCGGTCAATCCCTTCATCGGCCGCATCCCCATGATTTTCTCACTGCTGGCCATCGTTATCGGCGGGCTGGGTAGCCTGACGGGAGCTATTGTCGGTGGCATCATCCTGGGCTTCCTCAACAGTGTGATCGCTTACTACATTTCCTATTATTCCGAGGTCGTGCTTTTTGTGCTGGTAGTTCTCATCCTGCTGGTCAGGCCGCAGGGATTGTTCGGAGCTTCACTCAAATGAAAGGCCTTATGGACCGCCTGCGGCTGGTGGACTGGAGGAGCTGGGTGCCCAGGATCGTGGCAGCCGTGCCCGTTTTCTTCATCATCCTCATCCCGGCTTTCACGACCAACGAGGCCACGCTCTCCATGCTCATACTCACCGGCATCTGGGCCATTGCGGCCATGGGATTCTCCCTTATCCTGAGAACGGGCCAGTTCAGCCTGGGGCAGGCTGCCTTCATGGCCGTCGGCGCTTATGCCTCGGCCATACTCACGGTCAAGGTCGGCTTGCCTTTCTGGCCGAGCTTCATCTTGGCGGGGGTCATCTCAGGATTGATCGCCCTGCTGGTCGGGCTAATGGTGCTCAGGGTGGGCGGCATATATTTTTCCATCATCACGCTCTCACTGACCGAGATAATCAGGATCATTGCCCAGCAGTGGGAGGACGTGACCCGCGGCGCCAGGGGCCTGATTACCGCTCCGCCGCCGACCACTGACCTGGGCTTTTTCAGCATTAATTTTGCCGCCAGCTCGGTGCCCTACTATTACTTCATGCTGATACTGGTCACCCTAACCGGGCTGGTATTCTGGCAGATCGGACGCACGCGCCTGGGCGGCACCTTCTTCAGCATGGCAGCCAACCAGATACTGTCCGAGCACCAGGGCGTGCACCTAATGAAATATAGGGTGATAGCCTTCACACTGGCCGGCATATTCACCGGCTTGGCCGGCTCGTTATACGCCCATTACCTCACGGTTATAACGCCGTTGGTATTCGGCCTGTGGCAGTCCATACAGATCATGCTGATGAGCATTGTGGGCGGAATCGGCTCGCTGGTGGCCGGCCCTATTATCGGCGCTGTCCTGCTCTACGTGCTGGGCATTTACCTGTCCCGCCTGCCCGTATTCGGCATACAGCAGTTGCTCTTCGGCGCAGTCGTGGTGCTGGTGCTGGTCTTCCTGCCCAAGGGCACCGGAATAATCGACCTCTGGCCCAAGTTCTGGCGCAAGGTCTATCACGAGGTCGAAGAATACGAGATACCCGGAGAGGTCAAGCCGGACGAGGAATAAATTCAGGAAACAAGCGATATGTCATTTCTGGAGCTAAGAAACGTCACCAGGTCTTTCGGAAAGCTGGCCGCAGTCGATGATGTCAGCTTCAACGTGGAAAAGGGCGAGGTGCTGGGCATTGTGGGCCCCAACGGCTCGGGCAAAACCACACTGATTAATTTGATATCGGGTTACTACCGCCCCACACGGGGAAACATCTATTTCGAGGGCAAGAAAATATCCGGGCTGAGGCCCGATCAGATAGCCTCACTGGGCATAATCAGGACCTTCCAGTCCAACGTACTGTACGAGAAGGCCTCGGTCATAGAGAGCATGCTGATAAGCTCCAAGCTGCAGTACAAGACCAGCGATTGGATCGCCTTCCTTGAGACCAAAAAATACAAGGACGAGCACGAAAAAATAGTCGGCAAGGAGCTGGAGACGCTACAGCTCCTCGACCTTTTCAACGACACCTTCATGCCTGCCGCCGGGCTGTCGCACGGCTTCCAGAGGCTGCTGGGCATAGCGGTGGCGCTCTCCGGCAATCCACGCGTCCTGCTGCTGGATGAGCCGACCACCGGCATGAACTACCAGGAAGCCATGGCCGTAGTCGACAACATCAAGAAGATCAGCGAGCAGGGCGTCACCGTCATACTGATTGAGCACAACATGAAGGTCCTGCTGGACCTGGCCACACGGGTCATCGTGCTCAGCTTCGGCTGCAAGATAGCGGACGGCGAGCCGCACGACGTCATGAACAGGCAGGAGGTCATCGAGGCTTACCTGGGAACGGAGACGGTATAAGGCATGCTGGAACTGAAGAATGTCTGGGTCAGATACGGCAAGAATGTTGCCGTCCGGAAGCTGACGCTTACCGTCAACAAGGGTGATTTCGTCACCATCCTGGGCGCCAACGGCGCCGGCAAGTCGTCAACGCTCAACGCCATCAGCGGCATAGTCAAGGTCAAGAAAGGTGAAATATGGTTCAAGGGAGAGAAAATCAGCGGCCTCAAGCCCGGTACGATCGCCTCCAGGGGCATTATCCAGATACCCGAGGGCAGGAAGCTCTTCCCGCTGATGACGGTGGATGAACACCTGAAGATCGGCGCCTACCTGCTGAAAGACAGGCGGCTTATACAGAATCTGCGAGAGAAGGTGCTGGAGCTCTTTCCCATGTTGAAAGAAAAGCTGCATGCCAAGGGGCGTGAGCTCAGCGGCGGCCAGCAGCAGATGGTGGCCATCGCCCGCGGCCTGATGGCACAGCCTGAATACCTGATGCTGGACGAGCCCTCGCTCGGCCTTAGCCCGCTGATACGCCAGCAGCTGGCTGAAAAAATAAAGGAGATCAGCCGCGAAGGGGTGACCATAATACTGGTCGAGCAGAACGCACGCCTAGGACTCATGCTGGCCACTTACGGCTACGTACTGGAGAGCGGTGAGCTGATCCTTCAGGGCAAGACATCCGACCTGATGCAGGATGAAAATGTGAAAAGGGCCTACCTGGGTGTTTAGCATTGATAGCTAGATCGCAGGTTGGGCCTCAATAAATCAACAAGAGAACGAGATGAAAAACTATCCCTGGTTTAAGAGCTACGATCCGGGAGTGCCTCATTCCCTCAAACCATATCCAAACATCAGCGTGCTGGACGTGCTGGCGGACACGCTGAAGAAAAATCCCCGGCATCCCATCTGCATCTTCCAGGGTCGGGAGCTATCCTTCCAGGAGCTGGAGGAGCACAGCAATGCACTGGCGGCGGCCCTGCTGGCAAACGGTGTCAGGAAGGGCGACCGCGTCTGCACGCTTTTCCTCAACTCGCCGCAGTGCTTCATAGCCAACTTTGCCATCTGGAAGGCGGGGGCCATCGCCGTGCCCCTCAACCCCATGTACACGCCCTTCGAGCTGCAGCACGCCATCAAAACGGTCAGGCCGCAGGTGGTGATTGTTATCTCCATGTACTACGATACCGTTAAAAATATCCAGCCCGCCACCGGAGTACGCCTGGTAATAGTCACCGACCTGGACAGCTACACGCAATCGCCAGCCAGGCAGGAGGGTGGCTCCATCAAGCTCGAGGGTGAAGATATCTGGCTGAGCGACCTGATAAAAAAATACCGGAACTCATCATTCTCGCCGGCCAGGATAAACAAAAATGACACGGCCCTGATCCTCTTCAGCGGGGGAACGACGGGTGTCCCCAAGGGCGCCATGATAAGCCACCACTCCATAACGATCACCGGGATGCAGATGCAGGCCTGGTGGAAATCCCGGACGCATGAATGGCAGGACAGGATGCTGGGAAACCTGCCCATGTTTCACGCCTTCGGCTGCCTGGTGGCATACGGCTCGTACCTGTTGAACCACATGCCACAGGTGCTTATCTCAAACCCCCGCGATATAAAGAACGTGCTAACCACCATCAGGGAATACAATACCTCCAGCATCTCGGCCACGCCTACTATGCTGATCGCCATACTTAACTCGCCGGACAGGCGGCCGGATGACCTCAGGCACGTCAACCGCGTAAGCTCCGGGGCCGCCCCTCTAATGACGGAGACCAAGCTGCAGGTAGAGAAGATCATAAGCCCCGACGGTGTTGTAACCGAGGGATACGGCATGACCGAGACGGCCATCTGCGGGACGACCACTCCGGTCAGGGGAGTCTGGAAGCAGGGATCGGTCGGCTGTCCGCAGCCGGACGTGGTAATCCGCATAGTCGACATCGAAACCGGCACAAAAGAGCTTCCGGCCGGAGAGCACGGCGAGATACTGATCAAGGCGCCCAACCTGATGCAGGGGTTCTGGGAGAATCCCCAGGAGACGGCCGAGGTCATGAGGGAAGGATGGCTGCACAGCGGTGATATCGGCTACCTGGATGAGGACGGGTACCTGTTCATTACATCCCGGAAGAAGGACTTGATCAAATGCGGCGGCTTCCAGGTGTGGCCCAGGGATATCGAGGACGTCCTGATGATGCATCCGGCGGTGGCCGAGGCCTGCGCGGGCGGCATCCCCGACCCGCGCCAGGGCGAGGCAGTCAAAGCATGGATAGTCCTAAAAGAAGGCTGTGAAACCACGGCCGACGAGCTGCAGAGGTTCTGCCGCGAGCGGCTGACGGGCTACAAGGTGCCCAGGTTCTATGAGTTCCGCAGGGACCTGCCCAAGACCATGGTGGGCAAGGTCCTGCGCAGGATTTTACAGGATGAGGAGAAGGCCAGATAGGGAATTTCGATAAATTGGCGGGAATTACTAAAATTATGTTTAAAACTAGGTGAGGTGGAATTAATGGTTGATTATCCCTGGTTCAAGAGTTACGATCCCGGAGTCCCGCATTCGCTCATGCCCTACCCCGATATAACCGTGCTGGATGTGCTGGCCGAGGCTGATAAAAACAGGCCTGACAAGGCCTTATCAATCTACCAGGGCAGGGAGGTGTCCAACAGGGAGGTCGAGGAGCATAGCAATGCGCTGGCCCAGGCACTGATCGCCAGCGGCGTCAAGAAGGGCGACCGCGTTATCTGCCTGTTCCTCAACTGCCCGCAGAGCCATATAGCCTTCTTCGCCATCTGGAAGGCCGGCGGAATTGTGGTCCCTCTCAACCCGCTCTACACGCCCTTTGAGCTGGAGAGGGGCATCACCACAGTTGATGCCGAGGTGGCTATCATACACTCGACATGGTATCCAACCATCAAGGGCCTGCAGCCCAAAACCAGGCTGCGCACGATAATTGCCACCGACCTGGACTCCTATGCCGTCAAGCCGGTAAAGGAGGAGGGCGACTCGGTCAAGCTGGAGCAGGGAGACCTCTGGTGGGCCGACCTGCTGGATAAATACAAGGGGGCTTCCAGGCCGGATGTCAAAGTCACCAAAGAAGACACGGCGCTTATACTTTACTCGGGCGGCACGACAGGCGTGCCCAAGGGTGTTATGACCACGCACAACGCCATAATCATCACCGCCAATCAGCATCTGGCGTGGTACAGGCTGATGCTGGAGCAGGGCGACAGGGTGCTGGGAGTATTGCCGCTATTCCACGCCTTCGGCGTCTATGTTGCCTTCGGGTTTTGCCTGCTTTACCACAATCCGCAGGTGCTGATACTTAATCCACGCGATATCAAGAGCGTGGTAGACACCATCAGGGATTTTCAGATAGCCAGCATGGCTGCCACGCCTGCGCTCTATATAGCCATACTGAACTATGCCGGCCGCAAGCCGGACGACCTTCGCTCGCTCAAGCTAATGTCGTCTGGCGCCGCGCCTTTGCTGACTGAGACCAAGCAGGAGCTGGAAAAGCTCATCGACGGCATTGTCATCGAAGGCTTCGGTATGACCGAGACAGCCATTGCCGGCGCCAGCACACCCGTAAAAGGAAAATGGAAGCAGGGCTCGACGGGCCTTCCTCTGCCGGACGTCATCATGCGCATTGTGGACATAGAGACGGGCGAGAAGGACCTGCCGGCGGGAGAGCCGGGCGAGTTGATCATTAGTGCGCCCAACCTTATGCGGGGCTACTGGAACCGGCCGGAGGAGACGGCCGAATCCCTGCGCAACGGCTGGCTCTATACCGGCGATGTGGGCTACATGGATGAGGACGGCTACCTGTTCCTGACATCACGCAAGAAGGACCTGATCAAGGTGGGCGGCTTCCAGGTGTGGCCGCGAGAGGTTGAGGAGGTCATCGCCATGCACCCGGCTGTAGCAGAGGTAGCTGTGGCCGGCATACCCGACCCGAGGCAGGGCGAGGCGGTCAAGGCCTGGATCGTCTTGAAGAATGGAAGCAAGATAACGACAGACGAAATACACAATTTCACCCGTGAAAAGCTGACCGGCTACAAGGTGCCCAGGTTCTACGAGTTCCGCCAGGACCTGCCCAAGACGCTGGTCGGCAAGGTCCTGCGCAGGGTACTGCAGGAGGAGGAGGCTAAAAAATAGTTTCCTGATCTACCGGCGCCAGCCGTGAACATATAAACACTAAGCAAAGGAGAGACTTACAGTGGCAGTAAAATACTTTACTCAGGAATGGTTCGACGTCTACAAGGAGCTGATTAACGACAACAAGGCCTACGAGGAGTGCGCCAGGACCTGGGAGGGCGATTTCTACTTTGTCTGTGACGCCGGCGGGCCGGTCAAGGACCCCCTGATTGCCTACGTCGACCTCTTTCACGGCAAATGCAGGGCCGCCGAAGTGGTCGGCGACATGACCAAGCACAAGCCGGAATTTATCATGGCTGCCAACTACGCCATCTGGAAGCGCATCTGCCTCAAGCAGCTGGACTCCACACAGGCGCTGATCACCAAGCAGTCCAGGCTGACCGGCAACATGGCCAAGATCATGCGCTATACCAAGGCGGCCAACGAGCTGACCAACTGCACGCGCAAAATAGAGACGGAGTGGCTGGACTGAAAATTTGAGCTCGGGGTACTCCTATATGACTGCCTTGGAAGCCAACTCCATCTGGCTGTTGCAAAAATGATTGATTAGCCAAATAATGGAGTAAGGTAAATTGAGGAGGTGCTAGCAATGGCCAAGTTTTTCAGCCAGGAATGGTGTGACCTGTACAAAGAGGAGATCAACAAGAGCCCGGACTACGAGGAATCGGCTAAAACGTGGGAGGGGGACTTCTTTTTTATCATGACGGTAGGCGGCCCGGTCACGGAGGACGGCTACCTTTACATGGACCTTTTCCACGGCAAGTGCCGCTCCTGCGAGGTTGTGACCGACAAGACTAAATTCAAGCCGGCTTTTTTGATTTCCGCTCCTTACGGCGTCTGGAAAAAGATTGCTACCAAGCAGCTTGATTTCATCAAGGCACTGGTGACCAAGCAGGCCTCGCTCAAGGGTGACATGGCCAAGATCATGCGCTACGTCAAAGCCTCCAACGAGCTGGTCAACTGCGTTCTTAGGGTGCCCACAGATTGGTTTGACTGACGCCCGGGCGGATATTATATATCCCGCCAGCTGTGTAATGGCCTGTCTTAAAAACCAGGGCGGCAGCTAATGCAATCGGTAAATTGAGGAGGTGTGCTCATAATGGCCAAATTTTTCAGCCAGGAATGGTGTGATCTTTACAAAAATGAGATAAATAGTAGCGTTGATTATGAGAAATCGGCCAAAACCTGGGAGGGCGATTTCTTTTTTATCATGGAGCCGGGAGGCCCGGTGACCTCGGACGGCTATCTCTACATGGACCTCTACCACGGCAAATGCCGCTCGTGCGATATTATTACGGACCCCAGCAAATACAAACCGGCCTTTGTTATCAGCGCTCCCTACTATTCCTGGAAAAAAATTGCCACCAAGCAGCTCGATTTCATCAAGGCCCTGGTCACCCGCAAGGCCAAGCTCAAGGGCGATATGGGCAAGGTCATGCGCTATGTCCAGGCCTCCACCGAACTGGTCAACTGCGTGCTCAGGGTACAGACCGAGTGGTTGGACTGATTGATCTCAAACCAAGGCATAAATTATTAATTTAAAAGGGGGTAGGCATGTGGAACTTTTCTAGTCCGTTAGTTGTCTATGGTGATAATGCTCTGGATTACCTGGCGCAGGTGCGGGGCACCAGGGCCTTTATCGTAACTGATAAAAACATCGTCAAGCTGGGGCTGACCAAGCCGGTCACCGACCAGCTGGACGCCATCAACATCAAGTGGGAAATATTCGACGAGGTCGAGCCGGAGCCGTCGCTGGCCACCATCAACAAGGGCAAGGTGGCGGTGGGCAAGTTCCAACCGGACTGGGTCATAGGCCTGGGAGGGGGCTCCTGCATGGATGCCGCCAAGGCCATTATCTGCCTGCTGGTGCGCCCCGACCTGGAACCGGATGCCGTTTCCGTGCTGGAGACCTTCAACTTCAGGGACAAGGCCAGGCTGATGTGCATACCCACCACCAGCGGCACAGGATCGGAGGCCACCTGGGCCATAGTGCTGACCGACCCCAGCGATAACCGCAAGCTGGGCCTGGGCACTACCGAGACCATGCCCGACGTGGCCATACTCGATCCTGTCATGGTCATGGGACTGCCACCGGAGATCACGGCTTTCACCGGCATGGATGTGATTACACACGCCATCGAGGGATACACCTCTACCTGGGGCACCAGTATGACCAATGGGCCCGGCCTGATAGCCACCAGGGCCACGCTGGAGTATCTTCCTAAAGCATACAAGGATGGCAAGGATGTCGACGCGCGCAAGGAGATGATGATAGCCGCCACGCTGGCCGGCATGTCCTTCGGCAACTCTATGGCCGGGCTGGCCCACAGCACGGGCCACGCCTTCGGCGCTGTCTATCACGTTCCGCATGGCCGCTGCGTCGGCCTTTTCCTGCCCTCGACCATGGAATACCTTATGAACGAGTCGGAGGACACCACGGCCAAGTACGCCGAGATGGCCCGTTACTGCCGCCTGGCCACCGGCTCGGACAAGGACTGCGCCACGGCGCTGGTCGCCGCCGTGCGCAAGCTGGCCAAGGAGATAGGAGAGCCACTTTCTGTAAAGGACCTTAAAATAGACAAGGCCAAGTACGACGAGTCCATTCCCGGCCTGATAGACAGGGCGCTCAACGAGGTCATGACCATGACCGTGACACGCATACCCGGCACCGAGGACCTGGAGAAGATTTTCAACTACGCCTATACCGGCAAGAGCATAGATTTTTAAAGATACAGCTGTTGCAGCTTTACACAGGAGGGTACCATGAACGGTTATCATGGCAAGATACTTGTTGCTGACCTGACCAAGGGGAAACTGGCGGACGAGCCGCTCAACGAAAAATATGCACAGGACTTTATCGGCAGCACGGGCCTGGCGGCCCGTTATCTCTTCGACCTTGTGGATGAGAAAACCGACCCGCTGGGCCCGGACAATGTGCTGATCATCATGCCGGGCGCCTTCAACGGCACCAGCGGGCCCAGCGTCAGCCGCTGGGGAGGGGCGACCAGGTCCCCCTATACCGGCCACTACGGTGATGCCAACGGCAGCGGCTGGTTCGGCGCAGAGCTGAAGAACGCCGGCTATGACGGCGTGATACTCAAGGGTATCTCGCCCAAGCCCGTTTATATTTATATCAAGGACGGCTCCGCCGAGATAAAGGACGCCGCCCATCTCTGGGGCATGGACACCTACCAGACGCAGGCCGCCATCAAGAAGGAGTTCGATGACAACCGTACGCAGATCGCCTGCATCGGCCCCGCTTCTGAAAACGGCGTGCTCTACGGCAACATCATGACCGAGTACGGCCACTGCCTGGGCAGGGCCGGGCTGGGCTGCGTCATGGGCTCCAAGAAGGTCAAGGCCATCGTGGCACGCGGCAAGATGCAGCGGCCCATGGCCGACCCCGAGAAGTTCAAGGAGGCCGCCAAGGCCGCCATGACCGAGGTCAAGGAAGGCTTCTTCTCCATGATCATGCACGAGACCGGCACGGCCGGCTGGGTGGACTCCGCCATAGTCTACGGCGACGGCCCCACCAATTACTACACTGCGCCCACGCTGCCCGAGTCCACCAAGATCAGTGGACCCGAGCAGCTTGAGAAATTCCAGACGACCACCACCGCCTGCTACAGCTGCCCCATACGCTGCCGCAAGATGCTGCAGATCAAGGAGGGGCCTTACACGTACGAGCACGTCGAGGGTCCCGAATACGAGACGCTGATGGCCTGGGGCGCCATGATGGGACTGGACCTGGACATGTCGACGGCCTGCTATTTCAATGAAATGGTCAACGGCTACGGCTTCGATTCCATCAGCAGCGGCGCCAGCGCCGGCTACGCCTTCTATCTGTTCGAACAGGGCGTCATAACCGAGAAGGACACGGGCGGGCTCAAGCTCACCTGGGGCAACATAGAAGCCGCCAAGGAGCTGGTCAAGCTCATCGGAAAGAATGAGGGCTTCGGCAAGGTCCTGGTCGGCGGCACCAGGCGCATGGCCCAGAAGTACGGCAGGCCCATCGGAGAGGCTGTGCAGTGCAAGGGGCTGGAGTTCCCCATGCACGATCCGCGTGCCTACCACTCCATGGCGCTGGTTTATACCACCGCGCCGCGCGGCGCCGACCATAACAAGAGCGGCGCCTATAATATCGACGGCGGCACCGGGCATCCCGACCTGGATTTCCCCATCACCGACCGCTGGGAGAACGACAAGGCCTATATGGTGGAGAGGAGCCAGAACTGGGTGGCCGTGTGCGATTCACTGGGCATCTGCCACTGGGCGCTCACGCCCGTGGCCATGACCTGCGATATGTTCAACACCATGACCGGCCGCAACGTCGACCTCAACGATCTGCTCAAGATAGGCGAGCGCGTCTTCCAACTGCAGCGGGCGCTCTCCTGCAAGCTGGGCATCTCCGCCAAAGACGATGTCATGCCGGAGCTGGCCATGAGGCCCATAGCGGGAGGAGGCCAGGAAGGGCACGTGCCCGATATCGATAAGATGCTGCCTGAATATTACCAGCTGAGGGACTGGAACAAGTCCACCGGCAAGCCTTCCAGGGCCCGGCTGGAAAGCCTGGGCATGCCGGAGGTCGCCGCAGCCATTAAAGCGGAATAGGCGTCAGCCATGCCGGAGATCAACATCAATTTCATCGGCCCCTGGAGGGTCTTCCTGGGAACCAAGTCCGTGACGGCCAACGTCAAGGGCATTGACGAGGCCAGGGACTACGTGGAATCCAACTACGGGCCGGTATACGAGAAGAAGCTGAAATCAATGGGCGCTTTCAGGAAGCAGTCCATCTGGGACAACAGCAACATTCTGCTCAACGGCACCAACATAGCAACCCTGGAGAAGGTCTCTCTCAAAAAGGGCGATAAGCTCGACGTCATACCCAAGGTGGCAGGCGGATAGTTCAGTAACCTATGGCCGCAGCACGCTCTAAGGCAAAGCTTGTTAAGGGGCTGAGCAAATCAGCGCCTGTCCCCGCTGGAAAAGCCGCGCAGGTGATCGACATTAAGGCTGTGCGTGCGCTGGCTGCACAGGCCGCCATGTCGCCGCTCCAGGCCGAGATCTACTGCCTGGAGAACGGCGTGGTTCCCGCACGCTACCTGCGCAACATCGGCACGGTCGGCATCAAAGGCCAGATAAAGTTGCTCAGCTCAACCGTGGCGGTCTGCGGCGTGGGCGGGCTGGGCGGTACTATCGTAGAGCTGCTGGCCAGGCAGGGAGTTGGCCGCCTCATCATCATCGATAAGGGCAGGTTCGTGGAAAACAACCTCAACCGCCAGATAATGGCCACAGAGGCCGACCTGCGCCGCAGCAAGGTGAAGGTGGCCGCGCAGCACGTGAAGAAGATAAACTCCGCAATATCGGTCACGGCCGTGAACAGGACCATTGACCGGCGCAACGCCGGCACTCTGCTCAAGGGCGCTGACCTTGTGATAGATGCGCTGGACAGCTTCGCCACCAGGCGTATCGTGGCCGATGCCTGTCGTAAGCTGAAAATACCCTTCATCCACGGCGCCATAGCCGGGCTGTGCGGCCAGCTCGCCACCGTTTTCCCGGGAGATAAAGGCTTTGAGTCCATATGTGGAAGCCCGGCCGGAAGCGACTGCGGCTTGGAGTCAGTGACGGGCAACCCGCCGGCCACACCCGCCGTCATCGCCGCCTGGCAGGTGCAGGAGGCCGTCAAGATAATCACCGGCACCGGCAAGCCCCTGCGCAACCGCCTCATTTTCATTGACTTCTCGGAAGACACGTTCCGGGAGATCAATCTTTAACCGGCGAAATACCGCTCAGCCGCAGCAATTCAACTCTACCTTTACTTTCGTCCTGATAATGAATTAAGATTAAAGGCTGATTAGCCAATCAACCTATTTCTCCTCAAGAGGTGCAAAATGAGCGACGCCGCCGCAACGCCAGCCAAGACCGAGCAGAAGAGGGCCATTAACCGCCTTAAGAGCATGTACCCGCTGCGCAACCTGGTTGCGCAAGACTACATGGATACGCTCCAGGCCAGCAACGAGGGCAAGCCCACGGTATGGGCCATGCTCAACTACTGGGAGGGAGACCTGCCCCTTAAGGCCATGGGCCTCAACATCGTCTATCCCGAGAACTATTCCACACTGCTGGCTTCTACAGGCAGCGCCGAGCCCTTCCTGGATGCCTCCGATTCGGACGGCTATCCCACGCACATGTGCGGCTACGGCCGCAGCACCATCGGCTACTCCTACCGCATGATGAAGGAGATGGGCGGCAAGATACCGCCCGAGGCGCCGGCCGGCGGCATGGCCAGGCCCACGCTGCTGCTGGGCTCCGGCATTATCTGCGACGCCCGCTTCAAGTGGTTTCAGGCGCTGGGCCGTTACTTCGATGCGCCGGAATGGTGCCTGGAGATGCCCATGATGGGCACCTTCGAGGGCACCGAGCCCGACCTTGAGGGCTACCAGGTCAAGTTCCTGGTCAAGGAGCTGCAGGACTTCATAGCCTTCCTGGAGAAATTGCTGGGCAAGAAGATGGACTGGGCCAGGCTGGAGGAGCTGATAGACCTGGCCGTCAGCATACACGAGACCACCTATCAAATCAGCGAGCTGCGCAAGGCCATTCCCGGCCCCATGCACAGCCTGGATTTCTGGAGCAGCATGCCGCCCTCGCTTTTCTTTGCCGGCGACATGGCCACCGCGCTCAAGTTCTACCAGGACATGCTGGCCGAGGTCAAGGAGCGTGTGGCCAATAAGGTTGCCGGCATCAATACGGCTGAGAAGTACAGAATCGTCTTCGCCGAGCTTCCGCCCTGGCACAGCCTCAGGTTTTTTGACACCCTGGCCGAGCGCGGCTGGAACTTTGTCTTCGAGAGCTGGGGCTACCACGCCCCCAGGCCGCCCGACCTGAGCAAGGTCAGTGACCCGCTGGAGAAGCTGGCCCGCCTCTCACGCAACTTTATTTTCAATATACACCCGACTGCCAAGGCCGACGGCGTGGCCAACCCGCTGGTGGAGACATTCCTGCAAATAGCACGTGAATACAAGGCCGACGGCTACTTCATGCATCCTCTCATCTCCTGCCGCGCCGCCAGCGCCGGGCTGAGGACGTCGCAGAACTTCCTGCTTAACAGGCTCAACGTCCCTTCGCTCTGGGTGGAGGGAGACATCATAGACAAGCGCGTCTTCAATCCCCAGGAGACGCTGGCCAGGGCCGAGGCCTTCGAGCAGACCATGGAGCACTATCGTAAGGTGCGCAAGGCCAACGGGCTGGACTGGTAATTAAAACAAAAAGCTGGAGTAAAAGATGGTAACAGCAGTAACGAAAGGCCTTTCCCTGGCAAAGGAAGTCTATCAGGATAGGGGCAAGCGCGTGCGCGAGCTGCGCAAGGCCGGTAAAAAAATCATCGGCTACGTGTGCCTTTATCCACCGGTTGAGATAATCACCGCCATGGGGCTTATACCCTTCCGCGTCTTCGGCGACATGAACGAGACCATCACGGCCGCCGACCAGGTATCCACCACGGTCGTCTGCCCCTTTTTGCGCAGCATCATCGACCTGGGCATCAAGGGCAAATTTAACTTCCTGGACGGCATCGTGGGGGCGCATACCTGCGACATTGGCGCCGGACTGATCATCCAGTGGCGAGACTACGTCAAGGACGCCGCCTTCACCCATCTTATTGATGTCCCGCACACCGACCATGCGGCTTCGGTCGACTACTTCAGCGGCCAACTCAATTCCTTCAAGCGCCACCTGGAGGAGTTCACCGGACAGAAGCTGACCGACGATAAGCTGGCCAAGGCGGTGGAGCAGCACAACAGGCAGCGACAGCTGGTGCGCCAGCTTTACGACCTGCGCAAGCCCGATCCGCCGCTGCTCAGCTCCAGCGAGAACCTCGAGGTGCTGGTTGCGCTCTTTAGCCTGCCCGTGGACGAGGGCAATGAGCTGCTGGAAAACGTGATCGAAGAGGTCAAAAACTGCGTCAATAAGCAGGTGTCTAAAAAGGCGCGTCTGCTGGTCTGGGGCCCGGTCTTCGACAACACCTCGCTTTACGAGCTGATCGAGAGCGCCGGCGCCAGTGTGGTGGTGGACGATACCTGCGTCGGCACCAGAGCCTTCTGGGCGGACGTCAGGCCGCCTTACGACCTGCAAAGCCTGGCGCAGCGCTACCTGGTGGACATCAAGTGCCCGCGCACCTACCGCCAATCCGAGCCGGCCGAGACCGCCAGGAGCTACGATAAAGACCTTGAGAGCAGGTTCAACTATATCCGCAAGGCCGTTACAGACTGGAAGGTGAACGGCGCCATATTGCAGAGCGTCAAGTACTGCGATACGCACGGCTACGAGGTGCCCAACCTGCGCCATTACCTGGATACGCTGGGCATACCCAGCCTGTATATTGAGCATGACTACAGCGAAAGGTCGCTGGCGCCCATCAAGACCAGGGTGGAAGCCTTCGTGGAGACCCTGGGCTGAGTCAGGCGGCGGCCCGCATGAATAACCTGGCTTCGCAGCTCCACTTCGCCGGCATCGACATAGGTTCCACCATGTCCAAGGCTGTCATCGTGGACGCGGAAAGCGCCATGAAGGCCTACGTTGTGGGCCCTACCGGCGCCGAGCACCGCCGTCGCGCCAATAAGGTCATGGAGGACGTGCTGGCCAGGGCCGACCTCAAGATCGAGGACATCGCCTACATCGTCTCCACAGGATACGGCCGCGTCAACGTGCCCTTCGCCGACAAGCAGATCACCGAGCTCACCTGCCACGCCCGCGGCGTGGCCTCCCTGTTTCCTGACGTCAGGACCGCCATCGATATCGGCGGGCAGGACGCCAAGGTGCTCAAGATAAAGAACGGCAGGCTGACGGACTTCCTGACCAACGACAAGTGCGCCGCCGGCACGGGCCGCTTCCTGGAGGTGGCCGCCGAGACGCTGGGGCTGGAGCTGAACGAGATGGGGCGCATCTCCATGCAGACGGACACTCCGGTCAAGATCAACAGCCTGTGCACCATCTTCGCACAGCAGGAGATTATCTCCCGCCTCTCCGAGGGACAGCCGCTGCCCGATATTCTGGCGGGCGTCTATATAGCCATCGCCACCCGTGTGGTCAAGCTGGCGCGCCAGCTCAAGGTGGAGACTCCGGTGGTATTCACAGGGGGAGTGGCCAAGAACGCCGGCATGGTTAAGGCCATGGAGACCGTGCTGGGCATGAAGTTGCTGGTGCCGCAGGAGCCGCTCATCACCGGAGCGCTGGGCGCAGCCATACTGGCGCGCGACCAGGCCTACCAGCTTGTCCAGAGGGGCGAGTACGACAGCCACCGCGAGAAAAAGCTTAGCGAAGCCTATATTGAGTTCACGGAGAAGGGGAGTTGAGCGGCTATTACCTTGGAATAGATATCGGCTCGGCCGGCAGCAAGGCCGTCATAGTGGACGGCGCTAAGATATCCGGCTGGGCGGTCATACCCTCCGGCACCAACTATGCCACGGCCGCGGCCACGGTCAGGGCCAGGGCGCTGGAACAGGCCGGCCTGAAGGAGGGGGATATCAAGGCAACTGCGGCTACGGGGACGGGCGGCAGGAACGCCGGGGCCGACAGCTACCATGGCGTCATACTCTGCGACACCCGCGGCGTTAACACCCTTTTCCCCACCGCCAGGACGGTCATAGACATCGGCGGCCAGGGCAGCCAGGTCATCACGCTGGACGAGGCCGGAAAGGTGGTCAACTTCAGCATTTCGGAGATCTGCGCCACCGGCAGCGCCAGGCTGCTGCAGGTGCTGGCCCGCATACTGGGAATAAAGATGGAGGAGATAGGCCCGCTCTCCCTTAAAGCGACACGGCCCTCCAATTTTTCCACCTCCTGCAGCGTGTTCCTTGAGACCGAGGTCATCACGCGCATCTCGCAGGGGGATAAGCCGGAGGACATACTGGCCGGCATCCACCGCTCCATCGCCGAGAAGGTGGTCGCTATGGCGCGCGGCCTCACGCTTCAGCCGGACGTGGTCATCATCGGCGGCGGCGCCATGGACGGCGGTCTGGTCCAGGCCATAGAAGAGAAGCTGGATATAAAATCGCTGCTTCCCGAGAACCCGCGTATCATCGCCGCGCTCGGCGCGGCCGTCATCGCCCGAGAAACCTGATCACGTCATTGCGAGGAGCGCAGCGACGTGGCAATCTCCCGGCATTTTCAACGTCATTGCGAGGAGCGCAGCGACGTGGCAATCTCCCTAATGCCTCTTAGGAATCTCCCGTCTTGCCCCACCTGTATCCGCTCAGCGCCAGCAGTGCCAGCGCCGGCGAATAGAATATCCAGACCACATAGGTGACCAGCGACCTGGCTATGGTGGTGGTCGGCAGCGACATGTTCAGCCCGACGAAGAGGTCGTCCGTGAAGAAGAAGGTTATGCCGATGGCGATCAGCCAGGCGTTCAGCGGCGGGAAATAGCCAATCCGTACTGCCGCCCAGGCCGTCCATAATGAGACGCAGACCAGCAGGCCGTAGACAATTATGAAATACAGCAGGTAGCTTCCCTGCAGCAGCGGTATCAGCACCAGGCTCACGTACAGCACCAGGATAACCGCTATGATGGCGCCTGTTACCGCGTCCCATAATACTCTGCGTTTGCGGTCGCCGCTTTTATTGTACTGGCGGAATCCCTGCCCGTTGCGCAGTATGAGAAACACCTGTGCCGCTATGAAAAGAGCGATCCCGACGTACGGTGTGGGAAATATTACCAGGCAGATATCGCCAGCAATAATCAGCGAAAAGATGATGACCACTTTCCTGGTATCGACGCGATTCAGGCCGTCCTTGCCGATCATCCAGGCCAGCACGGCGCACATGAAGCAGAAGAGCACCTTGGTTGCCCTGGAATAAGGCAGCTCGGGCGCGGCCGGGTTGTCCATGTTAAAGAAATGCTGGGTCCAGTCCAGGGTGATGAAACTGCCATAAAGTATGCACAGGAACCCCAGTATGGCCAGGATGGTTATCTTCTTCTTGTGGCTCAAAATCCTGCCTCCTCGTTTATACTACGGATACCGCACTAATCTACCATACAGGTTGTTGGATCACAATATGTTGAAAAACAGAAAACTCCAAGCTCCAACTAACTAAGTTAAGGCAAAGAAAATTGGAATTTGGTTTTTGGAAATTGGGATTTAAAATAGCAGGCGTTGAAGAGGGACGCCCAGTCTCTCTTGCTTCCTTATGTCATTGCGAGCCCCGATTAAATCGGGGCGCGGCAATCTCATGGCGTTGCGCAGGGTGAGGGTGACTTTAGTACTACGTAAAATGGTATCAACAGGTGATTGTAAATCCGTTCTTGCCGGGTATAATGACAGATGGCTACCTGGCTCAGGCAGGTATTACTTCCGTTACAACTCTGGAGGAGGAGGCGGAGGGAGTATGTCTTCTGCAGCGGTAAAGGCACTCAAAAAATTCCACGGCTGCCAAAAAGGTGGCACAGGTACGGAGGTCCTCATCATACTGCTTATATTTGCTATCGTGGGCGTCGTGTTCAACTATGTATTCCTGGGCGCGGGATTGACACCTTCTGAAACCGGTAAAGTTACCTCTCAGGCTATCATAAGCGCCGGTAAAAACAACTTGAAGTCTTCCGCTTACGTTGGCAGCTACGACCTCTCGGGCAGCGAGAATACGACTCCGGGCCGGTCCGGGTCCAGATAACCCTACACCTGTATGGCTATTCCGTGGTCATTTCTGTCTGTGAGTATTTCGAAGGCAGCGCGGTGGGCGGTGGTCAAAATCTCTGACGAACCCTTCCTGGTTCCCTGCCTGTAGGTAAGCCGCAGACTGCAGGAGGCGAGCTTGGTATTCAGGCAGTGCTTATTTCCGCCAGGCGGATTGTAGTAGTTCAGGCCCACGAATTTTTCCTTCTCGGCCCAAATCCTGCCTGCCATGCCGACCCGGTCGTCCTCCGAGCCGAACACCCAGTCAAAGTAGATGAAACGCCCGTGCGCAAAAATTGTCTGAGACAGGTCGTTGAGTGCGAACTCCTCTCCTTTATGCCTCAGGACCATGGGCGTCATGGCCGGCGTCCACATCGGGCCGATTTTCACCCTGGCCGTGGCCAGCTCAAGGAAGGTATCCGGGCTGTTGTCAAAGCCGGCCACCTGGCCCCAGGCGTAAAGGTCGGTGTGCTTGGAGCCCCAGTTGTGGTTCTGGCTGCCCGTCCAGCCCTCAATCTTGATGTCGCGACCGTCGACCTTCAAGCTCCCGCTAAAGCGGGCCAGCGGCAGAGGAACGCAGCTCTTGGCCTTGGGAAATGAGGCGGAATACATGCTAAGTGGCAGCAGGAACAAGGGCCTAGATTCTCCGCCATACTCCAGGTTCCATGAAATCTGGTGTCCGCCTGCGGAGGCGGCGCCGATCAATTTGACTGTGTTCAAAATGGCTTCTTCTACCTTTACGTCCAGGCCTGAGCGGCTGAAGCAGCATTGAGCGAAGGGGACCTCTTTTTTAACGGCGGTGTTGATATTGTTCTCACCATCGAAATAGACCGCCCACAGCTCGCCAACGGCCTTTTCCGGGTTGCCCTGCGGGCTGAATATGGTGTAGCGGATCCAAAAGGCCAGCGGCTTTGAGGGGTGGTTGGCGCGCAGGAAATAGCTCTCGTAGTGGCCCTTCTTCTGGCCCGGCAGATAGACGGCGTTATTGGCACTTGTCAGCCAGTCGGTTTTCGTTTTCTTCATCCCTGATACCTCCGCCCTATTATATGACATCGGGGCAGGCCTTGAAGAGGGACATTGCCCCCGGCCATTGCGAGGCACGAAGCGCCGTGGCAATCTCCCGGCATTGGGTCAGCCCTTAACCTATCGCTCAAAGGATTGCTTCGCCCCGATCCTATCGTGGCTCGCAATGGCAGCGGATGATGATGCGGTATAATTAACCGTTATGATTCCCAGCTTCGTTGGATCGGTCGTCCGTTTCGAGGGCAAGAAATTTCTCAGGTTCAGCGGCGATGTCGACCTGTCACGGCTGGCCGGCCAGGCGCTTGAGCGCGGGGACCGCGTCTCCCTCTACATACACATCCCCTTCTGCCGCACGCTCTGTCCCTTCTGCTGCTTCAACCGCTACCTCTTCAGGGAGGACCAGGCACGCAGCTACTTCAAGGACCTGGGCAGGGAGCTGGACATGTACTCCGGGCTGGGCTTCAAGTTCAACGACTTCTACTTCGGCGGCGGCACGCCCACCGTATTGATGGACGAGCTGGCTGATTTCATCGGCCATCTCAGGTCGAAATTCCAGGTCAAACGCATCTCACTGGAGACCACGCCCCGCGAGCTCGCGCCGGAAACCGTAGAGGAACTCCGGCAGCTTGGAATAAACCGCCTTTCCATCGGCGTGCAGAGCTTCGATAACACGCTGCTCAAGGCCATGGGCCGCACGCTCTTCAAAGGCGAGGACTCTATCCAGGCGCTCAGGCTGGCGCAGGGCAAGTTCGAAACGGTCAACGTCGACCTGATGTTCAACTTCCCCACGCAAACGCTGGAGCAGTTCAGCTCTGACGTCAGGATATTCAAAGACCTGGGCACGGACCAGGCCACCTTCTACCCGCTCATGCCCTCACCCCACAAGCTGGACTTCCTGGAGAAACGCTTCAACCGCGTGGACACGTCCAGGGAGAGGAAATTCTACAATATCATACTGCGCGACGTGCTGGACGCAGGCTACCGGGCCTCCACGGCCTGGTGCTTCTCACGCGGTGACCGCATGATCGACGAGTACATCATCGACTACGACGACTATATCGGCATCGGCGCCGGCTCGGTCGGCTTCCTGGGCGGCGATTTCCTGGTCAACTCCTTCTCGCTGGACGGCTACCACCGCCTGATTGAGGATGGTAAACTGCCCGTGGTGCGCATGCGCCAGCTATCAGCGCGTGAGCACTACCGCTACTACATGCTCACACGGCTTTTCGGCATGCGCCTGGACAGGTCTGCCTTCCATGAACGCTTTGGCGCCGGCATCTATAGCAGGCTGTGGCCCGAGCTGCTTTTCTTCCACGCCGCCGGGATAATAAAACAGGAGCACGGCGTCATCACGGTCAGGCGCTCCGGCATGTACCCGGTGGGAACGATGATGAAGGAGTTCTTCGCCTCGCTCAACACCCTGCGGGAGTATTGCATCGAGAGCGGTATCTGAACGCGCCCGTAGCATATAGATTTCATCTCATGTAGGCGTTGGTATTAAATGAATGTCGTTTTTTGTTTCCAGTTTCCACTCCGCCCTGTTATTTGTATGAAGGACAATGCTACGGCTCCCATCGCCGATCTCAATAGGAACCTGGCCCTTATTCGTTATGATGAGAGCGCTGGCAGTTGCCGGAATACCTACCATCTTAAGCACCAGGTGGCGAAATGATGGAAGGTTGACCGTATCCATCGTACCGGCAATCCCGCGTTCGAAAACGGGCCCCTGTGTCGACCACAAAGAATATTGGATGTTAATACCCTTGCTGGTTGGAGTGATATCAACCGGAATGAAGTTCCAATTTGCGGATTCGCTGCTCCATTTTGCGTTGCCTCCAAGTGCACATACCGTGCCATTTATAATGCTGGCAATATGATCACTGCGTGGAAAACACATTGGATACGTGCTGCCGTATAAATTTGTAGCCGGATTGAACACGAAAATGTCGTTGCGTTCAAAACCTCCCCAGTCACGTGTACCGCCCGTAATCCATATTTCGTCGTTCACTGTCACCGCCGCAGCCGAAGTCCTAGGATCGGGCATTTGTGCGCTTTTAGTCCAGCTATCAGATGAGACGTCATAAATAAAACAGCTTTTCTGGTGAAACGACTTCCAATCTATGCCTCCGAAAACGTAGAGCCTGCCTTTATAGATGGCGCCGGCCGCGTGCGAGACAGCTTCAGGCATTGGTGCGGCTGCCCGCCAGACCCCCGACCCCATGTCCAGAATCAGTGTACGGTTCTCTCTCTTGTCTGAAAACCCGCCCGCAACTATCAGCCGGTTGTTGACCACTCCTCCTGCTGCCCACCCAAGCGGATAGGGCAATGTTGACCCGGGTGACCAGGACAGGGAGTTTATGTCGTATATCTCAACGCTGGCAAGCTTTTCAGAGGCCTCCGGCAAGGCATAGGAAACGCCGCCAGCAGCCAGAATATGACTACCAAAAGCAGCGGCAACGAAGCCATAGCGTGGTACACGCATGGGCGCCACCATCATTACTGGACTTCTGCTGACATTGACTGCTGGAGATTTAAATCGCTGACCTGCCTTGCCCTTGGCGCTGCCGATCAGGAAGATGGAACCCTGGCATTCCACAGCCGATCCCCGCCATTGCGCGGGCAGGGGAATTGTATACGGTTTCCAGACTGCAACCGGCCACCAGTTCGAGGCGTCTTTTATGGCATCAGCCATTTTATTCCGCGCGTTATCTAATAGACCTTGGACATCAGTTCATTGGCCTTTTTTAAACTGAGCTTATGCAGGTCTTCAGGCTTGACCAGCCCTTCCTTGATCAGCCTGGTATAGTACGGCGTGAACACGAACATCAGCTTGTCGCTCACATCCAGGTTTATGGATATCTGCTTGGGCCCGTCCGTGAATTGGGGCCAGATCGTCTTGGGATAGCCGCCCGCCATCTGGTCGGCAGAGTTATCCCACATATAGACATCCGTGATGAAGGGGCTGACGGTTGAGATGATGGTAGCCGTGGGATCGGTGACCGTAACAAACTGCAGCCAGCCCAGCCAGCATCCGGTGATATATTTAGTCTCGCCAGGTGCAACTCTAAAATCCCGGCCCAGGTTGGGTATTTCCTTGTCCGCCCATATCCTTATCCAGAAACGTCCCGAGTCATTTCGCACATTGATCGACGGCCACTGGCTGGCCACGAAACGCGGATCGAGCTCCCTGGCTGCAAAATCCTCCTTGCTCAACCGTTCCGGCGAAAACATGACGCTGAACCGCGTTTTGCAGGCCTCGCACAGCAAGGATACGTCTACTGCCGTCTTTTCCCTCTTATCATCCAGTACAACGTTCTCATCCCAACCTAGAACAAAGGCTTTTTCCGCAAATATATCGTTCAGGCTTAGAAAGTCCACCGAGACGGGCGAATCACATTGACAGCAATGAGCCTCATAGGTCTTAGGTGCCCAGTTCATTTTCTCCTCCTCCAATATTATTGATGGGCTGCAACTGGTTGCTGAAAACATCGTGACCGCTAAGTAAACGCCATGATCATCCACCTCCTGCATCCTTTCAGCTATCGTCTCCGTAATGATTATAAGATTATCCTGGCAATTCTATCATATGAGTACCGGCTGTCAAGGTATGCCGGGCGGCATAGCCGTCGAGCGCGCGCTTGACAAAACCGGGCGCCTGCAACTAGATTAACCATAAGAAAGACGCACAAACCGTTGCTGCGCGCCCGGGAAGAAAAATGCCGCTCAAGCTGAAGGCCAAAAAGGAGGAGGCACGTGATGAACTGCGCCTTCTCAACGCGGCCGATAAAGACCTTACCGCTCTGATGGCGCTCAGGGATACGCTGGTTGAGGTGGGCAGGCTGGTGGCCAGGCATAACAGCCTGGTAGCTGAAAACGAAGGCCTGAAGACAGAACGCGGGCGCAGCAAGAGAAATGGGATCGTCAATGCAGCCAGGGCCCTTAAACTAAAGCTTGTGCCGGCGGGCCAATGTTTTATCCTGGCCCAGCTGCAGGACGAGACGGATTACCCCTTTCTGAAAAATGAGCTGCGCAGGCTGCTGCACATCGCCTCCGCCCTGAAGTCGCAATACGGGGAGATACTGCATACGGTGATGAGGAACTCCCGCACAAAGCTTACCGTCTCTTCATCCCAGCTGGACTACTTTGCCGAGGCCATCGTAAAGGCGGGGCAGGTCATTCACAACAGGGAGCAGTCCCTCAGCGCCAGCTAGTAACTGAACTACGCCAGCATATATCCGAAGGCTTTCTTGCTGATTATCCTCGCCGGCCTGGCAGGCTCGGGCTCCACCTTTTCACGCAGCCGGTGCACGAGCTGGTCTATGGTGGCGTCTGAGATGGCTGCGGGATCGTGGCTCTCGGGCCAGACGGCCTGTATTATCTCGTCGCGAGAGCAGATGTTGCCGGCGTTGCTGTAAAGGAAAAGCATCAGGTCGTACTCCTTCCTGGAAAGCTTCTGCAGCTTGCCGTCCACCCAGACCTCTTTCTTTCTCTCATCAATTTTCAGCCAGCCCAGACGGGGCCTGGCAGGCGACGCCTTTCTGCGGTCGATTATATTGGTCGTCTCAGACTCCTTGAAGACCAGGACGACACGCGCTGAATCACCCTCCAGACCCAGCCCTATCCTGCTGTTGTGTTTGAGCAGGTAAAGGTTGCCCGGAATTATGCGGTCGTCGTCCAGCATGGTGCCGTTGGTGCTGTTCAGGTCCCGCAGCATGTACTTCTGGTCCCTGAGCAGTATCTCCAGGTGCTTGCGTGAGACCACCTCGTCGTTCAGGTCGATATCGGGCTCGAACTGCGTGCTGCGGCGGCCGACCACAGTGCTGTCCTTACTCAGCGTAAATATCTTGCCTGCGTCTTCTACGCCCCCGCTTTTGACCACCAGAAAGGCCAATCTTCGCCTCCGAACGAGAACTTAACAATCATGCGTTATAATATATCCGGGCAATTGTCAGATTTATATTAGGTATTCGTCAGATAGGTGTCAAGCAACTGCCTATCTGGCCGGGTTAAACTTTCGTACAAACAATGGATGAGAAAAACGGCAAGGTGGCCTGCCCGTCCTGCCAGGCCCTGAACGAGGATGGCAGGTTCTTCTGCTATACCTGCGGTCATTACCTGGCAGACGATGAAGGCCTGCCCGAACAGGCCACCCGGCTGCATGAGAAAGCCTCACAGGCCGCGCCCCCCGCTAAAGTCCTGTTGCCGGGCGGCAGGGAGATGGCGCTCAACGGCAAACCTACCTTCATACAGCGCGACGATTTCGACAGCACCATGCCCCGCGACCTGTTGATGTGCATCTCCAGGCAGCACCTGCTGATCACCTACAAGAACGGCTCTTATTTCGTGGAGGACCACGGCAAGGCCGGGCAGGGAAGCACCAACCACACGCGGCTCAACGGTGAGGACATCTACAGGAAAGGCAAACAGCCGCTCAAGGACGGCGACAAGATAGAACTGGCCCACCAGCCGGAGCTGACAGTAACCTTTAAAATGACGGGCGAGGATGCCGGGGGAAAATGAAAAACCACCTTGAGACGGGCTGTGCCTGGGACACCGGCCTGCTGCGTAAATTCAACGAGGACAGTATCTTCTGCGCCTCGTTCGATCTGAAGACACATAACGGCGTTATGTCCGCCGGCCTGTTCGCGGTGGCGGACGGCATGGGCGGCCACAATGCCGGCGAGGTGGCCAGCGACCTGGCCATCAGGACCTTTCATTCGGAGGTAATTTCCGGGCTGCTGGACCTGCCAGCCACTCCACCCATGGAAATACTGGCTGAGGCCTTTAAAATGGCCAACAGCGCCGTTTTTTACGCTGCCGGCGACCGGTCCCTGCAGGGCATGGGCACCACACTGACGGCTGCCCTGGTGCTAAACCAGGACATGTACCTGGCGCACATAGGTGACTCCCGCTGTTACATCATCAACTCTCGCGAGACGCTGCACGTCAGCAGCGACCATTCCGTGGTCCAGCAGCTTGTGGACGAGGGTGTAATCACGCCGGAAGAGGCGCGCAGCCACCCCCGCCGCAACGAGATAACGCGCGTGCTGGGCTATTCGGCCGATGCGCAGCCTGACCTCTTGCAGGTCAAGCTTTATGCGGGGGACAATATCCTGCTCTGCTCGGACGGCCTGTGCGGCGTGCTGGAAGACAGCAAAATTGCACGGACAGTCCTTGAATCCGCAGACCCGCAGCAGGCCTGCGCCGAGCTGACGGCGCAGGCCAACCTGGCCGGAGGCCCGGACAATATTTCAGTCATTATCGTAAGGCCTGGCAACCTGCCGTCCTGGCAGGCCATGATCGCAGCCCAGACCAGCGTGAGGAAAGCATGATTATGATGCCGGATACCAACATAATCATCGTGGTCATAGTCGTGATCTGCACGGCCATACCGGTGACCGTGGCGCTGGTGGAATACGCCAAGAACCGCCGGGCCAGGTCCGGCCCCCGGAGCGTGCCGCAGCTCAGGCGCCCCAACGTGAAGCTGGGCAAGAACACCTTCATGGTCAACGGGCGCTACGAGGTTAAATCGCAGGCCTTCAAGCAAGGCGGCATGGCCACCATCTGGCTGGGCGTTGAGCGCAAGACAAGCCGTCCTTGCATCATCAAAACGCCGCGCCGCGGCACGAACATGGACAACGTCTACCTGGACAAGCTGATGCTCGAGGCAGGCTACCTCAAGCGCCTCAACCACCCGGGCATCGTCAGATACATGGATGATTTCTTCTACAGCGGCGAGTTCCACCTGGTCATGGAATATTTGAAAGGCGAGACGCTGATGGCCTCTTCACCCAGGTCATCACCTGGAGAGCAGAAGGTCATAGACTGGGCTGGCCAGCTGCTGGACGCGCTGGCCTATATCAACGCCGTCGGCATCATCCACAGGGACGTCAATCCCAAGAACATCATGCTGTGCGACGACGGCTCGGTCAAGCTGATTGATTTCGGCACGGCCAAGAGCCTGTATGAATCGGACGAAGACAAGGCCAGCACCGATCCCTTCACTCAGATTGCCAACCGTGGCTTCGATATACCCGAGCTTTTCCTGGGAGGGGACAGCGACGGCCGCAGCGACCTGTGCGGGCTGGCTCAGACCTGCATTTACCTCCTGACGCTCAGGCAGCCCAACGAGATCTGCCAGAGCCTGTTCAAGTCCAGCTGGCCGCGCACTTACGACGAGGCTGAAGACCTGGCGGTGTATCTTATCTCCAAGGGCGTCAGCAGGCGCACGGCGCGCTGCCTGGCGCAGGCCGTGCATTACTACCCTGGCAGTCGCTTTTCCGATGCCCGCGCCATGCAGGCTGCGCTGACAGCTACCGGCGTCCCGGCGCCGAAGCCTGCCATGGAGGCGGCGGGAAAATGAAGACCGGGCTGCTCCTGACAACCCTTGTCCTGGCAGTGCTGGCTTTTACTGCCGGCTCTGCTTCGATAGTGCAAGCCATGGGCGCGCCCGATAATAACCTGATAACCGAAACGCCCGCCAGCGACAACGCCACGCCCATACTTCCCACCGTGAACTACGTATGGCAGGGGTCTTCACAGCAGCCCGCCGGCACATCCCCTTCCGTCACGGCGGAGTTCCGGGCAGAATCCGCCTCCGGCGGCAGCCAGGTGACCGGCAACGAGAACTGGTACTTTGATATAGATATAAACATGCCGGGCTGGCTCTATATCGCTGAATACTATCCGGACCCCTCCGGCCTGCAGGCCAGGTGGATCGCCTACAAATGGCAGCTCGAGCAGAGCGGAGTGTGGAGGCTGGGGCCCTTCACACCGGCCGCAAGTGAGCCCGACGGCCGCCATGCCTACAGGGTGTGGTTCTTCAGCGACGGCCGCTGGGCGGCTGACACGGGCGTCGTCATATACTGGACCTATGCCAGGGGCGCGGCGCCGGTTCAGCAGCCGGCTTCGCCGGTAACTCCCCGGACACCCACCACCACCGAAAACATCTCCCAGTTCTTCACCAACCCCATCGTGCTGCTGCTCGGGCCCTCGGTCATCGTGGTCATAGTTCTGGTCAGCATACGCCTGGCCAGACGGCAACGCAGGGAAAAGCTGCCCAAGCCTGCCGCAGCCGAAGAGCAAGAACCTCCACCCCTTGAGAGCATCGTAGAAGAAATGCCGGCTCCCGCAGCCCCGACGATCGCCAGGGCTGTCCTCTTATTGCCCAACGGCATGAAAATTAAGATGTATGGTGAGAGCCTCAAGCTGGGGCGGGCCGACCTTGCCAGGGCGCTCAGCCTGGACGAACTGGTCTTGATATCACGTCAGCACCTGGAAGTGACCTGCAGCGATGACAGGTGCCAGGTCGAGGACACTGGCAGTGACAACGGCACCAGGCTGAACGGCGAGGAGATCAGGGAAAAGGGCCCGCAGGAGCTGAAGGAAGGGGATATCATAGAGCCGGCCGGTGTGGTGAAAATAAAGTTCCAGGTCCCCTGATCAGCCTGTCATTGCGAGCCCCATGAGATCGGGGCGAAGCAATCCTTTTATCGAAAGCTCAGGCCCAGTAGCCCTGCCGCTTTCTTTGAATGTAGATGACGCCCAGCACCAGTGCGGTGAGAACCAGCGCCGAGCTGACGAACAGAACTATGTTTGAATCTATGTAGTCAGCCACCGTAAAGCTGCCCGCCGCCACACCCCCGACATACACCGCATAAGTGCCCGGCTGGCTGCGGTTGACCGTGAACGTCACCGGGCTGGAGCTTCCTCCGGCCAGCGTCACGCCCCGGCTGGCCTCTTCCTGCCCGTCAATATATACCTTTATCAGACTGGCGCCGTTGGCCGAGCCCTTATTTACAACTACGGCAGTTACCGTTACGGGTGTCCCCGGCTCAACCGCTGACGCCGACAGCGCCGCACTCTGCACCACGATATTGGACAGCCTGACCGGCGCCTGGCCGCTCGGCATGTAGCTGGAGGATGAAGACTGTACTTGGCCGCTGGCAGGCACAGCCAGCCCTCCCGGGTCGACTATGACGCCGTTGACTGTATGATCGGCATCACCCGGCCCCCCGTCCGCGAGAGTAAGAACCATGGTGTGACTGTCGACCATCGTCACCATCGATGTGATATCCGTCCACCCACCATTTCCATCGCATTTGAAGTAGCTGGCGTTGGACGGCATGGGGGCGGGCAGTCCGATCGTGACCTGCACCGTCGAGCCGGGCTGTATACCCGCTATCCTGAACGAGAACATGCCAAAGGGGAAGGCAAACCCGGGCCTGCCGCCGGAGCAAGTATCAGGCGAGACGGATGCCAGGGCTGAAAAGCCGCCGGCGCTGACCGAGAAGGTCAGGTCGCCCTGGCCGTTGGCTGAAGATGCAGTTCCCGAGCTGCCCAGCACCAGCTCATAGGCGCCGACATCACAGGCAGCCCCCCAGGGCCGGGTGACCCCGCGCTGGTCAGTGCCAAATATAAAGGGATAAATGATGATCGTTGGAGAACCTCTATCAAAGGCCGGGCTGTCCGCCGTGATGGCGTGTGTATCGGTGGGCCCGCCGTTATTCCTGAGCGCCCCGAGCCTGGGATCAGTATTCACCTGCGAGGTAGGGTCGGTGAAGTGGCAGGAGTTCTCGCTGTCTATATTGTATTCTTCGTCCAGAAAAGAAGTATCCCAATCCAGGTAGATGGCGTTATTCGTCCCCGTTTCTGAAGCCCGGTTATAGGCAACGATGGTATTGATAATCATCCAGCCGGCGTAATCGCTGGCTATCCCGCCGCCCTCCTGGGCCGGGTCACCTATAGCCAGGTTAAAGGCCAGCGTCACGTTCATCAGCCACACCTCGGCGTCAATGGCGCAAATGCCGCCGCCAGCCTCGCCCAGCGGAAGAAGCTGATTGCCGCTTATGGTGGAACCGATTATTAATGCCAGTGCCTCGTAAACAAGTACTCCCCCGCCGACATCTCCCGCGCTGTTACGTGCAATCAGGCACCTGCCTACTATCAACCAGCTTTCCTCACTATAGATGCCGCCGGCCACTTCACCCACGTTATCCACCACTGCGCAATCAAGCATCCCCAAATAAATATCCTGGCCATTTGCAACACCGCCCGCCCAGTAACCGTTGCCGTTGCGGATGGTGAATCCCTGGATCAATATCGTGGTGCAGCACGCGGTGATGTCCACAGCCGTCCCGGCATGGCCGGCGTCGATGATAGTATCCCGCGCCCCGTCGCCCATCATCCAAATCCCGACGTCAATGGTAAGACACTCGTTATACGTGCCGGCAGCCACATAGACATAGCCGCCATCCTCCACTGCATTTATGCCGGCCTGTATGGTCTTCTTGGGACCCACGCCACCCGGCCCCACGCTGGGCGAGTCGCCAGTATAGGCGTCATTGCCGGTGGCGGCATTGACATAGGTCACAGGGTAAAACACGGCGCCCACCCTGCGCGGGCTGGCGCCGGGAGTCCTGCTCTGCAGCTGGGAATGCATTGTGGAGAGCACCGACTGAAAAGCTCCCTGCAGCGAGCCGCCGGGCGGGATGGACATGAGCGTCCTGCTAGTATTATCGGCGGGGAAGCGCTCAGGCACGTGCGAGCTCAAGTCAACTGCAGCACTCGCTGGTTGAGGGAATAGCAGGAACGGGGAAGCAGACAGTAATACCATCAGGGCAAGAAGGATATGAATTACCCGGCTGACCGCTTTTGTTATAACTGCCACTGCTTCATTTCTCCGCCGGGCCAAAAGTGCCACTTTACTACTAGCGGAAAAGCATAACAGATTCACTATATCGTTGTAAATATGTCCTTCTGCCTGAGACTAAAAAGCCTTTTTTGTCAGAAAACTGTCAGATACCTGTCAGGCTGGGGTCAAGCATCACATCCCACAGCCGCCTATACTTATCTCGACAAGCAAATATCGTTGGAGTTAACACTGACTATGAAAAAGATTATTTTACCGCTGATCGCCCTCAGCTTGACGTTTTTCTCTCTTGCGGCAATCGTTCCGCCGGTCCAGGCCCAGTCTTCCCCTCCTCAGAGCCCTGACGAGGCGTGGCAGCCGCCGCTGGAAGGCGGCGAGAACATAGCCCCTTCGGTCGGGGTCGAGGCCTACAGCCAGACCTGGCCCGGCCTGCAGATGGCGCCCCCTTCACCCGTCGCGCCGGGCCTGGACAGCTCCATCATCAATGCCTACCTGGTGAACAGCCGTGGCCAGATATTGAACAACCTTTTTGCCAACGACCTGGTCTATCTAGTGATCTCCTTCAACGGACCGGGCTATTTTTACCTCTGGGAGTACTACCCTTCGGGCAGTTCCCTCTATGGGCACTGGCTGTGCTACCGTTGGTACCGTCCTTACGCCGGCATCTGGAGGATCGGCCCCTTTGCGCCGCAGTCCGGGGACCCTATGGGCCGCTATGTCTGGAAGATGTGGTTACTGTCTAACTACTCCTGGTCGACCCGCACCCTCAGCTTCGATTACGTCAGGGGCTATTACCCTCCCGATATACCAAGAACGATACCACCCACCTACTATCCCCCCGTGATCAACTCGTTCAGCACGAACATGCCTTCCATTGAGCTCGGCCAGACTGCTACCCTGACCTGGACGACCAGCAATGCCAGCACGGTTAGCATTTCACCGGGCGTGGGCACAGTGGCGGCCTCAGGCTCGACTACTGTATCCCCCACAGCCAGCACGTCGTACACGCTGACCGCCACCGGTAATACCGGCAGCCCCGTATCGTCATCCCTGACCGTCACCGTCATGCCGCGCATACCGCCCACCCTTAGCATCGACCGCCCCACCATACAGAGGGGAGATTCCGCCACGCTCTCCTGGAGCGCCCCGGCGGCCACGCAGGTCTATATCAGCGGCGTGGGCAACTCCGGCCCGATGGGCACCGCCGTGGTCACGCCGGAGCAGACCGCGACTTACTCGCTGACCGCCAGCTATATCGACGGGACGACCCTGACGGCATCAGCCACGCTCAACGTTGAGCAGCCGCCATACCTGCTCTACGGCTTAATAGCGCTGCTGGCGCTGGCCGTGGTGGTAATCATCGTCCTGGCCGTCAGGAGGCCGGCCAGGGTCCTGCAGCCGCAGCAGGCTGGAAGCAGGGCAGCTACCAAGCCGGCTGAAGCGACCGCCCCGGCCGCAGTCACCGAGCCTTCTGAAGCTACCACACCGGCCGGCACCACTCCGGTCACCACCAACCTGCTGGAGGCTTCAGCCGCCAGACTGGTGCTGCCGGACGGCGGCGAGCTGCTGCTGGCAGGCAATGAACGCCCACTCGGCCGCAGGGACTTCAACAAGCTGCTGAAACCCGATACAGCCTCGTACATATCTCGCCAGCATATCAAGATCTGGCATGAGGACGGCTCATATTACATAGAGGACGCCGGCAGCACCAACGGCACCACGCTCAATGGCAGCGAGATCAAGGGCACCGGCAGGCACGCTCTGGCTGACGGTGACGCCGTCGAGCTGGCAGGTAAGCTGGCTATTACTTTCAGACAATAATCACTTATCATTAAGGAGGTGATAATGAATAAAATAACGACTTTATCAGTACTGGGAGCACTCGTGCTCCTGTTTTCCGCGCTGTCGGCCCTGCCGTCTCCGGTCATGGCCACGGCCGGAAATAGTTTTGAAAAGGGGGTAACCGGCTATTATGACGGCGAGCCTTCTCCGCCCCCTCCGCTGGGCACAACGTTGCCGCCCGGCCCCCTGTCATCCGACCCGCTGGCCGGTCAGACCACCACCGACACCGGCACTCAGACAACGGTACCACCGCCCACACCAACCGCACCGGCAGCAACTCCTCCCCTTATTTCAACACCTGAGTATCCCATGGGGCTCGATCCGGCACTTGGGGTTCAGTTTCCTGGCCAGCTGGCTGCCGGGGGATCGTCCACTGCAGGGACGACGCCGCCCCAGACAGAGGCACCTCCATACACGCCACCCCCGTCTGATCCTGCGGACCTTGGCCATCATCCTCCCGGACCGCCGGGACCCCATCCGCCGGGACCGGGGCCCACGCCACCCTACCATTATCCCTACTCTTATCCCTATTACTATCCCTACTACTATTACTACAACTATCCTTACGGCTACTCGACATATCCCTGGGGTCAGTACCCTTACTACTGGCGCTGGTCCACGTTCGTAACACCCTCCTACCGTGTACCGACATATGTGGAGCCGATAGTGTATTCCCCGGTGATCAGCGCGTTTACTTCCAACCCTAACTACGTGCAACCCGGGCAGTCGACAGTCCTGTCCTGGAATATCAGCAACAGCCCGAGCAGTATCACCATCTACCCGTCGGTCGGGTCGGTTCCCGCTTCGGGCGTATATACGGTAACGCCGGGCAGCACCACCACTTATACGCTGACCGCCAGCAACAGCGGCGGCAGTGTGACTGCCAGCACGACTGTTACTGTAGCTCCGCCCATCACGTCCTACTACGCGCCTACCACTGTTGCGCCAACTGCTGCCCCTGTGGCAGTGTTGACGACAACCGATACCGGCAGCCTGGCTAATCCCTGGCTGCTGCCGGCGGTACTGATAGGACTGCTGGCCCTGGCAGCGATAGTCATCGTGCTCCTGGTTACGAGGAAGCCCTCGATGGCGGCGGCGGGAACGCATGCCGGCTACCTGGCCACTAATTCCGTAACAACTCCCGCCACCGATTCGGCCCACACCACGCCGGTTGCCTCCGGCGTCCGCGCCAGGCTGATGGCATCCGGCGGCGGCGAGGTCGGGCTGACCGGCGGCTTCAGGTCGCTGGGCAGGAACGACTTCCGCTCCATGTTGACCGCAGGTAAGGCCGACATGATATCCAGGCAACACTTACAGCTCGACTACCAGGACGGCGTGTACTACGTTGAGGACCGGGGCAGCACCAACGGCACCAGGCTCAACGGGGAGCTAATCAGGGGCAAAGGCAAGTTCGTCCTGAAGGACGGCGACAGCCTGGAGCTGGCCGACGCCCTTAACCTTACCTTCAAAAGCTAGCAGAAACAACAAAACAGAGGCCGCTGCAATGCAGCGGCCTCTGTTTTTTGCCGCAATCGCTCGCCTCTTTAAATAAATCTGAGGCAGGATTAGACTTTTGATATGGGCCACATTCTTTTAGGGATTTCGTCCTGGGCCGATCCGACCCTGATAAAGGATGGATTTTATCCGCCCCAGGTTAAAATGCCGGAGGATAGGCTGGCCTATTACAGCCGTCATTTCAGCGTGGCCGAGATAGATTCCGCCTTCCACATCATGCCTACCCGTAGAAACCTCAACCTGTGGCTGACGCAGACGCCGCCCGGGTTTGTCTTCGATATAAAGGTCTTCAGCCTGTTCACCGGCCATCCCACGCCGTTCAGCCTGCTGCCCAGGTTCGCCCGCAGCGGGCTGGAGGGCTACAGCGACAGGAACCTGTACCTGAGGTTGATGCCCGGCGGCGTTGTAGACAGCCTGTGGCGCATGTTCTCCGACCTGGTCAAGCCCGTGGCCGACGCCGGCAAGCTGGGCGTGCTGCTGCTGCAGTTCCCCCCGTGGTTCCACTGCAAGCCTGAGAACGCCGCCTACATAGCCGAGTGCCATGACAAGCTGGCCGGCTACGACCTGGCCGTGGAGTTCCGCACGGGCGACTGGCTGAACGAGTCCAACTGGGAAAACACGCTGGCGCTGCTGCGCAGGCTGAATACGGCGCTGGTCTGCGTGGATGAGCCGCAGGGCCTGAAGACCAGCGTTCCGCCGTTGGCCGAGCTGACCTCACCCATCGGCATCGTGCGCTTTCACGGCCGCAACGCCGGGAACTGGGAAAAGAAGGGCATCCCGGCAAGGGACAAATATAAATACCTGTACAGCGAAGATGAGCTGAGAGAATGGCTGCCCGCCATACGGCGCATGGCCGATGAGGCCAGAGAGCTGCACCTGATCTTCAAGAACAAGTACGCCGACTACCCGGTGCAAAACGCCCGGCAGATGCTGCAGCTGCTGGGCTGAACTTAAACCCGCAAGAACCTACCTGGCCTTGGCCGCCGCCGTCTCCTTTTTCGCCGTCTCGATGCTGGTGCGCAGAGCTTCCATCAGGTCCTTGATGGCAACCTTAGATTCCCTGGGTACCTTGATCTCCTGGCCCTTGACCTTGGCTTCGATCAGCTTCTTCAGCGCCAGGCGGTAATCATCTTTATAATCTTCCGGCTGGAACTTCTTCGACATGGCCGTGACCAGCGCTGAGGCCATATCCAGCTCCTCGCGCTTGATCTCCAGCCTGGGCGCTGCAAGCTCATCCCTGGAGAGGATCTCGTCCTCGTAATGGAGCGTGTGCAGCATCATGATGCCGTCGAAGGGCCGCAGGCAGCAGAAATGCTCCTGCTTCTGGAAGGTCACCTTGGCTATGCCCAGCCGCCCGGTCCGTTTCAGCACCTCTCGCAGCAGATGAAACGGCTTAACGCCGAGCTCGTCAGGCTCCAGGTAATGGCTGCCCTTGAAGTAAATGGGGTCGATCTCCCTTGCATCCACGAAGGCGGCTATGTTGATGGAGTGCAGCGTCTTGACCGGAACTTTCCTGAAATCGCTCTCTTCCAGCACCACGTACTGCTCCGGCGCAAACTCGTAGCCCCTGACCGTGTCCTGCAGTGGCAGGTACTCGTTGTCCACCGGGCAGTACCACATCTGCCTGACCCTGGAGTGACATTTCTTATGCAGTATATGGAAGCTGGTTGTTTTAGCCTCGGTGGCCACGTACATCTTGACGGGTATTGCCACCATGCCGAAGCTGATCACGCCCTTCCAGAAAGCCCTTGCCATTGTTCCGCCCTCCTTACATGTGCACGTCTAATGCAATCAATTGTCCGTATAACAATGCTAGCATAAAACCGGTCAGGCGGAGTCAGGCCGGAATTGACCGGCTGTCACACGCGGCAGCCGGGCGCTATAATGCTAGTTGGGTTGAAGGAATACGGGGAAAAGCGGGACTTCACACGCACACCGGAGCCGCCGCCGGGTAAGAAACAGGGCGCCGGGCCTCTGGTTTTTGTAGTGCAGAAACATGCGGCGCGCCGCCTGCACTATGACCTGCGGCTGGAGGTGGACGGCGTCCTCAAGTCATGGTCGTTGCCCAAGGGCCCTTCGCTCAATCCCGCCGACAAAAGGCTGGCGGTGATGGTGGAAGACCACCCGCTGGACTACAGGTCTTTCGAGGGCGTCATACCCAAAGGCGAGTACGGAGCCGGCGAGGTGATCGTCTGGGATGCAGGTACCTATTCGCCGGAGTCGGGCGCTGACCTGTTCATCGAGGAACGCAGGCAGGCGCAGGATGTCATGCGAGAGGGGCTGCAGGAGGGCAAGCTCAAGCTCACGTTCAGGGGCAGCCGGCTGAAGGGCTCCTGGGCGCTGGTCAGGATGTCCGGCCCTAACAACAACTGGCTGTTTATCAAGCATCGGGACGATTTCGCCTCAGCCGATCATGACATACTGGCCGAGGATACATCCGTGCTCTCAGGCCTGAGCATAAAGCAGATCAGCGCGGGCCACCTGCCGTCCGTTGACCCCGATCCGGAGCTCAAGCCGGCAGAGCTGGCCGGCGCGCGGCGTGCGCCCTTCCCCACCTCCGTCACACCCATGCTGGCCTACCTGACCTCAGCGCCCCCGGCTGAAAGCGGTTGGCTTTATGAGCCCAAGCTGGACGGCTACCGCATAGTTGCCATGAAACACGGGGGCAAGGTCAGGCTGTCGTCCAGGCACGGACTGGACGTGACGCAGAACTACCCCGAGCTGGCCGCTGCCATCGCCGGGCAGGCGGCCAGGGAAATGGTGCTGGACGGTGAGGCGGCTGCGCTGGATGAGAACGGAAGGCCATGCTTCCAGTGCCTACAGCAATATCTTAAATCCACACGATCGGGTCAGCCATCTCCTTCGCCTCTGGTTTATTACGCCTTCGACCTCCTTTACCTGGGCGGCTACGAGCTTAACGGCGTGCCGCTGCTTCAGCGCAAAAAGTTGCTCGGGCAGACGGTCAAAGAGTCTGGCGTCGTCCGCCTGATAGCTTACTTTGAGCAGGACGGCGCAGGCGTTTACCGGGCGGCCACAGGACAGGGGCTGGAGGGCATACTTGCCAAGCGTGCAGACAGCACCTATGAGCCCGGGCAGCGGTCGCACAGCTGGCTGAAGGTCAAAGCCACACTCAGCGATGATTTCGTCATAGGCGGCTACAGCCCGGGCCAGGGCAACCGGGCGCACAGCTTCGGCGCGCTGCTGCTGGGGTATTACGATGCAGACGGGAAACTGGTATACAGCGGAAACGTTGGCAGCGGATTTGACGAGGGCTCGCTGTCCGACCTGCTGAAGCGCCTCAAGGCCATCCGCTCGGACAATTCGCCCTTTGCTGCTCCGCTGCCGCTCCAAACGCCCGCCGTCTGGGTGCGCCCTGAGCTGGTGGCCGAGGTCAAGTTCGCAGAGTGGACGCAGGACGGCCGGCTGCGCCAGCCCGTCTTCCTGAGGCTGCGCGAAGATAAATTACCCGGTGAGGTGCACCGCTACGCCACAGTGCCTGCACACGGCGAACCTGATACAAAGGTAGAAAACCCCCTGGCCGCCGAGGTGCAAAAGATACTGCAGCAGATTGCGTCGGGAGGGGACAACCCGGCAATAAATGTTCAGGGACACAGGATTGCCCTTACCAATTTAAACAAGGTGCTCTGGCCTGCCACAGACAAAAGCCCTGCATTGACCAAGCGCCACCTGATCACCTACCTGCTGCGGGCCTCGCCCTATTTATTGCCGCACCTGGAGGACCGGCCGCTGACGCTCAAGCGCTATCCGGACGGCATTAACGGCGAGTTTTTCTACCAGAGGCACTGGGATAACCCCAGGCCAGACTTCGTCGAGACGGTCAGCCTGGTGGTCGAGCACGAGGAGGGCGTGAAAGAGTTCCTGATGTGCAACAACCTGGCCACGCTGCTCTGGCTGGGGCAACTGGGCACAATCGAGTACCATTCCTGGTTCTCGCGCATCAGCCTGGCTCCGGAGGGGAGCTTCGGCGAGCCGGGGGGACAGGAAAGCGGAGATATAACCGATTACCCGGATTTCATCATCTTTGACATAGACCCCTATATATACTCGGGCAAAGAGGCGCGCGGGGCCGAGCCTGAGCTCAACCCACAGGCCTTTGCGCAGGCCGGACGGGTGGCGCTCTGGCTCAAAGAGATACTGGACGGCCTTTCGCTGTCATCCTTCATTAAAACCTCCGGCCGCACCGGCCTGCATATATACGTTCCTATCAACCGACGGATGGACTACCGCGCAGTCCGTGCCTCGGCCGGGACAATCGCCCGCTTTGTGCAACAGGAGCATCCGGGGGAGGTAGTCATAGACTGGGCAGTGGAAAAGCGTACCGGAAAGGTCTTCATAGACTACAACCAGAACGTGAGGGGTAAGACGCTGGGGTCGGTCTATGCTCCTCGCGCTGCACCGGGCGGCACGGTCTCCGTCCCGCTGTTGTGGGATGAGCTGGGCAAGATATATCCCACGGACTTCAACATTCTGATGGTGCCGGGAAGGCTGGCCGCTATGGGAGACCTGTGGGCCGGCATACTGGATGCCAAGCGTGATCTGCAGAGCTCGCTGAAAAAGTAACAGGCTGGCCTGAGAAGTTGCTCAGACCCTGACGCTTCCCTTCTCGATAACGGACAGGTCGTCTTCCATCAGCCTGAGCACCCGGGCGTAGTGCACCTTCTTCATCTGCCCCACGATCCATCTTCCCTTGTTCAGGCCTGAGGCGAAGGCCATGACCTTATCCAGTAGTTGGTCATTGGGGTAGACAGCACTCACAATCCGGTATGCCTCGCACTCCAGCCCGGTGAAGCGCCTGCCGGCCAGCAGAATATCCTCCATTACCTGTACCGGCAGCACCTGCCTGAGCAGCGCCGCCGAGCCCGGCACAACAGGGTATCCCAGGTCAATGGCCGGTATGGCGAAGAAGCCCCGGTCGGAGCGCATGAAGCGGAAGTCGAAGCAGCAGCTGAAGACCGCCCCTCCGCCAAAAACATGGCCGTTTATGGCGGCGACTGTGATCAGCGGAAATGTCAGCATCCTGCGGCGTAGCTGGATGTCCGCGGCCAGGAAATCCATCACCGCCTGTGCATCTCCTCCTTCGAGCCTGGCCTTTATCCAGTCGGTATCGAAGCCGTTGGACCATATCCTTTCGTGGGCCGAAGTGACGACCAGCGTCAGCGCCTCAGTCTCCTTTTCCACCCTGTCCAGCACCTTCAGCAGGGAAGAGCACATATCGATATTGAGGCGGTTTTCACCCTGGCCCATGGTGACCAGGGCCACTTTGTCCCGCAGCTCGAAATCAATCTTGGCCAATACGTTTCATCGAAAGTATTATTTCAGCATGAACTGCTTGAATGCTTCAGTCAGGTCCTGTGAGTTGGCGAACCCCCCGCTCTTGATATCCCTGATAACGGAGCCGGTATCCAGGAAAAGCAGCGAAGGTACCGTCCTCAACTGGCAGGTGGCTAACAGGCCGTAGGCATCATCCAGGTAGACCGGCACGATTATGCCGTACTTCTGCATCCATTCCTCAACATCCTGTTGCCTTTCGCCGCTGGACACCATGATGATCAGGACGTCAGGGTCTGAAAACTTGCGATAGAACTCGTCCAGAAGCAGCGCCTGCTTCATGCAGATCGAGCAGCCGGTCTTGGTAAAAAGCAAGGCCACTTTTTTCCCCTGCAGATTGCTGTTACTGAAGTCCCCGCCCTGCAGGTTTTTAAAATGAAAATCGGGCAGCCTGCAGTTCAGCTTGCAGCATACCGGTGAGGTCGGCGGCGTGATGAATGATGCAGCCGAGCCCTGCACGGACTCGCCGTACTCGGTCTGCACAAAGATGCTAACGCTGTAATGCGCTTCCGGCTGGAGTCCGTCGATCCTCATCTTGTGGTCATAGGTCAGGTTTTTGTCTGTGATATTCTCCGTCTCAGTGGCCTTGTTGGTCGACAGCGTAAGCACGCTCCTGGCAGGCTTATTGGTTATCCAGCTGATGGTTGCCGCCGAGCTGGTCACGTCATATACATTGCTGTCGCTGATGGCCAGTTTGCCCGCTACTGCGCCGGTCAGGGCGGTGGTGAACGACAGGTCGCCGGAGACGACCTGGTTGGCGCACCCGTCCACTGACCAGACGCGGAAATGATAGGTAGTCTTGGGTTGCAGGTTCTGTATCACTGCGTTGTGTTCTACAAGCAGGCTGGTATCCACATTGGTGGTAAAGCCGTAACTGCCTGCCGTCAGGCCGTATTCCACCTGCCCGGTAGCCGGCCTGGTGGTCTTCCATGATATTACCGCATGGTCATTGAAGACGGCCGGCGTGCCCATGCTTTCGATGGCCAGTGGTGTGGCCTCCACGGCCTGCGCCTGCCCCAGCAGCGGCATGATGCCGTTGACGGGCAGCGTAAAACCATCGTGGCCGGGCCTGTCTGCATTCCAGCCTACAACCCCGATGATCTCGCCGGCCTTGTTGAAAAGCGCACCTCCCGCCATCCCCGGATCAAGCGCGGCATTGCTCTGTATGTAGGTGATATCATCGAACTTGGGCAGCTTTGAGACATTGCCCTTGATTGCCTTGGTGCCGTTGGAGCCTGGCGGGTAGGCGGAGACGGATACTTCATCGCCCAGGTGCACCAGGTCTGAATCACCCGTTGGGGCCGGCTGCAGGGCCGGAAAGTCGCCGTTTATCTTTATAACTGCGATGTCCCTGGCGGCGTTATAGCACAGAAGCTTGCCTTCGTATGTATTGCCCGACTTCAGCTCCACACCGATCGATTGAACGCCTTTTACGAAGTGGCCGGGCGCGACCACGTAGCCGCCCTTATCAAGTATGACGCCGGTCAGTGTCACGTTGTCGGCGTGGACCTTGACCAGTGAGTCTGCCGTCTTATCACCGAAGATGCATGCACTTGAAAGCAGCGGAAGCAGCACCGAAAGAAGCATCAAGGCTGACACGGCCTTGATCTTCTTTGGATTGCAGCGTTTCGAATGTAAAGCGGATATGAGGCGGCTCATTGTATTACAACATTGCCGGGCTTAAGCTGGTGCCTTACGGGATTCTCCATCAGGATTCCTATTTCCTTGTGCATAACTTTTTTCATTTCTCCCACGATCCAGCGTCCCTTGTTCAGGCTCTTGGCGAAGGTTGTGGCCTCTTTCATCAACTCGTCCATGGTGCAGGCTTTGCGGATGACGTGGTATTTCTCCAGCTCGGCGGCGGTGAAGCGCTTGCCGAGAAGCTGGCCCTCCTCGACCAGGTGCATGGGCAGCGCCTTTTTTATCAGGGCGTCCATGTAGGCCAGGAACGGAATATTAATATCCACCTCGGGGAAGCAGAGGAAGCCCCGGTCGGAGCGCATGAAGCGGAAGTCATGGCAGCAGGCGAAGATGGCGCCCGAGGCAAAGGCGTGGCCCGATATGGCCGCCACCGTGATCATAGGGTAAAAGAGCATGCGCCGCATCATCTGGTCTTGCAGCTTCAGAAAGACCTCGACCTGCGGGTCGTTTCTGCCGGCGGCAGGCACCAGCCAGTCCAGGTCGATGCCGTTGGACCAGATCTTCTCATGGGTGGCGGTGACCACCAGCGCGCTGGCCTTGGTCTTGTTCTCAATATCGTCCAGTGCGGCCAGCATCTCAGTGCAGAAGGGGACGTTAAAGCGGTTCTCTCCGCTTTTCATAGTCAGCACTGCAATGTTTTCGTCGACGGTCCATTCCATGGCAGACATAAGGGGTTCCTCCGCAGAATGATTGGCAGCAGGTAAAGCCACCGAATATTATATATCAATTATGGCTGACGTGCCTCAAAGCCCATCCATGTCATTGCGAGCCCCGATTTATATCCGGCGAAGCAATCCTTCGATCGAGGCGAGAGGGTTATGTTATAGCTTCACCACCAGGCCTTCATAGCCAACCTCGAGTCTGGCTCCCAGCTCCTTGCCGGCCGCTTCCAGCTCCGCCTTGAGCTTGTCCTCCCACAGCATCGGCACGTGCGTGGTTATCACCCTGGGTATGTATCCTTTCATTTTCCGGAACTGCTTGAGCTCCTCCACCAGCGTCTGGGGCACCAGGTGTTTCAAGCGGCTCATCTCGGCCACCATGCTGTTGAGTCCTGTTACCTCGATGAACAGCACATCGGGCGAGACCTGCTCCCAGCAGGGTTTCAGGCCCGGCCCGGTATCGCCCGTATAAAAGAAGCTTTTGCCCTTGCGCGATGTGACCAAGAAACCCACCGATGGCGCGGTATGGCTGACCGGCACAGGCACGATGGTATGAGAGGCCAGCACAATTTGCTGAAAGGGCGCCACGGGTTTAAGCAGTAGCCTGGGCGACTCTATCTTCGGCCACTGCGTAAAGTCCTTGTACAGCCTGCCGTCCAGCAGGTAGTTATAAACCACCTGCAGCGTCTCGCTCAGGCCGTAGACATCGACGGTGGAGGGCGGATTGGTATCGTTGGCGCCGAGCGTGATCAGGTCGCGTGTATGGTCAAAATGATGGTGCGTCAGGAACAGCGCCCGTATCCTTTGCTGCCGCTCAAGCGGAAGCCCGGCGGTCAGGCCGCCGGCATCCAGGGCAATGACATCATCGACCAGCAGGCAGGGCATCCTGGTCCTGTCGGTTTCGGCATTATGCGCACCGATAATCTCGATCTTCATCTATTCTTTTGTCCTCAGATTATTTGCCTTCTCCCATCCACGGTCTAAGCCTGGGTATCCAGCGCGGGACATTATTCTTGTAGAGCAGATACTCATCGCCGAAACGCTTCTGCAGGCCCGGCTCCTCAGAGAGCAAGAAATAAGTATGGTTGACGATGAAAAAGATGACCGCCCAGACAAATATGCCGATGGAGCCAAAAACAACCGACTCCCCCAGCAGGGCCATCACCACGCCGCTTATCATGGGATTGCGCACGTAGCGGTAGGGGCCGACGACGACCAGGTGCTGTGTTGGCGTCCACGGCGCCAGCGTCCCTCTACCGATATTGATGAATAGTTGAATGGATATGGAAAGGAAATACAGGCCGGTCCCCAGCAGCACGGCCCCGGCCAGAACAAGCGGCGCGTCCCAGGGCAGGCCAAAGCCCCAGCCCAGCCTGAAGCCGCTAAGCCACAGTATCCCCGCCGGGACGATGCCCAGCACTGTCAGCGGCAGCAGGAAGGACTTGACCTGGTCGGCAACTGTCGGTCTCATTATTACTCCCCAAATTATTGCACATTAGTTCCCAGCCTTGCAGCGGAGAGAGCACAGGCTGCGGGCGAGATGTCTATGCCTATCCACCTGCGCTTCAGCCGACGGGCCACGGCCAGCGTTGTGCCGCAGCCGCAGAAAGCGTCAAGCACCAGGTCGCCCTTGCGGCTGGAGGCCAGCACAATGCGCTCCAGCAGCGCCTCCGGCTTCTGTGTTGGATAGTTCAGCCTCTCCTTGCTGGTCCTGCCTACCATGTCTATCACCCAGTAGTCCTTCATACCCACCAGCGTGTACCAGCCGGCGGCGTCGGAATATTCCTTGACGCCCTTGAACTTATAAGGCTTTAAATCCCTGTTGTACGATTTCTCCTCCAGCCTGTTGAAAACGAACCCGGGCGTCTTGCTGTAGAAGAGGATGATGTCGTGCTTGCGGCTGAAGCGTTTTGCCGGGCTGGCGCCTCCCGACTTGTAGCACCAGACGATCTCATTCTGAAAGTTCCGGTCGCCAAAAAGTTCGTCCAGCAGCACCTTTACGTAGTGGGAAGCGCGCCAGTCGCAATGATAGTAGAAACTGCCCGTAGGCTTAAGCAGGCGGTGCAATTGTTTAAGCCGCGGCTTCATGTAGCCGAGATAAGCTGCGACGCTTTCGAACCTGTCTTCAAACTGTCGCTTCTCCTTTTTTTGAGATAAGGCCACGTGCCTGCGGCTGGTGTTGAATGGAGGGTCGATATATATCAGGTCGAACGTGTTGTCGGGGAAATCCCTGAGCTTGGCCAGGCAGTCGGCGCAGTATATAACGTCAGTCTGCACTCTGGACCTCTTTGACCACCTCAGGATAATCAGAGATTATGCCGTCGATATCGAAGGATAGGGCCTTGCGCACGCTGGCCGCGTCCGGACAGCCCCAGACGAAGGCCATGGTGCCTGCCTCATGCAGCTGCGCTATCAGATCCGGCCGCAGGTCCTGGCAGCGCACTCCCATGGCGGAAGAGCCCGTGTGATGCGTTACTGCCGAAGGTCTCTCCAGCGGGGCGTCCGATATCACCCCCCTCCTTATATCCGGCGCCAGCTCTGCCATCCGGGCAACCAGCTCAGCATCAAAGGAGACCAGCGCCATTCTCTCGGTATCGGCGTAATCCCTCAGCATTGAAAGCAGCTTCTCCAACGACCGTACCTGCTTGAGCTCAACGATCAGGCCGGTGCCTTTGCCGCAAAGCTTCAGTGCCTGCTCCAGGGTTGGAATCCTGAATTTGCCTCTGATGCGCTTTCTTTGCATTTCGTCAGAGCGCAGCTGAAGTATGGGCCTGCCGTCAATGTCGTCGTTGTGAAAAATGAAGAACCGGCCGTCGGCCGTCTCCTGCACATCGAACTCAATGCCGTCCACGTCGAGCTCAAGTGCGTCCTGGAAGGCCTCCAGCGTGTTCTCCGGATGTCTGCGTGTGTAGCCCCTGTGGGCTATGTTCAGGACCTTTTTCACGCACTTCCCCCTTTGAAAAACTCATCCAGCGCTGCAGCCGTCCTGAAGGGGTCGCTGCTGATCACGTTGGCGCCGTAAAACTCCATGGCGCCGATATCGCAGGAAAGGTCGTCCGTGTCGCCGCGGTCTACCACCCTGGCCACCACCGGAAAGCTTTCCCAGCCCCTGGCATCACCCATAGGCGGAAAGGCTATCCCCAGGTTAAATGATTTCACATTCAAGCGGTCTCGGAAACAGGCCAGCACATTATAGATGCTCCCTGTGAAGTCCTCGTCCAGGCCCGGTGAAAGCAGCATTACCTCGTTCTGCTTCAGCGGCGCCAGGTAGGCCATGAGGCGCGTCCTGCCGCGCTCCAGGGCCAGTCCAACCGCCTTGTGGGCGGCGTAAAGGTCGTCGAAATAATCATTGCCGCTCTTTTGCCTGTAAGCCTCCGCAGCCGCTCGCAGCCCTTCCGTCCTTGCATAATGGCTGCCGCCACCCATGACCGCCTGGGCATGGCCGTGCGGCAGGCTGGCCCCGGCACGGTTGGTGCAGTTCCACAGGAACAGGGGGTACTGCACCGACTGGTCGAAGGCATGGGCACGCCTGGCCCACCTCCAGGCAGTCTCAATATAGTCTGCAACCTCGCTGCAACCGAAGTCCAGCGGCGCCTTCTTTTTGAATATGATTACGCAGTGGTACTGGCCGTACTTGGCCACGTTGCCGGCCGTGATGCAGTACTGTCCTTCCACCCTCCCGAAGGGGTCCTCCGGCGTGCTCTCCAGAGGATTGGAAAAGGGGTCTTCTTCGTCTTCGCCGGACTCGCTGCCGGAGGCGGGAGTGAGCTTCTTAAAATGGTGCGGCCGCGATGAGCGCAGCGGGTTGAAAATTGAGCTTTCGTTGGTGAGCAGGTTGGTCACCCTGACCGTCTTCTGGCCTGTGACCGCCTCCAGTGAACCGAACTGCCTCTCTATCCAGGGGCGCATCTGGGGAGGCAGGCTGAGCCGGGCGGGGTGGGTCTCTATGGAAAAAATCCCGTTGAAAACGAAGCGGGACTCATGCGGCAGGCCTTCAACCAGGCTGGCCAGTTCAATTATTGAAGGCCTCATAGCAACGCCTTTGTCTAGGTTTGCCTGGGCGGAGCGGTCAACCTGTCGATCAGCTCAGGGGTCTCTTTCTGGCCCATGCCGTAGCTGATAAGCTGTGCCAGGCGGTCCAGCAGCGGTGTAGCCGCTGCCAGCTCACCCCTCTCTATCAGCGGAAGCGCTTTCTCCAGCAGCGTCGTCTCCTCGTTCAGCTGGCAGGCAAATCCACCGAGGTTTCCGCAACAGGGGGCGATGGCCTCCGAGCGCCACAGGTGCGCCTGCTTTATCTCCAGTATCCTGCTCAGGGTCTCAATTCCCTGCCGTCTGGTGGCGGGATCGGCCAGCTTCTTCCTGGCCTCCTCGAACGTCTCAATATTGACTATCAACATGATTTTTACCTGTTACCTATTTTACCGCTTTCCCTTAATGCTTGAAATGCCGAACGCCGGTGAAGGCCATGGCGATATTATACTTGTCGGCCGCGTCGACGGACTGCTGGTCGCGTATGGATCCGCCCACCTGGATGATGGCCGTCACGCCGCCCCTGGCAGCCAGCTCGACCGTGTCAGGGAAGGGGATGAAGGCATCCGAGCCCATCACACTGCCCTTCGACCTTTTGCCGGCGCGCTCCAGCGCTATCTGTGCGCTGACCGACCTGTTGGGCTGTCCGGCGCCCATGCCGACCAGTACCTGGCCCCTGGCCAGCGTGATGCCGTTGGACTTTATGTGCTTGACCGCCTTCCAGGCAAAGAACAGGTCGTCCCATTCCCTGTTGGTCGGCTTACGCTTAGTCACAACCCGTGGCTTGAACTCCTCCTTGGTGTAAAAGTCCTTGAGCTGAGCCAGGAAGCCTCCGCTGATCGGCCTGAACTCCACCGTCTTGCCTTTGGGCGCTTTGGAAACGATGGGCATTGAAACCAGCCTGAGCGACTTCTTGCGTCCCAGCAGCTTGAGCGCCTCTTTGGTGTAGCCGGCCGTGATTATCACGTCGAAATGCGTCTTGTCCACCTCTGTGGCCAGGTCGATGTCCATGACCTTGTTGACGGCCACCACGCCGCCGAAGGCCGCCACCGGATCGCCCGAGAGCGCGTTCAGGTATGCCTTTACCAGGTCGTGGCTGCAGGACAGGCCGCAGGGATTGGTGTGCTTGATGACGGCCACGGTGGGCTCGTCAAAATCGCTGACCACATTCCAGGCCGAATCGATATCCAGGAAGTTGTTGAAGGAAAGCTCGGGGCCTGATTCCTGCCTGACCTGCGTGATGCCCCAGGGCTTGCGGCCGGCCACGTGCTCAACATAGAGCGCAGCCGGCTGGTGGGGGTTCTCTCCGTAGCGCAGGTTATAGGACTTGCGCAGCGCCAGCGTGAGCCCTCCCGGAAACGTCTCGCCCGCCAGCAAATACTGGGAGATGGCCGTATCGTACAGCGCCACGTGCTGGAAGGCCTTCTGAGCCAGCTTCTTGCGGAAGTCCAGGTCCACCTTGCCCTTTTTCAGCTTTTTTATCAGCGTGCCGTAGTCCGCCGGGTCCACCACCACCAGCACGTGGGGAAAGTTCTTGGCGGCGGCACGTATCATGGTCGGCCCGCCGATATCTATGTTCTCCAGCGCATCCTCCAGAGTCACGCCCGTCCTGGCCACAGTCTCCACGAAGGGATAGAGGTTCACCACCACCATATCGATGGGTTTGATCTTGTGCTTGCGCAGCTCGTTCATGTGCTGTGCCAGGTCACGCCTGGCCAGTATGCCGCCGTGCACCATGGGGTGCAGCGTCTTTACGCGGCCGTCCAGTATCTCGGGAAAACCGGTAATATCGGAAACGCCGTGGATTTTAATCCCGGCCGCGGCCAGGGACTTCTTGGTGCCGCCGGTGCTGTACAGCTGGACTTTGAGACCCTGCAGCTGCCTGGCGAAATCGACGATGCCCGACTTGTCGGAGACGCTGAGGATAGCGCGCATAAGACCCCCCTTTACTGTATTATCACTCTTTCGCTGCCGTCTGCCTTGACCACGCTGCCGATGCGCTTGGCATCCGGCAGCGCTTCCAGCAACCTGGCAGCTTCAGCATGTCCGCAGAATACTACCATGCCGATGCCCATGTTAAAGACGTGGTACATCTCCTCGTCCGAGATGTTGCCCCTCTTCTGGATCAGGTTGAAGATGGCAGGCACCCTCCAGGCCGACCTGTCTATCTTGACCGACAGCCCGGCCGGCAATATGCGCGGTATGTTACCCAGGAAGCCGCCGCCGGTGATGTGCGCCATGCCCTTGATAATCGGGAGAAAGGGCTTGAGCTCGTTGTAGTAACACTTGTGCGGTTCCATCAATACATCGCCCAGCGGCCGGTGAAGGCTGGCATGCACCACCTTCAGCTGCAAGGGGTCGCGGTCGAGGCCGAATATCTTGCGCACCAGCGAATAGCCGTTGGTGTGCAGGCCGCTGGAAGGCAGGCCCAGCGCCACATCACCCTCCGTGATCTTCTCTCCTGTGATGATGCTGGCCTTCTCAACCACACCCACGATGAAGCCCACCAGGTCGTATTCTCCTGCCTTATACATGCCGGGCATCTCGGCCGTCTCGCCGCCTATGAGTGCGCAGCCCGTCTTCTTGCAGGCCAGGGCCATGCCCGCAATGACCTCGGCAACCTTGTGCGGCTTGAGTCTGCCCAGGCCTATGTAGTCGAGCATGAAAAGGGGGCTGGCGCCGCAGCAGAGGATGTCGTTGACGCAATGGTTCACCAGGTCCTCGCCCACCGTGTCGTGCTTGTCCATCAGCACGGCCAGCTTGAGTTTGGTGCCCACACCGTCGGCGCTGGAGACCAGCACCGGGTCCTTAAACTGTCTGAGATTATAGAATGCCCCGAAATGACCTATATCGGTCAGCACCTCGGGACTGAAGGTAGGCCGCGCGATCTCCCGGATGATCTCTTTGGTTTTATCAGCGGCGGAGATATCCACTCCGGCCTGCGCGTAGGCGCTATTTCGTTTCGATTTCACTGAGGCTCCTTATGGAAGTTGAGGGCGAAGGCAGAGTCTCCAGTTGCAGTTTATCCATCTCAAGCTGTACCGGTGAGGGGTACTCGCCGGTGAAGCAGGCGGCGCAGAAAATGTTCTGTGGCTGTCCTACCGACTCGATCAAGCCTGACATGCTCATATAGCCCAGGGAGTCGGCGCCGATAGCATCCTTTATCTGGGCGATGGACTTGTGGGCGGCTATCAGCTCCCAGCGTGTGGCCATGTCCACCCCGAAGAAGCAGGGGTAGCGGATGGGCGGGGCGCAGATCCTCATGTGCACTTCCCTGGCGCCGGCCTTCCGCAGCATATTTATCACCCGCGGCGTGGTCGTTCCGCGCACTATGCTGTCGTCCACCACGATCAGCCTCTTGCCCTGTATCTCCTGGGTCAGAGGGTTGAACTTGAGGCGGACGCCCAACTCCCGCAGGCGCTGGTCGGGCTCGATGAAGGTGCGGCCCACGTAGCGGTTCTTGAGCAGCCCCTCGTGGTAAGGTATGCCGGATGCACGTGCATAGCCGATGCCGGCTGCAGTGGCCGAGTCCGGTACGCCTATAACGATATCGGCTTTGACCGGATGCTCCCTGGAAAGTATGGCTCCCATCCTCTCCCGGATGGTATAGATCAGCTTGCCGTTCAGTATGCTGTCCGGACGCGCAAAGTAAATATATTCGAAGATGCACAGCGCCTTGCGCACGCTTTCAATGCGCGTGCTCCTGACACCGTTGCCGTCTATGGTCACTATCTCGCCGGGCTCCACCTCCCTGATGAACTGGGCGCCGATGTGGTCCAGCGCACAGGTCTCGGAGGCCAGCACCCAGCCGCCGTCCAGGCTGCCCAGGCAAAGAGGCCTGACGCCCATGGGATCACGCACGCCGTAAAGCTTGTCCCCTGTAAGCGCCACCAGTGAATAGGCGCCCTGCAGGCGGCGCATGGCATACCTTATCCTGCCCTCAATATCTTTCTCCGGGGCGGACAGGATCAGGTTGGCTATGACCTCAGAATCAGTGGATGAAGTGAAGACGTAACCCTTGTCTTCCAGCTCGATGCGCAGCGCCGCCGAGTTGGTGATATTGCCGTTATGCCCCAGCGCCAGGCGCATGTCTCCAGGGCCTACCAGGACAGGCTGCGCATTGCAGGCCACGCTTGAGCCGGTGGTCGAATAGCGGTTGTGGCCTATGGCTATATTGCCCTTGAGGCGGGCCAGTTGCTCCTCGTTAAATACGTGGGCCACCAGGCCCATATCGGTATATATGTGTATGCTGTCGCCCTCCGCCGTAGCTATGCCTGCGCTCTCCTGCCCTCTGTGCTGAAGCGCGTAGAGAGCAAAGAAAGTGACACGGGCTACATCTACTCCGGGGGCGTAAATACCGAAAATGCCGCAGCTTTCGT
>CAZSED010000003.1:0-133280 GCA_964605885.1 uncultured Dehalococcoidales bacterium
CTTAACCTGCCCGCTCGGCCCGAGTATGTCCATGGCTACAGAGGCCAGTTTCTCACCCAGCTCACTGCTGAAAACCTTGACCGCGGCGGCGTCCATCAGCCCCATTTCGCCGCGAGACTGCTGGTCAGCCACCCTGTAGGCCAGCATCTTGGCAGCCTCGATTCCGCAGGCCACTTCTCCGATCCTGTTGCGGATTATCTGATCCTGGGCCAGCGGCTTGCCGTTGCGCTTTGTCTCATTGCAGTAATTGACCAGCTCCTCCAGTCCGCTTAACAGTCCCATTACCAGGCCTATATTTGAGCGCTCGAAGCCGGCCAGAACGTTAACCACGGCCCAACCCTCGTCCTCCTCGCCCACAATATTAGACGCCGGACAATGCACATCATCCAGGTAGACTTCGTTATATATATGATTGCCGTTCATATAAGGGATGGGGCGCACCGTCACCCCTCTGGACTTCATATCGAACAGGAGAAATGTCAGGTTATGGTGTTTCTTACCTTCAGGCTTGCTTTTGTAGACCCCGAAGGCCCAGTCGGCCCGGTGTGCGCCCGTGTTCCAGGTCTTCTGACCGTTGACGATAAATTCGTCGCCGCTGCGTATTGACGTGGCGCTCAGCATGGCCAGATCCGACCCGGCATTCGGCTCGCTCCACAGCTCACACCAGAATACATCTGCACTGGCTATGCCCGGCAGAAACCTTCGTTTAATTTCCTCGTTGCCGGCGGCAAAAAGGGTGGGCGCCAGCATGCCAACTCCGAAGACGTCCACGCCCGGCAGGTCATAGTAATCCTTGACTTCAGTAAAAAGCACCTTATCCATCATATCGCCGGTTCCACCGTATTCTTGCGACCATCCAAAGGTAAGCCAGCCCCTTCTGGCATACTCCTTGGCGCAGTACTTATGGAACTCCCAGCATTCATCGCTGTTATAAATATCCTCCGGCCCCACGTATGATGCAGGCTTTTTCTTCTCCAGCTCTTTGCAGACGGCGTAAAACTCCTTTTTCCTCTCCACTTGTTTTTCGTTCAGCCTAAAATCCATGTCGCCCCCCTTTTTAGCTTATTCGCCGCGGCCGGCTAACTATTTATAACATTCTGTCATAGAGCTTGTCAAGACAAATTGTCATATTGGCTTCGGCATCTTACGTGTGAGATACAGCCATATAGACAGGAGAAGGTGTAGGATTAATTCAGGATAAAGGCAGAAGGCTTACCTTATGCTTTCTTCAAATGTAAAAGCCTTCTGCTCAAACAGCTGCAGGCAGGCATCAGCCGCGTCGGTATCGTAGAGTCTCCCCCGGTTTTTCCGGACCTCCTCCAGCGCCCTGTCAATCCCCAGTGCAGGTCGGTATGGCCTGTGCGAGGCCATGGCCTCAACTATATCGGCCACGGCAAGTATTTTTGCCTCCGGCAGAATCTGGCTGCCCTGCAAGCCCTGTGGATAGCCGGAGCCGTCCAACCTTTCATGGTGCTGCAAAATGGTCTCTGCAACTTTGCAGGGGAAATCCATGCTTTTTACAATGTCGTGTCCGCCCTGAGGATGTGTCTGAATCATTTTGAATTCAATATCACTCAGCTTCCCGGGCTTGCTCAGTATATCGGCGGGCACATAAATTTTCCCGATATCATGTACCGTGGCTGCCATGCGCAGGCGGTCAATGAGTTCTTCGTTCATGCGCAACCTGGCGGCTATCGCCACGGCAAGCTCGGTTACCCTGCGTTGATGCCCGAAGGTGTATGGATCACGCATTTCCACAATTTTTGTCATGGTGTTTATGGCGTCATTCAGGGTCTTGCGTAACGCCTGGTTGCTCTTGATAAGCTGTTCCTCAATGCGTTTCCGCTCGCTGATGTCCACCGCCGTTACCACGTATCCCGAGATGTTGTGATGCGGCTCGCGTATGGCCGTGGCGGAGACCAGGCACGGAGTGGCAGTGCCGTCCACAGAGACGTAAGCCAGCTCGCGCTGGGCGCGCTCACCTTTGGAAGCAGTGTCGGCCAGCAGCTCACCCGCTTTCCCTTCACACGCCACAACTGCGCAAAAGTCTGATCCCTTGAGTTTATTTTGCTTGATGCCAAGCAGGGATAAATTGGCCTCATTGGCGTATATAATTTTGCCTGAGGCGTCCAGCAACATTATAGAGTCGGTCATAGTTCCCAGGATTTCATCCGCCGCAATAGCCGGCATAATGCTCATCATGCCGTACCTGGAAATCGAAAAGACCATGCCCACACCCCAGATCAGAGCCAGAATATCCGGTACCTGTGGTATAAATGTGGTACCGGCCAGTTGATAAAGCAGGCCATGCGATAGTGCCAAAAATACTGTCACCGAGCCAAAGATAATCTGCAGCCTCGCCTGCCTCTTCTGACGGTATGCAAAAGTTGTGCGTGCATAGCGTATTAACAGCCACGCGCTTACGCCCAGTGAGAGTCCAAGGTAGGCTAGATATGAATATGAGAAGAGGGACTGCTTCCAGATCAGAGACCATCCCCAGGGCACCTTTGAAGCCTGGTTTATCAGCTCTCCTGCATACTGCAGGTATATGAAGAAGACAGGCAGCAGAACGAGCAGGATCGTGAGCAGCCTGTTTCTTAAAATTTTTCCGTTTTGCGTAAATACCAGGTAAAAACACAGGCCCAAGGAAGGGAAGGAACAAATGCCCACACTGGCGCAGTTAACAAAGAATAATGCCTCGCTCTCGGTGTGAGCTATATTGGCCAGGCCATAGAAGAAACTCCAGATGGCCAGCGAGCTCACCAGCAGGGCGCAAATCATGTTAAGCTGCGCCCTGGGGTTTCTGCTGATCACCAGTATGATCAGCAGCACCTCAGCCAGGAATGCTGCGAAATGTAGCGAAGGTATAATATACATATGCCAATATATATCGCAGCACCGCTTTCAGGCGCCGCGCTTTTTATGTAGTTCTACTATGCGCACAGCAGCCGGATTATGCAATGTACATGTAGTAGCAATAAAACGAGCCAATAGTATAAATAGCTCTAAAGCGTATTACTTATTGACACATTGATACGACTATCGGATTTCACGGATTCTTAACTTTTTTGCTTTGGATTTTATGACTATGCAACGTCTGACATGTTAAATTCTCTCCAATACTGGAACAAGTAAAATGACAGAAACGGCTGTTTTCGGGGGCGGTTGCTTCTGGTGCACGGAGGCCATATTTTCCCGTTTAAAGGGAGTCACAGCCGTTACCTCGGGTTATGCCGGCGGGAAGGTGCCGCAGCCCAGTTATATGCAGGTGTGCAGCGGCAACACTGGGCATGCCGAGGTGCTGAAAATAGAATATGACGCTGCAGTTATAAGCTATGAGGACCTGCTGTATGTCTTTTTCCACACGCATGACCCCACCACGCCCAACCGGCAGGGCAACGATATTGGCGAACAGTACCGCTCAATCATTCTCTACCAGGATGACGAGCAGAAAAAGCTGGCCGAAAAGGTCATCCAGCAGCTTAATGCTTCCGGAGAATTTAGGCAACGCATTGTCACCGAGGTGAAGCAGCTGCAGGAGTTTTACCCGGCTGAAGACTACCACCAGCGCTACTATGAAAATAATGCCGGCCAACCTTATTGCCAGATGATCATCCGGCCCAAGCTGGACAAGTTCAAATCCAGGTTTAAGGACACCTTAAATACCGCTCAGGGCTGAATATGCGAGGTAGGTGGGAATCGATATTACTTTTACGGCCTGAGCGCCTGGATAATGTCCGGATTGAGACTGTCAAAGTGTGACAGCCAGTCCAGCCTCTCATGCTTCAAACGCTCGCTGAGCCGCTTTATCTGGTCATCCGAGTAATAGTTGGCAAGCTCAAAACGCGAGAGGTCCAGGCCCGGCACATCGATGGGCACTTCATATCCCCAGAACTCATCCCTTTTCCACTCGATTTTATCCCTGGCTATCATCTCGAGTATCTTGACCGAATCGATCACTGTTATCTTTTGACCCCTGGTGGTGCCGCCGACCATGCCGGTATTCAGCAGGAAGCACTGCATGCCCGGGTTTTTCCTGAGTATATCCAGGAAAATGTTGCCCTCGTCCTCTTCAGAACCCACAATGAATGGATTTGTTCCCACCACCCGCTTCTGTTTCCCGGCCTCGCTGGGATCGCCCGCCGAGGTTTCCACGGATTCGCCCAGCATGAAGGCCGCTGCCCCCCATTCGCTGGATAGGCGAACTACCGGCGGCATTATGTCGTTGTGCCTGGTGATAAAGACCATGAAGTCAACCCTGTCAAGGTCTATATGCCCGTCCGTGAAAGCAATATCGCCGCGCTTGACCATGGCGCGGCCGTTGGAGGTCAGCTTGCTGTCGAAGAAGTCCACCTTGCCTGTTGCCTTGTCAACATGTACATTCTCAAGTATGGCGCGCGGGCTGATGGCCGCGGCATAAAGCAGGGGCTGCGAAGCCGGCTCCAGTGCATCGGTTTTCATATAGAAGGATTCCTCGGTGCCTATGGCGCTGCCGTCGGCCTTCAATATAACGACATCGTCCTGCCGTATTATCACCCGCTCAGGCGGCCGCAGCCAGTGCGAATGGCAGGCCAGTGAGGTTTTCCCCGTTCCACTCAACCCGAAGAGCAGGAAACCCTTGTCTAACAGCTCACCGTCTTTCTGTACCCTTATTATTTTGCTGGCGGCGTGCAGCCCCAGGTTTCCCTCTTTCTTGGCCCAGTACATTACCTGCCGCAGCATGGCTTTCTTATTTTCGCCCTTATAGTCCGAGCCCATAATCATGGTAATGCCCGACTCGGGGAAAACAAGCACCTTTTTCTCCGGCCAGTCCGGCACGGTTATGGTGATGAAGTCGGGCTCACCTGGCTCGCCTGGAAAGAGCGTATTGCCCCACATCAGAGGTATGCGGGGATAGTCAGAGACCACGTAGACCCGGCAGCGGCGCCTGTAACTCTGTGTCTGGCACATCACGCGGTCAAGCTGGATGACTTCTTTGTCCCTGAGGTACTCCATGACATCATGCACCAGCTTGATATAGTCGTCATGCGGCTCACCCAGCACAATCTCGGTGAACTTGGCTATCCTGTTGCGCACCCGGGTGGTTACCGCCAGGTTGCCGAACTCGGAGAGGATGCCCCCCTTTTCCAGGGCCCACTCTCTCAGACTGTCTTCTGAGGGATTATCTATGATATTTTTGGGCCGGAACTCTTCGGCCAGCAGCTCTCGCATACATTCTCCTGGAAATTTTTTTCAACACGAAATTATAGCAAATATATTAACGAGCTGTTTCATAAAGGATGATCAAAACAGCTCTGCTGCCTTGATTGCCTGTCATTTATAATCGCCATAAAAATACTACGGATTTGTAACAATTTCTTCTGCGATTTTATGATTTATTTACTCTTAAATCAGCATAATTATCGAGCGGCCAGCTTTTACCCACTATAATTATGTCAGGGGATTAAACAAAATTAAGGGAGAACAGCGTCATGAAAACAGACGACCTTGCCGATCTCATCAAAGAAAGGCGCTCGATACGGGCCTGGCAGGATAAAAAGATACCTGCCGAACTTCTCACCCAGGCCGTTGAGCTGGCCACCTACGCGCCCAATGCCGGCAACCAGCAGAACTGGCACTTCTATATCATCGTGAACCAGTCGGTAATCAATTCAATTGCGGACGCAGTGAAGGAGAGCTCCAATTTCATTGCCTCCGCCCCCGAGGCGATGCAAATGGGCGACGTATACCGGGGAATAATACAAAGGTCCGATTTTTTCCGCAGCGCCCCCGCCCTCATAGCCGTGGCAACCAGCCAGTACCAATCGCCTGTAGATCGTATACTGGAATCGCAGGAAAAGACAGTGCCCAGGGCGGCGGAAATCCGCCGCTGGCGCAATACGGCCAGCGGCCGCATACAGTCCGCCGCCGCTGCCATAGCTTATCTGCTGTTGATATTACACCAGATGGGCCTGGGCGCGGTCTGGATGACCGGCCCAATGCAGTCCAAGGGGGAGATAGAGAAGATACTCAAAATCCCGCCTCAGATGGACTTCATCGCCCTGATACCCGTCGGATACCCGGCGGAAAGTCCTGCTGCCAGGCCCAGAAAGCCGGTCAAAGAAGTCTGCGAAATTAGAGAATAATCAGCGTTGCTTTGACGGCTGAGGCCTGCAAGCCGTGGTTACGGGCCTGCAGGCCAGCCTTCTATGCTAATAGACTTCTTGAAAAAGCTTTATCACGTCGTTAGGATCATTGACAGGTTTGCCGTTGAATATCACGGCCGTATCTGCGATGGCGTGGAAGGCGCAAATAGGCAGGTTCTCCTCAGGAACTCCCACATCACGCAGCCTCATGGGATGCCCGACCTTTTTCATGAGCGCTTCCACCGCGTCTGCTGCTGCCATGGCTGCATCGCGCTCCGACATTCCGGCTGTATTCACACCCAGTGCCACCGCCACCTGAGCCAGCTTGTCGGCGGAGGCATCAACGTTGTATCTCATCACCTTGGGCAGGACGATGCCGCAGGCCGCGCCATGTGGCACGTGGTGCAGGGCTCCAACGGTATGCGCCATGCCATGCGCCAGGCCCACCTGGGCAACTGTAAAGGCCCAACCCGCCATGGTGGCGGCAAGTTGCATATTCAGCCTTGCCTTCTCGTTCTTGCCGTCGGCTGCCACGACCGGCAGGCTCTCAGCTATCATGCGTATGGCCTGCAATGCCATACCATCGCAGATCTTGTTGGACATAGTGCTGGTCATGGCTTCAATGGCATGCGTCAGCGCGTCCATCGCTGTGCTCACTGTCATATCTTTGGGCAGGCCCAGGGTGAATATGGGGTCGAGTATGGCCACGGTCGGCGCGATATACCGGTCAACTATGAAGAGCTTGCGACCGGCGCTATGACTGGTGAGCACTGAAATAGTGGTGACTTCACTGCCGGTTCCGGATGTGGTCGGTACAGCGATATGCGGTATCTGTGGCTCGGTCAGCACCAGCATGTTCAAATGGTCATTGGCCCTGCCGCCGTTTTTCAATGTTACGCACACGCCCTTAGCAGTGTCCATTACGCTGCCGCCGCCCACGCTGACAATGCAGTCTGCCTTCAACTCCCTGGCCGCGGCGGTAGCACTATCCACGGCTTGCAGGTCCGGGTCGGGCGGGACTTTATCATAGATGCCCACGCAGCAATCCGAGAGTGCATTTTTAACCAGCTGCGCCAGGCCGGCGGCTTTAACGCCGGGATCGGTAATTATCAAGGCGCGCTGACAACCCAGATCTGCCACCGCCTTGTAGATGGCGCTCAGGGCACCATGTCCCGCCACTACCTGTGTCGGACAGGCATAGGCGAAGCCGTCCACCTTTTTATAGTCGGACATCAGCTGGAAGGTCATGTTAGTCCTGGGATCAGCCATGGAGTTCACGTGAATCCTCTTGATCTGAGTGTATTCATGCAGGCCGGGCATGCCCAGCTCACGTCCGACACCCGACTGCTTATAACCACCAAACGGGCAATAGTCGGCAAAAATATGATAGTTGTTGATCCACATGGTGCCGGTGCGGACGCCATTGGCCACGCGCTCTGCCCTGGCGATGCTGCCGGAGAACACGCCTCCTCCAAGGCCGTAAATAGAATCGTTGGCTATGGCCACGGCCTCTTCATCTTTGTCAAACTTTATCACGCAGACCACCGGACCGAATATCTCCTCCTGGGCAATGCGCATCTTGTTGTTCACATTGGCGAAGATGGTCGGCGCGTAGTAATAGCCGCCCTTAATCCCTGCTACCTCCACTCGCTTGCCTCCGGTCACTATCTGCGCTCCCTCGTCCTTACCAATCTTGACGTAACGCTCTACCGTGGCAAGCTGCTGCTTGCTGACCAGCGGACCCATATGTGAGGTGGCATCCATCTGGTAGCCAATCCGTAATGCTTCAGCCCGCTTCTTCATTTTATCCAGGAACTGGTCATATATCTTGGCCTGGACCAGCACCCGCGTACCGGACTCGCAGATCTGCCCCTGGTGGAAGAATGTGCCGAAGCAGGCTCCCTCCACCGCCAGCTCCATGTCCGCGTCGTCCAGTATGATGTTGGCCGATTTGCCGCCCAGCTCCAGCGTTACCTTCTTCACCGTGTCCGAGGCCATGCGCATGATCTCCCGCCCTACTTCGGTGCTGCCGGTGAAGGCAATCTTATCTACGTCGGGGTGCGTACACAGCACGCTGCCCAGCTCGCCGCCGGGGCCTGCGATTACGTTAATCACGCCGTCCGGTATGCCTGCCGCTTTGGCGGCCTCGGCGATAATGAGCGCACTGAGAGAGGTATAGGATGCCGGCTTGAGTACCATGCAGTTACCCATTATCAGTGCCGGGGCAATCTTCCAGAAGGCCATTGTCATGGGGAAGTTCCAGGGTATGATGCCCACGCACACTCCGATGGGCTCGCGGCGGATATATTCTCGTCCCGGCCCAAAAACGTTGCCCGATATCTGAATTTCCTCCTGCCAGGGAAACTTGGTTGCCGCTGTCAGGCTCAGGTTGCGCAACAGCCCGATGCCCAGCAGTGGAGCAAACCCGGCCAGCTTGAGTATCTGGCCCGAGTCCATGCATTCGTTCATGGCCAGCCTGAGCCCCTGCTGCGCCACCTGGTCGGCGAAGTCCTGGATTTTGGCCATGCGCGCCGCAGGCGTCAGCCCGCTCCAGACCCCGCTGTTGAAGGCCTTGCGTGCCGCGGCTATAGCTTTTTCGGCATCGGCCTTCCCGGCCTGCGCTATCTGTGCAATGGGAAGCTCGGTGCCCGGATCAACCGATTCGAAGGTCTTACCGCTTTCCGCATCCACGAATTGCCCGTCGATGAATAGTTTGAACTGCTCCATTGAACCCTCCACTAATATATTTTTAACGATTATGTCGAAGTTGCAGATTTAAACCTGTAACTGGCAGACGCCGAAGCCTTCCCACTCGTTCAGGGGCTTGCTGGAGCTAAGCACAAAGCCGTCCTTCCCTTTTTCTGCGGAGAGTGATATCTTTACCTCGCCCACAAGGTCGTATATCTCCGGGCTTATAATAAATATGAGGTTCTCCACCTGCTCCTTAAGATCATCGTCACGCAAATCGTCCACGCACAGGCATAGAGACGAGTCACAGCAGCCGGTGGAGTGCAGGTCAATGCGAATGGGTTTTCGGATGCCCCTGGTGGCCAGTATAGAGTTAATGGCCGGACCGGCGCCGGCTGCCAGTTGGACCATGTCTTCAACCTCACCCAAAAATTTTTGCCTTCTGCGCCCGGGGAAAAATTGTACCGCCCATATTAAACTGCGGTTTTACTCTTGTCAACAGGCAACTTTGAACAACCGTTTGGCCTATAATTACTCATAACGCTCGCAGGGGATTTCAAATGTACTGGGACAGCCAATATAAGCAGGACAACCAGATCTGGGGCACAGAGCCCAGCGTTCTGGCCAGGTTTGCTTCAGCCTATCTAAAGAAGATAGGATTGACGGAAAAAAATTCGAATGTTATCGACCTGGGCTGTGGTTACGGACGCGATGCCATCTTCATGGCGCAATATATACCTTTCAGCATACTGGGTATCGACAGGTCCCGCGAGGCGATCAGACTTGCCACAGAGAGCTGCGGCGGAAAATACGTGGGAAAAGTATTTTTTGAGCAGGCCGATATACTTGAGTTCCAGGCCGAGAAAAAATTCGATGTGGTTATGTCCTCCAATACCTATCACCTCCTCAAGCCGGAAGAGAGAGTCAAGTTCCGTGGGCAGATAAAGGCGCTCCTGAATCCGGGCGGCCATTTTTTAATGAGCACGATGTCTGTCAAAGACCCCCAGCACGGCGGGAAAGGCGACCCCGTACCGGACGATGCTAATTCTTATTTAGAGCGAATCTATCTGCACATGTGTACTGAGGAGGAATTGACGCGAGATTTCAGCTTTCTCAGCATCAGAAAACTCTACGAGCACGAATTTGAGGAAACTCGCTCCGACGGTCAGATTCACCATCACGTCTTCTGGCTGCTGGCCGGTCAATATGCATAGAACTCTTGATAAAAAAGTCCTATAATAGCTCAAATGCCGGCGCTGTACCCCCTTCACCCGGCAGACCTGCCTGTAAAATCAGTGACCGGCAAAAAGCGGAGGTAGCGATTAAATGTCGGCTAAGTACGAACGCATTCTGGTTGACTCGTTCAGCACCTGGCATGGAGGGGGTAGCCTTGATATAGACCAGAAAACCGGCAACATATGCGTAATAAATGAAGGGGGGCTGTTCATCTTCCTGCACGACAAAGGCAACTATACCAAGCAGGCCAAAATTGCCGATCTTAATACGTGGCAGGGAGGAGCCTGCGTCAGCATCGACGATAACACCGGCACGATTGCCGCCGTTCACGAGCAGGGGCTCGACCTCTATCAGCCTTACGGCGACAGCTATACCAAAATTAGCCTTGATACGTTTTCAGCGCGCAGGAAAGCGGCGCGCTGCGTGTTCAATAAAAACACAGGCAATGTTGTGCTGGTAAACGACGCAGAGGGATTATCACTATTTCGTAAAAAGGATGGCGGTTACGAAAAAATGGTCATCGACAGGTTTGGCACCTGGCACAGTGATTTTGGCATCGCTTTAAACCAGTCCAACGGCGATATCTTCGTAGCGCTCAACCATAAGGGCGGCGGCGAGGGCCCCTATCCCGTCAAGTCGGACTTCGCCAACCGGGATAGTCTGCCCAAAGGCGATTGCGTGGCAAGGTACCGGCCAATAGGAAACGACCAGTACATGAAAATGATAGTAGCCCGGCCTATTAAGTGGGAGAGCGGCTCGGATATCGATGTCAATGACGAAACGGGCGAACTGTTTGTCATCAGCGACCCGGGCATTTACAGTTATAAGCCCTCCGGGGACGGATATGCCAAGACCACGCTTGACTCAGTCCACACGCTGGCAGAGGGAACCGCCTTGAGAGTAAACCGGTCAACCGGTGAACTGGTAGTGGTGACAGACGGGCTCATAAACATTTCGCCGCCCGGGCATAAGGGAGTGCCTGTTGACCTGGCCATGACGCGCAATAGCGGCGTTGACGTTGACATCAACGGCAAGACGGGTGATATCGCCGTGGTGGATAACAGAGGCCTGACCATCTACCGCAGGCAGAGCTAATTGTAAAGCCGGATACACCCTGACAGGATTAAAATATCTCCAGGCCCGACAATGAAAGAGATGAGGGTATCGCTGGCGCAAATGACTGTCACGCGCGCCAGGCCGGAGGAAAATCTCAAGCTGGGCGAAGCATTCGTCGCCGAGGCGGCCCGGCGCGGCAGCGATGTGATTTGCTTCCCCGAGATGTGGACCAGCGGGTTCGATTGGGAAGCCAATAAGCGTCTTGCGCCCCAGCAGGAGCATGTGCTGGGAAAGATCGCCGCCCTGGCCCTGCGTCACAAAATCTGGATCAACGGCTCGATGCTTGCCATGGACGATAGGGGCAGGGTCACCAATACCTCAATACTTTTCGATCCCCAGGGGAGAAGGGCCGGAGTATATCGCAAGGTGCACCTTTTTAGCCTGATTCACGAGAACAAGCACCTGGCGCCGGGCAACTCTTTATGTGTGGTCAATACTCCCTGGGGCCATGCCGGCCTTGCGATTTGCTACGACATCCGTTTCCCGGATTTCATCCGCACCTACGCGCTGAAGGGCGTAAAAATCCTGTTCGTGCCCGCCGCTTTTCCCAACCCGCGACAGCAGCACTGGAAGGTATTGTTGCGTGCACGCGCCATTGAAAACCAGATGTTCGTCATCGCCACTAACCAGGTGGGGCTGGAGGATCTCGGCCCGGCCGGAGTGGTCACATATTTCGGCAGCTCTGCCATCATCGATCCCTGGGGAGAGACCATTATCGAAGCGGAAGAGATGGAGGAGAAGCTGCTGACGGCAACTATTGACATCGACAGGGTGGATGAAATTCGCGCCTCAATGCCCGTCTTGAAGGACCGCAGGCCTGAATTATATGAATTGAGATAGCTAGCCACCCCGGCCGGCCCTGGTTACATATTCCAGCAGCTCTTTGCCAAAATCTGAGGCGGTATGCACATTTTCATCCGCCTCCACGTTATTCAGATATTGCAGGCGAAGAACGTCCCCTTCGGATAGCTCAGGAATAATTCCAGCGAAAAAGAAGCCAAGCGCTTCCAGCGGCGCTGTAAACTTCTGTGTGGCCGGGTTGGAAAGCGGCAAATCAATAAAAATACAGTCTACGCGCTTCAGGCAAAGCTCGGTAAGCCGGAACTTCATCAATTCCGGCAAATCCAATCCGAACTGCGTTACTCTCATAAAGGCCATGCCCAGTTCCGCATGTACGCTGATATCCACCTGCGAATTGGGAGGCGGGGCTGCGTGCGCACCGGCATCCGAAGCGCTGATTATATTGCGCTTCAGCTGGCCCTTATTGTAAATCTTGCGAATAATGGTTTCGTGATGGAACGGAGGGTAAACGTCCCGCTGGGGCTCGGCATTGCCGCTGGTATACAAAAGCACCGCTGTCTGGCGCTTCTGCCCATCCTCCCGCATCTTTTTAAACGTTATGTTGCCGGGTATGTAGCCGATCATGACGCCGGTTTCATATCCGCCCATGGCCAGTGACGCCTTCTGGCTGAAAGGATGCAAGGTTACAGCTTCGCTGTATGCACCATAGATCCCCTGCTGCTGCGCATATTCGGCAAAGGCAAGCACCAGCTTGCCGAGAAAACCCAGGCCGCGATAACGTGGGTCTACCACCGCCTGGCCCCCTTCACCGACGTGTGCGTCCGGCCTCTCCCTGCGCACAGCAATGTGGCCTATCACCTCTCCTTCAGGATTCAGTGCAATATAAGACAACAGGAGGCCGCTTTCCAGCAGCTCGCGCACCCTGTCCGGATAATATACCCAGTCAATACCATAGCTGTAGCCATAGCAGCGATAGATGCACCTGGCAAGGCTGACCGCATCCTCCGGCTGCATGCGGCGCACGACGATGGGGGTATCAGCGCTGGCAGCAGGCAATGAAAGAGCACTCTCCTTTTCTTCTGCCGGCACGTATGCCTCTATATCCTTGTAGGGAAGGTTTTTTACCAGCTCCACACGCTTTCCCTGCCGGCCAAGGTTGAGGAAGTTGACCTCATCGGTAAAGGCCTTCATCAACGCTGTGCCCAGGCCTGACTCCTTCCCGGGCTCCAGTTTGCTGAAATCAAACGGCAAGCCCTGATCTTCCACCACTACCGCCACCTGACCTGGCCTGCGCAGAATCATCACGTCAAAAGCGCCCGCCTCGCCCGGGTTGAAGGCATGTTCAATCACATTCATGCAGGCCTCTTCAGCCACCAGCTCCAGGCGTTGAGCCTCCCTTTCATCCAGCCCCAGACTGAGCGAGGTATCCCTTACAAAGCTCATGACGGCCGGCACCAGTTCAATCCTGGCTGCAAGCGTAATTCGCGCTATCACTTGTTCTCCACGGGCGGTATCCAATTTATTACGCTTATCCTGTTAAAATATTTCCGATAGTATACATTTCCAATGCGGAAAAAGCACCGGGGCATTATGCGATCAACAACAGGGAGGAGCTATTACTGCTAAAGAGTATCCGGTCTTTTATCCTAACCAGCCTTCGTATGTTTTGCCAAAAACCCGAGGAGCGCTCCGACAGCCTGGTCGGCGCAGTCCGTGATGAAGCCGTGTCCGGCCTCCTCAATCAGCACGAGCTCGGCGCCGGGAATCCTTGACGCCAGTATCTCTGAGTTCTGATAAGGAATCAGCCTGTCTCCTTTGCCCGCAATCACCAGCGTGGGAGCCTTTATCTCAGGCAGTCGCTCATAGCTCTCAAAGGTAAGCAGTACGTTGGCCTGTGATGCGAGCGCCTGGGGAGGCGTTGGATGATCGGTATTAGTGCGCACAAAGCGCTCAACAACTTCCTGGTGGCCATCGACGAAGTCCTTGTTCCACAGCCAGGGAACCGTATCCCTGGCCTTTTGCTCTTCTGTCAGCCTGGCTCTTTCGGGGTCTAAAAGGAAGGCCAGGGCTTCGGGCGTGACCTGTACGGCCTTCTGACCTCCGCATGATGTACAGCCCAGTATCAGGTTGCTAAGCCTTTGCGGATAGGTGAGCGCAAATTGCTGGGAAATCATCCCGCCCATCGATACACCGAACAAATTTGTTTTTTCGATACCAAGCCTGTCCAGTAAACCGAGTATGTCCGCCGCCATCATGGGCGCAGTATAGGGCATGTCCGGCTTATCGCTCTGACCCGTCCCGCGGTTATCGAACAATACAAGCCGGTATTTCGCTGCCAGCCTGTCCCTTATGGCAAACCAGTGGCCGGAGGAGAAACCGTATCCCATCACCAGGACCAGCGGCTCACCCTTGCCCTGGACCTCGTAATACAGGTTGATGTCATTGACCTTCGCTATAGGCATGTAAACCTAACTCACCTGCTATTGGTATCGTTCACAGGAATTATACTATCACTGTTATAGTCTGCAAGCTTGCCATATCTGAAGGAAAGGTGCTAGGCTGTATCTCTGTCATATTCAAAGACCATAAATGATCAGATGAGTGGAAGAAGATCCGAGAGATTCCCCGGTGTGGAGTGGGTGGGCCGGACGGGTGATTTCATCAAGGTTAACGCAGCCAAGTGCTCCGGTTGCGGCAACTGCCTCAAGGTATGCCTGGGCCATTGTTTCGAGATAGAGAACAGGCTGGCAAGCATTACAAGCCTGGACGAGTGCATGGAATGCGCCTCCTGCTGGTACGTCTGCGCAGACGGGGCGATAGACTTCTCCTGGCCGCCGGGCGGTACGGGGTACAGGAGCGACTGGGGCTAGAGCATGCAGCAGGGATACGATGTGATTGTGGTGGGGGCCGGTTTTGCCGGCCCTGTGGCAGCCAAAAAGTGCGCAGAAGCAGGCCTGAAGACGCTGCTGCTGGAAAGGTCGGAGAACCCGGGTGAAAAGGTCGTCTCGGGGCTAACCATCCCCGTTTATGGCTTCCTGTTCGGCCCTGCCTTCATCAGGGACGGCAATCCGCCCGTTGAAAGGCCTGTGGACGGCATCAGGAACTACGTCATTTACGATATCAAGGCCGGGGACATGGATATCATAGAGTTGAGGATACCCCGGCCGTTCTCACCCGTATTCGCCTTCGGCTACAACGCCTACTGCAGGCCGTTCATCGCCTGGGAAGTGCAGCAGGCCCTGGAAAGCGGAGTTCATCTGATGACTTCAACCACGGTTGTGGATATTATTCAGGAAGGAGGGCAGGTCAGGGGAGTCGTCACTGAAAAAGACGAAAGGATAGGCGCCAGGCTCGTAATAGATTGCGAGGGCTCGCAAGGAATACTGGCAGTCAGGGCCGGCATCAGGCGGAGGTATCCCCCTGAAGTCATCTCGCTGGCTGATACCTATGACTATGAATGTCCACGGGACGTGATAGACCGGGTCTTTGGATATTCCCTGCGTTTCTGCTGGGGCTTCGACGAGCAGATGATAGCCCCGCCCCTGGGCCACGGCAATGGCCTGATGAGCTGGCCTTACCGGAACAGCATACACTGGATGCAGGACCAGTGCCTGGCGCTGGAAGGCGCCCAGGTGCCGAACCTGAGAAAGCTGTTTGACGAGTATCACAGCAATATCACTTCACAGCTCCCCTGGTGGCGGGATGAGATCGCCCCCAGGGTGGAACTGAGGGCCAGGATGTTCGAGGGGTTCGAGATATTCGTAGGGCTGGACGAAAAGCTGCGCAATATGCCCAACTTCACCGATGGCATGCTGCTGGTGGGAGACGCGGCCGGGCTGGAGAGCACCGGCCTGTGCGACGGCGTGCCGGCCGCCTGGTTTTCAGCCGAGATCGCTGCCGATGTGGCCATTCAGGCGCTCAAGTCCGGAGATACATCCGCCGGGTTCCTCAAGCGATATGACCAGAGGATAAAGGCACACCCGCTTATCCAGTGGAGCATCACCTGCAGCGGCAGGTATAACCTGCGTAAGGCACAGGAAAGCCACGACCGCCGGGAGTTAAAGGACCGGGTGAACTACCAGTTCGGGCCAGGGGTCCTGACCCACGTCTCATCGCCACTGGTGCAAAGCATGCTGCATGCCATAAGCCGGAAGCCGACTGTTCTGGTTACATGGGTCAAGATGTTCCACAGGTATTACTATAACTGGGAGCACGCACGCTTCGGCCCGGAAAAACATGCAGGGTGGCCAAAGGTAAACGGGTGTTACGGGGCAAGCCTGGCCTTTTTCTACGGGCTGGCCTGCCTGCTAAGCCCTTTGTCCTGGCTGCTGGCCTGGCTGTTCGAGCCGCTGTCCGTAGCGGTCAACCCACTGGTCAGGGCGCTTCAGCCCGGGATAGAACTTATACTTCGTTCGTGGATCAAACTGGAGCCTTCGCTGGAACGTCTGACCGGCTGGGTAACCGGTTCCGTAATAAAATCCAACCCCTCGCTATTTGACGCGTCCAGATGACGCGCTAATTGCTTTCTTATCAGCTAGCCCCATTCTGATACTTGACTGCCAGGATTATAATAACGCATACATATTTTGTTCTTCTAGTTTATATGTTTGGGTCATAAATTACTCGTCACAGCTATGAAAGAATTAATCCTAGTCCGAAAATATCGAAAACTATTACCATACACCATGGCTATAATAATTTCTGCCTTAATTATCGTACTCCTTTTATCTTCAATACAGGTGACGGCTGCCCCCATAGCGCAAGGCAGATTTAGCCCACCAGACTTGTGGATTACACCCTCCTGTGGACCACCAAATACCTTAGTACAGTTCACTATTCCCGGCAATAAATATTCTTCAGTATTTGGATATACATATATTGTCGAGGAACCTCACGGATACTCAGGTAAATTTGAACTATGGTGGAGTGATTCACCTACTATGTTACAGGAAAAAACAGCAATAAAAATCGGGGAGGGTGAAAAAGAAAGAGAAAAGTCGTGTACTGTATTTTTTAGAGCCCCTAATATGGCGTCAGGTACATACTACATCCATTTAATTAGCCCAGGTAAGGATATGCTAAATTTTTCTTTCTATTTATCTCCTCAAGAGTCGCACATTAAAATCCAACCCATCCAGAATATTAGAGGAGTATACGAACCAACTACTGGTTGCGTAAGGCCTTATTCGAGAGCAAATTCAATTTACGGCATCGAACGAGGCTTTTAACTTATTATCATAGTGCGTGAAGCTGGCTATGCTGCCCTGGCTTTAAGTACGTAGCTGAGCATTTCCTTGCCGAAGTCCGAAGCAACCTCGATTTTACCCGGGTCGAAATCCACGTTATTGAGGTACTGCAGCCGCAGGACGTCGCCGTCATACAGCTCCGGTATTATGCCGCCGAAGAAAAAGCCCAGCATCTCCAGGTTGGCACAGAACCTCTGCGCGCCCGGATTGGACAGGGGCAGGTCCAGGTAGATGCAATCGATACGCCTCAGGCAGAGCTCACGCAAACGGAATTTAACCAGCTCAACCAGGTCATCACCGAACTGAGCGACATGCATAAAGGCCCGGCTGGCATCGGACTGTATGCTGACATCAACCTGGGAAGCCGGGGGTAGCTCAGGCTGCTCCCCTGCATCAGCGGCACCTTTAACGGTCCTTTTGTAATTATTCAACTCATATATCCGGCGGATGATTCCTTCATGGTGGAAAGGCGGGTACACGTCCCGCTGCGGCTCGTCGTTGAGCCTGGTGTACATCAGGACGATGGCCTGGCGTTGCTCCCGCTCGCCTTCCTGTATTTTCTTAAAGAACATGCTGGCCGGTGTAAATCCCAGGAGAATGCCCGTCTCTTTTCCCCCGATGGCCAGCGCCGCCTTTTGGCTGAATGTATGAATGGTCACGCCTTCGCTGTAAGTGCCGTACATCCCCAGCCTCTTGGCATTTTTCATGACGGCGCTGAGCAGATTGTTTAAAAGGCCGTGGCCCCTGTAGCGGGGATCGACCACCGCCTGACCCCTTTCAGCCACCATGGCTTGCGGATAATCTTTGCGTATGGCCGAGTGGCCTATGACCTCGCCCTCAGGATTTAAAGCAATGTGAGAGATAAGCAGGCCGCTTTCCAGCAGCTCCTTCATGCGGTCGGGGAAATAAACATCGCCGTTGGAATAGGTGTACCCGTAGCAGCGGTAAACGCAGCGGGCCAGGCTAACAGCATCGTCCGGCTTCATCAGCCTCAAGGTGATCTCAATGTCCTCTTTAGCCGGAGCCGCAGGCGGAGACTCCTTTTTCTCGTCTTCCGTTAGATAGGCATCAACATCTTTGTAGGGCAGGTTCTTGATGAGCTCGACCCGCTTGCCGCCGCGGCCAAGGTTGAGGAAGTGAATCTCATCGGCGAAGGCTTTCATCAGTATGGTGCCCAGGCCGGGCTCCTTCTCGCTATCGATCTTTCTGAAATCAAAGGGCAGCCCGCTGTCCTCGACCGCCACCATGACCTGCCCGGGCTTCCTGATTATGACGATATCGAAAAATCCCTGTTCATCCGGCTCGAAGGCATGCTCTATGACGTTCATGCAAGCTTCCTCTACAACCAGCTCGAGCCTGCCGGCATCGGATTTGGGAAGGCCCAGCGTGGCAGAGGCATCCCTTACGAAGGCGATGGCAGCCGGCAAAAACTCGGTCCTGGCCGCCAGCTTGATACGGGCTACTTCTTGTTCTTGCATGGGTCTGAGCTCCGTGTTGAAATTTTATTATTCCGGACGTGCATAAAATACAGCGTTTGGCTTAGATTATATCCTACGCGTCCAGCATTCTCTCCTTGTCACATTAAGGCCGGTGTCATTTATTGATGCCGCCGGAGATACAAGCATATAATTCCACTATCATGCCAGTTATACGTCTCGCAGCACACGGCTAAGGAGGATACATGAGTACCCGGAAAGCAATGCAAGGACTAAACGATAAAGAGCTGGCCAGGTTGACTATAGACTTCTTCAGGCGCAGCGCCCTTCATTACGGCCTGTGGTTCAATGAAGTCAACTACCAGCTGGGGCTGGAGGAGGCATTGAAAACAGAAGCAATAGTATTCCAGAAGTTCTATCCAATCCTTATGAAACGCCTTTCGGATACGCTGGGCTTTGAACTGGAGGATGGTCTTCCGGGCAGCCTGGCACGATTTCCCAGAAAGAAAATGGAGGCCCTTGCCGACAGCATTGCTGCCAACTGGCTGGCTGCGGATGGTATCTGGTTCCAGACAGTTGAGCAACGTCAGGAGATGTTCACTGCCAAGAGATGCAACGACACCTGCTGGACAAAATTCTCGCCGGTTGAAGCTTATGGAATAAAGCAGCTGTTGCGTTTGCCCGAGGCCGGAGGGATAGATGCGCTGGAAGCCGCCCTCAGCTACAGGTTATATGCTCGTATAAATGTGCAGCGTATGGAACGGCAGGACGGCAGCCTCATATTCAGGATGGAGGAGTGCCGCGTACAGCGGGCACGCAAGCTCAAGAGGCTGGAGGAGTATGCATGTAAGTCAGCAGGCATTGTTGAGTACTCAAGATTTGCCTGTACCATCGACAGCCGCATTAAAACGCAATGTATAGCCTGTCCGCCGGACAACCATCCCGCTGAATGGGCCTGTGCATGGAAGTTCTATATAGAATGAAAGTTAAATGCGCAGGTCAAATAAGAATCCAATCACACATATTTAAGTCAGGGCATGACCACGTTAAACATGGGGTCGAAATTGTCCTGAAGGCTCATTAAATCATTGAGCTTGAGTGCATCCCCTTCGATCTCAAGATTATTGGACATGAGTTCTCTGAGGAACGTGGTTTCGCCTGCCAGGATGGAGTTAAGCGTGGCCCGAGACAATGTTAGCGTTGCATCGGCATCCGGCGCCGGCTTTCCCGAACTATAGACCAGTACGGAATTTTCCAGTGTGAGCACGTATTTTTCGCCGGTGTCCGTGAAGTTCCAGTTGACCGTAATGGTTTTGCCTTCTGCTTTGGGCCCATTGAGCCGTACGCCCATAATATCGAAAATCATGGGAATGGTCATGGCCTTTGCCAGTTCCGCCACCGCGGTGCCTTTCTTATAGGTCCCGTTGATTCCCTGTCGCAGCTCGGAAGCAGCAGTAAGGTAGCAGTTGCGCCATACGCCTGATTCCGATTGATAAGCAAGTTGCTCCAGCGCATCCGCCTCCAGGTTGCGCGCTTCCTGGTTGTCAGGATAGGCGAAGACGACGTTATTCATGACCTGAGCTACCCAGCGGTACTCGCCATTATCATAGTCTTTTCTTGCCATGGCTATAACTGCCTGGGGGCCTCCCATATATTCGACATATTTCTTGCCGGATTCAACGGGTGGCAGAGGATTGAGATGAGCCGGATTTCCATCGTACCAGCCCAGGTATTTCTGGTAGATAGATTTAACGTTATAGCTGACCGTCCCGTAATAGCTCCGCGTATACCATTGCTTTGCCAGGCTGGCAGGCAATTTGATCGTTTCTGCTATTTCATTCATAGTGTAGCCTTCGTTCATCAACCTCAATGTCTGGTCGTGCAGATATTTATACATATCGCGCTGGTCTTTGAGGAAGCCCAAGATTCGCTGTGTTCCCCAGCGGGGCCAGTTATGCTGGGAAAAAATCACGTCAGTCTTATCGCCGTACAGGTCGATTGCCTCGTTTAAATAATATGACCATTTATAGGCATCACGTACCTCTGCGCCGCGCGGAGTGAGTGTATTGTGTAAAAGCGGGCAGGCGATCTCGGCTGCATCAAAAGCCCGGAACTGAGGAAAATATACTGTCATCTCGGCAGGCGCTTCAGCGCCCGGTACGAGCTGAAAAACCATATCGACGCCGTCAATGGTCCATTTTTCGCCAGTAGCTTTAACTGTGTCAGTGGGTGGAATCAGGGTGATGCTTCCGGAAGGATAAGCCTTTCCTATACCGGCATCAACCATCTCGTTTTCTCCTCTGGGCAGGTTATTGCCGAACTGGTACTGCGCCCGGCGCATCATGACAAAGCCGGCCATGGCGTTTTCTGATATTGCGGCAGAAAGAAATCCTTCGGGCGCAATCACTTTCACGGAGCCGGATTTTACCTCTTCATCAGAGATAATACCCTTCACGCCTCCCCAGTGGTCGACGTGGCTGTGTGTATAAATTACGGCTGCCACCGGCCTCTTGCCCCGCTGCTGATAGTAAAGATCAATGGCTGCCCTGGCGGTTTCGGCTACTGAGAGAGCATCTATCACGATGATTTTACTGTCCCCCTCGACAATAGTTATATTGGAGGCATCGAAACTGCGCACCTGGTATATGTTGTCGGTGACCTTGAAAAGTCCGTTGCTCATATTAAGCTTCGCCATTCGCCAGAGCAGCGGATTGACCGTGGGCGGAGCATCCTTTTGCTTCAGGAAGTCGAAATTGGTCAGCGTCCATACTGTGCTTCCGTCGGATGCCTTTATATTTACCTCCGGCAGTGTGGCAATAAAACCCCGCTGAGTCTCGGTAAAATCCTCTTCATCAGCGAAATTAAACTCTTTCAATACTGCGCTGTTTGCCTGTGCAGTATATTGAGTTGCCGCCGTGGAAGTATATGGCACAGGAGCTTTCTGACAGGCCGGGAAAATCATGGAAATCAACGTTAAAATGCCTAAAATGATTACGATAACTTGCCAGGTCTTTTTACCAAGCTGCATGACAACCTCCTCCGTTTTGTCTGTCAAAAATGAAACCCGCTGTTGGATACCAGTAGAACGTATAAATATGATAGAAGGCTTTTAATAATAAATTAGAGTCCCCTGCTGAATAGCTTCGGTGCTACGAGTTTGCGCAATTCTTCAAGTATCAAAATTCCAATTGCTAACAGGATGATTATTCCCCAATCGCTCATAGTAAGCGGGACGGTGTAAAATACATTCTGCAAAAAGGGCAAATAGATGACTGTAATCTGCAGTAATATGGCAACAGCTATGCCGCCAATCACGATACGGTTGCTGAAAAAACCAATTTTGAAAATGGACTGCCTGTCGGAGCGGGCATTCAAAGCATTAAACCATTGGATTGCCACCATAAGTGTAAATGCGATAGTGCGTGCTTTTTCAAGTCCCACCAATGGCAACGCCCATTGAAAAACAGTAAAAGTTAGCATTGACATTATAAATGCCATGAAGGCAATCCTTGTCAGCATCCCACTATACAATATGCCAGACTTTGCCCGCCTTGGAGGCTCGGTCAGCACATTGCTATGCTTGGGTTCCAATCCCAGAGGTATCGTACAGACACCATCAGTAACCAGGTTTATCCAGAGTATCTGCACTGCGACAAGAGGCAATGGAATTCCTGCCAGGACCGCCAAAATATAAGTGAACAGTTCACCCATACTGGTGCTTAGAAGATAAAAAATGGAACGGCGAATATTGTTGAAAATTACCCTTCCTTCTTCTACCGCAGCCACAATTGAGGCGAAGTTGTCATCGGTAAGAACCATATCTGATGCTTCCCGTGCAACATCTGTGCCCTTGATACCCATGGCTATTCCGATATCGGCAGATCTCAGCGCCGGGCCGTCATTAACGCCATCGCCGGTCATTGCGACTATATGCCCTTTTGACTTAAGAGCATTGACTATTCTTAGTTTATGCAGAGGTTCAACACGGCCGAAGACAGAAATCCGGTCAATATGCTCATGCAATTCCTGATCGCTTATTTTATTTAGTTCAAGTCCTGTAAGTGCATCACCCTGCGGCAGCCCAAGCTCATTGGCAATCGCTACAGCAGTCGCCTTCTGATCACCGGTAATCATTTTCACCCTGATGCCAGCCTGTTTGCATTCAGATACAGCCTGTTTTGCCTCTGCCCTGGGGGGATCGATAATGCCTGCCAGGGCAACAAGTGTCAGTGCCCCATTAATATGTTCATGGGTAAGCTGTTCCGGGGCAGGCCCACAGTCACCGTAAGCCACCACCATTACTCTGAGTGCCTTGGACGCCATTTCCAGGTTAGCTTTTTCAATTTTTTCTTTTATTTCCGATGTCAGTTCCAGACCCACACCGTTCAATCTAATGCCCTTGCACATTGCCAGAACATTGTCGACGGCCCCTTTGACAAACACTATGGCACTGTGGTCCTGGCAGGTGTGCAGTGTTGCCATGTAGCGTTTTTCACTTGAAAAAGGCAACTCTGCCAGACGTCTTTGTTCTTTATGTAAATTATCTATGTCCAGTCCCGCTTTGACTCCGGCAACTAAGAACGCTCCTTCTGTCGGATCACCCAGGACTGTGTATCTTGCGCCATCTGATTTCAATATGGAATCATTGCACAGGCAACCGATCTTTAGTGCCAGCATCAGGCTATCATCGGCAGCGGGTTCCAACTTCCTGCCGCTGATTAAAAAATCCCCTTCTGTCTGGTAACCTGCCCCTGTGATTTCCACGAACCTATCTGGTATATATAGCTGCCGCAAAGTCATCTCGCTCTCGGTAAGGGTCCCCGTTTTATCCGAGCAAATAACACTTACTGAACCCATTGTCTCAACAGCCGACAGTTTACGGACAAGGGCATGCCTCTGAGCCATCCTCTTGATCCCCATGGCAAGTACAACTGTAACCATTACAGGAAGACCTTCAGGTATAGCGGAGACGGCGGCAGCCACTGCCAGGGCAAATAATTCATCAATCGCATAACCTTTTAGCAATCCGATTATTACTAATATGGTAACAACTGACAGCACTATGATACCGATATACTTACTGAGCTTTGATATATTCCGCTGAAGAGGTGTGGGCGGTGGTTTAACTTCCTGAACCTGTGAAGTTATCTTGCCTATTTCCGTGTTCATACCCGTAGCTGTAACAGCACCAAAACCTCGTCCATTTACCACGATACATCCCATATGTGCCATATTACCCATATCTGCTACCGCTGCTTCACCTTCTATTAACGCAGTGAATTTTTCGACAGGCACAGATTCTCCGGTCAGAATGGACTCATCAATAGAGAGACTTGCTGATTCGATCAACCTGGCATCGGCTGGTACTTTATCTCCGGCTTCCAAGAGGATGATATCACCGGGCACAAGGTTAGCCGCGGCAATATCGGTCACTGCACCTCCACGTAATGCACGCGCATGTGGAACAATCAGTTTTTTAAGCGCCTCTATAGCCTGCTCAGCACGGCTCTCCTGTATGAAACCGATTATGGCATTAATGGTTAACACCGCCAGGATAACCAGCGCGTCTGTTGGTTTTTGCATTATGAATATCTCAACAAGAACGGCGACGAGCAGGATATAAATTAGGGGACTGGCAAACTGGCGCAGAAATACAATTAAGGGATGTGTTTTGCCCTTTTCCGTAAGTGCGTTAGGGCCATACTGGCTGAGACGTTTGAGGGCTTCATCCTCTGATAGGCCGGCCCGGCTGGACCCTAGCCTTGATAACGCTTCTTCAACCTTTAGATTGTGCCATTTCATGCTAGTTTGCCTGTACCACTACGCATTTTGACAAAATGAAATGACAATGAATGGAAGGAATAATCAAATATAGCAAAAGTACATTACGGGTGCAAAACCAATAACTGAAATTGGCGGTTAGAAATAAAGCGGGGTAAAAGTGAATTCCGGAACTGTCTTTAATGGTGTATATTAGGCTAAGAGAATTGATTGGTGTGGCAAGTTGAGTCAACGCACTTATCCCGATAAAACCCGGCTGTCCGGCATCTGGTAACTGGTAACAGGATTAATATATACGCCCGTGCAGATAGTGCACATTCTGCCAGCCGTGATCATCTTTAAAGACACCCGATGCATTCTGGTACCATGGCTGTTTTGCTTACTGCCAAAATATAATTGGATATGCGCCTTGACGACTCTCAGGAAAAATGATAAATTTTTTGTGTTGTTACGCGGAGGTTAGTGGAGTATGAAAAGATCGCTGATTCTTTCTATTACTGTGATACTACTTTCCCTGGTCTTTGGAATTCAGGCTGTCCTGGCTTTTACCGGCATGGAATTGGTCAGCGTAAGTTCCAACGGCGTTCCGGGTGATAGCTACAGCTACGATCCAGCCATCAGCGCCGACGGGCGCTATGTCACTTTCGGCTCTGCGGCCAGCAACCTGGTCAGCCCGGCCACTGACAGTTACCAGATATTTGTGCGCGACAGGCTGACCGGCACGACCACGCTGGCCAGCGCCAATGCCGGCGGTACCCAGGGCAACTCCGATAGCTACGAACCAGACATCAGCGCCGCTGGTCGCTATATCGCCTTCTATTCTGACGCCACCGACCTGGTCAGCCCGGCTACCAGCGGTTACCAGATATTTAGGCGCGACAGGCAGACCGGCACGACCACGCTGGTCAGCGCGAATGCCAGCGGCGTCCAAGGCAATAACGGTAGCTACGAAGCAAGAATCAGCGCCGACGGGCGCTATGTCACCTTCTATTCCCATGCGACCAACCTGGTCAGCCCGGCCACCAGCGGCCAGCAGGTCTTTGTGCGCGATATGCAGACCGGGACTACCAGGCTGGTCAGCGCCGATGCCGGCGGCATCCAGGGCAATAAAAGCAGCGAGAGACCAAGAATCAGCGCCGACGGCCGCTATATCATCTTCTATTCTGAAGCCACCAACCTGGTCAGCCCGGCCACCAGCGGTCAACAAGTCTTTATGCGCGATATGCAGACAGGCACGACCACGCTGGTCAGCGCCAATGCCAGCGGCGTCCAGGGCAATGCCGAAAGCTATAGCTCAAGCATCAGCGCGAACGGGCGCTATGTCACCTTCCATTCCCGTGCGACCAACCTGGTCAGCCCGGCCACCAGCCGCCAGAATGTCTTTATGCGCGATATGCAGACAGGCACGACCACGCTGGTCAGCGCCAATACCGTCGGCGTTGAGGGTGATAACGATAGCTATCGTTCAATCATTAGCGCCGACGGTCGCTATATCACCTTCAGTTCTGAAGCCAGCGACCTGGTCAGCCCGGCCACCAGCGGCGAACAGGTCTTTATGCGCGATATGCAGACCGGCACGACCACTCTGGTCAGCGCCAATGCCAGTGGTGTTCAGGGTGATAACGATAGCTATTCTCCATGCATCAGCGCCGATGGGCGCTATGTCGCCTTCGCTTCTTATGCCTACAACCTGGTCAGCCCGGCCACCAGCCAAGACCATGTCTATGTCACGGGCAGCCCATACATTCCACCTGCGCCGGATACCCGCATAATCAACGCTACAGCCGGCGCCAATGGATCGATATCACCCGCAGGCAGGGTCACGGTCAATGTGGGCGCGAGCCAGGCCTTCACCATCACGGCCAATGCAGGCTACCGTGTTGCGGATGTTTTAGTCGATGGGATTTCTGTAGGTGCGGTCTCTACTTACACTTTTACCAACGTTACTGCCGACCACACCATCAGTGCCAGTTTTGCCAGCAACTTGATAGGTACCGGGTCGCGATCATCCGGTACCATATCTGCACCGACAGTGCCGCAGGGTCCGGTGAACCTGGCCAATTTAAGGGTAGCCAGTGCAACAGTGTCAGCCTCCAGAGTTGGACCGGGGGAGATTGTCACGGTAACGGCTAATGTGGCAAATCAGGGCACAGGCAACGGCTCCATGCTGGTGAAGCTCTACGTCAACGGGCAGGAAGAGGCCAGCCAGGGCATTACCGTCAACAGCGGCTCCAGCGCCCCTGTCACCTTTACCCTCAGCCGCAATGAGCCCGGCGCCTATTCTGTGTACGTCGGCGGGGTATCAGCCGGCAGCTTCACAGTGGAAAGCGACCCTAACATCATCCTCTACATTAGCATAGCAATGATCTTTATTTCCATAGCAGGCATTGTTTATTTTACAAGAAGAAGACAGGCCGTTTAACCCGTTACGGATTACAGGATTAATCAACAGGCCGGTGCACAGCCCCGGCCTGTTTCATTGCCTTGGCAATTTCTTATTTTGCAGTGGACTTGATTAATATGGAATGGAGCCGAAAGCCCGTGCAAAGAGAAACCAGATAGTCGGTTCGGGAGCTGTCCCAAATGGTATCAGTTTTACGATGGATGGTGGACCTGAGGGGATTCGAACCCCTTACCTTCTGACTGCCAGTCAGACGCTCTCCCAATTGAGCTACAGGCCCATAAACAAGTTATTAATCTAGCAAAAAGCCGTCCAAAACTCAAATCGGAGTCAGCCCCTAGGGCGCCACTCGTGAACCAGCGGACGGTACCAACGGTCCTTGCGGTACTCGGCGGCGATCAGGATTATATCGCTCAGCCACCAGATGCCCAGCCCTCCAAAGGTGCAAAGCTTCATCCAGGCGCCCTTGGGACGGCAGATGTAGAACCTGTCGGCGCCAAACCATCCCAGGAAAATCGACAGCAGCAGCGCTATATACCAGCTGCGCGGCGGCGGCATGGGCATCTTGCTTTTTACGACCATGGCAGACGTCCTCCAAAAATATGCATCAGCGCCTCGATGCCGTAAAAGCCCGCACCGGCCACCAGGACGTTTTTAAGGCACTTGCCCGCGAGGCAGAGTATAAAGAAGCGCCACCAGCCAAAGTGCATCATGCCGGCAACGGCTGTGAACGGGTAGAAAAGAGGGTTGAAAACTGCGGACATGGCAAAGACGGACAGCGCGCCGCGGGTGGTAATCCAGTAGCGGAACTTTGCCACCACCCCGTGCTCAAAGGAGTGGAAAGCCCTGGCATTGCCTATGCCTGTCAAATAGACTCCCATGCTGCCCACTGCCTCGCCCACCCCGGCAATCAGCCCTACCAGTATGGGATTTAGCACCGCTCCCAGGGTAAATACAATAAATACGCTGGGAACAGGTATGAAAACAGTCACGCCGGCCAGGAAGCTAATGACAAAAACGCCGATGTAGCCGTACCTGGAAAACTTGATTATCTCCTGCCAGTAAACCCCTATCAGGGCACACATCGCAACGGTGATAACTGCTGAGACAGCACCGATTATATAAGCCCGAGGTGAATATCGGCGCCCTTTTCCGAAGTGTACGACGGAGGAGTTAGTCACTTATTTGGCGGTCTTGCCCTTCTTTTTCTTCTTCGTCCCGGCCTGGGAATCCTCCTCGCTGCCGGGGTCGGCGGCGACGCCGGCGCCGCTGAGCACGTTAAATGCCAGGGCGCCTTTGTCCACGTCGATTCTTACGCGGTCGCCGTCCTTGATCTCGCCTGAGATTATCTTGCCGGAGAGCGGATTCTCGATGTAGCGCTGTATGGCACGCCGCAACGGCCTGGCGCCGTACTCAGGGTCGTATTCCTTGCGGAAGACCCATTCCCTGGCCTCGTCGGTCAGCTCCAGCACGATATCGCGGTCGGCCAGCAGCTTCTCGACCTCCTTGACCAGCAAGTCCACGATCTGCTTCAGGTTGGCCTCAGTCAGCGGGTGGAAGATGATGATGTCATCGATCCTGTTAAGGAACTCCGGCCGGAAGGTCTTCTTGAGGTCAGCCTCGATTACGGCCTTGATCTTGAGCCACTCGTCCTTGTCCTCTTTTTCCTGCGGGACGTTGAAGCCCACCATGCGCCTGGCCTGGGACCTGAACTCTTTCATGCCCAGGTTGCTGGTCATGATGACCACCGTCTCCTTGAAGCTCACGGTGTGGCCATGGCCGTCCGTCAGCCTGCCGTCCTCCAATATCTGAAGAAGGATGTTGAAAACATCCGGATGCGCCTTCTCTATCTCGTCGAAGAGTATCACCCGGAAGGGACGCCTGCGCACGGCCTCGGTAAGCTGCCCGGACTCCTCGTAACCAACATAGCCCGGCGGTGCGCCGATCAGCCTGGAGACGGTATGCTCCTGCATGTACTCGGACATATCGATGCGTATCATGGCGTCTTCATCGTCAAACAGGAACTGCGCCAGCGCCTTGGCCAGCTCGGTCTTGCCCACGCCCGTCGGGCCCAGGAAGATAAAGCTGCCTATCGGCCGCTTGGGGTCGCGCAGGCCGGCGCGCCCGCGCCTCACAGCCTCGGAAACAGCTGCAATGGCCTCCTCCTGGTTGACTATTCGCTCGTGCAGACGCTCCTCCATGTGCACCAGCTTTTCCTTCTCGCCCTCCAGCATCCTGGAAACAGGTATGCCGGTCTGCTTGGCGATCAGCTCGGCGATGGTGTCTGCGTCCACCTCGTTGTCAATCTTCTTCTCTTGAAGCCACTTGTCCCTGGCCTTGTTATATCCTTCCTCCAGGCGCAATTTCTCGGCTTTAAGCTCGGCAGCCTTCTGATAGTCGCTGCGCTGAGAAGCAGCGGCTTCCTCGTCACGCAGCTGCTGTATCTTCTGCTCAAGCTGCTTGACCTCGGGAGGCGCACTCTCCATGTCAATGCGCATCTTGGAGGCCGCCTCGTCTATCAGGTCGATGGCCTTGTCCGGCAGGAAGCGGTCGGCTATATAGCGTTTGCTAAGCTCAGCCGCCGCTGTCAGCGCTTCATCCGATATCTTTACGTTGTGGTGCGCTTCATAGCGCGGCCTGAGCCCGCGCAGCATGTCCACCGTAGCTTCGACGCCTGGCTCGCCTACGAAAACGGGTTGCAGCCTGCGCTCCAGCGCCTTATCCGTCTCTATATGCTTACGGTATTCATCCAGCGTAGTAGCGCCAACGCACTGCAGCTCACCCCTGGCTAGAGCCGGCTTGAGCATGTTGCTGGCGTCAATGGCGCCCTCGGCGGCGCCCGCTCCCACCACAGTATGCATCTCGTCGATGAAGAGTATGACTTCACCCCTGGCCTGCCGCACCTCGTCCATCACGGCCTTGAGCCGTTCCTCGAACTCGCCGCGGAACTTGCTGCCGGCCACCAGTGCGCCCATGTCCAGGGCTATAACCTTGCGGCCTTTCAGTGAGTCCGGCACATCGCCGGCCACTATCTTCTGGGCCAGGCCCTCGGCAACGGCCGTCTTGCCAACGCCGGCTTCGCCGATGAGCACAGGGTTGTTCTTGGTGCGCCTGATCAGCACCTGCATAACGCGCTTTATTTCATCCTCGCGCTCGATGACGGGGTCCAGCTTATTTTCACGGGCCAGCTGCGTCAGATCGCGCCCGTATTTCTCCAGGCTCCTATACTTGGTCTCGGCGCGCGGGTCGTCGACCCGGTGGCTGCCGCGGATATTAAGCAACGCCTGGTATATCTTCTCCTGGTCGATGCCGAACTCCTTGAGCACGCTCACGGCGTCGCCGCCGCCTTCGCTGGCAATGGCGATGAGCAGATGTTCAACGCCCACATATTCATCGTTAAGGCGGTCGGCCTCGCCCACCGCTGCCTGCAGCACCTGCGCCACACGCGGCGTGGGATATATCTGTATTCCGCCAATGGAGCTCTTGGGCGGCTCTGTTATCTTGGGGTAGTTGTCCAGGATATCCGCCACACGCTTTTTCATAGCTGTGAGGTTGACGTTCAACCTCTTGAGTATCTCTGCGGCCAGTCCATCCTGCTGCTCCAGCAGCGCCAGAAAAATGTGCTCCACATCCCACATGGAGTTGCGGAAGCGGCTGACCAACTGCTGCGAAGCTCCCAGAACTTCCTGCGCCTGTTCGGTAAATCTTTCCTGTCTCATAGTTTATTTTTTAATGGCTGTTTCCTCTGCTATCAGCTTGTCCCGATAGCCCAGGACATAGTCACAGTCCGGCCCCCGGCACTGTCCGATTTTAACCTTCAATTGTTTGCCGAATTTGTGCCGCGGATCCTGCTGAGCCACGCTCTTGTATTTGCTCCACCACGTACACCGGCATGACCAGTCACGGTTGACCATGATGGTCACGTTCTCGTCCACCATATCGCAGTAAAGCGTGGTTGCAGTTACCTGCCATCCGGCAGGGGCGATGTCTGTCCTGGCCTCAGCCAAATTAACCTCCTGATTTAACTTTCCTTGTGTCCCTGTGAGCCGGTTTAAGCTTGTCCAGCTCCGACTCCAGGCTGTCGATCCTGCGCTGCAGCTCGGCCATCCTCTCACCGAGCTTCAACACCACCTCAACCCCAGCCATGTTAATGCCCATATCATCCATCAGCACCTTTATATGGCGCAGCTTATCGATATCGGCTTCGGAATAGTAACGGATGTTGCCCTGTGAGCGGTAGGGTCTGACCAGGCCCAGCTTCTCGTAGTACCGCAGCGTGTGGACCTCGCAGCCCAGTATGCGGGCGGCGATGCTTATCACGTACTTCGGTTCATATACTTCACGAGGCATTTTATCTTATCACCTCATAGATTCGTGTTCAATACTAATTAGGCCTCAAATTTTTCAGCTGCTCAAAGAGGCTCCTTTCCTTCTCGGACAACTTCACCGGCAGGGTGACGACCACCCTGGCAAGCATATCGCCGCGCCGGTTATCGTTCAGGCGGGGCATGCCCTGGCCGGTAAGGCGGAATACCTTGCCGTTCTGCGTTTCGGGCGGAACCTTGAGAGCCAGCTTGCCGCCTTTGAGCGTGGGCACCTGGACCTCACCACCCAGCACGGCCGTGGTCAGCGCCACCGGTACGTCAACCAGCAGGTCATCGCCCTCACGCTTGAACATGGGATGAGTAGCCACCTTGATGATAAGGTAAAGGTCGCCGTTGGGCCCGCCCATGCCGGGATTGCCCTCCCCGGCTATCCGAACCCGGGACCCTACCTTCACTCCGGGTGGTATCTTCACCTCCAGCCTGCGCGGCCTGACTATCCTGCCGGCGCCCCGGCACTGCGGGCAGACCCCGTTCTTTACGCGGCCCGTTCCGCCGCAGGTCGTGCAGGGCTGCTCCGATTGCAACTCCAGCACCCGTTTGGCACCATTAAAGGCCTCGTCCAGGTTGAGCTCGATGGTGTGTTCAAGGTCCTGGCCTTTCCTGGCCCGGCGCGTTCCTGTGCGGGCGCCGCTGGCGCCGAAGCCGCGGAACAGGCTTTCAAAGACCTCGTTAAGGTCACCCATATCGGAGGTCTCAAAGGTGCTGAATGGCTGGCCGCCCGGCCTTCCGTAACCGCCGCCGTATTGCTGCCTGGCCTGTTGCTGGGCGCGGGCGAAGGCCTCGGCATTATCAAAGTCCGAGCCGAACTGGTCGTATTTCTTTCGCTTGTCGGCGTCCGAGAGCACCTCGTAGGCCTCGTTGATCTCCTTGAAGCGGGCCTCCGCCGACTTGTCGCCCGGGTTCACATCGGGGTGGAACTTGCGGGCCAGCCTGCGGTAAGCCGACTTTATATCCTTGTCAGGCGCATTCCTGGGTACACCGAGTATGCTGTAGTAATCTTTTCCTGCCATTTCAACTCCTGCACAGGATTATAAACTTATTATAGCTTTATGTCAAAATCCCTCAATGTTTACTGACATAATATATTATAAGACTTGACAAATTATTTTATGTTTTATAATATTAATATGTAGAGCGGTGACAGGGGCACGGTAGCGCTTCCCCGTGGCCTGAAAATAGATGGGGCCGTAGCCACAGTGGATAACGGCATGCTTATGCTGGAGATTCCCAGGGCAGAGGAAATCAAGCCGAAGAGGATCAAGGTGAAAGCTAAGACTGACCCCAAGAAAATTGAGGCCAAAGAAACCAAAGAGGCCAAAAGCTAATTCTTCGAGTGGGCTCCACTCACAGACCGCAGTATCTCTAAAAACTGGTGCAGAATCCAGGCTGTGGCACCCCAGACGACCCGGCCATCAAGCTCAAATGTGTATACATTGATTGTCTTGTCGCCTATGATCATATCCTCACGCTTTTGCACAGCCTTGTTCATCAGGCCTTCCAGCGGCAGGTCGAAGATTTCTTCCACTTCGAAGTCATCCTTCTTGAACTCATAGGGATAAGGGATCAGCCCGACGAAGGGGGTAATATGATAGGAAGATGTGGTGGTTACAGCATCGTCCAGCTCTCCCAGTATCTCGACATCCTTCTCCTTAAGCCCTATCTCCTCATGGCTCTCACGCAGGGCAGTCTCCAGGAGCGACTTATCGGCTTTATGCTTTCCGCCGCCGGGAAAGGATATCTGGCCCTGATGGTGCGCCAGGTGGGAGGTGCGCCGGGTAAACAGTATATAGCACTTGCCGTCTTTCTCGAATACAGGCAGCAGGACTGCGGACTCGGTCAGGCTGGGATCGCAGATCACCCGCTTTTGCCGCGATGCGAGGGCCTCTCTGATCTTTTCCTTCATGGCGCCTTTGTAATCATACTACTTGGGCCAAAATTGTGAAAATGAGAGAATTCCGTCCGCCCGTCCAATTTATCCGCCCGTACGCAGAGGCCGTATTTAAAATTTGATAATGCAAGCTGCAATTGTTTATACTGAGAAATTGAGGTTTTTTTAATATGGCATCGACCAAGGACTACTATGAAATACTCGGCCTGCCCAGGAATGCCAGCGATGAGCAGATTAAAAGGGCCTTCCGCAAGCTGGCCATGGAATACCATCCCGACCGCAATAACAGCGCGGGGGCCGATGAGAAGTTCAAGGAGATAAACGAGGCCTACGAGGTGCTCTCCGACTCGCAAAAGCGCTCCTATTATGACCGCTACGGCCGTATTCCTGGCGATGGCGGCCAGGGAATGGGATTTGATACCTTCGAGTTCGGCGGTCTGGGTGATATCTTCGAAGCCTTCTTCGGCGGGGCCGGCCCCACGGCGCAGCGACGCTCGCCGCGCAAAGGCTCCGACCTGGTCGCCAGGGTCTCACTTACCTTCGAGGAAGCTTACTCAGGGATCAACCGCGAGATCGAGATCAACAGGGTCCAGCTGTGCAGCGTATGCAAAGGCGTGGGCAGCAAACCCGGTACGAACCCGGAGAAATGCCCCGAGTGTAACGGCAGCGGACAGGTCCGCCGCAGCCAGCAAAGCATATTCGGCCGCTTCGTGCAGACATCCACCTGCCCCGCCTGCGGAGGGCAGGGTACGATCATCATAACCCCTTGCCCGCATTGCAAAGGGCAGGGCAGGGAGAAAGTCAGACACAAGCTTTCCATCAGCATTCCCCCCGGTGTTGACGAAGAAAGCCAGATGAGGCTGGGACACGAGGGGGAAGCGGGATATTACGGCGGCTCACCCGGCGACCTGTATATCCGCTTTGAGATCAAGCCGCACAAGTTTTTCCTGCGCAAACGCTCCGACATAATCATGGCTCTGCCGCTCAACGTTGCGCAAGCAGCACTGGGCTGCAGCATGGAAATACCCACCATGGACGGCAACTTCACGCTCAAGATACCGGCAGGAACGCAGCATGGAAAAGTCTTTCGCATTAAAGACAAAGGCTTCCAGAAGGTGAACTCCAGAAGCCGCGGAGACCAGCTAGTGATCGTTAAGCTTCTCACGCCCGATAAGCTGGACCAGAGACAGCAGAAGCTTTTCGAGGAGTTGCTGGAGAGCTTGCCAAAGTCCGATACCCACTCACGGCCGGATGACGACCTGCTGCAGCACCTTAATTAGCAGCCGAAGGTTACTTTATCCTGGCGCTCTTATCGCCCAGCTTGTTTTCAGTGCCTGCCTGCAGGCGCATGATATTTGTCCGGTGCTGGTAAATTATGAGCGCGGCCGCGGCCAGCCCGTAAAGCAGAAAAATCGGATTGATGAAGGCCAGCGCAGCAAAGGCTACAAAGATGCAAAAGGCGACCACTGAAGCCAGGATCGAGCCCAGCGAGACATATCTGGTGATCAATGCCACCGCCAGACCCACCAGGAAGGCCAGCACTGCCACCACCCAGTTGATGACCAGTAACCCGCCCATAAAGGTGGCCACCCCCTTGCCGCCCTTAAATTTGATATAGACAGACCAGTTGTGTCCCACCATGGCCATCAGCGCAGCAAGTATCTGGGCAGCCTGTACATGTATATCGAAGCCGGCCACCGTCAGGGGGTCACTGCCGATAATTAGCATTGAGAGCCCAACGGCCAGCGCAGCTTTTCCCACATCGAGCACCATGGTCATCAGTCCCAGCTTGGCGCCCAGCACGCGAAAGACATTGGTACAGCCGATATTGCCGCTGCCGCACCTGGTTATATCCACGTTGGCCAATTTCTTGCTGAGAATAAGTCCAAAGGGTATGGCGCCCAGCAGGTAGGATGCAACGGCAATGGCCGCGAACTTAATGGCGAAAATCATGATATTTTGCCTCCGGAAATGCTTGACCTCTTAGAGGTCTTCTTGAACAGCAGCTTGAGCGATGTGCCAGAAAAGCCGAAGGTCTGGCGCAGCTTATTTTCCAGGTAGCGCTCATAGGAAAAGTGTACCAGCTTCGGGTCATTGACTAAAAATGTGAAGGAGGGCGGATTAGTGCCACCTTGGTAGGCCCTGAAGACCTCCAGCCGCCTGGTCCCCTTGGGAGGAGGGGCGTGCGATTGCACCGCGGTGTGAATGAGCTTATCTATGACCGGGTCGGGCAGCTGTTTCTGCCTCTCGCCCCAGGCTTCCAGTGCCACAGGAATGATTTTTTTAACGGCCAGGCCGGTCAATGCGGACACAAACAGCACTGGCGCATGCGCTACGAACTTCATACGGCGGTCGATCTCGGCCACGTATTCGTCACGCAGGTCATCATCTGCCAGGTCCCACTTGTTCACCAGCAGGACGATGCCTTTGCAGGCATCCTTAATATAGCCGGCTATATGTGTATCCTGGGCGGTTATGAACTCGGTCGCATCCATGACCAGCAGGGCTACATCACAGCGGTTTATGGCACGCAGCGTGCGCACCAGGCCGTAGTACTCCAGGCCGGAGCCGGCCTTGCCCCTCTTGCGTATGCCGGCCGTATCGATGAGAACAACGTCCTGCCCGTCATGTCTGACGATGGTGTCCGTGGCATCACGCGTGGTGCCCGCGGTGGAGTCCACTATGGCGCGCTCCCTTCCTACCAGCGCATTAAGCAGCATGGACTTGCCAACGTTGGGACGGCCGACAATGGCCAGCCGGGGCCTCGCCCCTTCCTCTTCCGGTTCCGCCTCCGCCTCAGGCAGCTTTTGCAATAGCGCCTCCAGCAGCTCATTAATGCCCTTGCCGTGATGGGCGCTGACGGCCAGGGGATCTCCCAGGCCCAGGGCATAGAACTCGGCGCTGGATTCCTTAAGCTTCTCAGTCTCAGCCTTGTTGGCAGCCAGCACAATGGGTTTGCCCAGCTTACGCAGGCTGTCGGCAATCTCACGGTCGGCTGAGATAAGACCGTCCCTGACATCCACCACAAAGATGACGGCATCCGATTCGGCCATAGCCGCCTGTATTTGCCTGTTGATCTTCTTTCCCATCTCGCTGCCAGCCTCGGGCTCAAGCCCGCCGGTATCTATCAGTGCAATCTGGCGGCCGAGGACATCGACATCGGCGAAGACGCGGTCACGCGTGGTCCCCGGATGGTCCTCCACTATGGCGATCGGCGCGCCGGCTATGCGATTAAACAGGGTCGACTTGCCCACGTTGGGGCGGCCGACTATGGTAACAATGGGATTCATTTTTTATCCACCCAATTCTAGCAAATAAAGGCCTTAATATTTAATACGTAAAAGTACGGAGATTTGGAGCAGGACAGCCTTCCGTTATTTAAACAGCTCTGCCAGCAATGTGCGCTGCAAATGCAGGCGGTTTTCTGCCTGATCGAAGATGACGGAGCGGTAGCGGTCCACAATGCCCACTGCCACCTCTTCGCCGTGATGGGCCGGCAGGGGATGCATGACGATGGCATCCTTCCTGGCATAAGAAAGCAGCTTATCGTTCACCTGATAATCTGCAAAAGCTATGCATCTTTGCTCGTACTCCTCTTCCTGGCCCATGCTGGTCCAGACATCCGTATAAACGACATCGGCATCCTTGACAGCCATGGCAGGTTCCTCCAGCAGCATTATCTGGCTGTCGCTTTGCTGGGCATATTTGTTGGCGACCTCCAGCACGTTGTCCTTGATGCTGTATTCCTGCGGCGAGGCAATGAGGAAATTAATGCCCACCATGGAGCAAGCCAGCAGCAACGAGTTGGCAACATTGTTGCCGTCGCCCACGAAGGCCAGGTTCAGGCCTTTAAATTTACCTTTCCGTTCATAAATTGTGGTCAGGTCGCCCAGCGCCTGGCAGGGGTGTTCGTAATCCGAAAGCGCGTTAACGACGGGCACGCTGGCATATTCGGCCAGCATTTCAAGTGTGCGGTGCAGGAAGGTACGGGCGACTATGCCCTGCACATAGCGGCTGAGCACATGCGCCACGTCAGGCACGGACTCCCGCTTGCCCAGGCCGACCTCCTCCGGCGACATGTAGATGCAGTAGCCGCCGAGCTGGTGTATAGCAAGCTCAAAGCTCATTCGCGTGCGCAGGGAGGGCTTCTCAAACAGCAGCGCGACGGTTTTGCCCGCCAGCGCCTGGGGCCATGGCCCCTTTTTGGAGGCCGCAGCCTTCTTGACCAGCTGTTCCACTTCAGCCGCTGTAAAATCTGTTACCGACAGGATATCTCGCTTTGCCAAGTCTTCCCTCTCTTGTACAAATTACCAGTATATCACAACTGACTGCAGGCCTGTGATAATAAGCGCCACACGTGTGGGAGAAGCGGCTGATTGACCGATTCGGACGACGCCACTAGAATTGTCAGTGAGGAGGTAAAAATGGAAAGGAATGAGGGCACTCTGGACAGGGTCATCCGGATTATACTGGGGGTCATCTTAATAGGTCTGGGCATATTCTTTCAGAGCTCCTGGGGCATGGTGGCTATGATAGTGCTGATTGTCCTGGGACTGATAGCACTTATAACAGGAATAGTAGGATTCTGCGGGCTGTACAAATTATTTAAAATATCAACCATCAAGAAAAAATAACCTGGGTTTAAAATGAAATAGGGCCTGTGCTTGTTGAAAGCACAGGCCCTATTTATAACGGCAGCCCTAGCGCTGGAATTTCAAGGTGGTCTGGTACGCGGATTCAAGGTCGCTTACTTTCATAGTTATATTATTATTTGCCACCGCATACTGCACGGCTGCTTTGGGATAATTAACGCAGGCCCCGGCTATTCCCTTGCCTGTCTGAGCATTAAATGTGGTCGCACAGACGTCACAGACTAGGGTGCTTCCACTTAGCGTATAGGTCTTGCCCCTGCACGGAGGGCAGATGCTGGCACGGACGTAGACATTGCCGTCCAGCACGTAAGCCATGAAGCTCTCCCTGCCATCCGGCAAATCCACAAAGAAATGGGTGTTCCATTTACTCTGCACATCGTTTAAAGGTATCGTCACCGTGTCTCCCGACACAGTCGCTTTGATCTCCGTGGCCTTAATAGGGCCGGCCGGTTGACTGGCCGCGCCCGATGCCGTCGTCGACACATTCACTGGAACAGCCTGTGGGGCAGGCGTCGAGGGCGGCTCCGCGCTCACGGCCGGGGCCGAGGGTGGCACCGTCGTAGTAGCGGCGGCAGCCGTCGTCCCGGCGCAGGCGGACAGGATCAAGGCCAGCGAGACCACCGCCGCCAAAGCGGTTATTTTCCATTGCATAACTCTTACTCCTTTATAACTTTATGTAATCTCGTAACAGATAGTGCATTTTTTATATTCGCTTTGCCTACTGGCAGCAGCCCCTTCTCGGAACCACCGTACCCTGGCTGGCCCCGGGCGCACCCGTCTGGCAGCAGGGCGGGAGGTTGCTCGGAGCGCTGACCTGGGGTTGACCGCCTGTGGAACCGGTCTGGCAGCAAGGCGGAAGGTTGCCGGGAGCATTGGCCAGTGCAGGTCCGGCTGCCTGTGCCTGCGGGTTAACCGTCAGCAGCGCCGTCTGTTCACCCACGCCTATCTTATAAATCTGGGGCATGTTCCTGGTGATAGAAAACTGTATTATCTGGTTGCCGCCCGCCGGTACATTCAGGCCGGCCACCTCCTGGACGATATCATCTATCTTCAGAACGGCATTGTACTGACCGTCCGAGCTGCCGGTATTGGCTATGCTTGCCGTCGCCACGGCCTGTTCGCCGGGGCCTACTGACGCCGGGTTGATAATCAGGGACACTACCTTGAACTGTTGCGCATTGGCCTGAACCCTGTAGGACCCTGCGCCGGCGCAGGCAATCAGCGCCAGCGAAGCTACGACAAGAATGGCAGCCGTCAATGTAGCTGCAATCGCCCCTTTGTTATGAATCATCTTCAAACTCCCCGTGTTGTTTTGATACATTTTTCCTCCTTTAGTTTTTTGTCGGTCCGGTAAGAATGCGGCCGTCCCGCAACGTTATTATTTCTTTGGCCTGTCGTGCTATTTCAGGGCTGTGCGTAACCATGAGTATGCTGCGTCCCTCATCATTTAGCTGCTTGAACAGCTCGAGTATCTCGTTGCCCGTCTTCTGGTCCATGTTGCCTGTGGGCTCGTCGGCCAGTATGAGGCTCGGGCTGTTTACCAGCGCCCGGGCAATCGCCACCCTCTGCTGCTCCCCGCCGCTCAGCTGTCCCGGCTTATGACCGGACCGCTTACCCAGGCCCACCCTTTCGAGCATGTAAAGTGCATCCTTTTCATCAGCCCCTCTGCCGCAGAATATGAGGGGCATCAGCACGTTCTCCAGCGCGGTGAGTGACGGCAGCAGGTGGTACTGCTGGAATACATAGGCAATCTTGCCCCGCCTGATGTCCACCAGGGCATTCTCATCCAGGTTATCTATGCGCCTTCCGTCCAGCACTACCTCCCCGCTAGAGAGCCGGTCCAGCCCGCCTATTACGTTTAAAAATGTCGATTTCCCGCTCCCGGAAGGCCCCATGATGGCCATGAAATCGTCGTCATCCACCCGCAGCGTCAAGTTGTCCAGCGCGGTCACACGGACCGTGCCTTCACCGTATATCTTTGAAATCCCTTTAACTTCCAGCATTAGTCCTCCTGTCAATTTCAGCAGGGATTAAATGGCCCTGAAAGAGTCGGCGACCCTTATCCTGCTGGCGCGCAGGGCGGGATAGATAGTTGCCACGACTGCGACTATGATGGATACAGCCAGTGCCAGCGGGAAGTACTGCGGCACGAAGCTGACGCTTACGCCCTCGAACACCAGCGGGCCGATCAGGTAAGCCAGTGCCGTGCCAAGCAGGTATCCGGCGACGCCTCCCAGTATGCCGATTATCAGGGCCTCGTAGATAAAAATCCTGATTATCTGGCCGCGTGAGGCGCCCACCGCACGCATGATGCCTATGTCCTTGATCCGCTCGTTCACTGAGGCCATCATGGTGTTAATCACACCGAAGAGCCCCACCGCCAGGGTAATTCCGCCCAGTGCCAGCATTAAGTTGCTCATTTTCTCCAACAGACCCATCTCAGACTTGGCAATCTGTTTGACAGCCACGGCGCGCACGCCCGGTATACTCTGGTTAATGCTGTCAGCGATCATTTCGACCGGGCAGGAGTTGCACAGTGCACGGATGTCCAACGAAGAGATCATGCCCGTTTTGTTGAAGGCCTGCTGGACGGCCGGCAAAGGCGCGAAGATCTGGTAATCGTCGCCGGAGCCCGTCTCCTCCAGTATGCCGGCTATGGTAAAGGTATCGTTATTCAGGGTGACTTTATCGCCCACATTCAGCTTCAGCAGCTCTGCGGCGATGGCTCCAACCAGCGCCTGATCCGAGCCGTTCAGATAGGCGCCTTTATGAATATTCCACCAGGTTTTTACCATCTTCTCCGTCTCGGGCTCTATGCCGATAACCACCACGGAGACGCCGTTTATCCTGGTGTTCTCATACAGCGCGGGCGCAATTGTGGCTATGTCCCCATCGTCGTCAATTTGGAGTGCCTTGCGTATATTGCCGTCAGTTATCTGCCTGATCTTAGGCAGCTGGTCCTGCTGGATATAATTCTCGCCCACGGAGAGAGTGCCCATGCTCAGGTTGCCCAGCTTCATATCAAGGCTGTTAATGGCCGGTATGACGGTAAGATTAGGGCCGTACTGCTCGAGCTGCCTGTAAATCCTGGCCTGGCCGGCAAAAGCAATGGTCAACACACCGACTACGGTCATGGTGCCGATGACAACCCCCAGGGCGGCATACAAGACGCGCCTTTTTCGACGCATAATATCCTTGGCAACGATTTTATAGAGTTTCAAGCTTTCCTCCCTGCTATAATGCACTTCAGGTTACAGTAGCGGTATGAACTTATGATGGAAATAGTTTGAAGATCATGTGAATTTCTGAACAATTGCCTTATTCACTGGCTAATGATAAGCACGGCCGTATGATATATAATTGACCGCATAAACGAGGTTGGGTACGGGATATGCCTGAAGCTAAACCCCTCTTAATATTATTTGACGGCAATGCGCTTGTTCACCGGGCCTTCCACGCCCTGCCCCCACTCAGCATCACCAAGTCCGGCGAGATGGTCAATGCCGTGCAGGGCTTTGCCAGCACGCTGCTGAAGCTGCTGCGAGAGAACCGCCCGCAGTACTGGGCCATAGCCTTCGACCGGCGTGCTCCCACGTTCCGGCATGAGCTGTTTGAGGACTACAAAGCGCACCGCCCCAAGACGCCGCCCGAGCTGGTGACCCAGATCGACCGCGTGCACCAGCTATCCGAGGCCTTCAACCTGCCTATTTTTGAAATGGACGGTTTTGAGGCGGATGACATCATAGGAACCGTGGCCCGCCAGGCTGCCACCAAAGGTGTAGACACGCTGATTGTGACCGGTGACAATGACATGCTGCAGGTGGTCTCACCTGGAATCCGGGTGATGGCCCCCAGGCGCGGATTCGCCGACACCGTTGTTTACGACGAGCCGGCAGTCAAAGAAAAGTACGGCCTGTCCCCGGAACAGCTCATCAGCTATAAGGCCCTGGTGGGAGACGCCTCGGACAACATCCCCGGTGTGAAGGGCATCGGTGACAAGACAGCGGTCAAGCTGCTTCAGCAGTTCGGCGACCTGGAGGGCGTATACAAGCACATCAAGGAGATCGAGCCTGCGAGAGTGCAGGCGCTGCTCGAGAACAGCAGGGAACAGGCCATGCAGAACCGGCAGCTGGCAGCCATAGTCACTGATGTGCCCGTACCTTTTAAACTGGATTCCTGCGCCGTCACGGCGTACGACCGCAACAAAGTCGTCGAATTATTCAGGGAGCTGGGATTTTCATCCTTGCTGTCACGCCTGCCCGAGGAGATAGGCCGGGAGACGCCGGCCGCGCCGGCCAAACAGCCTTCTTCCAGGGAGAACTATCACATTATCAGCACGGCAGAGGAGCTGGACGACCTGGCGTTGCGCCTCTCCTACAGCGGCACGTTCGCGCTGTCCGTCGTGCCCGGCGGTGATAACGCCATGCTGGCGCCGTTGGTGGGAATCTCCGTTTCGGCGGCTCGGGGAGAATCCAACTATATCCCCCTGGGCCATACAGCCTTAAGCGAGGTAGGACAGCTGCCACCGGATAAGGTGCTGCGGGCGCTCAGGCCTTTCATCGAGCAGGAAAGATATGCCAAGACGACCTATGATGGTAAATTCGATATAGTGCTGCTGGCGCAGAACGGGCTCAAGCTTAAAAACGTTGCTTTCGACAGCCTGATAGCAGCCTACCTGCTGGGCGAGAAATCGCTCAAGTTGCAGTCTTTGGCCTTCAACAAGCTTGGACTTGAAATACCTTCGATCTCGGACATCACGGGCACCGGGGCCAAACAGCAATCGCCTGCCGATTTACCCGTAGGCCAGGTGGCCGATATCGCCTGTACCGATGTCGATGCAGCTCAGAGGCTGAGGGGCGCGCTGGAGCAGGAGCTGCGGTCAGAGGAGCTGTGGAGCCTGTTCAACGACATTGAAATGCCGCTGGTTTCACTGCTGGCCGAGATGGAGATGAACGGCGTGCTTCTTGACAGGGCCCTGTTGATGGAGATGTCGTCAAGCCTGGGTGCTGACATGCTGCGGCTGGAGAAGGATATATACAATGCCGTCGGCCACCAGTTCAATATCAACTCTTCCCAGCAGCTGTCGTCGGTGCTGTTCGGCGAGCTCAGGCTGCAGGCCGGCCGCAAGACGCAGAGTGGCTACTCTACGGATGCGGCAACGCTGGAGGCGCTGGCCGACGCCCACCCCGTCATCAGGTATATACTGGAATTCCGGCAGCTCTCCAAGCTGAAGTCCACTTATACCGATGCACTTCCCCAGCTCATTAATCCGCGAACCGGCAGGGTTCACACCAGCTTCAACCAGACCGGCACTACCACCGGCCGCCTGTCATCCAGCGAGCCCAACCTGCAGAACATACCCATCCGGGGCGAGCTGGGAGCCAAGATAAGGCAGGCCATCATTGCTCAGCCGGGATGGTTGCTGCTGTCCGCCGACTACTCTCAGATAGACCTGAGAGCCCTGGCCCATATCTCGCAGGACGCCGAGCTTATAATGACATTCCTGCGCGACGAAGATGTTCATACGCATACCGCCTCCGAGGTATTCGGCGTGCCGGACAGCGAAGTAACTCCCAAGATGCGCCGTGCCGCCAAGACCATCAACTTCGGCGTCATCTACGGCATGAGCGGCTACGGGCTCCAGCAGGCCACGGACCTCAGCCGGGAGGAGGCCGAGCTGTTCATCACTACGTATTTCAGCCGTTATCCGGGGGTAAAAAATTATATAGAGAACACCAAGAGGCAGGCGGCATCCCAGGGCTATGTACAGACGGTGCTGGGCAGGAGACGGTATATACCCGAGATAAACTCACCTAACCGGCTGGCGCGCGAGGCTGCCGAGCGAATGGCTATAAATATGCCGGTTCAGGGGACATCGGCCGATATAATCAAGATAGCTATGGTCAACCTTCACCGGGAGATGGTCAAGAAGAACATGAAGACCAGGATGACACTGCAGGTGCATGATGAGCTGGTCTTCGAGGTGGCTCCAGACGAAATGGACGTAATGAAGGAGATGGTGAACCGCATAATGCCCGCAGCCATGAAGCTGGCGGTCCCTCTTAAGATAGATGTGAAGGTCGGCAAGAACTGGGGCGAGATGAGCTGATGCCCGAACTGCCGGAAGTGGAGACCATCAGGTCACAGCTTGAACCGCACGTCCTGGGACGCACCTTCAGCCATATCAAAATCACAGACACCAGGCCGCTGCAAAACCTCAAAGTTGAAGAGTTTTGCACACGCATCATCGGCCGCAAGATAACAGGGCTGGGACGCCGGGGTAAATATCTTATTTTCAATCTTTCCGGTGGCCTGAACCTCGTCGTACATCTGCGTATGACCGGCGCGCTGCTGTGGAACCCGCGCGGCCAGGAGCCCTTCACAAGGTTGGAATTTTCCTTTGAAGAAGGGAGCCGCCTGGTCTATACGGATGTCAGGCGCTTCGGCACCATGTACCTGACCAGGGATGCCGAAAAGATCACGGCCCGGCTGGGCGCCGAGCCTTTGAGCAACCGCTTTACCCCGGCATCACTGGCAAAGATATTCAGCTCCCGCTCCACGCCTGTCAAAACAGCCCTGCTTAACCAGAGATTAATCGCAGGCATCGGAAACATGTATGCGGACGAAGCTCTTTGGGCGGCCAGGATACACCCGCTCAGGCCGGCGTCGTCCCTGAGCAAGGAAGAAATCACAAGGCTTCATCACGCCGTTAGGTCAGTGCTCGAGAAGGCTATTAAGAACAAAGGGGCCAGCGTGCGCAACTACCGCGGTGCAGACGGGGCGGCAGGCAGGGCACACACTGAGTTCGCTGTAGCACATCGCCTGGGCCAACGCTGTCCCCGCTGCGGCACGCCTGTGGCACGCATTGTCGTCGGGCAGCGCGGCACTTACTATTGTCCAAAATGTCAGACTTCGGATAATATATTTAAGAAGGTCTCCAGATGAAAGGAAAATGGTTAATGATCGGTGGCGCCGCCCTCTTTCTGTTGAGCTGGCTGGCGCACGATATATTCAGGCTCTTCTCCAGCGGCTGGGGAGCCACGGCCATCAGCCTGGTCATATTTGTCAGCCCCATAATAGTACTGGCAGGAATCGTAGTGTTCCTGCGCGGCCGTGCTAAACAAAAAAGCCAGAAAAAAGTATCCTGACGGCATTCCTGATAACAGTATCGGCGATAAGTCATCATCCGATAAAAAATAGAGGGGGTGCATCATGGCAGAATCTGCAGCCCAAGCCCTGGCGCTGTTGCGCGATGGAAGTCATTTTCAGTGGTATATCATCCCGCTGCTGCTGCTGGTCATGTATGTCTATGCCAATGAGGTGGAGCGCCGGAACTGGAGCCTGGTGCTGGCCGGGCTGGCCTTCTGGCTGATGGACTGGTTCAACGAAATTTGGAACGGGCTGGTCTTTCATTTCAACAATTTTGCGCCCGTCTGGGGCACTCCGGGCAACGGCAGCTCGCTGGTAATTCTGATCGGCCTCAATATTGAAATCTGTTTCATGTTCGCCATTATGGGCATCGTCATGGCCAAGCAGTTGCCGGCAGACAAGAGCCTGAAAATTCTGGGCATTCCCAACCGCTGGCTGTACGCCATCGTGGGCTCCATCCTGGCGGTCGGCGTAGAATGCCTGCTCAACTGGGTCGGCGCCCTTACCTGGGAATATCCCTGGTGGAACTTGAAGGCGCCTTGGCTGATATGGCTAATAGGCTATATGCCTTTCTTCGTCGTCTGTTTCTGGGTCTACGATATGAAGTCCATAAAGAACAAGCTGATAACCGTGGGAACCATCTTTGCCATCGATGCGCTGGCACTTATCATTTTCATGGGCATTTTAAAGTGGATCTAGCAACAGGCAGACTGAATTATTACTGCTGAAACAGCTGACCTTTGCCAGCTTCGGGTCATCCGAAAGTATGATTTTTACATCGGATTATAGGCCTATAATATCGGCCCACCTGTCCGCCTAAAACTCAGCCCCCGCTCCGATGCCACATTCACCCTGGTGGCGTAAACTTTTTATATCTATTTGAAGGGAGCATATACACCGGTGATCAATCTTGAGACATCTATATCCGAGCAAACGGGACAGTCAATCGTAGAAAAACCGATTACCTTCGGTAAAAACGGCATCAAGCTTAACGGAAAGCTGTTCATGCCCGAAAACGCCAGCAAAAACAACCGTGTTCCGGGCGCAGTGCTCTGCCACGGATACGGCTCAGACCAGTCGGTCTTCGAGCAGAGCGCTAGGGACCTGTCTTCACAGGGAGTGGGCACGCTTATTTTCGACTTCCGGGGGCACGGCTCGAGCGAAGGCTTGCTGGACGGCAGTATTGTCGAGGACGTCATGGACGCCTGGGAGTACCTGCACAACCAGCCTGAAATAGACCATAAACATATGGGGTTGATCGGTCACAGCATGGGTGCCTTTTCAGCCATACTGGCGGCCGGTAAGCTGAAGAAGGCCAAGGTCCTGGTCACGCTGGCATGTCCGGGTGAGGTCAAGAACAGTATAGCCCAGAATCCAAGACACGTATTTCACCCGTTTATGAGGATTGGAATAATATTAATTTTCCAGATATTCCAGCGGCTGCAGAACCTGAAAGTTCGCGTTGACTGGAAGAAATTCATCTCTTTCTGGCCGCGGATGAAGCCGTCACAATCGCTGGCAGAGCTCGATGACTGCTCCAAGCTGTTCGTCTTCTGCCTGGGCGATATCGCCGCACCCTATAACAAATTCCTTTATTCCTATGCCATGGCCAGTGAACCCAAGCAGATTATGATCACTCCCGGCAACCACAATGCGCCCATGGAATCCAGCTCGGTCAGGATGCAGTGGCAAAAATGGGTCGTCGGTGCGCTGCACGGAACGCATCCGCGTTATTAATTGAGGAAATAATAGAAATATGAAAATACTTATAACCGGCGGCGCAGGTCGACTGGGTACTACCATCTCACGCTGTTTTCTAGAGCGTGGCTTTAAAGTAAGAGTCTTCGACCTCGACAATCCACGCAACCGTAAATCCGTTGCTGAACTGAAGGACCAGGTTGAGGTCCACTGGGGAGATATTACCGATTCCGCTTCTATAGGCGGGGCACTGGAGGGGATTGATGCTGTCGTTCACATGGCAGCCATCCTGCCGCCGGTCGCCGACCAGCAGCTTGCCCTGACCAGAAGGGTAAACGTAGAGGGGACCAGGCTGCTATTGGATCAGGTTCTGGCAGCCGGCAAGAAAATACCCTTGATCTATACATCTTCCGTAGCGGTGCATGGACCCACGCCCCAGGCCGAGGAGCCCATCTGTGCCGACCGCCATGAATGTAAGCCCATGGGCGGGTATGCCCAGACCAAATATGAGGCAGAAAACCTCATCCGAACTTCCGGCCTCGACTATGTGATATTGCGTCTCTCGGTGAATATGTATTTCAACTTCGAGATAAGCGATATCAAGCGCATGTTCAGCATACCGCTCAAGAACAGAATAGAGTTCTGCCACCCTGAGAACACGGCGGTAGCAATAGTAAACGCGGTCAGCAAATTCGAGCAGGTCAAGAACAATACCTTTATCATCAGCGGCGGACCGCACGAGAGAATGCATTACAGGGATATGATCGAAGCCATCCTGAGGGTGATGGGTTTGCCGGTGCCGCCGGAATATAAATTTACCAGTAAGCCGTATTACCTTGACTGGTACGATACCACCAAGTCCGAGGCTATGCTCAAGTACCACATTAAAACTTTCGCCCATTATATGCAGGACTATACCCGGGAATTGAGCAGGCGTTTCACGCCCGCCTTCATACCCTTCATGCGATATTTTATCGGGCCGGTTTTCGGCTGGATGGTCGTGCGCTTTATGTAGCGCTTCTCACGTACAAACCTCCTTATTTGAAAATAGAGGGCTTGCACCGGCCCTCTATTTTTTTTATGCATCATGGCAAGGTATAATTTAGTCCAGAATATCCCGTTCACAAAGGAGGCAGTGAGTAACGGTGGACAGCCTGTTAGCCAGGGAACTTAAGCTTCGTTATCAGCCTATCGCCGTCATCCCTTCCAACCAGCAGCCTGAGAATACTTTTAAATTCAAGGAGAACGGCTGGTCCTGCGTAATTGGCATGCTCATGGAGGCGGCAAGGGGGGCTACGGTGGCACTCGACCGCAAAATTGTCCGCTGCCCCGGCGGAAAGACCGGGGTGGGCTTCGGCAACTCCTACGCCGGGCACCTTGATGTGGTCTCACAGTTTTTGTCCACCGGCAGGCCTGGCAAGTTCGAGGGAGAAGCCTATAAAAAAACGCCGGAGCTGGCCAGGAGCATGATCGAGGACGTGCCGGCGCGGGACATGCCCTTTAAATACATGGTCTTCAAACCGTTAGGCAGTGTGAATGCTGAGAAAGAACAACCTTGGTTAATTATCTTCCTGGTCAACCCGGACCAGCTTTCGGCCTTGATCGTGCTGGCCAATTACAGCCGGTCGCACAACCACAACGTAATTATCAATATGAGTTCCGCCTGCAGCTCCATCTGCCTGTATCCACTGAATGAATGCGAGAACGGTCAACTGCGGGCTGTTGTGGGCCTCACTGATATAACGGTGCGTCACTACCTTGACCCTGACCTGCTTTCCTTCACTGTGCCGTGGAGCATGTTCCGGCAGATGGAGGCGGATGCGCCGGGCAGCTTCCTGGATAAAAAACCTTGGAATAAATTAAGGGAGAGGATATAAATTGGGCATCTTTGAGCGCATAGCCGAAGCCATCTTCCGCATGGCAAGGGGAGACGTCAAAAAAAGATGGCTGTTCACCCCCGTGGTTGGATTTATCTTCGCCTGTTTTGTGGCATTATTTTTCCTGGCGGCAGTCTTTACCGACCGGTGGCTGCAACTGCCGTCGATCAGCTACATGCCCTGGACGCTTATTCCGGCGCTGATACTGCTCGTGGCAGGCTCGATATTGCTGGTCTGGACCTGGACGCTGTTTATCATCGCCCATGGCACAGCCGTCCCCGTCAATCCTCCACACCAGCTTATCACCACAGGGCTGTACAAATACAGCCGCAACCCCATGATGCTGGGAATTTACCTCGTATTTTTCGGGGTGGGCATATGGATCGGCTCCCTGTCACTGGTGGCCATTTACACCCCGTTATTCATTATCATCATGACCGTATACGCCAAGAAGATTGAAGAAAAAGAGCTGGAACTCAAGTTCGGGCAGCCGTACGTAGACTATAAAAAACGAGTGCGCATGTATATTTAGGAAACCGTTCCTTCAGGAAACAATTTAGAATGGCAATCCGGATAAGAGGCTTAACCGGCCGGTAAAGTGAAACCGAATTTGCTACCCCTCCCCACCTCACTCTCCACATTCACGCTGCCGCCATGAAGTTCAACATATTTTTTGACCAGGGCCAGCCCGATGCCTGCGCCGCCGTAGCCGCGATGCCGCGATTTATCCGCCTTGTAAAAATGATCGAAAACAAAGGGCAGATCCGAGCTCTCAATGCCCATACCTGTATCGGCCACTGAGATATGAACCTGGCTGCTGGAATCGAGGCCTGCACTTACTTTAATGGCGCCGCCGGCCGGAGTAAACCTCAGGGCATTCTCGAGCAGGTTGTGCAGCACCTGCCGGATGCGGTCACGGTCTATCTTTACCACGGGCAAGCCATTAGATACTTCGGCTGTCAGAGCAACGTTCTTCTCCCGGCAGCGGGCCTGGAACAGCGCCATCTCGGCATTAATGAGCTCGGCAATGTCGGCCGGCTCGAGGTTGAGCCTGAGCTGACCGGCCTCCGCCAGAGAAAGGTCCCGCAGGTCATTGATCAGCCGGTTGAGCAGCACGGTCTCGTCATAGACCAGCGCTATCTGATCAGGTGTAGGCGTTTTCACACCGTCCAGCCAGGCCTCCAGGTTACCCTGTACGATGCTAAGCGGGTTGCGCAGCTCATGCGCCACGTCCGCCAGCAGATGTTTACGGCTCTTCTCCTTACGGTCAAGCTGCTCAGCCATGGTGTTGAAAGCTCTGGACACCTCACCAACCTCGTCGCTGCTTTTATGCTGCACCCGCTGGTCGAGATCCCCGGCCGCTATTTTGCGCGCCGAGCCGGCCAGCCGCTGCAAAGGCCGGGTGATTAAATTGCTCACCAGCAGGCCGAGGGCAATGGCAATTATCACTGACACCACAGCCGCTATGCCCAGCGACTTCTGCGAATCCTGGAGAAAGGTCTGCTCGGCCTGTCCCAGCCCGACAACACCGGTGTTGGGATCGGGGCACGTGCACCGCTCACTGTTCTGCTGGCAATAGCTGGCAAAGTTTGCGTTGACGGACTGGTTCACCCAGACGGCCAGGATGCCTATGGTAAGCAAGGCCAGCCCGGCAAAAAGAAGACTCAGTTTGATCGAGAGGCTGTTCATAGAATTACTCCAGCTTATAGCCCACACCCCTTACCGTTACAACCGGCACATCCGACTGCCCTACCACCCTGGCGAATTTCTGCCGGATGTTCTTGATATGTGCATCGATGGTGCGGTCATAGCCCTCGTATGTCTCACCGAAGGCCAGGTCCATCAGCTGAAGCCGTGTAAATACTCGTCCGGGATTTTTTGCCATAACAGAGAGAAGTTTGAACTCAGCTGCCGTCAGGCCTATGGCCTCATCCCTGTATTTGACCTCGTGCCTTTCCAGGTCTACCTGCAGGTCGCCGGCTAAAATTTTTGAGTTTGATTTTACTCCGTCCGTATACCTGCGCAGCACGGCAGCCACCCTCGCAGCCAGCTCCCTGGGACTGAACGGCTTGGTCACATAGTCGTCGGCGCCAAGCTGCAGCCCCACGATTTTATCCACCTCTTCATCACGCGCCGTAAGCATTATGACCGGCACGTCCGAAAAGGTCCTGATGCTGCGAAACGCCTCCAGCCCATCCATCTCGGGCAGATTCAGGTCAAGCACAATAATGTCCGGCTTCTGGCTGCACGCGATATCGACAGCCGTTTTACCATCGTTGGCAATTACTACATCGTAGCCATCTTTCTCAAGGTAGGCTTTGATCAGGTCGCACACCTTTGGTTCGTCATCTACTACCAGTACCCTGCGCCTAGCCATAAACATCGAATCCTTTCTCCTGATTTTAGCATAGACGATACACATAATATAAAGGGACGAAGAGGTCACTTCGTCCCTTTAGCAGGAGGAATGGATATACACGTGAGGAGATGTGTATATGCAATATTTGATTATTGCCAGTATCCGTGGCAACCAGCCCAGCGGCCCGTTTCAGTACTGCCCTGCGCATTACTCTGGGTCCAACCCCAGGCAGGACAACTCGCGTAACGTGGCCCGTAAGCATAGCCCGGACCGGTGCCGTTTCCGGTTGCGTAAGTCGGTGCGCCCACAGTATTCGTTTTCGTTACTGCAAGCGTTATACCGACCGATGCCGCCACCAGAAGAACGGCGATCAGAATCGGAAGACCTATTTTCAACCAGTTGTTCAATTTAGCCTCCTTTCCTCTTAAGGTTATAGCTAGAGTATAAGGCCCGAATGTGAATTTATTATGAAAAGAAAAGGAGGTTTTGATGAAGCTGCATGGAACGTGGGCAGCAAGCTTTGAAATCCGGCAGCGTTATTTGTGCCGGAACTTCTCCAGCCAGCGATAGTACCGGTAAACACGTGCCACGGCCGTTGCGGCCCGCGTGGTAGAGGGAAAAACGGGGAATCCGGCCTCAATAACCCTGGACAGTGACTGATAAGGGATCCCGTCATCGCCGGGTATGGTGTTCACGTTCATGGCAGAAACCACCGGTTTATCGGCCAGCCTGGACCACTCGATTATAGTATCGGTAGTGGTCTGAAACTCAAGCTGGCGCGGCATGAAAGGCGTCTGCTCGGGAGTAGCCAGCAACACGATCAAATCAATATCCGGCCAGGAGGCGACGGCCGAGAATGCGTCCTTGACCTTATCTATTCCCCAGTAGGGATTGATATCCAGGGGATTTCTAAAGATATTGCCTGCATCAGTCAGGTAGATTTCCATCAGCTTCTTTCTGTAACGCTCGGGCAGCATGGGTAATTCCAGGCCGGCGCGGCAGCAATCGTCGGAAGCCTGAACGCAGGAGCCTCCACCGTGTCCGACCAGCAGTGTGCGCAACCCGGGCAGGGCCGGATAGCGCTGCAGAACTGAGACTGCGTCAAACATCTCCTGGACGTTGTACACGCGTATGGCACCGGTCTGGCGGATAAGGGAATCCCAGGTCAGGTCCGACCCGGCGATGGCGCTGGTATGCGATATGGCCGCCTGTGATCCCCCACGGGTGGCCGCGCATTTAAAAATCACCACCGGCTTGCGTAGGCTCGCCTCTTTGAGTACTTTAAGCAACCGCCGGCCGTGGTTCGTTCCTTCAATATAGATTGTCATTATTTCCGTGTCCGGGTCGGCGGTAAAATATTCAATCAGATCGCATTCGTTTATATCGGCGGCATTGCCGTAGCTGACAACTTTGCTGAAATAGACGTTTCGCCTGGTGGCTTCTTTAATTCCCATGGTGCTCTGGCCTCCGCTCTGCGAAAGGTAGCCCACCTTGCCCGAAATATTCGGGCAGCCTATTTGAAAGGTCAGCCGTGAGTCCGGGCAGTACACACCCATGCAATTGGGGCCGAGCAGCCGGATGTTATATTTACGTGCGATGTGCAAAAATTGCTGCTGCAACTCAAGGCCTATGCTGTCCTCGATTTCGCCAAAACCGGAGGCGAAAAGGTGGATGGCCTTCACTCCCTTGCGGCCGCAGTCCTCCACAAGTTGTGGGATCAGACGGTTGGGGATGGCGGCGATAACATAATCAAGCTCGCCGGGGATGTCGTTAACACTGGAGTATATCTCCCGGCCGCAGACATGGCCGGCGCTTTTACCCACCGGATATATCTGGCCGGAATACCCGAATTCAATCAGCGTGGTGAAAAAAAGATTGCCGGCGTTGAATTTGAAGACGTCGTCCGGGGATGTGCCGACTACAGCCAGAGATCGCGGGTAAAAGATGGGCTGGAGCTGGCGCAGGATATCGTTTTGTTTTGACAATTTACAGGCCCTTTCATTTTCATCATACTAATTTATCCAGGGCTGCCTTGAGCCGCTCCATGCAACGACCCCTGCCCAATACTTCCATTGTCTGGAATAGCGGTGGTGAAGCAGTTCGACCGGTAACCGCGACGCGTAAAACACCAAAGAACGGGCCTGCTTTTAAGCCCGTCTCTTCGGCCAGCGGCCTGATCAGAGCCTCCATCGGCTCTGACAGCCACTCAGTGAGTGAAGCCAGGGCTGTACTTGACCTTTGCAGCACAGCTATTGCCTGGCTCTTATCAAGTTTACCCATCAGAGTTTCGACTGCATATTCTAATCTATTAAGGTAGAAAAAGTCGACCAGCCAGGGCACCTCGGACAAGGTCTTGGCCCTTTCCTGTATCAGCGGCGTAATGCGCTTCAGGTACTCAACGTCAATCGGCCGCTTAACCGTCGGAGGCAGGTTGTTTTCCACGAAGGGCAGGCACCTGATTGTGAATTCATTCTGGCTCAGGCTGCGTATGTAGACGCCGTTCATCCACTCCAGTTTCCGCATGTCGAAAACTGCAGCAGTCCTGCTCACACGCTCAATGGAGAAATTATCGATTATCTGCTCCCTGGTCATAATTTCGGTTTTGTCATCCAACGACCAGCCCAGCAGGGACAGAAAATTGATCATGGCCTCGGGCAGGTATCCAAGCGACTGGTACTCATTAATGGCAGTAGCTCCATGTCGCTTGCTCAGCTTCGACTTATCCGGCCCCAGTATCATGGGCAGGTGGGCAAACTGCGGCGGCTGCCAGTCCAGCGCCCTGTAAAGCAGCACGTGTCTGGGCGTGCTGGAAAGCCATTCCTCGGCACGCATGACGTGAGATATTTTCATACCGTGATCATCGACTATATTGGCCAGATGATAGGTCGGGTAGCCGTCGGATTTCATCAGCACGAAGTCATCCAGTGTACTGTTATCAAAAACCACCTGGCCACGGATCAGGTCTGTCACTGCCGTCTCGCCGCTGAGAGGTACCTTGAAACGGATGACGGGCCTCTTCCCGTCCTTTTTCAGTTGGGCCTTACGTTTTTCCACTTCCCCCGCATCCAGATTGCGGCAGCGCCTGTCGTAGCCTGTCGGCATTTTTCGCGCCACCTGGTCCTTTCGCATGGCATCGAGCTGTTCCGGCGTGCAAAAGCAACAGTAGGCATTACCGCTAGCCACCAGTTGCTCAGCGCATTTTTCATACAGCTCCAGCCGCTCTGACTGATAATAGGGGCCCTCATTCCAGTCCATCCCCAGCCACTGCAGGCTGTTCAGTATCATTTCCGTGGCCCCTTCCACCTTGCGCTCCTGATCAGTGTCCTCGACACGCAGGATAAAGGCACCGTTGCTATGACGTGCGAAAAGCCAGTTGAACAGGGCTGTCCTGATATTGCCCACGTGGGGATAACCGGTAGGGCTTGGAGCAAAGCGCACTCTTACCTGTTCCGTCATGTCAGCCTGCTCCGCCCCTGGCCAGAGACTGGTTATAAACCACCTGCTTGACAGGCAGTTTCACCACGTAGGTATCCGCTATCCGGTCATGCAATCCCTGCTTACGGCTGTCAAATGCAATCATAATGAAACCTATGCCCAGAGAAGCTGTACTAAGTAAGCTGCCCAGAAAACGTACGAATGCTGCCCGTGCATCCAGCGGAGAGCTGTCCGTGCGGATTATTTTTATGCCAATGCTCATTTTGCCCACTGTTTGCCCGAGCGTGGCCCACATTGCCACGCAATATATGGTGCTGCACAGCAGCATGCCCAGAAGAATAGTCGCTATAACCCAGATCATGCCGCCGGATATGGGTGCGCCCCCTGAAATATCCATCAGCCTGGCGAATAGTGAACGTACATCTGGAAATATCCAGAATAACGATTGTGAAATCACACAGTACAGGATATATATGCTGACAATTAAGATCGAGACATCGATTAAGGCTGCAGCCAGCCTTACCCAGAAACCAGCATACTCAAGAGCATACTCTTTCGGTTTTTCTTTCAACGCTGACGATGAGCCTATTTATTTTCTTTACCTTTGCCCCGGGTGAGGGTCTTGTACATTTCATCGTATTCCCTTAAGCTCTGCCTCAGCCTTTCCACCAGTTGCTCGGCCTGCTTGAGTTTGGCCTTGGTCTCTTCGATCTGATTGGTAATATTGAACAGCAGCTCGTTGCGCCTAATGGCAGAGTCGGCTTCAAAGGCCGTAAATTCCTCCGGACCTCCCCCGGCACCCGGAACATTGGCTATCTGATTGTAGATCTCGTTTTGGCCGCTCATGTGATCTTTTTTTATCTGCCCGAACTTATCCTGTGGTCTCATATTTGAAACCTCTCTTTTGACTAAAATTTATCATATCATCCTCACAAATAGCAACAGATCGCCGGTGCTAACTGCCACCCAGCGCAGCCAGCACTGTTTCCAGGTCAGGCGGCAGTTCGCTCTTGAAAGTTCGCCTTTGATTATCGTCAGGCAGGTTGAATTCCAGCAGGTAGGCATGCAAAAATTGCCTGCCCACCAAAGTGGATTTCGTTCCGTAGTCCTGATCACCGACCACAGGATGGCCGATGGCGGCAAAATGCACCCTTATTTGATGCGTCCTCCCTGTTTGGATGCAGGCATCGACCAGGGTATAGCCCCTGAAATGCCTGACGACCTGGTAGTCGGTCCTGGCCTCCCTTCCCCGGGAGAGGATAGCCATCCGTTTGCGGTTGGATGGGTGCCGGCCGATGGGTGCGGCGATCGCCCCTCTCTCCGGTGTCAGGGTGCCCCTGACCAGCGCTAGGTAACACTTCTTCAAGCTGCGCGACTTGAACTGCTCGATCAGATTCTGCCTGCTTCGCTCGTTGCGAGCAATAACCATCAGTCCGGAAGTGTCTTTGTCAAGCCTGTGCACGATTCCCGGCCGCAGCGAGGGACCGAATACAGCCAGGTCGGGGTACCTTTCCAGCAGCGCGTTGGCCAGGGTATGGCTGCTGTGACCGGGCGCCGGATAGACGGTCAGGCCGGCCGGCTTATCTATCACGGCCACATCGCCATCCTCGTAAATTACCTTGAATGGTATATGCTCGGGAACCAGCACTGCGGGCTCGGGAGATGGAATATACAGGACTATCAGGTCTCCATCCTTAAGCCTGGCAGCCGGCCGCGCTGGCAGGCCGTTGACCGTCACATCGCCGGACATAATCAGGTGTTGAATAAGGGAACGGGTAAGACCGGGGCAATTATCAACCAGATATTTGTCAAGCCTGCCGCTGCCGCCGCTAACCCTAATCTCCCGCTTTTCCGGTTCCTGCCCTTGCCGCATCCTTTTTCCTCAGGTTGACCAGCGCGATTATGGCCAGCGAAAGAGCTCCCAGCGTAATGGCCGAATCGGCAACATTGAAGGCCGGCCAGAATACGTCACCCCACAGCCTGACATAGATGAAGTCAGTCACGACGCCAAATCTCAGGCGGTCTATCAGGTTGCCCAGGGCGCCGGCAAACACCAGGCTCAGGGCAATCCCGCCGGCAAATCCGACTTCAGATAGATATTTTAAGAAAACCAAAACCACGACCAGCCCGGCGATGGCTACCAGGCTGAGCAAAACCGCCTGGTTAGTGAAAATTCCAAAAGCCGCTCCCGAGTTTTGCACATGGACTATTGTCAGACGGCCGATCTCGGGCAGAGAGCCGCCGGGCGGAATATGAGAGCGTACCCATTCCTTGCTAATGAAATCCAGGACCACCACCAGTGCAGCTACAGCTAGAAATATCAGCCCTTGCCACCAGGTGAGACGACGATCTGATTCAGGCATGCTTTATCTGTTGTGATTTACATTTGAGGCACAGGTTGGCCTGGGGAAGGGCCTCGAGCCTGGCAGCTTCGATCGGTTTCTTGCACATATCGCATATGCCATATGTGCCGCTTTCAATTTTCTTTATGGCATTATTCACTGCTGACAGAGAGTTCACCACTTTACTTTCAAGAGCAAGGCGTTTCTCAAGCTCAAAGGCCTCGTTGGCCCCTTCCTCCCGCTTGCCGAAGGGGCTGCCTTCACGCTGCTCGTCGGCCTGCTCCTCCTCAACCTTGAACTGGGCAAGCTCGTCTTCCAGGTTCTTGCGCTCCGCCTTCAACCGTTCCAGGATCTCGGCATCAACCATGATCTTTCCCGTCCGTAAATGTGGACTAATTCTAACCCATGACTATCTACAGCACAAGCTGATCAAGCATGGAGCGCACCTGCCTGATTGTATCTACCGCCTGCCCTCGCCAGTGATTGTTGGCGAAGATGAAGGTATTTTTGGCAGCACTGCTGATCAGTTTGATCCTGGGCAACCACTCCTCCAGTTCCGCTTGCTTATATGTATAATCGTATCTTTCCCAGGCATGCTCATGCTGCCACCATTTAGCGGCATTGCGGCCGTGGAAGCGGATGTACCCTATGTCGCTGGTCGTCTCCGCAACCGCGGGCATCAGCCCCGGAAGGGCCGGCTCGTCCACGCAGCAGAATCCTATCTTTTTCTCCTTCATCCAGTCCAGTGTCTCACGGTTTAGCCAGGCGGAATTACGGAACTCTATAATAAGGGGCAGATCCTGCATCAAACTGTGAAACCTGTTCAGATAACTCCAGTTATTCGAATTGAACCTGAAGCTATTGGGGAACTGGGCCAGCACGCAGCCCAGCTTCTTAGCACGGGTGAAGGGTTCAAGCGCGGCGATGAAATCTTTGAATATGCTGGCATCCGCCTGCCTGGCATGCGTCATTTGCTGGTTGGCCTTAACCGCAAAAAGGAATCCGTCGCCAGTTTTTCTGACCAGTGACTCAATGACGGCAGGGCCGGGTATGGCGTAATATGTCGAGTTGAGCTCGAGCACATTGAATTCCTGGGCATAATAGCTGAGCCAATTTTTCCGCGGCAACCCGTCGGGATAGAAAATACCTATCCAGTCATCGTAACTGAAGCCGCATGTGCCGCAGTAAAACATCCCGTTATCGGGCCCGGCCTTTGCCCGCCTATTTACTATTTATAATGCTTAAAATGCCCCAGACAATCAGGAAAACGCCGATTATATATTGCGCCAGGCTCCACCAAAAAATAACCAGCACGCCGGCGACTATCGCTATAACTCCCATTGCTACGCTGCCAAGTGTGATTGTTCTCTTTGCCATTACAGTTGAAGTCCCTCCTGTTAATTTTAACGGGGGCAATAATATTGGATTAACTATTCACTGTCAATTGCCTGCCAGGCGCCATATTTCACTGCATGCTGGCAAACAGCATTAAAGTATTTCCTAAAAGAAAAAGCGGTGGTTGACAGCCACCGCTTTTCATTGTTTCAGAATTGCCTAGACTTCGCGGAACTCGCCTTCCACCGTTCCCTCATCCCTAGGTGGAGGAGGAGCTCCCTCGCCCGGCCCAGCACCACCAGCCTCGCCGCCCGGCGGCGGGCTTGTATGCTGGTAAACTGCAGCGCCTATCTTCTGCATCGAATCGTTCAGCGCCTGCAGGGAGCTCTTGATATAGTTATTGTCCGTCCCCTGCAATGCTGATCTGACGGCCGCAATTTTACCTTCCACTTCACTCCGCAGGTCGGCCGGGATTTTGTCCCCGTACTCACGAATCGTTTTTTCAGCCGAGTAAACAGTGGCTTCCGCCATGTTCTTCGTCTCGACCTCTTCCTTCTTACGAGTGTCGTCCGCCGCATGCGCCTCAGCCTCACGGCGCATCTTCTCGACCTCGTCCTTGTTAAGACCGCTCGAGGCAGTGATAGTGATCTTTTGTTCCTTTCCGGTTCCCTTGTCCTGAGCGCGCACATTCAGTATGCCGTTGGCGTCAATGTCAAAGGTCACCTCCACCTGCGGCACACCGCGCGGCGCCGGCAGAATGCCGTCCAGTATGAACCTTCCGAGCGTCTTGTTATCGCCCGCCATGGGGCGCTCACCCTGTAATACGTGTATTTCCACGCTCGGCTGGTTATCAGCCGCGGTGCTGAATATCTGGCTCTTGGACGTGGGTATAGTCGTATTTCTGGGAATTAACGACGTCATTACTCCGCCCAGCGTCTCGATACCCAGCGTAAGCGGGGTCACATCCAGAAGCAGCACATCTTTGACATCACCCTTCAGCACGCCGCCCTGTATGGCTGCACCCAGGGCCACGGCTTCATCCGGATTGATGCCTTTAATCGGCTCCTTGCCAAAGAATTGCCGGACGATCTCCTGCACCCTGGGCATCCTGGTCTGTCCGCCAACCAGGATGACGTCTGTCACCTGGGCGGCGGTCAAACTTGCATCAGACAGCGCCTTTTTGCAGGGCTCGATGCTCTTTTCCAGAAGGTCGGCAGAAAGCTGCTCCAGCTTGGCCCGGGTCAGCGTAATGTTCAGGTGCTTGGGGCCCGATGAATCGGCGGTAATAAAGGGGAGATTAATCTCCGTCTGCCCGACGGTAGACAGCTCCCTCTTGGCCTTCTCAGCGGCGTCCTTCAGCCTTTGCAGGGCCATCCTGTCCTGCCTGAGATCTATGCCCTGTTCCTTTTTAAACTCGTCGGTAAGCCAGTCCATGACCTTCAGGTCGATATCGTCGCCGCCGAGGTGGGTATCACCGTTGGTGGACTTTACCTGGAAGGTGCCGTCACCCAGTTCAAGTATGGATATATCAAAAGTACCGCCGCCCAGGTCATAGACGGCGATCATCTCTTCCTTTTTCTTGTCCAGCCCGTAGGCCAGCGCAGAGGCGGTCGGCTCATTGACGATACGTATCACGTTCAAACCGGCAATGGTGCCCGCGTCCTTGGTAGCCTGCCGCTGGCTGTCATTGAAGTAGGCAGGCACGGTGACCACAGCGTCCGTCACCTTTTCGCCCAGGTAGGCTTCTGCGTCAAGCTTCAATTTTTGCAGGATCATGGCCGATATCTCGGGAGGGCTGTATTCCTTCCCACCCATGACCACCTTGGCATCGCCGTTGGGCGCTTCGATGATTTTGTAAGGAAGCCGTTTTATATCGCCCTGGACCTCCTGATCCTTGAACTTACGGCCCATCAACCGCTTAATGCTGAAGATGGTATTCTCCGGGTTTGTGATAGCCTGCCTCTTAGCCAGCAGGCCGACCAGCCGCTCTCCTTTTTTATCCACGGCCACTACCGACGGCGTCAGCCGTTCGCCTTCCCGGTTGGTGATGATTACCGGCTCGCCGCCCTCCATCGTGGCTACAAGACTAAAAGTGGTTCCGAGGTCTATTCCTACTGTCCTTCCCATTTTTATCCTCCTTGTTATCTACCTTGTTTAATGTAAAGTTAGATTAATTTAAATAGCATCCGCCTAACCGGCGTCTTCCTTGTTTTCCGTCTTTTCACCGCTGCCATTCCCGATAGTTACCTGCGAGGCCCTCAATACCTTATTCTTCATAGTATAACCCTTTCTATGCTCCGAGATAACCATCCCTTCTTCGCCTTCCTCGTAGCCGATGGCCTCGTGAAGGTTGGGGTCAAAAGGCTTTCCGATGCACTCAATTTCGGTACACCCGTGTGCCTTCAGTATGTCCTGCAGATTGCGTTGGATAATCCTGAATCCTTCCACCCAGGTTGAGTCCTTAAATTTAGGATCCACCATGGCGAAGGCCCTCTCCATATCGTCCACTACCGGTAGAAGCGATTTGATCAGGTCGGCATTGGTCCAGAACAGAGACTCCTGTTTCTCCTGTTCTATCCTTTTCTTGTAGTTTCTAAAATCTGCTTCGGACCGCTGAAGGCTGGCTAAATAGCTTTCAGCCTTTGATTTCTCCTCTTCGAGAGCTTTTTTCAGGTCCTCGATATTCTCCTCTTGTGTAACCGGGTCCTCTGCCAAAATTACCTCCTTACAATAACCGGGCGTCAATATTCAGTGAAAACCCTTGAAATAAGTTTGCTCAAGAGAGCTGATAAATAATTGACCGCTGAAATTGCCTTGGTGTAGTCCATGCGCTTGGGCCCTATAATGCCCAGCGTGCCCTGCGCCTGTTGGCTGACGCCGTAGTTGCTGAGCACAAAGCTCAGATCATGCAGGGCAGTCTCTGGATTTTCTTCCCCGATAATTACCTGGACGCCCTCACCCATATTCTGCCAGTCCATGATGCGCTTCAGCCATCCCTTTGCTTCCATCATCTCAAGGATTCCGAGCATGCGGTCGCGGTGCACGAATTCCGGTTGCCCCAGCATCAGCCTCATGCCTTCCAGATATGACTTATCATATTCAATGGTATCTTCACTGTCCATGATATCGCAAATGATCTGCGACAGTTTTTTATCTACCGGCTTCAACTCGGCTTTGTGCTGCCTTATTTGACGGGCAGTTTTTCCAATATATAAACGATTTAAATTGGCTGCCGCTTCGTCTAATTGCTGCTGGCTCACCGGATCATCAAAATTAACGGTTTGCTGCCTGAGCACGGCGTTCCCTAATATCAGAACCATCATAGCCATGTACTTATGTATCTCAAACAGCTCAACATGCTTGAACTTGCTCTCCATAGACTTGGGAAAAGTGACGATGGCGGCATTGCCTGCCAGCTGGGCCATGGATATAGCCGCGAATTTCAGCAGCTTATCATACTCATCCACAGCGCTGTCCAGGAGCTCACGCACACGCTTTTGTTCCTCGCGCGTCAATTCCGCGCCGGGAGACAGGGATTCCACGTAATACCTGTATCCCTTGTCCAGCGGCACACCGCCCGAGGATGTGTAAGGCCTGGTTATATAGCCCTCTTCCTCCAGCGATGCCATATCGTTACGTATGGTAGCAGGGCTGACGCCCAGCCTGTGATGGCGCAGTATCAGCTCTGAAGCCACCGGCGTAGCCGTGGTGATGTACTCGCTCACTATAATCTTTAAGACGGAATCTCGTCTTTTAAGAGCATCTTTGCTCACTTTTTAGCACTCTCCTCTTTAGACTGCTAATTTATTATATAATGTAGCACCACAGTCAAGGGAAGTCAAAAGCAAACCGGGGCGGCTGTCGGCAGCCGCCCCGGTCGTCAAAGCGAAAAGCAAACTATTTAGCCGATGCGGTCACATCAAGTACCACGTCCTGCCACTGTACGTACTGCGCCACACCGTTACCGTTTGTGGTTCTCTGCATGAAAGCCGCTTCAATCTGGAACCTGTCAAGCCGGTTAGATACGTCATTGATTAGCTCGGGCGTCACGTCGGCAACTTCGATCACCTTGTTCTTATATGATTCAGACCTTTCTATAGGACCTCCGTCTATATAGCCGAACTTGGGCAGCGTGCTGCCGTATGTAAGGTGGCGAATTTGGAAGCCTCCCAGGCCGGTGACAGGATCAAAGGGATCGTCTCCCACCACCCTGGTACCGATAAACCTTAGCTTGGCCTCCTTGATATCCATTCCCTGAAGCGGGAATATGTTGTAGCTGAAAAAGGCCCTGTAACCGATGTTTTTATCGTCATCACCGGCCTTATACATGGTACTGTCCCTATCGCCTTCCGACGTAACCGTGCCGCTTTCCTGCTTTACCATATTGAGCGTCTGTGCGCCGGTGGGGGCCGCCACCGGGATAACTATATCCTGCCTGGTCTCAGCACCCTTGCCATCCGATACAATTACTGTAACTGTAAAATCCCCATTTTTACTGGGTGAAGTCCAGGTCACCTTGTTTCCAACACCGCTGAGGGAGCCATCACGCGCTTCCCACTTAAACTGGACAGCGTCTCCGTCCGGGTCGCTGGCTATGCAGGTCAGCGTGGTGCCTGTAGCAAACGGAACAGAGGATGGCTGCGCCGTCAGGCTGGTGATGGTCGGCGGGTGGTTAGCGCTGACCTTTATGACAGTGGTAGCCTGTGCTGTACCACCCTTCCCGTCATCGACTGTCAGTTTGATCTCGTAGTCACCATAGTTGGAAGGGGCTCTCCAGGTATTGACGCCCCTGCCGGTTTCCACAAAAGATCCGCCGCTGGCAGTCCAGTTATAATTTAAAATATCGTTGTTCGGATCCGTCACCACGCTTTGCAGGTTCACCGTCCCGCCGGGATAAGTTTGGTTCTGCGCCGCAGTAAGGCTTGATATAACCGGCGGTTGATTTCCAGCAGGTGCGGGCGCAGCCGGGGCGGCCGGTGCGCAGGCAATGCCAATTGTAGTAAAAAGCGCCAGGGCTGTTGCCACCAGGTATAAATGTCTGCTTGTATTCATGGTCGTCCTCCGTAATAAATTAATAGGGCATGAATGTGATCTCAAGTGTTGCGTCCGGCCATTCTATGTAGTCAACGGCATTGTTGGAGTTAGTGTTTTTATAGAACAGCGACTCCACCTGGAACCTGTCCGCACCCGCCGAGATGAGGTTCTTTATCTCCGGGGTTATATCTATATCCCCCGGCTGAGTATTGAATAGAGCCCCTGCGTAGTAAAGGTTGTCACCGGTGATGTTAAAGTCGGGCAGCCCGCCTCCGTAACTCACCCGCCACACCCTGAGGCCTGTAAGATTGGCCAAAGGGTCCCCGGTAATTCTGCCCTGACCGAACTTAAGCTTGGCAATCCTGACGTCGGTCTTATTCAGGCTGAAAATATCAAAGCTGAAGAAAGCGCGATAGACGATGTTCCTATCATCGTCGCCCGCCCTGTAACGGGTTACATCCCTGTCATTATTGGAGGAAACCGTTCCGCTCTCCTGCTTCACCAGATTAATTGTTATGGTGTTACCCGAAGGCGATACATTTATCACCAAGGTCTGCTTGGATTCGCCTCCCTTGCCATCGCTGACCACACAGGTAATGCCAAAGTCACCCGTTTTATTGGGAGCACTCCAGGACACCTTGTTGCCTGATCCGGTAATAACACCGTCGCTGGCGTTCCAGCTGTATCTGACGATATCGCCATCCTGATCACTGGCTGTGCAGGTTACAACAGTGCTGCCGCCCGGCGTTACGTTCTTTGGATCACTGGTAAGGCTCGATATTATGGGTGCCCTGTTGTTAGTCACCGTGATGGCAGTGCTGGCCTGTGCATAACCGCCTTTGCCGTCCTCTACTGTCAGTGTTATGGTATATACACCATCCTGCGATGGCGCCTGCCACATATTGTTGGCGCCCGATCCTCCGAATCCTCCGCCACTGGCAGACCACTTATATGTCAGCGGGCTATTGCCGGGATTCACAACGCTGCTCTGTACGACCACAGTACCCCCCGGCAACGTCTGATTCTGTACAGGATTCAGGCCCTGGATGGCCAGTTGCTGCGTGCTGGCGGACGGTGCGGCACACGCAAATAAAAATGCTGAAGTTGTAAGCAAAACAAGGGCTGCCGTGTATAAATATTTCATCTTATTCCGTCGCCCTCCTCGCGAAAGTTAGAGCAGTATAACTAAACCGCGATCTAAAAACAACGACCTTTGTCACTGGTTGGCGGCATTGATCTGGTAGGTTCGTGCCTTCCAGGCATCGCTGCCGGTCAATTGTGCGGTGAAGTTCCATGTTTCACCCGGTTGCATAGCTTCCCTGGTAGTGTTGGCGCTGCCGATGGTGTTCTTGTTTTCATCAAAGAAGGTGACCGTGATGACACAGTTTTTAATGGCAGCGTTGCCGGCATTCTGCGCTGTGCCGGTGACCGCCGCCATCGCCTCTGTCATGTTTGAAGGCCCGGTGAACTGGCGCGCGGTCAGGTTCAGGTTGGAGAGCTTTAGGCTGGTAGCAGGGCTGCAGGCAATCAGCCACAGCAAAACGCCGGATAACAACGCCAGGATGAGGATGGATGCACGACTGCCATTTGTACCCATCAGCTTAGTACCTCGGGTGCGTGGCCTAGTATATATTAGCACCCTTAATTGTACAATCTGGCCTTAATGTCTGAATGGCAAGTCTTGATGCCTGGTCGGCTTATTATCGGCAGCAGCCGGGAGTGGTGGGGTCCCGTACAATCACTTTCACCGTGACGGTCTTGCTTGCCACTCCTCCATGGCTATCGGTCACGGTGCACATAATGTGAAAATCGCCGTATCCTTTGGGCGCCTTCCAGGTGACTTCAGGTCCCGTGCCCATGATGCTGCCGTCGTTGGCTACCCATTCGTAGCTAAGAGCATCTCCGTTCCTGGTAATGGCGGAGCAGGTGATCTTGCTGAATGTAACGGGATATATGGCCACCGGGTCGGCTACCAGTGAGGCGATTTCAGGCGTACCACCCGTTGCCTCCTGAGTTTGGCTGCACGCAGTCAGGGTGAAACCTGCTAGAATAAACAGCGCAGCGCCAAGCAGAGTTAACAGCTCAGTTTTTTTCACGTCAAGCTCCGGATGCTAAAGAAGGCAAAATCCTTTATATGATAAATTTGAAAGGTAGTTTTAGCAAATATTGTTTGAGAAAGAGCGGCCTGTTAATGTATCCTTAGTAGAAATAATCAGCGAGGGCGACCCATGGCAGACTTTGAGACCAAGATACGAAATTTAATAGAAAGGACCGCGGCGAACAACAATTGGCGGCAAAGGGAGTGCATTAATCTTATTCCCTCGGAATCGACCACCAGCCTGATAGTCAAGTTATGCGAAATATGTGATCCGTGCGGCCGCTACGCTGAACACCGGACTATGAAGGGCAGTGAGATCTATTTTTACCAGGCGACCGATTTCATCCGGGACGTGGAAGAAGAGCTGCGCAAAGAACTTCAATCATACTTCGGCTGCACCAATATCGAGTTGAGGCCCATCAGCGGCAATATGGCCAACGAAGTTGTGTTCAAGGCCATGGTCAAGTTTCTCAACCGGGATAAGGCCAAAAATCAACCTCTCAGAAAAATGAAGGCCGTGATTAACAACGATCTTACCAAGGGCGGTCACCTCAGCGCTCAGCCAATGGGGGCATTGTTCAATTTTGTGGCCGATAATCCCGTCACGGGCGGCGAGCACATCTACCACTTCCCGGTGAGGAAAGACAACCCGTATAAAACTGACACCAGCCTGCTGGGCGAACTTATAGAGACGGTGAAGCCGGAGCTGGTCATATTCGGTAAAAGCATGTTCCTCTACAAGGAGCCGGTGAAATATGTAGCCGAGATTACCCGAAATATGAGCAACAGGCCCGTGATAATGTTTGATATGGCCCACGTGCTGGGCCTTTACGGCTGCTTCCAGGCCCCCTTTGAAGAGGGCGCCGACGTTGTAACAGGCAGTACTCATAAGACCTTCTTTGGCCCGCAAAGGGGTGTGGTCGCAGGCAACATGGGCCAGGACACCGGGCTCGACAAGCTGTGGATAGAGATCAAGGGAAGGGCCTTCCCGGGCTCTACCAGCAATCACCACCTCGGAACGTTGCTGGCGCTTCTGATGGCAACCTACGAGATGAACCAGTTCAAGCAGGAATATCAAGCGCAGGTCATCAAGAATGCGCGCGCCTTTGCCAGGGCCCTGCACGACAGGGGCATAAGCGTAGAAGGAGACGCGGCCGACGGATTCACAGAGACCCACCAGGTGGTGATCAGGGTCAGGCAGTATGCCTCAGGCGAGGAGATCGCACGGCGGCTGGAAGAAAACAACATCATCACCAACTACCAGGCGCTGCCGGACGATGGCAGCTTTATCGGCTCCAGCGGAATACGGATGGGCACGCAGGAAATGACGCGTTTTGGCATGAAGGAGGCTGATTTTGAACAGCTTGCCGAATACCTGGCGGGCTGTGTTACAAACAATAGCAACGTTAAAAACCAGGTCAAAGCCTTGAGGGAAAGGTTCCTTACCATGCAGTTTTGCCTGCCGCTGGAAAAATCCGTTCCTGCGGCTGCTGAAATATTTTCTTCGATTCTACCCGGCAACGAATATCTCTCCCGGTTTGCGGACAATCTTAAGGCCTCAGTACGTAAATAATCCTGGTTCGCAGCTCAACCGACTGTATGCCTCTATCGCCGGCATAATTCCGCGTCATTTGGTCGCTCACCGCGCCGGACTTATAATTATTGACGGTCAGAAAAGATGAAGACACCCTTGGCAATAGAGACTTTCGATCTTACCAAGAGCTACGGCAAGATACTGGCGCTTGACCGGCTCAATCTTAAGATCGAATACGGCGAAGTTTTCGGCCTGCTCGGCCCCAACGGGGCGGGCAAAACGACGGCCATTTCCATGCTCTGTACAATTGTCGCTCCAACGTCAGGCAGCGCACTGGTCAATGGATTCGATATTATCAGGCAGTCCAATAAAGTCCGTAAGAGCATAGGCATAGTTTTCCAGGACCCCAGCATCGATGACCGTCTCACCGGCCGGGAAAATATGAAGCTCCACGCCACGCTCTACGACATTCCGGTGTCTGCAGCGGGAAAAAGGATAAACGACCTGCTGGAGCTGGTCGGCCTCTCGGACCGGGCGGATTCGCCCATGAAAACGTATTCCGGGGGCATGCGGCGTAGACTAGAGCTGGCCCGTGGTCTTTTGCATAATCCCAAGGTCCTTTTCCTGGATGAGCCCACGCTCGGCCTGGACCCTCAGACCCGCCAGCTTCTCTGGGACCATATCGAGCAGCTGGCCAGGCAGGAAAAGATAACCGTAATTCTGACCACCCACTACATGGAGGAAGCTGAGCGTCTTTGCACCCGGGTAGGGATAATTGATTTCGGCCGGATCAAGGTTGTGGACACTCCTTCCAGTCTGATAGGCAGCCTTAAGGGAGATGTCGTAACCGTGGTGACCGGGCAGCCGCAAGAGTTCGTGTTAAAGATGAAGAATTTAAATATCGCTTACGGGGTGGAGGCCACCGACAGCAAGGTCAGGCTGAACCTTTCCGAAGCTGAGAAAATGGTGCCGCTGATCATCGAAACCGCGGCCGCTGAGAATATAGAAGTCAAATCAGTCTCTATCCACAAGCCCACTCTTAACGACGTATTCCTACATTACACCGGCAGAGAAATAAGGGACGAGGAAGTGGAGAATCCGATGATCTCTCACATGAGGACCATAAGCAGGATGAGATGAACGAGTTCAGAAAGATCGGCGCCCTTTGGTACCGGGAGGTGCTGCGTTACTGGCGGGAGAAGTCACGGATAATTTCTTCGCTCATCCTGCCCCTGCTTTGGCTGCTGGTTTTTGGCTCCGGCATGCGTGCCATTCAGATGCCAGGCATCACCAATTATCAGATGTTCATCTTCCCTGGCATACTGGGCATGTCCCTGCTGTTCACTTCCATCTGGTCGGGCATATCCGTAATCTGGGACCGCGAGTTCGGATTTCTCAAGGAAATAATGGTTGCGCCGGTTTCAAGGACCTCGATAGTTATCGGCAAGGCCCTGGGCAGCGGGACCAGCGCCTTTATCCAGGGTTTTATACTTCTGCCGCTTTCCTTCCTGGTCGGAATCAGGCTTGAGCCACTTTCCTTCGCGTTACTGATACCGGTCATGATACTGCTGGCAATAGGCCTGGTAGGCGTCGGACTGCTGATTGCCTCGCTGATGAGCAGCATGGAGGGGTTCAACTTCATTATGAGCCTGGTGATCATGCCGATGTTCTTCACCAGCGGTGCGCTCTTTCCCTTGACCGACGCGCCGCAGTGGCTGAAGTACTTCAGCTATATCAACCCCATGACCTACGGAGTGGACATGTTGCGCTGGGCGACGCTCAGCGGCTCGGCCACGGTGATACCAGTGCCCTTAGAGGTGCTTGTGCTGCTGGCCTTCGCCGCAGCCATGATTGTTGCCTGCTCTTATACTTTCAGCGTCAAGAAATGACCGGCTCTAGTGAGCATTCACGTTCAATTTGAACGTCCAGGTGCCTTTTTCTCCCCCCTGCCAGGACCGGCTGTATTCCAAATAAATTGTGCTGGTGCCCGGCTGCAGAACCTTGAACGTGTAGACCTCGGTACCGGCTACTCCGACGGCGCCGGTGCTTTCCGGGGGAACCCATTTATAGCTGGTCTGTTCTACCACCTGAGGATCGCTGATCTGAGCTTTTTCCGGCCAGGAATAGCCCGTTGTGCGGTTGGAACAGAGGTTGACGGTTATCTTATTGCCAACGGTTGCATCGATGCTTTTTTCTATGGATTTCGCGCTGGAAAACTCGTCACAGGTATAAGATAGGGTTACGTCCGTTTTCGCTGCCGGAGCACAGGAGCTCAGCAGTCCGGGAACGGCCAGAATGACCGCCGCTAATATCAATAAATATCTCGCCATTGCTGTTACCTCCGCTCAATATTATGTGTTTGCCACGCATTTTAACTTGAATATATTGTCTTTTCAACGTCCATCGCAGAAATAAACGTCTTGACAACATAATGTGCCCAGACTACAATTTGCCCCATCAGTTGCACCTCAATACACTAAAAAGTGAAAAATAACTGGCAGATCAGGCCCGGCGATAAGTTCATCCGCCCCGAAAGGTTCAAGATACGGCCGCTCAGGCGCGTGCTGCGCACCACCCATCTTTTCAGCATTGCCTATGGGGATGTCGGTTCATCCATCTACTATGCCCTGGGTGTTGTAGCTCTAGCTGCCAGCGGCGCTACGCCCCTGGCGCTGGGGCTGGCCGGTATCATCTTCGTGTTCACCGCCATGTCCTACGCCGAGGGCACCGCCATGTTCCCCGAATCGGGAGGTTCCGCCAGCTTTGCCAGGCACGGTTTCAATGATTTCACAGGCTTCATAGCCGGTTGGGGCCTGATGTTCGGATACATTGTGACCATTTCCATTTCTTCGTTCGCCATCCCTTCCTACCTGGGCCTTTTCTGGGCACCGTTAAAAACATCGCCGCTGGTTATGACGAGCTTCGCCATGTCCGTCGTGGCCTTCCTGATGGTGATCAATATCATCGGCGTCAGAGAGTCATCAATTCTGAATATCACGCTGGCTATTCTCGACCTGGCAACGCAGGCACTGCTGATAATACTGGCAGTACTATTCTTCTTTAACCCACAGATCATTATAGAGAGAATCATGAACTACTGGCCCCAGCCACAGGACATGTTATTTGGCATTGCCATAGCTGCGATTGCCTTTACCGGGCTGGAAACTATATCGCAGATGGCGGAGGAGACCAAGCGGCCGGAGGTCCGCGCCCCCAGGGCGCTGGCCATCATGACCGTTGTTGTGCTGGTCGTTTATGCCGGGATATCGGTCTCCGCCTTTTCTACCATGACACCGGTCGAGCTGGTTCAAAACTGGTCTACAGACCCCATTGCCGGAATCGCCAACCGGCTCTCATTTGGAATAATCCCCGGAGAGCTGGCAGTTAAGTGGTTCAGCAATCCCGCCACTCAAATCATCTTCACCTGGGTGGTAAGCTCCATACAGGGTATGCTGCCCGTCCTGGTGGCCGTGCTGGCAGCTACTATATTGCTCATAGCCACCAATGCCGGCCTCCTGGGCATTTCCAGGCTCTCTTTTTCCCTCAGCCAGGCCAAGCTGGTCCCCGGCCTGCTGGGAAAAGTACACCCCCGCTTCAAGACACCTTACTACTCCATCATCATATTTTCCAGCGTTGCCATCTTGCTGCAATCGCCGGGGTTCCTTGCGCCCAATATGTATTCCAACCTGGGCGGTCTATATGCTTTCGGCTCCATGATGTCCTTTGCTATCGCCCATGCCTCAATACTGGCCCTGCGTATAAAGATGCCTGATGCGGAGAGGCCATTCCGGCTCAGCTTAAACGTGAAAATCAAGGGGCGCTATCTGCCTATCACGGCCATCCTTGGACTTCTCGGCACAGTGATGGTCTGGATAGTGGTGGTTATCATGCAGCCCTACAGCCGCTGGGTCGGCACCGCATGGGTACTGCTTGGGCTGGTCATTTACTGGTACACGCACCGGAGACGTAAAATAGAAGCTGCGCCGGACACCCTGCCTATTGTGGAGGCTTCAGCTTAAAAGCTATTGTAAGAGTGAACATGTTAAAACTATAATGTTGGTTAGCGGGGATCTGGCTGTATGGAAATAAACAAAATTCTGGTGGCAGCACGCGGCAATGGTGTAGATCAGGTAGCCGTAGAGTTGGCCTGTAAAATAGGCAGGCGTTCCAAGGCCAAGATATTCATCGTCTATGTCATCGAGGTTAACCGCAGCTTACCGGTGGATGCTATAATTAGGCCCGATATGGAAGCGGCCGAAAAAGTTTTACTCGAGGCCGAGGAGTATGCGCAGGAACGCGATTTTGATGTCGAGACCGAGATCATTCAGGCACGCGAGGTCGGGCCGGCGATAATTGAAGTGGCCAGGCAGAACTCGGTTGACATGATAATTATGGGCATCAATTACAAGAAGAGATTCGGCTCCTTCACCATGGGCAACGCCGTGCCCCACGTGCTGGAGGAAGCTCCCTGTAGAGTGATAATATGCCGGGAACCGAAGCCGTAAAACCGAATAAGAAAAACATCGTCATCATGGGATGCAGCCGCGTGGGCGGCAAGCTTGCCGCCATGTTCGACGCGGCGGGCCATAAGGTAACCGTCCTCGACCTGGATGCTTACAGCTTTAGAAGGCTGCCACCCACCTTCAGCGGCACCGCACTGATAGGTAACGGCACCGACGAAGACATGCTGCGCAAGGCGGGCATTGAGGAGGCCGATGCCTTCATCGCCCTGACTCAGGGCGATAACAGGAACGTGATGGCGGCCCAGATAGCAAAATATCTCTTTAACGTGCAGCGCGTGATCTGCCGCATTTATGATCCACTGAGAAAAGACATCTACGAACAGCTGGGACTTGAATCCATCAGCCCCACGGAGGTCTTCGCAGACCTGCTTTTCCAGAGGCTGGAGAAACCATAGAAATGGCTAAATCCCTTTATATTGTCATTGTCGGCGGAGGAAATATCGGCTATTACCTCAGCAAGGCCCTGCTCAGCCAGGGACACGAGGTGCTGATAATAGAGAGGGAGGTCAGAAAATGCGAGCGGCTGGAGGATGAGCTAGGCAGCTGCTGTATGCGCGGCGACGGCTGCGAGACCGCAGTGCTGTCTGAGGCGGGGCTCAATCGGGCCGATATACTCATTGCCACCACCAGCCAGGATGAAGACAACCTGGTTACCTGCCAGGTGGCCAAGCACAGGTTCAAGGTTCCCAGGACAATTTCACTGGTGAATAATCCCCACAACGAACAGATATTCAGAAAGCTGGGCATCGACGCCACCATCTCAGTAACCAACACCATCCTGGAACATGTTGAGCAGGAAATACCTGCTCATCCGTTAATTCACCTGCTGACCATGAGCGGGCAAATGGAAGAACTCGTGGAGTTGATGGTTAGCCGGGATTCGCCGGCCGTTGGAAAACCCATCGGGCATCTCAGGCTGCCGGCCGATACCACCATCGCGCTCGTGATGCGGGAAGGCGAACGGCCGCGCATACCGGGCGCGGACACCGTGCTCAGAGAAAATGACCGTATTATCGTGATGACGACCATGGAAAGCGAAAAGACGCTGGAAAAATCCCTGCTGCCCTGATACCCGGTCGACTCAGTCCTTTAAGTCAGCCAGCCCCCTTTTCAACTTGGCGTACATAGCACTCAGCCCTTCGGACAAGACCCTGGTATCTGCTATCACACTCATGAAATTATTGTCACCGCTCCAGCGCGGCACTACGTGGGTATGTATGTGGCTCTCTATACCGGCGCCTGCAACCCTGCCGATATTCATGCCGATGTTGAAACCGGCAGGCTTGATGACCGCACTGAGCAGCTTTATGCCAAGCTGTACCAGCTCGACATGCTCCCTGGCTTCGGAAGACTTCAAATCTATTAGATTACCGATGTGACGGTAGGGGGCTATCATCAAATGGCCCGGGGAATAAGGATAGGCGTTCAGTATAATGAAGTTCAGCTTGCCCCGGAACAGGATATAGTTGGCTGCATCGTGTTTTTCACGCGGCTTGTCGCACAGTATGCAGCCTTTGGCCTTATCCGCATTCAGTATATATTCCACTCTCCAGGGGGCCCACAATCTCTTCATTATTTACACCTCGGCCGCTGAGTATTTCCCATTGTAGCACGATTGTTGACTTTACCGCGCAAGATTGATATCTTTGTCTTAACCAGATATGAATACGCTTGACCTCAGCTATTATGCGCGCGGCAATGTTTCAGGCGGTTTCAAAAAAGAGGTTTCCGAGGTATTAAACGACTGCTACAAGCGCTTCGGAGACCGTGTCCCCTACAAAGTGGAAGTCTACGTTTTCGATAACGAGGATAACCTCAGCCTCTTCCTGCGCCAGGAAAAATTTAAACACGGCCTGTCAGCAGGCGCTTTCGACAGCACGTCAGCCTGTACGCACGACGTTTTACGCGGGTACCCTCGACTGCTCATATGCCAGCAGCGCCTGGCCCGTTACAGCAAGACCGGCAGGGCGGGCGCCATACGTCATGAAGCGGCGCACACCATCCTGCACGGGGCGCTGGAATACAGCATTTTCCAGATCCCGGAAGATTGCCGCCACACAGCAATGGTCAAGGGCGTTGAAACTGAGAAGTTGGAAGACGTCTTCTTTCAGCTTTCCATGGCGGTGAAAGACTTTGAAGCCAGCAAGCTGCTTATCAGTCATGACTATATTAGCTGCCAGTTCACTTACGGCCTGGAGTGGGTCAAGCCGGTTGAAGACGACCAGCTGGCCTGGAACATATCAAAAACTAACAGGCAAACACGCTTCGTCTATGAGAGCGCGTTAATACGGCCGATACTCTTCGCCAGCCCGCTGCTGGCGCTGCCCAAATCTAAGAAATTCCCTGCCGAGCAGCAGGCACGGCTCAGCGCCAGGATCAAGCAGCTGATCGGAGTCCTGGGTGAAACGGAGGAAGACAAGATCATACTGGTTGCCGGCTCCATCATCGAGGCCCTGGGCGAAGACACCCATAAAAATATTGATACAGCTTTCCACCTGCTCATCAATTTGATTTAAAATCGCGCATGGAAGTGACCCATGACAAACCACCGCTCCGTAAAATTAACCGATAGCCTGTATTGCTATATCTGGCAGGGCATGGGCAACAACTGCAATACATGCGTTTTCTCCGATGTCCTTGAAAGAGATAGACCCCACATTATCGTCGACCCGGGCCACGTGGCCAATGAAATGGACGAAGACTGCCTGGGCAGCCTTGAAGAGGCCATGGCCGGGGACGAAATCAAAATTGAAGATACGGGGCTGATAATCAACACGCACTGCCATCCCGACCACTGCGAAGCCAACGACCTGGTAATAGAGAAAAGTGGCGCCCGGGTAACGATGTCCAAAGAGGAAGATGAATTCAGGACCACAATCGGCAAGGTCATGTTCAGCATGTTCGGTATGAAGCCGCCAGGCTTCACGCCCGCCTATTTTCTGAAGGAAGGCATATTCAGCCCGGGCAATAACGCCTTTAAGCTCGAGATAATGCTCACGCCGGGCCATTCGCCCGGCTCTGTGTGCCTCTACGTTCCGGACAAGAAAGTGCTCATAACCGGCGATGTGATTTTCTTCATGAGCGTCGGCAGGACCGATTTCCCGGGAGGGGACATTCAACTGCTTAGAAACAGCATCCAGCGCCTGTCGCGGCTGGATACCGAGTACCTGGTGCCCGGCCATAACACAGAACCCAACGGGGTCATCCGGGGCCGGGACCAGATAAAACGCAACTTCCAGGCCATTGAGATGTATTTTTAGCTAAAATAGAAGCGATGGATGCAGACGAAAAAATAAAATCCGCCATCGAAAATACACTGGTGATAAGGCCGCCCAGACAGCAGCTGGCCACCTTCGGCAGCACCAACATATACTACTACATGGTGACAGAGCTGATGCAGGAAGTGAACGTTGTCAGGGAGGGCAGGGTTATTTCTGCCAGGCCCAAAATAGTGACCCCGTCATACCTTATCAGCCTGGAGGGCTTCAGCGGCCCCGCTAAACGCTACCTCCAGATGATGGCCGAGCAAAATCCTCATGAGCCGGGCATCCTCTATTCCTATAAGAACGAGAACATCGAGATGAATATCGTCACGCAGTCTCTGCCTGCCGTGCTGGAAAATATCAACAACCGCATAGACTCGAGCAATGACCCTTTGAGCGCCGTTATCAGAGGAGTGGAAGAGATGTGGGACGTCTCGCTCATCAAGTTCACCTTTGAGCTGACCAGGAACTCCGCTTATCGCAACTTTTCTGAGCTCTACGGCCGGGGGCGTTTCAATATAGACGAGCAGGGCGTACCCAAAGATGCCAGGGAAGGCATTGAAGAGCTTTTCGAGATGGCACGGAAGGACCTGGCATATGCTCCCGAGCTGGCCAGCGAGCTGCAGCGCTGGAACCTGTGGAAGCTGTATCAGGACCGCTTCCTGCAGCTCTTCAAAAAGCCTTAGCCCGGCATGAAAACCAATGCCCCGAAGCAGGTCGCAATCGTTGTTGACAACATATGCAAAGAGTTATATATTACTCGGACACGCGTGTCTCTACGATGTACAGGTGATGCCGGGCACGGGAAATGAACCAGCGGCGATCTAATATTGAGATTATCAGCGAGATGCTGAGAATTGGCGCAAACGGGGCTGGGAAGACCGAGATGATGTACAGCGCCAATATGAGTTACAGGCAGATTCAGAAATATCTCAAGTTCCTCGTAGCCCAGGGGCTGGTCGACGAGGTTGAGGTTGGCAATCCGTCAGTTGCCTACGTTGTGACTGACAGGGGACATACTCTGCGCCAGAGCATTGAAGCCGTCCTGGACGCTTTAAACCTTCGCCAGATAGCTAGAAAAGATAACGGAGGAGATGCCTATGTCGGAAAAACGAATGCTGATACTTGATACGGATACGGTGCAGAAAATCGAGGAAAACCGCGGCGACATGAGCGTCTCTGAGTTCATTAATTTTATTATCGACAGCCACTTCGAGCATACGGCCAGGCCTGAGCAGAGCAACCTTGTCACCAAGGACGAGTTGCAGCAGTTCGAGGAGGGTATCAGGGACCTGCTCAGGAGCTTTATGGAGTTCTTTCTCAGCTACGGTCTGGAGATTGGCAAACAACCCACGGACGGCGAACTGGACAGGCTCAGCCTGAAACTTCAGGGGCTGAGCAAAACCGTCAGGACCAAAAAATATTAGTACAACTACTTACATCACACAGTATTGATATATCAATTTACGCATTTGAAAGAGGCTGATATTCTTATTTGATGGAACTATATTCTAGAAGACAATCACTTCCCTGGCTGTTTCAATCCATGTAATAGTGTTACTCGTTTGCATTTTGGAGGTGGATCAATGCCCACGGTCAAAGAGTTACTTCGAGCGGGACGGAAGGACGAGTTGTGGAAGATGTGCTGCGGTTTCCTTGACTACAACATCGACCAGTTCATGGCAGTACAGAAGAGCCTGTTGCTTGAGCAGATCGAGTTGTTGAACAACTCATTCATCGGCCGGAAGATTTTCGGAGAGACGATGCCACAGGATATGGATGAGTTTAGAAAGAGGGTCCCCTTAACCACGTACGCCGACTATTGCCCTGAACTAAGTGAAAAGATGGAGGATAGATTGCCAGGGAAAACGCTTTATTGGCAGCATTCCTCGGGCAGGTCAAACGAGTACCCTTTCAATTGGGAAGCAATTAAATGGGTACCACTTACCGAAGAATACGCCAGGGAGACGGGTAAGCTTTGCGGTGCCATGGCACTGATTTCCAGTTGTGAACGTAAAGGCGATACGTCGGGCATAAAGCCGAAACAGAAATTCGTTTATGCTGTGGCGCCCCTACCTTATACATCAGGCACCTATGCATATTTAGCCTGCGATGAACTGGGATACGTAAGTATGCCACCGCTAGAAGAGGCGCAAAAATTGGAGTTTGAGGAGAGGCTGGCGCTTAGTTTCAAAGAGGCACTATCCAAGGGTTTCGACTTTTATTTTGGATTGACAATAGCGCTGGTTGCCATAGGAGAAAAATTCAACCAGCAGATGGGTAAGGCTAAAATTATGCCGCTGCTCAAGCAACCGCGTGCCCTTCTCAGAATCATGGGAGGATTATTAAAAAGTAAACTTGCTGGGCGCAGGCTTCTACCTAAAGATTTATTCTCTGTGAAGGGTATCCTGACAAGTGGAGGAGACGGTACAATCTTTCGCGATGTAATAAAAGAAACATGGGGTAGATATCCGCTCGACGTATTCGTCAGCACTGAAGCGGGATTCGTGGCAACGCAGACTTGGGATTACCGCAGCATGACTTTCATACCCAGCCTGAACTTCCTTGAGTTCCTGTCTGAAGATGAATACACCAGATGCGAGGAAGACAAGAACTACGTCCCTAAGACAGTGCTTCTCAATGAAGTTAAGCCAGGGACGAAATATGAGATGGTTATATCCAGCTTCCATGGTTGCCCTCTAATAAGATATCGTACGGGCGATGTTATCACGATAACCTCTTTAAGAAATGACACGTTGAATATTAACATACCCCAAATGGAGTTTTACGGCAGGGTCGACGATTCTCTTGATATCGGAGGCTTTATCCGGTTGACTGAGAGAGTAGTCTGGCAGGCTGTACTTAACACGGGAATACCTCATGTTGACTGGGCAGCACGCAAGGAACACAAAGACCAGGCAACGGTATTGCACCTGTATATAGAGCCAAAAGATGAGCCCAATATGTCCGAACGGCAAATTGCAGAAACAATCTATACGCGACTGAGGGACATGGACAATGGATTACCATATTGCAATGTGGAGAATGTACTTAATTCCATGCCTGTGGAAGTAACCTTTTTACCCAAAGGCGCCTTTGATTATTATATCAGCCTTAGACGCGCTCAAGGTGCTGATCTCGCCCACTTAAAGCCCAGGCATATGAATGTGAGCGACAGCGATCTATCTATTCTCCTGAAAGAAGAGGCCGTAGCTGCGCAAACAGCCTCGAAATCGAGTGAAAAACTAACCATCTCTCAATAATCGGTCAACACTTGGAGCTTCAATTGAACGGGCCGCTACTGCGTCCGCTCAATTTGTTTATCGATAGAACTTTAGTCCTAGTACCCCGCAGATACGACCAAATTTCTTGACATTTAATTTAACTTGCTCACATAATGGGAAGGTATCGTATCTGATTAGTACTATGAACATATCTGTAATCATGTCGCTGATAGCGACAATTGCCTATATCCCCCTGCTGATCGTGCTCTATGCCAACCGTCCCCTACAAAGGGACCAGAAGCTATTTACCATGTTTCTGGCAGGCATGATGATCTGGAGCTTTGGTACTTTTCTATTCCGAAGCGAATACTTCACGCCCGAGAAGTTATGGCTGGCTAAAATTACCATCTCCCTACTGTGTTTATCAATTGCGCCGTTGCACTATTACCTGAAGACCTTTTTCGAACCAGAAAAGCCTAAGTTTCAGGTCGTTTACTTATTTACCGGCCTATGCGTTGTATTTGTCTTGGCATTTTTACCGCAATCCGTTAAATTCGAGCCGGACCCAATTCCCATTTATGGTTTTGGGATTATTCCCGTAATGCTGTACAACTACGGCTTACTGGCCGTGGATGTTATACGGATAGGGAGAAAGCTCCGTTCCGTTTCAGATCCCGAACGGCACAATCAAATGACCTATCTGATAATAGGAGTTTCGCTGGCAATAATAATTTCATCAACAGCGGGAATTAAAATAGGACAAGATTACCCCATTCCTATTGTGGGTAACTGTGTTCTAGCCATCATTCTCACCTACACAGTAATTAAGCACCATTTACTAGACCTGCGAATAGTACTGCGAAGAGGCCTCACTCTCCTGTTCATGGCCATGTTTGGCGTACTCATTTACCTATTGCTCCTGACAATTCCACAATTCATTTTTAAAGTCGATTTAGATCCGGTAGTGCTTGCCATAGGTATTGCTATTGCGCTGGTAGTCTTATTAATTATATTCCAAATACGCAATTTTGCCTCCAGGCAAATTGATCGTCTGTTCTATCGCGAAAGTTATGAATATCGTCGCGAACTCATCAACTTCAGCAAAAACCGTATCAAAGGCCTAATCAGTCTGGACCAGCTCGGCAATGAAATATTGACTCTGTTATGTGGTTCCGTAAGGTGCGGGCAGTCATTCCTAATGCTGCCCAGGCAGGATACGGGAGATTTTTACATACGCTTCGCGGTGCCCTTAAAAGAAGACAGGCCGTTCTTCGTCATGAAAAACGACAGCCCCATTTTACGCTGGCTGCAGACCAACAACACGTATCTAACTTATGAAAAACTTGAGATCGACCCGGAGTTCAGGGGAGTCTGGAAAGACGAGCGACAGTCTATCTCAGAGCTTGGTATCCAACTGTTCTTCCCCATCCTCAGCCGCAGCAAGATCGTAGGCATACTGGCGCTGGGAGAGAAGCTGAACAAGTCGAGGTACACCCTTGAAGACATAAACCTGTCAGAGAGATTAGTCAACGATATCGCCACCAGCCTGGAAAAGGAGTACCTGCAGGACCAGCTTAAGAAGAGGGAGCAGGAGCTGTCACTGATTAACCGGCTGGCTGGCGTAATATCCTCCAGCCTCAACATCCAGGAAGTCTACGATGCCTTCGTGAATGAGCTGAAGGAGGTGGTCGAGGTCAACTATGCGGCCATCGCGCTGGTCGAGGGCAACGAGATATACTTTGCCGCCATCTCCACCGAGGTGGGCTCCGCCTGGTCCACAGGCCAGAAAATCCCCATCGGCAACACGGCAACGGAGTGGGTGGTCATCAACAAGAAGCCGTTCTATGAGCCCAACCTGGCCAAGAGCAAGCGGTTCTGGACGGCCGACGAGCACGCCAGGCGCGGCCTGAAGTCCGTGCTTTACCTCCCTCTGGTCAATAAGGGCTCGGTGATAGGCGTCCTGATACTTGGCAGCAAGAAGGCCCAGGCCTATACGCCGGAGCAGATGATGCTGATGGAACACCTGGCCATCCAGATAGCGGCACCCATTGAAAACAGCCGGCTGTACGCCAAGACCGAGGAAGTAGCCCGCGTCGACGGCATAACCGGCCTTTTCAACAGGAGGCACTTCGATGAACGCCTCAGGGAGGAGATAGACCGACACTCCAGGTACGGCGATATGCTGTCACTGATACTTATCGACCTGGACAACTTCAAGAAATACAACGATACCTTCGGCCACCAGGCCGGAGACCGCATCCTGGTGCGCGCCGCCATGATGGTGGAAAGTGGTGTCAGGTCCTCCGACCTGTCGTTCAGGTACGGCGGCGACGAGTTCGCCATTATACTTCCGCATTCATCCACCATGGACGCCTTCAGCGTGGCCGAGCGCATACGCGAGAAGATAGCCTACGAGATGTCCAGCAAGCAGCTCGACCTATCGGTCAGCATCGGCGTGGCCTCCTGGCCGGGCGACGGCTCCACGCTGGACGAGCTGTGCTACGCCGCCGACATGGCACTCTACTACTCCAAGCGCACCGGCCAGAACAGGACCTCCATCGCTTCCCGCACCCTGTTCTCGCTCAATGAGCCCTCGGTCAGCGCCAACGCCGAGGCCGAGGTGCTGAGCACCATCTATGCGCTGGCGGCAACGCTGGAAGCCAGGGACAAATATACCTACGGCCATTCCCGCCGGGTGAGCCGCTACTCCGTGGCCGTGGCCGAAGCGCTCAACCTGCCTCCCGAGCAGGTGGCCATCATCAGCGCCGCGGTGCTGCTCCACGATATCGGCAAGGTCGGCATCCCGGACAACATCCTCAACAAAAGTGAAAAGCTGCTGGACGAGGAGTGGGAGCTGCTCAAGCAGCACCCCAAGCTATCGGCGACCATCGTAGGCCACATACCCAGCCTGAGCTCGTGCCTGGCAGCCGTCCGGCACCACCACGAGCGCTGGGACGGAACGGGTTACCCCTCAGGGCTCAAGGGCGAAAACATACCGGTTGAGGCTCGCATACTGTGCGTGACGGATGCCTTCGAAGCCATGATATCCGAAAGGCCTTACAGGGGGGCGCTGACCTTCAAGCAGGCCATACTCGAGCTGGAGAAGTGCGCAGGCACCCAGTTCGATCCCGCCGTGGTCAAAGCCTTCATTCCCATCGCGCTCTCCACCGGCCCGGATGAAGTGGGCATGGAGCTCCAGCGCAGCCCTCAGCTACCCGACTAGACCGCCGCAGCCAGCACGCAGATATTTCTTGAGAAATACTTGAAAGGCAACCTGTAACCGCTCTCAGGATATATCTTCAGCACCTTTAATCCCGCATCTTCCAGCATGCGCTGGATTTCCCCGTAGCTGAAAAGGTAATAGTAGCGCATCACCTGGCCCTGCCCGCTCCTCCAGGGCAGCGTGACCTCCCGGCCCTGAAACCAGAAGTCCCTCTGCCAGCGGTTCCACACCGTGATGAAGGCCTCGCCGCCCGGCCTCAGCACCCTGCGCAGTTCGCTGAAGGCCTGCGCCCTGGCTTGCGGCGTCTTGAGATGGTGATAGGTGGCGACCGATATGACGCAGTCGAAAGACCCGGACTTGAAGGGCAGGCAGGCGGCCTCGCCCACGACCAGGCCGGGGCTGAAATCGAACTTGGCGGCATATTTCACCGCCAGGCTTATCATACGGGCCGAAGAGTCCAGCCCCCACAGCTCGAAGCCGTCCTTAAAGGGCAGAAAGTCCGGCCCATGGGCGCAGCCTACGTTCAGCAGCCGTCCACCCTTCCAGCGCGTTGCGACATCCTCCAGCTCCTTTTTAAAGCGCGTCCAGTGCCGGCGGTTGTACCAGCTCTCGGCTATCTCGTCGTACCCGTTCAACTCAAGCCCCTTTGTGAGCCCCAGTGCAATTTGCTACACTTTCAAAGTCCAAATATAACATAATCATGCAGGCGAATCACGTGGTCAAGAAACTTTCCAGGACCATCTCCGGCGTAACGCCCGTGGCGGTCATGGCCAGGCCGGGCCCCTGCCCGGGCTCCTGCGTCTTCTGCCCCACCTACCCCGAGGCGCCCAAGAGCTACACGCCCGAGTCCCCCGCCGTGCTGCGGGCGCTGGCCTGCGGCTATGACGCCGGCAAGCAGGTGGAGCTGCGCCTCAAGGTCCTCTCAAACATGGGGCACCACGCCGACAAGATAGAACTCATCATCATGGGCGGAACCTTCCCGGCCTGTCCGCCCGACTACCAGCGCAGCTTCATCAAGGGATGTTATGACGCACTGAACGGCTGCGATTCGGCTGACCTGGAGCAGGCCAAGATCATCAACCAGACGGCAACCCACAGGTGCGTGGGCCTCTGCATTGAGACCAGGCCGGACTGGTGCAGCGAGGCCGACGTGCGGCGCATGCTGGAGTTCGGCGCCACGCGCGTCGAGCTGGGCGTGCAAACGCTGGACGACGATATCTACCGCACGGTGCGCCGCGGCCATACCGTTAATGAGGTGATCGCCGCCACCTCCCTGCTTAAGCGATACGGGCTCAAGGTCTACTACCACTGGATGCCCGGCCTCCCCGGCTCCAGTATGGGGCACGACCTGGAGATGTCGGACATGCTTTTCAACAACCCCGACCTCAGGCCGGACGGCCTCAAGCTCTACCCCACGCTGGTGGTCAAAGGCACCCAGCTTGAAAAGTGGTACGAGGAAGGACGATATCAGCCCCGCAGCATGGAGCAGACGGTGGAGCTGATGGTCGGCATCAAGAGGCTGGTGCCTGAGTACGTGCGCATACCGCGCGTGATGCGCGATATACCCACCAGGTTCATAGTGGCGGGATGTAAAGACCTGGCGCTCAGGTCCTCGGTCAGGCAGGCCATGAAGGCCGGCGGGTACGAGTGCAGGTGCATACGCTGCCGCGAGTACGGCCACAGGCTGCGCGACGGCTATAAGCCGGGCAAGCCGCTGCTGCGCAGGCTGGACTACGAGGCCTCGGACGGCCATGAGATATTCCTGTCCTTCAACGATGAGAACGACACGCTCTTCGGCCTGCTCAGACTGCGCATCGGGGCGCACGATATATTCCCCGCCACCGTTCGCGAGATACACGTTTTCGGTCCCGAGGTTCCGCTGGGCCTGAGGGATGGCACGGCCGCGCAGCACCAGGGGCTGGGACTGCAGCTGCTTAAGGAGGCCGAGCGGATAGCGTCGGAAGAGTTCGTGGCAAGCAAGATTGCCGTTATCAGCGGCGTGGGCGCCAGGGAATACTTCAGGACGGAGTGCGGCTACAGCCTGGAGGGGCACTACATGGTCAAAGCGCTGCCTGCGGCTAAGGGTAAAGGTGGCAGGCAGCAAAGTGACCGGGAGCATGCTGCTTGAACTCCGGCTCCACCTGCGGGCAGATGGGCATCACCCTGTGACAGCGCGTGTGGAAACGGCAACCGGAGGGCGGATTCAGCGGTGAGGGCACGTCGCCTCTAAGAATGATGCGCTCCTTCCCGGCCGGGCGCAGGCTGGAAATAGCTGAAAGCAGGGCCTCGGTATAGGGGTGCAGCGGGTTTTTAAAGAACTCCTCCTTCTCCGCCAGCTCGACTATCTTGCCCAGGTACATCACGGCCACCCTGTCCGACATGTATTTCACGATGGAGAGGTCGTGGCTCACGAATAAATAGGCCAGCCTCTCCCTGTCGCGTATATCCATCATCAGGTTGAGTATCTGCGCCTGCACTGAGACGTCCAGCGCGCTCACCGGCTCGTCGGCAATAACCAGCTGCGGGTCCATGGCCAGCGCACGGGCGATGCCTATGCGCTGCTTCTGGCCGCCGCTGAACTCGTGCGGATACCTCTCGGCGAAGCCCGCCTCCAGCCCCACCTTTTCCATCAGCGCGGCCACGCGCCCGGCTCTCTCGGCCGGGTCGGCCACGCCGTGGACGATCAGCGCCTCCTCGATCGACCCTCCCACGGTCACCCGGGGGTCGAGCGACGAGTCCGGATCCTGGAAGATTATCTGCATCTTGCCGCGCAGTTTGCGCAGCTCCTGCTTGTTCAATGCGGCCACATCCATGCCGTTGAAGATGATCTCGCCGCCGGTGGGCTGCTCCAGCCTTAGTATCGTCCGGCCCAGCGTCGACTTGCCGCAGCCCGACTCGCCCACCAGCCCCAGCACCTCACTCTGGCCAATCTCCAGCGACACGCCGTCCACCGCCTTTATCTCGCCCAGCGGACGCGGTATCAGCCCCGCCGTCACGCGGAAGTATTTCTTCAACTCCTTTACCTGCAGCACCTTGCTGCTCATCCCTTCACCCCCGTGTCGTAGAGGTGGCAGGCCGTGGCCTGGACGGGCGACAGCTGGCAGAATTCAGGCTCGACTGTGCGGCAGATATCCATCACCTTCGGGCAGCGGGGATGGAAAGGGCAGCCGGCCGGAACGTCGATGGGGTTGGGCGCGCTGCCCGGTATGGAGGGCAGCCGCTCGGCGTCGGTGGATATGTCCGGCAGGCAGCTTATCAGCCCAACAGTATAGGGATGCGCCGGCTTCTTCAAAATGGTCTCGACCGGCGCCACCTCCACCACCTTTCCGGCATAGACAACGGCGGCCCGGTCTCCTATTTCGCTCACCAGCGAGAGGTCATGGGTGATGAAGATGATGGACATGTTGCGCCTGGCCTTGAGCTCATGCAGAATGCTGATGATCTGGGCGCGTATGGTCACGTCCACGGCCGTGGTCGGCTCGTCAGCTATCAAAATAGTCGGGTCGCAGGACAGGCTCATGGCAATCATGGCCCGCTGCTTCATGCCGCCGGACATCTGGTGCGGGTACATCCTGAGTGCCCGCTCCGCCTCCGGTATCCGCATCTCTTCCAGTAATGACTTAGCTTTGGAAACAGCTTCGCTGTGGCTCAGCCCGCCATGCGTGTTGATCTGCTCGAGGATCTGGTCGCCGACCGTGAACACCGGGTTGAGCGCCGATTGCGCGTTCTGGAAGACCATGGCGATGTCCTTGCCGCGCACCTGGCGCAGGTACGCCGTCGGGCAGGTGGCCAGGTCCACCCCGCCGTAAAGCACCCGACCCTCCACGATTTTGCCGGGCGGGCTGTCGAACAGGCGCAGTATGGAGAGGGCCGTGACCGACTTGCCGCAGCCCGATTCGCCCACCAGGCACAGGCATTCGCCCTTTTTCAAGGCGAAGTCCACGCCGTTGACGGCCTTGACTATGCCCCGGCGCGTGTAGAACCAGGTCTTGAGCCCGCTTACTTCCAGTACGGTATCGTTCATCACATTCAAATTATAATCGTTGTCAGCTTCAGATGATGGAGTGCGGGTCGAAGGCGTCACGCAGCCCATCGCCTAAGAAATTGAAGGACAGCACGGTCAGGAAGAGCATGATGCCCGGCTCCACCGCCACCCACCAGGCAGTGTCCATGGTATGCTGGCCTGTGTTCAGAATCGTGCCCCAGCTCGTGCTCATGGGGTCTCCCATGCCGATGAAGCTCAAAGCCGCCTCGGCCATGATCACACCGGGTATGGAGAGCGTGGCCATGATGATGACCAGGCTGATGACATTGGGTATCATGTGGTTGAAGATGACGCGCGAGTCGCTGGCGCCCAGCGCCTTGGAGGCGGTGATGAAATCGCGCGTGCGCAGCGAGAGCGCCTCGCTGCGTATCAGCCTGGCCGCGCCTGTCCAGCCCGTCAGGCCGATGACGGCCACGATGATGGTCAGGCTGGGCCCCAGTATGAACACGATGAGCACCAGCAGCAGGAAGAAGGGAAAGGTCATCATGATGTCCGTAAAGCGCATCAGCACGTTGTCCACCCAGCCGCCGGCGTAGGCTGCCAGCACGCCGATCAGCGTGCCCAGGAAGATGGCGATGCCCGTGGCCAGCAGGCCCACCAGCAGCGATATCCTCGAGCCAGATATCAGCATGGCCAGCATATCGCGGCCCTTGCTGTCCGTCCCCAGAGGGTGGTCAGGCCTGCCCGGTAAAGTCGTGGTGGTGAAGCTGTCGGTCTTGATATCGTAGATGGACTCCTGGATGGAGAAGCCCAGCGGCGGCAGGTTTTTGACGTTGAAGTCCGTGTGCTGCGGGTCCTGCGCAAACAGCGGGCCGAAGATGCCCAGCAGCGCCAGCAGTGCTATGAAGCCCAGTCCCACCAGCGACAGCCTGTTCTTCTTCAGCCGCTCCCAGTAATAACCGGCCAGCCGGCTGTTGAAGCCGGATGATATCCTGCGCGGGGCTTTGGTCGCTTCAGTCATATCTTATCCTCGGGTCGAGGTAGGTATATATCAGGTCGGTCGAGAGGTTGATCAGCAGCACCAGGAAGGTGCCTATCAGCGTGACGGCCACCACCACGGCATAGTCGTCGGCAAAGATGGCGTTGAATGAGACCTGGCCCAGCCCGGGTATGCCGAAGACTATCTCTGTCAGGTAGGCGCCGCCGAAGACGATGCTGCCCAGGTCGAACATGATGATGGTCACCAGCGGCAGCACGGCGTTGCGCAGCACGTGCTTGCCTATAACCGTGCGCTCCGGCAGGCCCTTGGCGCGCGCCGTGGTCACGAACTCCTTTCTCAAATTGTCCAGCATGGCCGAGCGCGTGTAGCGCACGTAGGCCGCCAGCTCGCCGATGCCCAGCGCCAGCACCGGCAGTATCAGTTGCTTGAGGTTCTGCAGCGACCAGATAGGATAGCTGGTGTCGTAGTAGGTCTTGAACCAGCCCAGCTGCACGCCGAAGACCAGTATCAGCATCAAGCCCAGCCAGAAGCCGGGTATGGAGATGCCGATGAATGAAAAGATGGAAGTTGCGTAATCGACCTTCGTATTCTGCTTCACCGCCGACAGCATACCCAGGCTCACTCCCAAAAGTATGGCGAAGATGGTCGACAGCAAGATGAGCTGGAAGGAGTAGATCCAGTGCGAGCCTATTAAATCCAGCACGGGCATGGAGGCCGAGAAGGACCAGCCCCACTTGCCCTGCAGCAGGTTGCCCATGTAGCTGAGGTACTGCTCCGCAATGGGCTTGTCCAGCCCGTAGCGCGCCTCGATGGCCTGCTTGACCGACTCTATGTCCTGGCCCTTGGCGGCGATGTTGAGCAGGTAGCGGTCCACGGGCGAGGTCGGGCCGATGCGCAGAAGTATGAAGGTTATCGTCAGTATGCCCCAGGCGATGATGACGCTGTAAATGAGGCGTTTAATAATATAACTGCGCAATCTGCCTTCCCCGGCGCAGCCCTGGTGCGTATGACGGAAAGAGCGGGCTCAAATTCACTCGAAGCGCCACAGGTAATAGTTGTATCCCATGTTGATGCCCGGGTCGATGCCCACCACGTTGCTCTGGAAGCCACGGTTGCCCCTGGCATAGACGATGAAGTCCACCGGCTGCTCCTCCGATATCACCTTTGACAGCTCGGCGTACATCCTGGCCCGGTCGTCCTTGTTCAGGCCGTCCTTTGACCTTATTTTCTTGAACAGCTCGTCCACCCTGTCGTTGAAGAAGCCGAAGGAGTTCAGCCCGCCGTCGCTGGCGAAGAAGACGCGGCTGCCGGATGGCGCCAGCGGGTCGGTGTTATGCCCCATCAGCGTCAGGTCCCAGGCGTCGTCGCTCACGGCGTCCGGCCCGTTGTTATACCTCGGCTCCTGGCTGCTGTCCGGCAACTTGTTCATCATGTACTGCCTCAGCAGCGTGGGCCACTGCACCCACTTGACCTCGACCTCTATGCCGATGCCTGCCAGCTCCTGCCTGATGAGAAGCGACATGGACTCCACCACGTCGCTGCCCGGCGTGGTCACCAGCGTCAGTTTGACCGGCTTGCCGTCCTTGCCCAGCAAAATATCCCGGTCGCCGTTCTTGGTGTAGGTATAGCCGGCCGCCTTGAGCATGTCCATGGCCTTCTGCTTGTTGTTGAGCGGGTCCACGCCCAGCTTGAGCACGGTGGCGTCGCTATACCAGGGCGAGCTGGAGGGTATGAAGCTGTAGGCCGGCTCGGCGAAGCCCAGATATATCTTGTCCACGATGGTCTTCTTGTCCACCGCCATGGACAGGGCCTGGCGCACGTCCCTGTTGCGCAGCCCCTCCCAGCCGTTGGCCCGCTGGTTATAGGCGATGATGTTGTAGCCGCGCGTCGGCACCGTGTAAACATTGATATGCTTGATCTGCTTGAACTTGGCCACGTTCTGCGGCTCCAGCCCGCAGTAGGTGATGTCGCCGGCCTCCAGCGCGGCCTGCATCATGGCCGAGGTGCCAAACTGCTTGATGATGTACTGCTGGAAGAAGGGCGCACCCTTGTCCTTGCCCAGGAAGTAGTCCGGGTTGCGGTCAAGCACGTACTTGTCGTTCTTCAGCCACTCCTTGAACCTGTAGGGCCCCAGGTTGCCGGTGTAGGAAAGGTCGTTGAACTCTTTGGCCTGCGTGAAGGAATCGATGTTGCCCTCGTATTTCTGGGCTATGTACCTGGGATAGGGGGTCAGGTCGTAAAGCGTGTAGATGAACTCAGGCTGAACCGTCTGGCGGGTTATGGTGAAGGTGGTGGCGTCGATGACCTGCGGCTTGACGAAGACCTTCTGGCCGTTCACTTCCTCCTGCCAGTCGTCCTTGTAGTTATAGTTCAGCCAGTCCGAGAACATCAGGTTGGACATGGTGTAGACGTAGTCGCCCGCCGTCACCTGCGAGCCGTCGCTCCACTTCAGGTCGGGGCGTATGCTGATGGTGTAGACCAGCCCGTCGGGTGAGACCTCAATGTCTTTGGCCAGGCAGCGCAGCACGATGTTGAACTGGTTGTCGTAGGAGGCCAGCGACTCCAGCGTGTAGCCCACGTAGCCGAAGGATGAGGCGTCCGCCGCCAGTATCCAGTTGAGCGTCTCCGCCTCGCCTCCCGCCACGTCGCCCTCGATGAAATCCCCCCGGGCGGCGGGCGCAGGCGGCGCCGAGCAGCCTGCCAGGACGGATGCCAGCAGTGCCAGCCCGCCGGCTATGGCCAGTGCCTTCTTCAACCGTTCAACTCGCACTTTATACCTCGCTGCGCTGTAGATTTATTCGAAATACCAGAACTGGTAGGTGTTCAGGAAGAAGATGCCCGGGTCGACGCCCTTCACGTTCTTGCGGAAGGCGTAGTTGTCCTTGTAGAAGCACAGGAAGTCCACCGGCTGCTCGTCAGAGATGAGCTTGGACAGCTCAGAGTAGATCTTCTTGCGGCCCTCGAAGCTCACGGCCTCGGCCGAGCCGGCGCGCCTGTAAAGCTCGTCCGCCCGGTCGTTGTAGAAGCCGAAGACGTTGAACTTGCCTTTGCTGGTGAAGAACTCCCCGCTGCCCAGCAGCGAGAGCGGGTTGGCGTGCGAGGAGAGTATCACCAGGTCCCAGGGCTTGTTGCTGACGGCGCGCGGGCCGTTATTGAAGGCGGGGTCCTGCCCGGTATCCGGCACCTTGTTCATCAGGCCTTCCTGGAAGATTATCTGCCTGGCGGAGAAAGCAGGGTTGATGTCCAGGCCGATGCTCAGCAGGCTCTGCCTGATGACGATGGCCAGGTTCTGCTCAAAATCGCTCTGTATGTCCACCAGGAAGTTCAGCTTGATGGGGTTGCCGTCCTTGTCCACGAACTTCATCATGCCGCCCACGTCCTTGTACTCGTAGCCGGCGGCCTTGATCAGGTCGATGGCCTTCTGCTGGTCGGCCTCAGGGTCCATGCCGAACTTGTTCAGCACGCTCTCGTCGTACAGCGGCGAGAAGGGCGGTATGAAGCTGTAGGCCGGGTCAGCAAAGCCCAGGTACATGGACTGTATCACGATAGGCTTGCTGATGGCCATGGATAGTGCCTGCCTGACCCTGGCGTCCTTCAGGCCGGCCCAGCCGTTGTCGCGCTGGTTGTAGGCCATGTAAACGTAATAGCCTGTGGGAACGGTATAAACGTTGACGTCGCTCATGCCGCGGAAGGAGTTGGCGTCCTGCGGCTCCACGGATATCATCGAGACCTCGCCCTTGGTCATGGCGTCGTTGGCCAGCTGTTGCAGGCCGTAGGGCTTGATGGTGTACGAATCAAAATAGGGTGCGCCGGTCTCCTTGCCCAGGTAATAGGTCGGGTTGCGCTTCAGCACGAAGCCCGACTGGGTGTTCCAGGCCACCGGGCCGTAGGGCCCCAGGTTGCCGGCGTAGTTGAGGTTGTTGAACTCGGGAGCGTTGGTGAAGGCCTCGGTGTTTTTCTCGTAGTGGACGGCTATATGCTTGGGATAGGGCATCAGCTCATAGATGGTATACAGGAAGTCGGGGTCGACCGTCTTGCGCATGATCTGGAATGAATTGCCGCCCAGCGTTTTGGCGTCAACGGGCGCCGGCTTGCCGTCCACCGTCTCCTGCCAGCGTGACCTGTCAGCGGAGTTTATCCAGTCGGCCAGTATCAGGTTCTTGATGGTGTAGACGTAGTCCTCGGCGCTGACCGGTGTGCCGTCCGTCCACGTGAGGTCATTGCGTACGGTCACGGTATAGGTCAGTCCGTCGGCCGAGACTTCGATGTCCTTGGCCAGGCAGCGAAGCTGCAGCTTGAACTGGTTGTCGAAGACGCCCAGCGGGTCGACTACAAAGCCGGCGTATCTCCTGGAAAGGCCACCGTCCGTGGCGATCATCCAGTTGAGCGTCTGTGCGTCGCCCAGGAGCTGGCCTTCAATGAAATCGCCCTTGACCGGGTGGAGCTGGTTCTGCCCCGTGCTGCAGGCGGGCAGCAGCATGGAAAATATCACTAATAGGGAAGCCAGGTAGATTATTTTCTTCATCTCTCTCCTTATACCCCTTTAACGCTGGTACGGGCCGCTTGGTTGCCCGGCCCGGGGGCATCAGGGGCAAGAATAGCAAATATCCCGGTGGATGCCGGAGCGATATATACTAACATAAAGCTGTACTCAAATGAAGCTTTCTTTGATGCCGGCTATCAGCGCGTCCACGCTTTCCTCGCTATCGGCCCGGGTGCGCTGCATGGCCTGCTCTACCTTCTGGTACTTTGCCGCGTCGAAGATGTCGTTCAACGTTTCGTACAGCCCGGCGCGCCGGCCCAGCCGGTAGTTAAGCCTCTCCTTCAGCGGCATGCTTAAATACCTATCCACCGTATCCAGGCAGGCCTGCTTCGATTGCGGGAACTTGCCCTCCAGCTCGGGCAGCAGGTTGAGTATGTGGTCGCTCTTCAGCTCTCCTGTGAAGTCCAGCTTTTGGATGAAGCGTCCTATCTCGCGCACCATCTCGTCCTCGCTCTGCAACGTGAACTCGCCTGATTGCACATCGGCCCACAGCGGCATGCTGGAGATGACGCTCAGAGTGCGCAGGCGTATGAAGTCCGGGTTGATCTCGTTCAGCACGCCTGCCGACTGGTCGGCGTGCTCGTCTGAGAGCTGCCTGCCGCCCAGCCCGGGCATGAAGTACTCGGACAGCTCGATGCCCGCCTGCTTAACGTTCTGGCCGCCCTGTATGTGGTCTTCGGCCGTCATGCCCTTGTCCATCAGCTTGAGCACGGCGTCCGAGCCGCTCTCCATACCGATGTGGATGCGCGTCAGCCCTGCCTCATGTATCTCCTTCATCTCGGAGAGGGTCTTTTTGGCCGCGGTCTTGGAGCGGCAGTAGGAGGTTACCCTGTTCAAATCGGGGAAGGTCTCTTTGAGTGAGCGCAGCACGGACAGCAGGTCGGGCGTGCGCATGATGATGCTGTTGGCGTCCTGCAGGAAGGCGGAGGTCCCGCCGGCCCACAGCCACAGCGCTACCTGCCTGACGCAGTCCGAGGCGTAGAGCAGGCTGTAGGCGAAGGCCGCAGCGTCCTTCACGCCACCGGCGAATTTTTTCCCGGCTGCGAAGTCCCTGATGCCGTCGGAGATGGCTTTAGCCGCCTTGATGTCCTCTATCACCTCTTCGGCCGGGCGCAGCTCGAACTTCTGCCCCTTGTAGGTGTGGCAGAAGCGGCAGCGGTTCCAGGGGCAGTTGCGGGTGGCCCTGATCAGCAGGGAGTAGGCCTCGCTGGGCGGGCGTATGGGACCGGTCTCGAAATGGTAGCTGTTCAGCGTATTCAGGTCCATGCTGACCTTAATTGTAGCCTGTCGGCTGATGCGCCGTGAAATTCAGGGCGGACCTGCAGGCAAAATGCTAAAATTGAAAGCCGTGAATTTTACTGTAAATGACATCAAAGTGGTCTCCTTCGACGTCGAGGGCACCTTGACCACCACCGACTTCAGCTACGCCATCTGGTTCGAGATGATCCCGCGGCGCTATGCCGAAAAGCACGGCCTGGGTTTTGACGAGGCCATGCGTGAAGTGAGGAAGGCCTATGACAGCGTGGGCGACCAGCGGCTGGAGTGGTACGACGTGCAGTACTGGTTCACGCGCTTCGGGCTGGGGCAGGCCGATATTGCCATGCAGGAGCTGCAGCCCCGCGTCAAATATTTCTCAGATACAGTGGAGGTGCTGGAGAAGCTGGACGGCAAATACAGGCTGAGTGTGGCGTCGGGCTCGCCGCGCCCCTTCCTCAAGCACCTGCTGCTCGATATACAGGGGCACTTTGAGGGCGTCTTCTCGTCTACCTCGGACTTCAAGCAGGTCAAGACGGCAGACTTCTTCCGCCGGGCCTGCGAAAAGCTGGGCATTGAGCCCTCGCAGATGGCCCACGTGGGCGACAACTACCAGTTCGACTACCTGGAGCCCTCCAGCATCGGCATCCACGCCTTCTACCTGGACCGGAATGGAAAAAGCACCGACCCCAAGGCTCTGCGTGACCTAACGGAGTTTCAAAGCCTTCTGATCAAATAGAAAGCCCGGTCGGCATGAGGGCGTTTAAGAGGGGCGAAAGCCCCTCCTCTTAAAAATATTTCCCTCTCCCGGGAGAGGGGCAGGGGTGAGGGATAAAATTGCTATTTTGCCCCAAAAAGCCTACTATTAAGTTAGATCAATTTCTCTAAAACTTTAGTTTACAAATAGCTGGCCGGTCATTTGTAAATGACCAGTTTTTTATTCAGTGAACGGCATGGAGCGGGATGCGGCGGAGCGGTTTGAATAGTGCGGCGGGGATAAAATCCGTCTGTGTCGGATACAACAGAATCGGCCAAAGCGCATTTAGGAGGCTTATGCCATGGCATTAAATCAATTCGCAGATGTCAGCAGGGACCTGTTCAAGCAGATCCGGGTTGTCGAAACCCTGATAAAAGGTGACATGTTTAAAGAAGCCCGCAAGCTGCTCCCTGCTGCAGAAGAGGCCTGCAACAACCTGGAACAGCTGATGGAGCCTGACAACAGGATACAGAGAAACATAATGTACAACAGACGCCGGGAAGTATCCTGGATACAGGATTCCATCCGGCAGAGCAACGCCAAGGCCGGCGGCAGGCCGACGGGGCGCGCTTCGTCTAAAAAATAGCGGCCTCCCTCCGTATGACCACCTCCCCGTAATCCTCCCGCTGGCTGAAAACTTACTTTAATTAATACTCCACACGATAAAAAACCGGGGACCCAACAGCCCTTTTCGGGCCTGCAGGTGTCCCCGGTTTCATTTGGCTGCGGCTTTACTTACCTGGTGGAGTAGCTGCGCGGACCGTAGCTTGAGCCGTCGTGCTGCTGCTTCTTTGCTCGCCTGCAACCCGGGCAGCGCTTCGGTTCGTTGGTGTAACCCTTGGTTGCGAAGAACTCCTGTTCTCCCGACGTGAAGGTAAAGTCAGCACCACAATCGACGCATTTAAGCGATTTGTCTTGAAAACTCACGGGATGACCTCCTTTATAAATTTAGCCAGGATTCGGGTCATCCAATGCTTGAAAATGGATCCAGTGGGATGTTAAGAAGCTTGTATAACCTAAACTGTGACTATACATGAAGTATACACCATATCGTATTTTATGTAAAAGAAATTATATTCGCAGGTGTTTTATAGCGTCATCTCCTCTTAATAAAAATCAACCCTTCCCTCAGAGGGAGAAGGCAAGGAGAAGATGATAAAATGTCACAGCCAGACCTGATATAATCGGCCGTGGCAATCCAAAACATGCCATTGCGAAGGCCGAAGGCCTGTGGCAATCTCCTGATAGAAGGCAGAAACACGTCATTGCGAGGGCCGAAGGCCTGTGGCAATCTCCCCATCGGGGGAAACGCAAGATGTCATTGCGAGCAGCCTGTCCCGATGAAATCGGGATGGCAATCTCCTGATCGAAGGGGATATTTAAAATAGAGGAGGCCCATATGACCCTATCTGACCTTTTACGTCTTGTCCCCTACCTTCTCCAACTGTTGATCTGGGCCGCAGCCATGGTGCTGGCGGTGCGTATGTACGTTAAGAACAAGGAAAGGCCCGAGCTGTTTTTCCTCATCGCCACAGCGCTTATACTCTTCGACCAGGTCCTCGTCATTGTCTGGGCGCTATTCATCATGAACGCCGTGGTAACGCCGGCTCTTGTGGATGCAGCCTCCGCTCCCCTCACCTATATACGCGAAGCCGCCTACCTGGCAGGAGTTGTACTCCTTATACTAGCCTTCTGGCTGAAGTTCAAACAAAGAAATTAAAAGATTGGCTAGCCCCCCACCCTCTCCACCTTGACCTGCGGCAATAGATAAGCGACCTCGTCGGCGTGGCAGAGTTCACTGGGGGATGTGAGCGTGGCGGCGGTGCCGGCGGCCACGGCCAGCCTGACGGCCTCCTCCAGGCTGCCGCCCTCGCTAAGCTTGAGCACCAGCCCGGCCACCGTTGAATCCCCCGCCCCAACCGTGCTCATGACGTGCACGTCCGGCGGAACGACCTTCAATACAATGTCCTTGTCCGCAACTATCATGCCATCCCTGCCGCGTGAGATGCAGGCTATGCCCACACCCCGGGCCACCAGTGTCCCGACGGCGCGTATAATATCCTTCTCGGTCTTGAGCCCCTCGCCCATCAGGACCTCGGCCTCACGCACGTTGGGCTTGATGATGTAGGGCCGGGCTGTAACCCCCGCCTTGAGCCACTGGTCCGAGGAGTCCAGCACAGTCAACACGCCCTCCTTCCTCATGATGTGAATCAGCTCGTGGTAAATGTTCATCGGCACACCCGGCGGCACGCTTCCGGCAAAGACCATGTAAGACGGCTTGGGCTTGATGCCGGTTATCCTGTTGACCAGCCGCTTGAGCTCCACGTCCGATACCTGCGGGCCGGGAGTGGAAAGCCGGGTCTGGCGGTGCGTGCTCATGTCGGTAACAATGAAGTTGCTGCGCACGTCGCGCCGTATTGCCGTGAAATCGAAGGGGACGCGCTCCCGCCTGAGTATCTTCTTGAGCATATCGCCGTCGTAGCCGCCCACGAAGCCGTAGGCCACGGTCTCGCCGCCCAACTCCCTGACGACCCGTGAGACGTTGATGCCCTTTCCGCCGGCCTGGCGCGACATGCTGACCACGCGGTTGGTATCGTCCAGCACCAGGCTCTCAACCTCCATATTGCGGTCGATGGCCGGGTTGAGCGTGCAGGTGGCGATCATTTAAATCTTCTCGACCTTGAGCATGTTGGTCGTGCCGGGCTTGCCGATGGGCAGCCCAGCCGTCACAACCACCAGGTCGCCCTTGTTGCCCAGGCCGGCCCTGCGCACTGCGCCGGCCGCCTGCTTGAACATGCTGATGACCTGCTTGGGCTCTCCCACCTTGAGCGCCGTCACGCCCCAGGAGAGCGATAGCTGCCGCTGAGTGGACTCGCTGGGCGTGACCGCCATGATGGGCGTCTGCGGGCGGTACTTGGAGACCCGCCGCGCCGTGCTGCCTGAGGCCGTATAGGCCACAACCACCTTGGCGCCGAGCTGGCGCGCTGTGTGGCAGGCGGCATAGCTGATGGCGTCGTCCGTCAGCGGCGCAAGGTCCTTGCCCCTGGCCGCCAGTATCTCCTCGTAGGGCAGCGCCGCCTCGGCCTCCAGCGCTATGAGGGACATCATCCTCACCGCCTCCGGGCAGTAATGGCCGATGGCCGTCTCCTCGGAGAGCATGACGGCGTCGGCGCCGTCGAAGATGGCATTGGCCACGTCCGTGGCCTCGGCGCGGGTGGGCAGCGGGGAATCGACCATCGATTCCAGCATCTGCGTGGCCACGATGACCGGCTTGCCCACGCGGTTGCACTCGCTGATAAGCTCCTTCTGCACGATGGGCACCTTCTGTATGGGTATCTGCACGCCCAGGTCGCCGCGCGCTACCATGACGCCGTCGGCGGCCTCGAGTATCTCATCAAAATTGTCCAGTGCCTCGGGCCGCTCTATCTTGGCAATGATCTTGGCTGGCGAGTTGTGATGCACCAGGAAATCGCGCACCCTGTTAACCTCTTCACACTTGCTGATGAAGGACAGGCCGACGAAATCGACCTCCTCCCTGGCGGCAAACTCCAGCTGCCGCCAGTCCTCCTGCGTGACGGCCTCGGCCTCCCAGGTGACCCCGGGTATGCTCACGCCCTTGTTGTCGCCCAGCCTGCCGCCGATTATGACCTTCGTCTTCACGTCCTCGTGGTTGATGGACGTGACTTCGAGCTTTATGTGGCCGTCGTCCAGCAGTATCTCCTGCCCCAGCTTGACGTGCGCAGGCAGCCCCGGAAGGTCGACAGAGACCTGCTCCTCGTCGCCCAGCACCTCCCGTGTGGTCAGGGTGAACTCGCAGCCCTCCTTGAGCCTGACGCCGCCCTTTTTGACCTTTCCTGTGCGGTCCTTGGGGCCGGGAAGGTCGAGCAAAATTGCCAGCGGTGTCTTCATGCGGGCCGCCTCGGCGCGCAGCGCCTCGAGGTACCTGGAGTGCTCTTCCACGCTGCCGTGCGAGGCGTTGATGCGTGCCACGTTCATGCCCTCCTCCAGCAGCTGCCGGATGACGGCCGGCGTGCTGCTGGCCGGGCCGATGGTGCAGACTATCTTGGTCTTGCGCGGTGGTGCTTTAAGCTGTTTCTGCCTGGCCATTATCAATACCTGCGGTACCAGTCGCCGTCCGCTGCGGTCAGCGAGCCGGCGCTCAGCCCCATCTTGTCATACCAGGGCCTGCCGTTCATTTCGGCTAACTTTGAAAGCTCTGTGATCCTGTCGGCGGCGACCGTCTTGAAGAACTCCAGGCGCTTGCTGCGGTCGGAGATGTCCATGGCCTCCTGCCAGATGGCCCTGCCGCCTAGGAAGCCCGAGGCGCCGCCCTTGCAGGCGATGCTGACCTCGCGCTTGAAGCTCTCGTAGTCGACCCCGGCGCTGAGTATGACCCAGGGCGTCTGGGAGGCAAAATCAAGGCGGCGGCAGTACTCCAGCATCTTTCCTTCGTCCTTCTCGTATTTCATGTCGGCCGGGAACTCGGCCTTGAGCACGTCGATGGGCAGCGCCGTGATGTCCCTGGCCGTCTGGATGACCCACTCAGGCAGCCTGGCGGCAAACTCGGCGGAGTCCATGGTCTCACCCTGCACGCGGTAGGTCTTGGGCTCGACCAGGAAGGGTATGTCGTACTTGAGACAGTCGTCGGCAACCCTGGCGATGGTCTTGAGCTGTTTTTTGGCCAGCTCCCTGATGTCCGGGCGGTAGTAGACCAGTATTTTGACGGCGGAGGCGCCCATGCGCTTTATTTTCTCCACGCTCCAGCCCTTGAGCAGCGTGGTGATGCGGCCCCTCGGGTCCTTCTCATAGCCTGACTCCTCCACGCTTACCAGCAGGCCGGCCCGCCCCGGCAGTGCGCCGGCGGCGATGCACTGCGCCGCGCCGTACTGGGGGTCGAGCAGTATGCCGCTGGCCAGGGGCCCGATGGCCGAGCACATGTCTATCTTGAGCCGGACGATCTCTTCGTAGTCTGGCTCCCTGTGCTCCGCCTCCTCGAGCATCTCGACCAGGCCCGTGCGATGGTCCATGGCGCACATGACGAATATGCCCGATTTCCTGGATATTTGCTGCAGTCCCCGGATTTTGCCGATAGTTAATCTACCCATGCCTTACCCCCGAAGATAATATCGTATCAAATATAGCTTTTTTTAGGGTACGCTGACAAGTATGCCCACCTTCACGCTCACCCTCACCCCATCACTCTCCCTGGCAGGGAGGGGGTGTATTGTTAATAAGAGGGGCAAGCCCCTCTTAGACGCCCCCGGGACGATCATGCATGCTTTACGGGCCCAACATGCCATTGCGAGAAGTCCCGATGAAATCGGGATGACGTGGCAATCTCCCGGCATTAGTTCAGGCTCTTCGATCAAGGGATTGCTTCACTGCGCTCGCTCCCCAACTTTAACACACATTTAACCTGGCCTTAACACAATCATAAACTATGTCCGCCATAATTATTATGAGATGGAAAAATTCGAAACGACGAAATACGATGTAGCACTAACCGCCCAAGACTCAAAGAAGTGGGAGCTCGTCACCCTGGTAGAGCAGTTCCGTCAAGGATTGGCGCAGCATTCCGTGGTTGCTACACTTGAGACCGGGCTTTTCCTGCTGGCGACGATCGGCATGAACTTTGGCCTGCTGTTGCCCGGAGTAGATGGAGGCTACAAGCAGATAGCCGAGATGGTCAGGGAAGAAAAGGTAAGGCTGGTTATATTCCTGCACGGCCCAGACCTCAACCTCAAAGACCACGGCGTAATGGAACTGCTGCGCGCCTGTATCAGCCAAAATATCCCCTTCGCCAATAATGCCACCACTGCCGAGTTCATCCTTCAAAGGTTTCTGGAGAAGGAAATGGCAACGTATTGGAGATGCCCCGAAATCAGGCCGGACCGGGAAGCGGTTGAAGTGTGAAAGGGCCTGACCATTGCCCCACCCTCTCCCTGCCACGGGAGAGGGTCGTTTTATTTTCAAGCGGCATTGATGGCGCTCTTCAACGCCCGCCGGCCTATTTGACCGCCACGTGGATGGCGGCGGCGCCGAAGAACAGCCTGCGGAAGGTCACGCGGCTGAAGCCGGACTTGAGCAGGTAGCCGGCGGCCTCCTCGGCCTGGAAGAAATTGCTGGCCGAGTCAGTCAGGTACCTGTAGGCCGGCCTGTTGCGTGAGATGAGATAGCCCGCCGGGTAGACGTACAGCCGTAAGTAGAGATGGTCCAGCGCCCTGATGAGTCCCCATTTCGGCTGGCTGCTCTCCACGATGACGTACTTCCCGCCCGTCCTGAGCACGCGCAGCACCTCGTCGATATGGTGCTTCGCCAGCGGGTTCTTGTAGGTCAAGTTGCGGAAGGCGAAGGATATGCCGATGCAGTCAAAGTAGCCGCCGGGGAAGGGGAGCTGTGCTATCTCCGAGTTAACGAACTTAATTCTCCTGCCCGGAACCTCCCTGGCCGCCTTCCTTTCAGCCTCGTCCAGCATGGGCTGGCTGTAGTCCACGGCAGTTATCTCGGGTTCGTATTTAGCCAGCCGTGCGATGTTAACGGTCAGGTCGCCCGTGCCGCAGCAGATATCCAGTATCCTGGCCGGGCTGGACTCCAGGCAGGCCAGCGCCGCTTGCCTGCGCCAGCCCTTATCCAGGCCCATCGTGATGACATGGTTGATCAGGTCATAGCGCCCGGGTATCTCGGTGAAGATGCGGTAAAGCGGCCTTATAGCAGGCCTGGCGGGCTGGTCTTCCATTTCAGCGTCCCTAAATCTTGAACAGTCCCGAGATTATGTAGCCGATGCCGATCAAAAGCTGCGTCAGCAGCACGACCATCACGTTGGCGGCCATGGCCGGCACCAGCACCGACATGTCATCGGACTTGAACGAGCCGCGTATGGCCTTAACCGCGAAGGGCAGTGTGAGCAGTGACAGCAATGTGAACACAGGCATGACTTTAAAGGCCACTGCCCCCATCACCCAGAGATAGGTGAGGACGGTGGCTAGGGTATAAACGATGGCGGCGTTGCGAGGTCCGGCGGTGATGGGCAGCGTGCGCCTGTGCGCCACCTTGTCGGCCTCGATGTCCGGGAACTCGTTGAGCAGCAGCAGGTTATGCACCAGGAAGCCGGACGGTATGGAGGCGATGAGCGCCGGCCACGAGTAATAGCCGGTCTGCGAAAAATACATGCCCAGCACGGGCAGTACGCCCAGCCCCAGCCCGGGCGACCACTCCGGCCAGTGGCCGTGCAGAACCAGCGGGCTATAGAGTATGATGCAGAAGGCAGCCACGGCCAGCAGGGGCAGCAATAGCCAGCCCTTGACCAGTATAAAATATATGCCGATGGGCAGGTCGATTAACAGGCAGACGATGCCTATCCACAGCACTTCCCGGGGTGTGAGCAGGCCTTTCTTAAGCATCCCGCTGCCGCCGCTGAAGGGCGTCTCCCTGGTGACCTTGTCCACGCCGCTCTTATAGTCAAAATAGTCGTTCAGCACGTTGCAGGCGGCGTGCGCCAGCACCAGGCCGAACCCGGCCAGCAGAGCCTCACCCCAGTTGAAATGTCCTTCGTACCAGGCGATGGAGGTGCCCAGTACGGCCAGCACTACTGAAAGTATCAGGAACTGCGGCCGCGTCTCAAGGAAATACAGTTTCAATTTCATCTCATAACCCCCCATTGACAGGAACGTACGATTATAGCATTTTTGACCCTTCTTTCATTGACAGCGCACACATTCTCTGCTATAAATCCGCAGCCATAAAATTTTCATACGGGGGTTAGAGAATGACTCTGTCACGACTCAAGACCGGGGTTATCTATCTATTACTGTTGCTGGTTCTCGTGCCGGCGTTGCTGCTGCCTGCATCCTGTGTGCAGACAGCACCCGCCACCACCGGAGGCACGGTCAGGCCCGAAGACGTGGGCCTCTCCACCGCCAAGCTGGAGCTGATCGACGCCAAGATCAACTCCGACATTGCCGACGGCACGATCAACGGCGCCGTTCTGCTGGTGGCGCGCAACGGCAAGACCGCTTATCTCAAGAGCTACGGACACCGCGATGCCGACGGCAAGCTTCCCATGACGGACGATACGATCTTCCGCGTCTACTCCATGACCAAGTCGCTGACGGCAGTGGCCACCGCCATGCTCATGGAAGAGGGGAAGCTGGCCTACAGTGATCCCATCTCAAAATATATCCCATCCTTCAAAGACACCATGGTGGGCGAGATCGTCAAGGACGATAAGGGCAACGAGTCAGTCAACCTGGTGAAGCCCTCCAGGGAGATCACCATTTACGATTGCGCCACGCATACATCCGGTTCAACGGCCTGGTTCCTGGCGCCCGCCGCCATACGCACGCTTTTTATGCAGGCCGGCATGTACAACCTGGAATCGTACACCAACGCCGAGGTTATGGAAAAGGTAGCCAAGCTGCCATTCGTGGAGAATCCGGGGACCACCTACCGCTACGGCATGTCCTACGACATACTGGGCCGGGTGATAGAAGTGGCATCGGGCATGACGCTCGACCAGTTCTTCGCCCAGCGCATCTACCAGCCGCTGGGGATGACGACGGGCTCCGGCTTCCAGGTGTCAGAAAAAGATGCCGACCGTCTGGTATACCTGGACCCGACGTGGCCGTTTATTATCAACCCGGCCAACCCTGACCGGAAGTATTTCGCCGGCGGTTCCGGCTCGGTATCAACGGCGCTGGACTGGCAGCGCTTTGCGCAGATGCTGCTCAACAAGGGCGAGCTGGACGGCGTGCGGCTGCTCAAGCCTGAAACGGTGGCCTATATAACGTCCGACCGCCTGGGGCCGCTGGGAAACCGCGACGACAACTACTACATACCGACCAAGGGCTACGGCGAAGGCTTTGATTTTTACGTGCGCGTCAACGACCCCAGCACGGGCGACCCCGCTCCTCCAGGCATGTTCTGCAAGGAGGGCATCGCAGGGTCGATCTACTGGGTCGACCCCACCAACAACCTGGTGGCCGTCTTCATGGTCAACGCCACCTCCGGCCAGTACCGGAAACTTGTGGAACCAATGATATATGCAGCTATAATTAAGTAAGACCACCCACTCCCGGCCTCTCCCTTTTATAAACTGTGTCATTGCGAGCCCCGATTTGATCGGGGTGAAGCAATCCTTTGATCGAAGGGCCCGCCTAAATGCCAGGAGATTGCCACGGCCTCTGCGATGGCCTCGCAATGACGTTTAATATTAGGGCGTTGAAAAGGGGCGCCAGCCCCTCTTGCGCACTATACGTCATTGCTTCGCCCCAATTACATCCGGACAGGTTCCTCGCAATGGCATACTCAAGCAGGCGTTGAAGAGGGGCACCCAGTCCCCCTTAAAAAATTATCACCCTCTCCCTGGCAGGGAGAGGGCAGGGTGAGGGTATGATATCCAGAATGGTATAATTCCCCACATGGCAGCGCAGAAACCGGACATATTCACCCATGACAGCTCGCTGGAGCGTATGCCCGCGTCTGAACGGGAGAAGAAGATGGGCGTAAGGCTGGCGGGGCTCATCAAGTATGCCTGCGAAAGAGCGCCCGGCTTCAACGCCAGGCTGAACAGGGCCGGCCTTAAGCCTGCGGATATAAAGTCCGTAGCCGACCTGCAGAAGATACCCGTGCTGCGCAAGGACGACCTTATCCAGTTGCAAAAGGACGAACCTCCCTTCGGAGGCTACCTGGCCGTGCCGCTGAGCGAGGTGGACCGCGTCTACCAGTCGCCCGGCCCCATCTACGACCCGGAGCGTAAGCCGCGCGGCTTTGCGCGCCGACAGGCGGAAGGCAAGGGCGGGATAGTGGTGAATACCTGGTCTTACCACGTCACGCCGGCCGGCATGCTGATGGACCGAGTGATACGCAACATGGGCTACACCGTCTTCCCGGCCGGCACCGGCAACACCGAGCTGCTGGTGCAGGTCATGCGCGACCTCAAGGTAGTCGGTTTCGTGGGCACGCCCTCATTCCTGGCGGCAGTCATCAAGAAGGCCGAGGAGGCGGGCTACGACTTCAAGCGTGACTTCAACCTGAAGTTCGCCATGGTCTTCGGCGAGATGGGCGGCGACCCGCTGCGCAAGATGTTCAGCGAAAAATACGGCATAGCCTGCATCGGCGGCGACAGCTACGCCACCGCCGATATCGGCTCCATCGCATCCGCCTGTGATAAAAATGCCGGCATGCACGTCAACACGGACGTGATAGTTGAGATAGTCGACCCGGCCAGCGGCAAGCCGCTGGCGCCGGGAGAGGTGGGCGAGATAGTGGTCACGCCCTTCGACGAGGTCTACCCGCTGATACGCTTCGGCACGGGCGACCTCTCCACCCTGGTTATCGAACCCTGTACCTGCGGGCGCACAACGCCGCGGCTGCCCAAGATCATGGGCCGCAGCGGAGACGCCGTCAGGGTGCGGGCCATGTTCGTGCACCCGCGCCAGACCGACGAGGTCATGGCCAGGTACCCGGAGATCGCCAGCTACCAGCTCATCGTCACACGCAGCGGCGACCGCGACGAGATGCTGCTGCAGGTGGAGCTGGCAAAGGAGCCGCCGGACAAAGAAAAATGGCTGGAGGGGCTGAAAAAGGACTTCCAGACCGCCTGCAAGGTCAGGTTCGACAGCATCGAATACAACCGGCCCGGCAGCATAGCCAAAGATGCCAAAAAGATTGTCGATAAAAGGATCTATTAAAATCTAATGCCATTGCGAGGAGTCCCGATTCTTTCGGGATCCCGATAAAATCGGGATGGCAATCTCCGGCACTTGGGCAGGCTTTCGATAAGGAGATTGCTTCGCTGCGCTCGCAATGACATAATGACATTCGGATAATAATTTGAAATACTCTTACCGTTTCGTCGCCATCGCCGCCCTCTTCGTAACCTGCCTGCTGGCGGCCAACATACTCATCGTCAAGCAGATAAACGTCTTCGGCCTGACGCTGCCGGCCGCCATCGTCATCTTCCCGCTGAGCTACATCTTCGGCGATGTGCTGACCGAAGTCTACGGCTACAGCACGGCCAGGCGCGTTATATGGCTGGGCTTCTTCTGCAACCTGCTGCTGGTCATAGCCATCTGGCTGGTGGGCATACTTCCGGCAGCGCCGGTGTTCGAGGCGCAGGCGGCCTTCGACCGCATACTGGGTAGTACGCCCCGCTTCCTGGCGGCGTCCTTCCTGGCCTACCTGGCGGGTGAGTTCGTGAACTCCTATATCATGGCCCGCATGAAGATGTTGACCAGGGGCAGATGGCTGTGGACGCGCACCATAGGCTCGACCATCGCCGGCGAGGGCGTTGATACCGTTATCGTTCTGGCCGTCAGCTTCTGGGGCGTGATACCGGCCGATATTTTACTGGGCATGATACTCTGGCACTGGCTGCTCAAGACGGCCTACGAGGCCGTGGCCACGCCGCTGACCTACGCGCTGGTGGGCTATCTGAAGAAGGCGGAGAAGCTGGACACCTATGATTACGGCACGAACTTCAACCCCTTGCGGGCGGACTGAGCGCGGCTTAGAATTTGAAAGAGTGGAACCGAAGTTTATCGTCGACGTCAACGCCGGCAAGCTGGCCAAGTGGCTGCGGATGATGGGGTACGACGCCCTGCTGTTCGACGAGCTGGACGACGGCAGGATGGTCAAGACGGCGCTGGCCGAGGGCCGCACTATCATCACCAAGGACTCCGAGTTCATTAAACGCCGCGCCGTTGTGACCGGCAGGGTAAAAGCCGTGCTGGTGGCAGGCGACGATCCTGAAAAGCAGATGCAGACCGTGATAGGCAAACTCAAGCTGGCGCGGGACTTCAAGCCCTTCAGCCGCTGCCTGGAGTGCAATGCCGAGCTGCAGAGCCGCCACCAGAGCCAGGTGAAGGACTCGGTGCCTCCCAGAGTCTTCGAAAGGCACGGGGAGTACATGGAGTGCCCGGTCTGCCGCCGCATCTACTGGCGCGGCACGCACTGGGAATCGATGGACAGGAAGCTGCAGGAATTCAACTCCGGCGGGCCGGGCCGGTCGGAAGGAGAAACGCCATGAAGATAGTCACCGCCGATCAGATGATGGATATCGACCGCAGGGCCGCCGCGGCAGGCATCACCACCGAGTTCCTGATGGAGAACGCCGGAAAGTCCGTGGCCGAGCAGGCCCGTGCCTTCACAGGCCGCATCGCCGGACGTTCAGTGCTGGCATTGGCCGGGCCGGGCAACAACGGCGGCGACGCGCTGGTGGCAGCGAATTATATGCATGAATGGGGAGCCGACGTGAGCGTCTACCTGCTCGGCGACCGCTCCAGGGCCGACTCCAACCTGGCCAGGCTCAAGCGCCGCAAGGTGCCGCTGCACTATCTGGGCAAGGATCCCAAATACACCAGGCTCAAGTCACTGCTTGGCCCGGCCTCAGTAGTCATCGACGGCATACTGGGCACGGGCAGGTCGCGGCCCATCGAGGGCGCCTTCAAGGAGGTGCTGGGCCGCCTCAACCAGGAGAAGCTCAAGCGGCCGGAGATGGTCATCGTTGCCGTGGATATCCCCACCGGGCTCAACGCTGACACAGGTGCGGTCGACCATGCCTGCCCGCACGCCGACCTGACGGTCACGCTGGGCTTGCCCAAGCCAGGTCTTTATAACTTCCCGGGTGCCGAGAGGGCCGGGAAGCTGGTGATAGCCGATATCGGCATCCCCGATTCGTTAAGCAGCGATGTCGAGACCGAGATCATCACAGCCGGCTGGGCGCGCCAGGCCCTGCCCCCCAGGCCGGCCAGTGCCAATAAGGGCACCTTTGGCCGGATGCTGGCCGTGGTCGGCTCAGAGAATTATATAGGCGCTGCTTACCTGGCCTGCATGGGCGCTGCCAGGGTCGGAGCGGGAGTGGTCACACTGTCCACGGCCAGGAGCCTTCAGCCCATACTGGCCTCCAAGCTGACCGAGGTCACCTATGCTCCGCTGCCGGAATCAACCCCCGGCGTGTTATCTGATAAGGCAGCGGCCGCCATAATCAGCATACTGCCGTACTACCGCGTGATGCTGATGGGCTGCGGGCTGGGACAGCACCCCCAGACCAGGGCCTTCGTCAAGGGCATACTCTCCGGCCTGCCGGACAAGCCCCCCGCACTGGTGCTGGACGCCGACGCATTGAACATTCTGTCAGAGATATCCAGGTGGTGGAAGAAGCTGCCGGCCGCCACGGTGGTCACTCCGCACGCCGGCGAGATGGCCAGGCTGCTGGGCATATCGATTGACGAGGTACAGGCCAACCGCATCGAGATCGCACGCAGGGCCGCAGCGGAATGGGGCAAGGTGGTCGTGCTCAAGGGCGCCTTCACGGTCATTGCCGACCCCAAGGGCAAGGTGCGCGTGAGCGACGCCGCCAACGCCGGGCTGGCCTCGGCCGGCACGGGCGACGTGCTGGCGGGCGCAGTGGCCGGGCTGGCCGCTCAGGGCATACCCGTCTTTAACGCCGCCGCACTGGGCGTCTACCTGCACGCAAAGGCCGGCGAGGCGGTGAGGGCGGAGCTGGGCGATGCCGGAATGCTGGCCGGCGACCTTCTGCCCGCGCTTCCCAGGGCGATCAAGGGACTTAAAGCTGGGTCTTAAGAAAGAGTTGAGGAACGCGTTTACGGGAGGTTAGAAATGAGAATCTGGGTAGGTAAATTTATTCTAAAAAACAAAAAAGGTCGGAATATAGGCATTCATGTTTACGAGCATGAAAATATCGATTATCGAAATGTCGTTAAGACTATAGTAAATGCATTAGAAAATGAATTTCCGAAAGAAGAGCTTATAATATCACCGTCTGCTAAAACTGCGACTGCAAAATAATCGTCTATACAAGGAGACCGCTGAAATGCCGGATAAACTTGATTACTCCAAACTGCTTGAACCGGGCTCCATCGGGACCCTTAAGATAAGGAACCGCATCGTGATGCCCCCCATGGCGACCAACTTCGCCGACGCCGACGGTAAGGTGACGGACAGGATGATAGCCCACTACGAGCAGCGCACCAGGGGCGGCGTGGGCCTGATCATAGTAGAGGGGACATGCCCCGATTTCCCCGTGGGCAAAGGCTGGCCGCGTGAGGCCGCCATCGACCGTGACGAGTGCATCCCCGGCTTTCACACGCTGGTCGAAGCGGCGCACAAGCACGGCGCAAAAATTGCTCTGCAAATACACCACGGCGGCCGGGAGGCCCAGCGAAGTTTTACAGGTTTGCAGCCCGTTGCCCCATCCGCCATACCATCCTCCCGGGAGAGCGACATGCCCAGGGAACTGAGCGTGGACGAGATTGCGGAGCTGGTCAATAGATTTGCGCAGGCAGTGGCACGAGCCAGGGAGTGCGGTTTCAACGGCGTAGAGATACACGCGGCGCACGGCTACCTGGTGCACCAGTTCATATCTCAAAGGTCCAACAGGAGGACGGACGCCTACGGGGGCAGCCTGGAGAACAGGACCAGGTTCCTGCGGGAGATCATTGGAGCTATCAGGGGCAAGGTGGGAGCGGATTATCCGCTGTGGTGCAGGATCAACGCTGAGGAGCTGGGGCCGGGAAGCATCTCACCCGAAGAGCTCATAAACGTCGCTCAGATGGCGGAGAAGGCGGGCTGCAATGCACTGCACGTCTCCGTATTTGGCCTGAGGACCATTACCGATGTAGCCGGTGAACTCTTACCTTATGCTGAGGCTGTCAAAAAAGCGGTGAGCATCCCTGTCATAGCAGTCGGCTTCATGTCCCCTGAGATCGGCAATCAAGCTTTGCTGGAGGGCAAAGCCGATTTTGTATCCATGGGCCGCAGGTTGCTGTGTGATGCTGACCTGCCCGAGAAGTTAAAGCAGGGCAGGCCCGGAGACATCGTGCCCTGTATACAATGCCTGCAGTGCCAGAACGGGGTTGCCAACAACGAGGGCATCGTGTGCAGTGTGAACGCCACGCTGGGCACGACCATAACGTATCCTCTATCGAAGGCGTCGAACAAGAAAAAAGTGCTGGTGGCCGGCGGAGGCCCGGCTGGCATGGAGGCGGCGCGCGTGGCTGCTCTGCGGGGGCATGATGTGACGCTGTTCGATAAAAGCGAATGGCTGGGCGGGCAGCTGCGGCTGGCCGTATTGCCCCCTGACAAACAGCAGATCGGGTATTTTGCGGACTATCTGAGGGCACAGCTGCCTAAACTCGGTGTAAATGTTGAGAACAAGGCCTTAACGCCGGAAATCGTGCAGAAGGTGAAGCCGGATGCGGTTATAGTGGCCACCGGGACGGCCTCGCCCATCATTCCCGACATACCCGGCCTGGATAAGGTACAGGCAGTAACGGCGGCGGACGTGCTGACGGGCAAAAGCAAGGCCGGCCAGCGTGTGGCCGTCATCGGCGGCGGGCTGGTAGGCTGCGAGACGGCCGAGTTCCTGGCCGTACAGGGCAAACAGGTGACCATCATCGAGATTCTTCCCCGCATACTCAACCGCATACCGTCGCTGGCCCAGACCAAGAAATTCGTAGCCATAACATCCAGGGGTATCAAGATAATGACCAAAACAACCTGTGAGAAGGTCTCGGAGGAAGGGGTCACGGTCTGCCTGCCGGACAGCTCGAACAAGACCGTGCCGGCCGATACGGTGGTCATAGCGACGGGGAGCAAACCGGACCGGAGCCTTTACGATGCGCTGCAGGGAAGGGTGGGGAAGCTCGTCCTTATCGGCGACGCCGTCGAGCCAAGGACGGTGTATGAAGCGGTCAGCGAGGGATTTAAAGCCGGGATCGGCCTCTAGATTTATGGCCAAGAGATTGCCACGTCGCCCCGATTAGATCGGGGCTCCTCGCAATGACGTATTATGAAGTGGGCCTTAAAGAGGGACTGACGTCCCTCTTTATTTACTCGGCCATTGCGAGCGTAGCGAAGCAATCTCCTGATCGAAGGCGGAAGGCCTGAATTAACATCAAGAGATTGCCACGGCACTTCGTGCCTCGCAATGACGTTTTGATTGAAGGAGAGGGCGTGGTGAGGATGACAATGATTTCCAAAGACCCTGGTTTATGTCATAATGTGTTGCCATGCTGCTGGCCATAGATATAGGCAACACCAACGTCACCTTCGGCGTTTTTGATGGAGAGCGCATCAAGGCTACCTGGCGGGTTTCCACCGCACTCCACCGCATGGCAGACGAGTACGCCAACCTGATGATCTCGCTGATGGAGCGTCAGGGCATTACGGCAGCCAATATAAAAGACGTCGTCATCTGCAGCGTGGTGCCGCCGCTGCTGATCAACTTCGAACAGGTCTGCAAGCAATATCTGAAGAAGGAGCCGCTGATAGTGGTGGCGGGCGTCAAGACCGGCGTGCGCATAGACATGGAAAATCCGCGGGAGGTCGGGCCTGACCGCATCGTCAACGCTGTAGCGGCGCACCACCTTTACGGCGGCCCGGTCATCGTCATAGATATTGGCACCGCCACCACCATGGACGTCGTCTCGAAGGACGGCGACTACATCGGCGGCGCTATAGCTCCCGGCATCGGCATCTCCACCGAGGCCCTTTTCACACGCACGGCTGTTCTGCCCAGAATAGAGCTGAATCTGCCCAAAAAGGCCATCGGCAGGAATACCATCACCGCCATGCAGTCGGGCATCGTCTTCGGCTACGTGGGGCTGATTGAAGGCCTGGTAGCACGCATACAGGCGGAGCTGCCGGAGAAGGCCAAGGTTGTGGCGGCGGGAGGATTCGCCGAGCTGATAGCGCAGGCGTCCAAGGTCATCGACGTGATCAATTCCGACCTGACCCTTATAGGTCTGCGCCTGATATATAATATGAACAGGACATAGAGGTACAGGCAGATATGGCGGCAAAGGGAAAGACCATCGTAATGGGCGTTACCGGCAGCATCTCGGCCTACAAGGTTGCCGACCTGGCGGCGCGCTTCACCAAAGAAGGATTCAGGGTGGACACCATCTTCACAGATGCCGCCCAGAAGTTCGCCTCACCGCTGGTGTTCCGCAACCTGACCGGCCGCCCGGTAGTCACCTCCATGTGGGATATATCCTCCGAGTTCAGCGTGGAACATGTGGCCCTGTCCGAGGCCGCCGACGTGGTGCTGATAGCGCCCGCCTCGGCCGACATCATCGCCCGGCTGGCCAACGGCATAGCCGACGACATGCTGACCTGCACGGTGCTGGCCACCAAGGCGCCCGTCATCGTAGCTCCGGCCATGAACGACAACATGTGGGCCAACCAGGTGACGCAGGAGAACGTGGCGCGGCTGAAAAAGCGCGGCTTTACCTTTGTCGGCCCGGCTTACGGCCGCCTGGCCTCCGGCAAGATGGGGCTGGGCCGGCTGACCGAGCTGGATGAGATATACGGAGTTACGCTTCAGGTGCTGGGTAAAAAGGGGGACCTGGCGCGTAAACAAATTGTGGTCACCGCAGGCGGAACGCAGGAGCCGGTCGACCCGGTCCGCTGCCTGAGCAACCACTCGTCAGGCAAGATGGGCTACGCCGTGGCCGAGGCCGCCCGCAACAGGGGGGCCGAGGTCATTCTTATCAGCGCCCCCACCGCACTTCCTGGGCCATCAGGTGTGAAGGTAATCGACGTCAAGACGGCCGAGGATATGCTCAAGGCTGTCACAGAGGCCGCTAAAAAGGCGGATGCCCTCATAATGGCGGCCGCCGTGGCGGATTTCCGCCCGTCAGGGCCGTCCCGCAGCAAAATCAAGCGCCAGGAGCTCAGCGAGCTGACGCTCAAGCTGGAGAAAACTCCCGACATACTGGGGCAGGTCAAAGGCGATTTCGTCCGCGTGGGCTTCGCCGCCGAGAGTGACAACGTTGTGGCCAACGCCTCGGAGAAGATCCGGAGCAAGAACCTGGACTTTATCGTGGCCAACGACATAACCGCCAGGGACAGCGGCTTCGGCACCGATACCAACCGTGTCATCATCATCGATGCCAGGGGCAAGGCGGAACAGCTCCCCTTGCTGACCAAGCTCGAGGTGGCGGACAGGATACTGGACAGGGTGGCAGCCCTGCTGAAGAAGAAATAACCGCAGGCGGCGCTCATCTTCCGCGCCGGCTTGGATAGATGCAAGAAGAGGACATCCAGACTCACGAAAAGGTGCTCGGGCGGGTGCTTGCCCTCAGTGACGGCGTCTTCGCCATAGCCATAACCCTGCTCATACTGAACGTAGCCGTGCCCGACGGCACAACTAAACAGCAAATCCCGGCTGCACTTGCCGGTATGTGGCCGAAATACATGGCATTCTTTATCAGCTTCGTCGTGATCGGAGCATTCTGGATGTCGCATGTCAGGCGCTTCCGCGCACTCAAACGCTACACCTGGGGGCTGCTGTGGCTGAACCTGCTGGTTCTCATGTTCGTTGTGATCATACCTTTCGTCACCAATTTGCTCAGCAACTATAACAGCACGCTGACTGTGATCCTCTATGCCATTACTATTGCCTGCGCAGGCTGTGCGGGCCTTCTGGAGTGGCTTTACATGTACTGGAACAACCTGCTCAGCAAGGAAGTTAGCAGGAAGCAGCTGAAATCTACTATAATATTGAATTTAATCACGCCGGTGTTCTTCATACTGTCGATCGGCGTGGCTTTGATAGACTACAATCTGGCGACCTATTTCTGGATACTGATATTCGTTGCCCACGTGATAGCATTCAGGTTTTTCAGGCTGGAAGATATTTAGCCCTCGGCATACATGCATGATCGATATACCTAAAGCTTATGAACCTGCCCAGGTGGAGCAGAAACGCTACCGGCAGTGGCTGGAAGGCGGCTATTTCAAGCCGAAGATTGACCGCAAGAAGAAGCCTTTCACCATCATCATGCCCCCGCCCAATGTGACGGGCGAGCTGCATGTCGGCCATGCGCTGACGGCCACGCTGGAAGACATCATGATCCGCTGGCACCGCATGCTGGGCGACCCTTCCCTGTGGCTGCCGGGCGTGGACCACGCCGGCATTGCCACGCAGGTGGTAGTTGAGAAGGAGCTGGCCAAGGAAGGGCTGGACAGGCACCAGATCGGCCGGGAGAAGTTCGAAGGGCGCGTCTGGCAGTGGGCCAACAAATCGCGCAGCACCATCACCCTGCAGCACGAGAGGCTGGGCGCATCCTGCGACTGGTCGCGGGAGCGGTTCACGCTGGACGACGGGCCGGTCAAGGCGGTCAAGACGGCCTTCGTGCGCTTGTACAACAAGGGGCTGATCTATCGCGGCGAGCGCATCATAAACTGGTGTCCCAGATGCAGCACCGCCCTATCCGACCTGGAAGTACAGAGCAAGGACCTCACCAGCAACCTGTGGCACATGAAGTACCCCTATGAGGACGGCAGCGGCCACGTCACCGTGGCCACCACGCGTCCTGAGACCTACCTGGGAGACGCCGCCGTGGCGGTCAATCCGGAGGATGAGCGCTATAAGAAGCTGCTGGGCAAAAAGGTCATCCTTCCGTTCATCAACCGCGCCATACCCATCATCGCCGACCAGGCCATAGACAAGGAGTTCGGCACGGGCATGGTCAAGGTCACGCCGGCCCACGACCCGGTGGACTTCGAGATATCCGAGAGGCACAAGCTGCCCGTAATTCACATACTCAACGCCGACGCCAGCATGAATGATAATGCCGGCCCCTACGCCGGGCTGGACCGGTTCGAGGCGCGCAAGAAAATAGTCCAGGACTTCGAGAAGGCCGGGCTGCTGGAGAAGATAGAGCCCTACTCCCACGCCGTGCCGCACTGCTTCAGGTGCTCCACCGTGCTCGAGCCGGAGGTCAGCCTGCAGTGGTTCGTGAAGATAGCGCCGCTGGCCAAGCCGGCCATGGACGCCGTTACCGGCGGCCGCATCCGCATCATACCCGAGCGCTTTACCAAGATTTACCTCAACTGGATGGAGAATATACGTGACTGGTGCATCAGCCGCCAGCTGTGGTGGGGGCACCGCATACCCGTCTGGTACTGCACAAAATGCAACCAGATGATCGTCTCGGTGGAGACCCCGACTAAATGCACCAAATGCGGCAGCAGCGAGCTGGTGCAGGACCCCGACGTGCTGGACACCTGGTTCAGCTCCGGGCTGTGGCCGCACTCCACGCTGGGCTGGCCCGACCAGACCGAGGACTTCGAGTATTTCTACCCCACCTCCGTCATGGAGACCGGTTATGACATACTCTTCTTCTGGGTAGCCCGCATGATCATAATGGGCATTGAGGACACGGGCGACGTGCCATTCCGCCTGGTCTACCTGCACGGCCTCATCCGTGACGAGAAGGGCGAGAAGATGAGCAAAATGAAGGGCAACGTGCTCAACCCCCTGACCGCCATTGACCAGTACGGCTGCGATGCGCTGCGCTTTGCACTGACCACGGGCACGGCACCGGGCAATGACCTTAACATGGGGGAGCACCGCCTGGAGGCCGGGAGAAACTTCGCCAACAAGCTGTGGAACGCCGGCCGCTTCGTGCTGAAAGCGCTGGAGGCCGAGCCACTCAACAAGAAGGCCTTTATCGAAGCGGGCATCAAGAAGCAGGCAGGACTGGAGGACCGCTGGATCATCTCCAGGCTGAACCGGCTGGTAAAAGAGGTTGAATCGCTGATGAAGGACTACCAGTTCGGCGAGGCGGAGAGGGAGATACACGACTTCCTGTGGGGCGAGTACTGCGACTGGTACATAGAAATATCCAAAAACCGGCTGGGCAAGACGGGTTCGCCCATCGCGGTTCTGGCCCACGTGCTGGAGACGTCGCTGCGGCTGCTCCACCCCTTTATGCCGTTTATTACCGAGGAGCTGTGGCAGAACCTCAAGCAGCGCCTGCCCGAGGGCACGCTGGCCTCACCGGCTTTGATTATCGCCCAGTATCCCACAGCCAGCAGCAAGCTATTCGACAGCGGGTCCGAGCAGGTGATGGAGGCGGTGACAGATATAGTGCGCTCCATCCGCAACACACGCGCCGAGTACAAAGTCGATATCAATAAACCCATCGATTCCTTCGTGTATACCGATAAATTCCTGGCCGAGATCAACGCGGAATCGGCGGTGATAGGCAGGCTGGCCAAGACAGTGCCGTCCGTCCTGCCGCGGAAAAAACGCCCTTCCGGGAACGAGAAAGCCATAGTCTCCGTTTTAAAACACTCGGATGTGGTCATACCCCTGGCCGGCATGGTCAACATCGAGGCCGAGAAGGCCAGGCTCGGCAAGGAGATGGAGACGCTCGACCGTGAGATCGGCAAGCTCAAGCAGCGCCTGGGTGACGGCCAGTTCACATCCAAGGCGCCGGCGGCTGTGATCGAAAAGGAGAAGGACCGGCTGCAGGACTACCAGAACAAGTACGCGCGGATGAAGAGCGAGCTGGAGCAGCTCAGCTAGGTATTCCTGCTGGAGAGCTTGCGATAGAGCAGCGCCAGCGCCTTCTTGGTATCGCTGGCCACCTTGGGCTTCTCGCTGTGGCTGACCCGGTATTTGAACAGCCAGTAGGTGAACTCCTTCATCTGCCCCAGCGTTAAAGACTTCAGGTAGGGGTATTTCTTTTCCTTCTGAAAGGCACGCAGCAGCTCTTCCTGACCGGCGTGGTAGATGGCGCGGTAGGCCTGCTCGGCCTCTTCGTCAGGCTTAAGGGGCACAATGCTGCGTTTCCTGGCCTCATATATTGCCCCCAGCAGCAGCGCCTGCTCGGTCAGCACCCCGTATAAATAGTTCAGGTAAGCCCGGTACTTGGCAGGGCCGATAAGCTCCTTGAACTGGTCTTCTGTCAGCTCCACCGGAGGGCGGTCGAAGAAGAGGAGATTGACCATCTCCTCGTCCGGCACCCTGTCTTTGATCTCGTCGCTCAGCCGTTCGGCCAGCCTCAGCCAGTCAAAGGCCTCGCCTGCGATCAGGTAGGCGTAGTGCTCTTCCTTGTAGACCTCCTCGGGACTTCTCCATAGCCTGATGGACTCAAGCAAAGCCAGGTACCAGTTGCTGCCTGCATTGATAGCGTCCTTGAGGTGCTGGATAGCGCGGGCATCGCCGGCCAGGGCCGCCGCCCTCTCCTCCGTGTTTTCAACAAAATCCGGATTATCGCTCATGTTTCTTAAGGAAAGACTTCACCATATTGATCGAGGAGAACTGCTGCTGCGTCCACTCCTGCATTGTGCTTTCAGCGCCAATGGTCTCCTGGCATATCTGCTCTGCACTCATCCCCTTATTGTAAAGGTCTTCAATCTTTTCGCCCAATTCCTGCAGGTAGTCGATGAGCTGGTCCAGTTTCTTCACCGGATCCGTCACGACATGCGTGGGAGCCGGAAACATCATCTCCGGATTCAAAGAACGTAACTTTTTCAGGTCCTGCAGCTCCTGCCACATGTCGTCATTGGGTCGGCAGACCACCGGACGGGTCGTCACGTAAAGATCGCCGGTGAACAGCCATCCGTTGGTCTTCTCAAACAAACATACATGGTCCAGGTCGTGGCCGGGCGTGGGTATCACGTCAAAGCGGTATCTGCCTGTCTCAATGTAATTCCCCACAGGTTTCACCTGGCTGGGAACGGGATAGCCCCACACATCCTCCTGGTACGGGTAAAGTTTAGCCGGTTGGTTGATCCTGTCTATGGCCAGCGGGTGGGCGAATATCTCCACGCCGTAGGCATCCTGCAGAAATTTGTTGGCTGAAATATGGTCCTCGTGAAAGTGCGTGTTGAGCGCCTTTTTAACGCCCTTGTCCCTGAGAAAATCGGTCAACTCCTCAGCAGTGTAAGCCGGCCCGGTATCAACCAGCAGGCCGTCCACCAGGTAGGCACAGACCCAGGCGCCCGTGGGAAAATCCGGGTAGCGGCTCATCCTGATCTGCAAGACTTCAACGTAGTATTTAGCTTCGATCACCGGCTTTTCCTGTTTAAAAATTCCAGCACCTTTTTCAGCGACCTGCTGTTCAAAACGTCCTCAGGCCGGCACCAGGCGCGTCGCGCCACTCCGATGCCGAAACGCATCAAATCGAGGTGCCAAGCGGCATGTGAGTCGGTGCCTATGGCCAGCGTCACGCCCAGCTCACGGGCGCGGTAGGCGTGCAGGTCGTTCAGGTCCAGCCGCTCGGGCATGGCGTTGATCTCCAGCGCCGTATGACTGCGGGCGGCAGCTTTGAACACGGCCTCCAGGTCGATATCCACGGGCTGGCGCTCGCCGATTTTCCGGGCGGTAGGATGGGCGATGATATCTACGTGAGGGTTCTCAATGGCGCCTATAACGCGCCGTGTCATCTGGTCTTTTCCCTGTGCGAATGACGAATGTATGGATGCCACCACTATATCCAGCCCGGCCAGCCCCTCGTCCGGCAGGTCTAGGCTGCCGTCGGCCCGGATATCGACCTCGGCGCCGCTCAGCAGGCGAATGCCGGTCAGGGACTTATTCAATTTCTGTATCTCGCTGGCCTGCTTGCGCATATGCTCCATCTTTTTATTAGTTGGAATATTTCGCCCGCTCGTATGGTCGGTAATGGCCAGGTATTCGTAGCCCAGGGCTCTGGCAGCTCTGGCCATGTCTTCCATGGTATCTATGCCGTCGCTGAGGCTGGTGTGCGTATGGAAATCGCCCCTGATATCCTTCTGCTCCACCAGCCTGGGAATGGCATTCTTCTCAGCCAGCTCAATTTCTCCCATGTCTTCCCTGATCTCCGGTGGAATATACTGCAGACCCAGGAAATGGTAAAAGGACTCCTCGTTTTCGAACTTGTGCACCTTGCCCGTCTTAACATCGGTTATGCCGTATTCGCTCAGGCTGAGGCCGCGCTTCTGCGCCCAGGTGCGCAGCGCCACGTTATGTTCCTTGCTGCCGGAGAAATGCTGCAGAAGAGAACCGAAGCTGTTATGCTCTACCATCCTCAGGTCCGCCTGTAGTCCCTTGGGAAGTATTACGCTCGCCTTGGTCGGCCCCTGCGACAGCACCTCCCTGACCTGAGGCAGCTTTACGAAGGCCTTGATGACAGCCTCCGGGTCGTCGGCGGTGCCCATCAGGTCTATATCACCAACCGTTTCCTTGAAGCGCCGTAGGCTGCCGGCGGGCATCAGGTTGCGCACACCCTTGACCTTATCGAGCGCCTTGATGATCTCCTCCACAGCCGGCAGGGCTTCACCCAGAGGTATGCGTCTGTCCTTTCGCCTGAAAGCCTCGATGGAGTGAAGGATATTGGCGGCCGTCTTATCGCCCATGCGCTCCAGGGAGGCCACCCGGCCGTCCTTGATGGCCTGTTCCAGCTGGTCAATGGAGCCGACCCCCAGGTCCGTGGCCAGGCGGTAGGCTGTCTTGGGGCCCACGCCCGGCACGTCCAGCAGGTTTATTATCCCGGAGGGGAATTCCGATTTAAGGTCCTCGTAATATTTCAGCTTGCCCGTAGTGATGAGCTCCATGGACTTCTTGGCTATCGCTTCGCCGATGCCACTGATATCCTGGAAGTCCTTGCCCTCCTCGTGCATCAGCTCCATCTCCTGCGGCAGGTGGCGTATGACCTGCGAGGCGCGCTGATAGGCGCGCACCTTGAACTTGTTTTCACCTTTGAGGTCGAGCAGGTCGGCAATGTTCTCGAAGACGGTGGCTATGTCTGCATTCTTCATCAGAAATATTATATAAGTTCCACATCATTGCTAGCTAGCGAATTAACATAACTAAGATTACACGCCATTGCGAGCGAAGCGAAGCAATCTCACAAACGGAGCAATAGGGCCAGAATTAGATTGCCACGTCGCCCCGATTTAATCGGAGCTCCTCGCAATGGCATCGCAAATTAGGACCTGTTTGGATTTTGAAGCTTGGTCCCGATAATATCGGGATGGAATTTATTTGCCGTGGCAGTGCTTGTACTTCTTGCCTGAGCCGCAGGGGCAGGGGTCGTTGCGACCCACCTTTTGCCCCACCGGAACTTGAGCCGGGCGTTGTGGAACTTCACGTTTCTCGAGGTTGGCCTTGAAGATGAAATGGACTATATCGTGCTTGATGCCGGCCATCAGGCTGTCAAAGTAGGCGCCGCCCTCTTTCTTGTACACCACCAGGGGATCTATCTGCCTGACAGATTGAAGGCCCACGCTCTGCCTGAGGTGGTCCATGGCGGTCAGGTGCTCCTTCCAGTGGTCGTCAATCACGCGCAGCATCACCAGCCGCTCCATCAGCCGCATATCCTCCGGCCCGGCCTCCTTCTCCTTCAGCTCATAAATCTCCCTGGCCCAGCCTGCCAGCCTCTCAGCCAGCTCGTGAGGCCGCAGCTTCTCCAGCCCCTGGCTGCGGATATTGGTCGGCAGCGGGAAGATATCGGCTGCTGCCTGCAGCAAGCCTTCAAAGTCCGGAGCCTCGTAGCCACGGTTATAGTGCTCCTGTACCAGCTCTTCGATCTGCTCCTGCACCATGTCAAGGATATTGGCCTTCAGGTCTGCGCCCTGCAGTATCTTGTCACGCTCCCCGTAAATGACTTCCCTGTGCTTGTTGACCACGTTATCGTAGTCGACCAGGTGTTTGCGGATGTCGAAATGGTAGGCCTCAACCTTGACCTGCGAATTCTCAATGGCCTTGCTGATCATGGGGTGCTCAATGGAGGTATTCTCGTCCATGCCGGCCCATTCCATCACGCCCTTGACGCGGTCGCCGCCGAAGCGCTTGACGATGTCATCCTCCAGCGAAACGAAGAACTGCGAGTTGCCAGGATCGCCCTGACGCCCGGCACGGCCGCGAAGCTGGTTATCGATGCGGCGCGCCTCGTGCCGCTCGGTTCCTATCACATAAAGCCCGCCCATGCCGACAACCCGGTCATGCTCGGCTTTCCAGGCCTCGAAGGCCTTACCGAAGTCAGAGTCACTCTCAAACTCTTCATGCTCCGGCGTCTTGCCGCCCAGTATTATGTCAACGCCGCGTCCGGCCATATTGGTGGCGACAGTCACGGCGCCAATTTGGCCCGCCTGCTTGATGATCTCGGCTTCCCTTTCGTGATACTTGGCATTCAGCACCTGGTGCTTGACACCGCGCTTGGTCAGCAGGCCGCTGAGCAGCTCGGATTTTTCGATGGAGATGGTGCCCACCAGCACGGGCTTGCCCTCTTTGCTCAGCTTCTCTATCTCATTGGCAATGGCCTTGAACTTGGAGTCCTCGTCCTTGTAGATGAGGTCGTTATTGTCCTTCCGGATCATGGGCTTATTGGTGGGTATAACCACGACCTCAAGCTTGTAAATCTTATAAAGCTCCTCCGCCTCGGTGGCGGCCGTGCCGGTCATGCCGGCCAGCTTGCAGTACAGGCGGAAATAGTTCTGGAAGGTTATGGTGGCCAGCGTGATGCTTTCCTTCTGTATCTTGACGTTCTCCTTAGCCTCAATGGCCTGGTGCAGGCCCTCGGAATAGCGCCGGCCGAACATCAGCCGGCCTGTGAACTCGTCGACGATGATAACCTCGCCGTTCTTAAGCATATAGTCCTTGTCGCGCCTGAAAAGCACCTGGGCCTTGAGCGCGTTATCCAGGAACTGGCTGAGATGGTAGTTGGAGGGGTCGTAAAGGTTGGGAGATTTGAGCAGCCCTTCCCTGCGCAGCATGTTCTCCATCCTGGTTATGCCCGCCTCGGACAAATACACCTGCCGCTCCCTCTCCTCGATTTTGTAATCTTCCGGGCTGAGCTGTGCTACCAGCCGCGCGAAGGTGTAATACCTCTGCGCAGCCTCCTCGGCCTGCCCGCTGATGATCAGGGGCGTGCGGGCCTCGTCAATCAGTATGTTGTCAACCTCATCGACTATGGCGTAGTTGAGCGGCTGCTGCACCTTTTGCTGCAGGAAGACGGCCATGTTGTCCCTTAAATAGTCGAAACCGAACTCGTTATTGGTGCCGTAGGTGATGTCGGCACGGTAAGCTTCCTGCCGGTTGATCGGCCTGAAATGCGGCCAGCGCCTGTCCTTCTCATCGGTATAGGCGGAATCATATATCAGGGCCGGCAGCTGTTCGGCAGCACTCTGCGGCGGGAAGATGCTGGCCACCGTTATTCCCAGCGCATTATAGACTGGTCCCATCCAGTAGGCATCGCGGCGTGCCAGGTAATCATTGACCGTGACCAGGTGGCAGCCCTTGCCCTCCAGCGCATTGAGATAAAGCGACAGCGTGGCCACCAGCGTCTTGCCCTCGCCGGTCTTCATCTCGGCTATCTTGCCTTCGTGCAGGACCATCCCGCCCATCAGCTGGACGTCAAAATGGCGCAGCCCGATGGTTCGCCGGGAGGCCTCGCGCACGGCGGCAAAGGCCTCGGGCAGAAGGTCGTCCAGGGTTTCTCCTCCCTGCAGCCTCTGTTTGAATTCCGCCGTCTTGTCCTTCAGCGCGGCATCCGAAAGTTGCTGATACGAGGGCTCCAGGGAGTTGACCTTATCAACGACAGGCTTGAGGCGCTTGATCTCTTTTTTGTTTGAATCAAATAAGCTTGTAAGCCAGTTGGGCATGTTAAACCTAATCTTCAAACATGGCGCCGATGGACATCCCGGTGTGAATACGGTGTATGGCCTCGCCCAGCAAGGGCGCGGTCGGCAGAACGGTTATTTTGCGTATCTTCTTGCTGCCGTTGACCGGAATCGTATCGGTGACCACCACTTCCTTGACGGCAGATTTGTTTATGCGCTCTATGGCAGGCCCGGAGAAAACCGGGTGCGTGCAGCAGGCATAGACCTCGGTAGCGCCGTGTTGGAGCAGGGCGTCAACGGCGCTGACCAGCGACCCGGCCGTGTCTATCTCATCGTCCACCGTTATGGCGCGCTTACCCTTTACTTCACCTATGATGTTAAGGGTCTCGGTGGAATCATCATTGCCCAGCCGCCGCTTCTCGATGATGGCCAGCGGCGCATTGAGCTTTTCCGCCAGGTCCCTGGCGCGCTTGCTGATGCCGATATCCGTGGCCACCACCACCACGTCCTTGAGGTTCTTGCTCTTCCAGTAGTCGCTCAAAATGAACAGGGCGGTCAGCTCGTCCACCGGAATATTGAAAAAGCCCTGTATCTGGGCGGCGTGCAGGTCTATGGTAAGAATGCGGTTGGCGCCAGCCGTAGTGAGCAGGTCGGCTATCAGCCTGGCAGTAATGGGCACGCGGGGCTGGTCCTTCTTATCGGTGCGTGCGTAGCCATAGTACGGCACTACGGCCGTGATCCTTTCTGCAGAAGCGCGCTTGAATGCGTCCAGAATAATAAGCAACTCCACCAGGTTCTTGTTGACCGGGCTGCAGACCGGCTGGATGATAAAGGCATCGCGCTCGCGCACGTTTTCCAGGACGCGCACAAATATGTTCTCGTTGCTGAACTCAAATACTTCCATTTTGCCCAGGGGTATATTGAGGTAATCACAAACAGCCTGTGCCAGCGATGGGTGAGCGTTGCCGCAGAACACTTTGATCTCATCACGGCCAGAAAATTGCTTCATACTTATACCTCCAGACGAAATGCAAGAACATTATAGCATCAACTTGAGCGCCCAGATAACTTCCAGTCCTTTCAAATGGGGTATAATTTTTACAGGATTTAGCTGGAAGGGCTGTACATGAAAAATGATGCCGTCGACCTTCTGAGCAGGTATATAAGGCTCAACACCTCCAACCCGCCGGGCAATGAGCACCTGGCTGTGGAGTTTTTGGGCGGCATTTTAAATAGCAAAGGCATCCGCTACAAGGTCTTCGAGTCCGCTGCCGACCGCCTCTCCATGCGTGCAGAAATTAAAGGTCGCGGCAATAAAAAGCCCGTTATCATGCTACATCATATCGACGTGGTGCCTGCCAACAAGGCTGATTGGAGCTTCGACCCTTTCGGCGGCGAGATTATAGACGGCTACATCTGCGGCAGGGGTGCGCTGGACACCAAGTCACTGGGCATCCTGCAGCTGCTGGCCTTTCTTCATATCAAAGAGTCGGGCCTGCCGTTGAAACGCGGTCTAATTTTGCTGGCGACTGCGGATGAAGAGTCGGGCGGGCGCCGCGGCGTGGAATATCTCCTGAAAGAGCATCCCGGCGATTTTCAGGCTGAGGTGGTGCTCAACGAAGGAGGCTACGTGGAAAGCGGCATCATTCCGGACCGGCTTGTGGCCACGATATCACCGGGTGAAAAAGGCCCGTGCTGGCTGAAGCTCAAATGCCAGGGTAAAACCGGCCACGGCTCGGTACCCCACGGCCAGAACGCACTTGAACACATGACGCTGGCTCTAAACAGGCTATTAAAATACCAGCCTCCCTTATATATGACACCCATCGCCTTCGAATTCCTGAAAAGGTTGGCCCTGGCCCTGGGGCTGGTCAAGGCGTCCCCCAACGAAGATATCAGCGAAGAGCAGTTATTGAGGGCAATCGCTGATTCGGGAATGTCTGCACTGCCTCAAATCAAGGCCCTGCTGCACAACACTATCAGCCTCAATATGCTCAAGGCCGGGGACAGGATAAACGTCATACCCGCTTATGCCGAGGCCCTGGTCGACATGCGGCTGCTGCCCGGACAGGATCTGAGAAAATGGCTCAAACTGATAAGAAGAAAATTGGGCGATCCCACAATCAAGATAAGCACCTTCAACACGGCACACGGTAACTCATCTCCCATGGATGCCGAATGTTATCGCACCATTGAGAAGGCCCTGCTTCAGCATTTTCCGGGATCAATCTGCGTGCCCTACCTGATGCTGGGCACAACAGATTCGCACTTTTTTCGTGAGAGGGGAATTCCGGCTTATGGATTCTGCCCGACCGTGGTTCCCCTGGACCACCTGAGTTCAGTACACGGCCTGGACGAGAAGCTGTCCGTTGATAGCCTGGTAAAAGGCGTCGAGGTGTATACGGACATTATCCGGAGGTTATGCCTGTGACCCTGCCCGAAGTGGACATCGATCTAATCTTGAGCCTGCTGGTAGAGGCTTACGGCGACAGGAAATGGAAGAGCCGGCTGGAACCGGTGGGCGAGCTCGTTTTGACAATCCTATCTCAAAACACCTCGGATGCCAACTCTCGACATGCTTTTGAATCCCTGCTGTCCGCTTTCCCCAACTGGGACAGGCTGGCGGCTGCCAGCACTAGGGAAATTGCCAAGGCCATCCGTTCTGGCGGGTTGTCCGAGGCCAAGGCCAAATATATAGGCTCCAGCTTGAAGCTCATTAAAAAGAAAATGCCCGATTTCGACCTGCGCTTTCTCAAGGACATGGGGCTTGAAGAAGCCAGGGAATGGCTCCTGCGGCTGCCCGGCGTGGGTATGAAGACGGCCAGCTGCGTGCTGCTGTTCTCCCTCGGCATGCCTGCCTTCCCGGTGGACACGCATGTCTACCGTGTAGCCAGGCGGCTGGGGCTGATCTCCGGCGGCGTCAGCGTGGACGCTGCACATGTTGAGATGGAGCGTCTGGTCTATCCGTCAGATGTTTACCGCTGCCATGTTCTGTTCATCGAACATGGTAGAAGGACCTGCAGAGCTCAGAGGCCCCTGTGCAAGAGCTGCGTGCTGGCCTCCATATGTCCCAGCTACAAACTATTTGCAGACGCAATGTAAAAAGCCCGTAAAATAATCTGTATGAGAGCGTCACCGTGAGAAAAGCCAGCCTGCATTATATACTTGACGGTATTGAAGGACTTATATTGCTGTTGTTGGTGGTGACCGGCTTCATTCTGTGGCTGGCTTTGCCCGAGGGAAGCCCTCCTGACAAGGTCGTCCTCTTCAACCGTCAGGCCTGGGTGCATGCTCATCAGTGGCTGGCGGTCGGCCTGCTTATATTCTTCAGCACACATATCATAACTCACTGGGCATGGATCTCTTATATGACAAGGTCGTATTTCAAACGCTTAAAAAAAGACTGACCGTATCCAGCGTGATAGTGGGGGTAACCCTTGACAGGACAAAAGGTTAGAACCTATTATTTGACGTTACGCCATGAATCTACGCATAACGTCCGTTCAAGTCCTGCTGGCTTTTGTTTTCCTGGCCGTTTTCCCGCTCACCTCCTGTGCCAACCGGCTTCATCCCGGCAATCCATCGCTGTCTGGCATTAAGCTGGCCACACAGCTGACGGCTGATAACCTCCCTCTCAATGCGTCAGACTCATTCTACGTAGATGCTGCGCAAATATGCTGCTCAGCCATACTGTCTGGTGCATATCCGGACTTGGTTGTCACAGCCGACTGGTGGTATATACAAAAATACGAGGGAAGCATGGCCCGGGTACTGCTCAAGGAAGACGGCATCACCAGAGAATCAGATGGCTATCTGGGATTTACCCTGGCTGCCCCGTCGGCAGGCTTCTCAGCCGGCGACTACCAGCTGGAGCTATACATGGATGGCAAGCAAAAGGCCGAGGTGCCCTTTACTATCCAGAGGGACAGCTCTGAATCGCTTCCAACCATCAATTTTTTCACGGCGCAGCCGCCGACGCTTGTGTCCGGACAGGCCTGCCGGCTGGACTGGAAAGTGACGAATGCAAGCAGAATCAGCATTGAGCCAAACGTCGGCGTACTCACACTCGAAGGGAATAAAGGAGTTTCACCTGTCTCAGATACCACGTATACACTATGGGCGGTCAACAGAAACGGCTGCAGCTCCAACTCCCTCTCTGTCAGAGTAAGCAAGCCGGTAACCGGCAAAAGCAAGCTGGAAATCTGCGATTTCTGGACAAGCGGCAACTTCATTTCATACCGTATAAAAAATACCGGCAACCTTGCGTCCTGCTCCACAGAAACCTATCTTTACAGGAATGATCTGCTGGAATGCACTGATTTTGTAACTCCGTTGCAGCCGGGCGAAGAGCGCATCGAACAGTTTGGCCGCTATCATTTTTCGCCGCGTTTTCCTTTTACGTCGAATTTGGCCCTGACGGAAACGACGGGTGAGGATGTGAACGTCCGTGTTTGTGCCAACGGGGGCGCTGCCTGCCCGGATACCTGCAACACCAGTAGCTGCATTGAGCACAATTTCGGGATGCTGCTGAACGTCGATCTGCTGCAGTATACGTCCACGGCGCAGTGGGACTGCAGCAAAGGTATGCCCATCTGGGCAATCTCGCCCGGCATTAACGAGGTTATAGGGCGTATACCCTACGATCACCTGATGAAGGACAACTACCACCCGGACTCATTGCTGGTATCGCCACCCAGGGACGGCGGATGGTTACAATGCGTTCTTGGCGTGCCGGGCGCCGACTCCATAGCCCAGCAGCCATTTTTCATTCCGCACAAATGCAAATTCAGCTCTAGAGTGGGCATAACCGATAACGCCCCAGACTCAGCCCACTTGAAATTTACACTTGGAACTGCACAGGGTAACAAAACAAACTACTTCCCGTCTGTAACCGTGACCAAAGGCAAGTCTCAAAGCTATGAGGTAGACCTGAGCCAGCTTGCCGGCCAGAAGGTGGAATTTATATTGAGGGTGGAGTCTACAGACCCCCTGCCACAGGGAAGTGCGGTTTGGGCAGAGCCGTTCCTTATACAGCAACAGTAAACGGACAAGCTAGAAGATGTGTTATCGGCCTTGCTTCGGCCGTAGCGCTTCTATTATCCCTATTTCATACTCCTTCCCTGGCGGCCACGCCTTCAGCCTGCGTCTTGAAATGGGCTGCCATAGACACACCAAGCAGCTATCCGGAGCGAAATGATATCAGGGTCGCCAGCGAAATAAATGCTATGGCGGTTTCGCCGGACGGCATGACCATCTATGCACTGGATATACCAAATGCTAAAACAGCCCCCCTTCTGAATGCAGGGATCTGGAAAAGCCAGGACGGCGGAATAAGCTGGAGCCCTCGCCCAACGCAGTGGCTGCTGCAAGTATCGCCCGCCCCTGTCTTCCCTGTAGCAGATATCGCCATTGCGCCGGATAATCCGGACTTGGCAGCAGTGGTCTGCATGGATGCCGCGGGCACACATCGCCGCCAGGTCTACTATACAGTGGACGGCGGAACCAACTGGTACTACAGCGGCGCAATCCCCTGGTTGTACGGAGCAGGCGAGCAGGTCGGTGATATTGCAATCTCAACAGGGTATAGCTGGAGGGGAGATACGGTCCACGATATCATCGTCGGCAGCAGGAACCCAACAGACGGCCTGGGCAGGGGTGAGGTGTATATACTGCGCTATCCCGGCATTGCCGGGTGGCAGGCTCAAGGATTCACCAACGGCGACATCCTGGTGCTTTTGTCCTCCCCGGCGTACGTGGGCGACTCTACACTGGCAGTCATGTCCTGCACAGCACAGACCACATATATCAACCTGGGATACCGAGATATCGATGCCAACAGCTGCTCCTGGAACGAATACCCCGGCTGGCCTGTGGAGCTCTGCACTCCCGACCAGTCCGGTGGCAGCGGCAGCGGCCAGAACCGAATCATAACGGGCGACCTCGCCCTGCCGGCTGACTTCGAAGGAACAACTGCAGCCAGACGTATAATCTTCGCTTCATATGATTCCAACGGCCTGGCCGTCGGCACCTCCCAGCCGCTGGATGATGTTTACCGCCTCAACGACAGCCTGGTCACCAGGTTAAAGGTGCCGGGATACGGCACCAGGGCAAGGATATGTTCCATAGCCTACTCCGGCACCACGCTGGCAGGGAAGCTGCTGGCGGGCGCAGTTCCAGCCAACTCTATTACGGCGGAGGCGGTTGTCTGGTTCACCAGCTCGCCTCTGGCGACCTGTACTAACTGGCTCAAGCCCCTTAAAGCTCCTACCGGCGGACGTTATACCGCGGGCTGCGCCAATTCCATAGTTGCGTGGACGTCAGACGGGTCAACCGCCTTATGCGCCACAGGCTCAGGCAGCCGCGATACGCCGCTGCAGTGGGCCAATCCCACAGGCCCTTCGTGGGGAGGCCGCGCACTGGACGAATCGGCCTTCTCACTAAGTCTGGACGACGGCACTTCCTGGAACCAGCTGGGGCTTATAGACACGCAAATAAATCACCTTGGATATGTGGCAGTGGCGCCGGATGGCAAGACGGTCTACCTGTCTTCTGTGAACGACATGGGCCTGGACAGCGCCTGGCGCAGCAGCACCCCGCTCACAGGCGACGCCTGGCAGAGGGTGCTCTGCATCGATTGTTCCTCGCCCCTTCTTGAGCTTGCTCCTGATATCCGTACTGGATCACAGCTCTTTCTGGGGAACGGCGGCACGGACCGTGTCCTTCAATCCCGGGACAGCGGCCAGACTTGGCTGGACTGTTTCCCGGCTGCCTATTTACAGGACATGGCAGCCCGGGATTCTAACACCCTGTTTGTTTTGCAGTCGAACGGCCTGATAAGGCGCGGGACCTACTCGACCAAAGGATGGCTCTGGGGCGGCTTTACAGACAGCTGCCTCACACTGGCGCACACAATTGATGTACAAAAAACTAACGTGATAGTCGGGGCGGGAACCGGCCAGCGCCGTCCCGTTTCCTATTCAAGCGACGATGGCGACACCTGGACGGTAATCAGCGAGCAGGCGCTCAGCTTCGGCAATAAGCACGTGGCGCTGGACGATGGCTTTAAAGACAACCACCTCATCTACCTGGGCGACGATGCCGGCGGTCTGTACCGCTGGGCCATAGGTTCCAGCGACCGCTGGGACGACATGGTACCGTCCAGCAACAGCTATTACGGCGTCTGTTCGGTGGGACGCGGCACCCTTTACGCAGCTTACAATCCCATTTCCACCAGGGGCGTCGACCGCACACTCTATTCCCGCGCCGGCATACCCAAGAACGGTGTATCCTGGGACCCGCTAACGGTGGGGCTGAGCGACGGTGTGCTCTTTAAAATTGAACCGGTGGCCATGGTCTGCGCCTCCGATGCAATATGGGCCATTGATGCCCGCAATTATGATCCCATGGTGGGGATTGGCAGGCTATGGGCATTCAGGGACACGCTGACCGAACGTTCCCCCTGGTTGATAGCTCCCCGTGCTGGCAGCTACGTGCAGTGCGACCCGGTCACAGGCCGCAACTCCCAGGTGGATCTAAAATGGGAGCAGCTTTCGCTGGCTGACGCCTACGAGATCGAAGTGGCCAAAGACAGTTGGTTCGACCTGGTCGTGGAAAATGCTTCTCCGTCCACCAGCCCCTTTTTTGTGCCTGACGACCTGCTTTATCCGGCATGGTATATACGAGACGGAGTGCTTCCAGAGGCTGGCAACAGCTATTACTGGCACGTGCGCGTCAGGCGCGCCGTTACCGGGCAGGTTATCCGCAGCCACTGGGCGCCGGGAACGGCATTTTATGTCAGGCCCGGCTTTCCAGTGACTGCACAGTCCTATCCCGGCATCCAGGCCCTGTCGCCGTCTCCACAGAGCACCTCAGTGCCGGTGTATGCGGCTGCCTTCTCCTGGACTCCCCTGCAGGGTGTTACGTCCTACCGTTTCATGCTGGCGACCGATCCTGCCATGCGAAATCCCGTAGTTGATGAAAAGGTCCAGGGCAACGCTTATCGGTACCGGCTGCGCCTGGATTACGCACAGAGCTATTTCTGGCAGGTCACGCCGCTTGAACCCGTGGCCGGTGAGCCCGGACCGGTCTTCAGCTTCACGACTGTCGAAAGAGCCGCCCCGGCCGGTATACCCGGCCAAATACCGGACAATACCGCCAACGGACTGCTCATCACATTAATATTGGTGATCCTTTTCGGGCTCTCGTTACAGGTAGTCATTTACCGCCGCAGGTAGTTCCGACCCCGCGGCCGGCCGTATTTTAATGAAGCGACAAGCCTAAAGCTCCGGTGTCTCTATGGTCTGTTTAAGCGCAGCATGATAAAAATCTTTATTATTGGCCCAAATCTCCGCCAGATAACCTTTGCTCACATCTTCTCTGATCGTTTTCTTCCAGTGCTTCCACACTTCCATTGGAATTAACTCCAGCTGCTGGCTCTGGATCACCACCGCTTCGGCCCAGGTTAAATACAGAAATCCCAGCCACGTAGCCTGAGCCTTTTCATCTACACTTAAATTTAATGTGCTGCCACCGTTTTCTTCATATAAAATCGATGCCATCCGCGGACGATTGATTATCTCTTTTACGAAATTATCAAATTGTGTTACCAGGCTTTGATAGGTTGAACTCTGCAGGCTCTGCGGCAACTTCTTAACCTGGCGTTCAGATGTAGAAGCGGATACGGCAGCGCAAACAGCGGCCACGGCAGTAAATATTGCGATTATCAAATTAATCCAGTCTATCTGTAGAACCATAGCTCCTCCCCGTTAAAACCTTGGAGCCTATTGTATTATTTTTCATATGGATTTTCATATAGAGTAATAAAATTGTTGATTGACATGCTCCATCGGTACAGGGCGGGAAATATGCTATAATTTGTCCCCGTATTCCGCGGTGAGTGTAGCCCAGAGGCCGAAGGCGCCAGGTTGTGGCCCTGGAGAACGAGGGTTCGAATCCCTCCACTCACCCCACCTTTCTCGCTCCCTCACCTGTTTACGGGCATGCGCCTGTAGCTCAGCGGACAAGAGCGTCGGCCAATATCACAGCGTTTGCTTCAAATGCTTACCGGTATCTATAAAACCGTAACGCAGATATACCGGGTAGCCCATTCGGCTGGGATTGTTGACCTGTACCTCAAAGCACCCCTTTGACCTGGCCTCCTCGAGGGCAATTTGCAGTAGGCTCCCACCCACGCCTTTGCCTCTGGCCATTTCTGAAACGGCAAATTCTTCAATACATGAATACAGGCCGCCGCAGCGCGCTGCCACGGGATACGATAGTGTGATTGTTCCCAACAGAGTGCCATTATCTTCGGCAACGAAAATTGAGCCCATTCCAGCATCCTTTATTATTTGCTGGAAAGCCTTTCCCACCAGTTCCCAGTCAGCCATCGGGACCTCAGATTGAAACACCTTGATCAGCTCTTTAAACCGTGGTTCGTCACCAGCGACAGCTTTCCGAATAAGCATGATTCCAGCCTCCTTGCGTTAAAAGTGTACCGCCCAATAGCCCAGGTATCAAAGGCCGCAGATGACCTGAACCCGCTGCTCAAAGTATAATACCGTGAGTAAAAGCGTGCGCCTGTAGCTCAGCGGACAAGAGCATCGGTCTTCGGAACCGGGGGTCGTGGGTTCGAATCCCTCCAGGCGCGTATCCACGTCGATTCCCTGCCTGCGCCGGTTGCCACCCGTCGGGCTTCGCATCTGTATATCCGACCCGTTAACTTGCCATAACACGTCGATTTTGGTTAACATATCATCATAGACATAACAAACGGATCACTCAGGGCAGCACCACACTCGAAGGCTTTGATCCGGTTTATCTGTCAGTAAACAGCCAATGTTAAACCGGCCGCCTGGGATGGCCGGTTTTTGTCTTTTAAATTGAGTGGATAATGCGGTAGGTGGCAATCGACCGTATATCCAGAGCATTACTCCTCATAGTGAAGGACGACATGCAGAAAAGCAAGAACAGGATAACAAGCGATAACCTGGATTTCCTGAAAGAGGTGCTGAATACACTGGAGGACGGCGTTTATATCGTCAACCAGCAGTGTGACATCCAATTCGTCAACCGGGCCATCATGAAGGAGTTCGGGCAGCCCGGCAACAGGAAATGTTTCCAGTACTTCCACGGCCGCAGCGAGGTTTGCCCCTGGTGTGTTAACGAACAGGTGTTCAAGGGTAAGTCGGTAAGCTGGCAATGGTTCAATCCCCAAACAGGACGGACATACGACCTCTTCGATATGCCCCTGAGAAACCCCGACGGGGGCATCTCCAAGCTGGAGTTTTTCCATGAAATCACCAATCTCAAGCAGGCAGAGCAAGATCTTAAGATTAGCGAGGTCAAATACAAGACGCTGTTTGAATCGCTGCCGCTAGGTATAACAGTCTCGGATAACACAGGAGCCATCGTAGAAAGCAACGACGAGTCGGAGCGGCTGCTTGGCCTCTCGGAAGAAGAACAGGCCAAACGGAAAGTTGGCGGCCGTGAGTGGAAGATCATCCGGCCGGACGGATCTCCTCTGCCGCCGGAAGAGTTCGCCAGCGTCAGGGCCTTGAAAGAGCAAAAGCGAATAGACGATATAGAGATGGGCGTAGTTCGTCCCGATGGGACGATCAGCTGGATAAATGTTACAGCCGCTCCACTCCCGCTGGAGGGTTACGGCGTGGTTATAGCCTACAGCGATATAGGCACAAGAAAAACAGTTGAAACCAAGCTGCAGGAATCGCTTGCCTTCCTCAACCGCATGATTGAGCAGAGCCCTACTCCCATGTGGATCTCAGATGAAAAGGGCACGCTTATCAGGATAAACAAGGCCTGCTGTGATCTGCTGAACATAACTAGGGACGATGTTCTGAACAAGTACAACGTGCTTCAGGACAACATAGTGGAAGAGCAGGGCTTTTTACCGCTGGTCAAAAATGTGTTTGAGAAAGCCCAGGTGGCGAGGTTTGAGCTCCAGTATGACACCCCCCAGCTCAAGCAGCTTGTGCTGGATAAACCGGCACATGTGATGCTGGACGTAACCATCTTCCCCATAGTCGACCTTAACGGGAGGGTAACCAACGCCGTGATCCAGCACATAGACATCACCCGCCGCAAAATGGCTGAGGAGGCCCTGCTCAAAGAACAGGAAAGCTACCGTACTTTGGTCAACAACGCCGCCGAGGCTATCTTTGTAATACAGGACAGCAAGGTTGTGTATTCCAATCCGCGGTCTACTGATATATTTGGCCCACCGCTGCAAGACGGCAGTTACAGGGATTTTTTGGAATTTGTCCATGCCGATGACAGGAAGCTGGCTGCAGATAATTATCAACGCAGGCTGAACAAGGAGGCTGTTGACGAGACCTACCCTTTACGGGTGATCGACCAGCAGGGTAATACCCGTTGGACCCTGGTTACATCGGTGCTCATTGACTGGAAGGATCGGCTCGCCACTATGTGCTTCCTTACCGACGTAACCGACCGCCGTACGGCAGAAATGAAAATCGAGGAAAGCGAAAGCCTTTATAGGAACCTGATCGAGACTTCCCCCCATGCCGTCGGCCTGATGGACATGAACGGAAATATCATCATGTACAACCGGCAGGCCCTCGAAATATATGGCTTTGAGAATTCAGAGGACTTGAAGGGCAGGAACGTCATGGAGCTCGTGGCGCCAGAGAATTACCAGGAGGTACTGGACAGCATGCAGGTTCTCCTCAAGGAGGGTGCTGTGAGAAACCTGGAGCTGCGCAGCTTTAAAAAGGATGGAAGGCCGTTTTACATCCAGGTCAGTTCTACGCTGTTGCGTGACAAGGAAAATAAGCCGCAGTCTGTGCTCATCGTATTTCAGGATATCACGGAGCGCAAGAAGGCTGAGGCAATACTGCAGGAGAGCGAGACGCGCTATCGCCTGCTGTTCGAAAACATGCTCAACGGCATGGCCTACTGCAAAATGGATTTCAAGGATGGCGTACCCGAGGACTTCACCTACCTGGCGGTAAACAATGCTTTCGAATATTTGACCGGCTTGAAGGACGTGGCCGGCAAGAAGGTAACCGAGGCTATACCCGGCATCCGCCAGTCCAATCCGGAGCTGTTTGAAATTTATGGCCGCGTGGCCTTAACAGGCCAGCCTGAGAGGTTCGAGACCCATATAGAGTCCCTTGGAATCTGGCTATCTATAGCGGTTTTCAGCACGGAAAAAGGATACTTCGTGGCAGTGTTCGACAACATAACCGAGCGCAAGCAGGCGGAGGAAAAACTCAGGAAGAGCTTCAAAGGACTGAGAAAGACGCTCAACGATGCCATCGATACCATGGCCAAAATAGTGGAGCTGAGAGACCCTTACACGGCCGGCCACCAGAAGAGGGTCGCGGACCTTTGCGTGGCCATCGTCCACCAGATGATGCTGGGCGACGAGGTGGAGGAGAGGTTGCGGATGGCCGCCACCATCCATGATATCGGTAAAATGTACGTCCCCTCTGACATCCTCTCCAAGCCGGGAAAGCTGGGCGTCCCGGAGTTTCAACTGGTGAAAACTCATCCTCAATACGGCTACGATATCGTTAAAAGCATGGACTTCCCCTGCTGCATCGCAGACGCCGTTCTGCAGCACCATGAGCGGCTGGACGGGTCAGGTTATCCCAAAGGGCTTAAAGGCGAAGACATTATTATGGAAGCCAGGATACTGGCCGTGGCCGACGTGGTGGAAGCCATGGCCTCACACCGTCCCTACCGCGAGGCGCCGGGTCTGGACAGAGCGCTTAATGAAATAAAAAGCAACAGCGGCAGGCTGTACGATCCCAGGGTTGTTGAAGCCTGCGTCAGGGTCTTTGAAGAAGGCAAGCTCCAGTTATAGCAGAGCTATTGCGTGATAATAAAGTCCCCGCTCATTTTATCGGGGTGGACGTCGCATTCAAAAAAATACTTCCCGGCTGCGGAGGGGGCCGTAAACGTATAGTTGATGGAGGCCGGGCCGACGATGGTCTGGCCGATAAAAACGGGCCGGGTCTGGCCTCCCGGCAGTTCACGGTAAATTGCCACATTATGAGGAATTTCTGCGTCTTCGTTGGTGAATATAATCGAGACGTTCGAGCCCGCAGGAACGGTGATGGTCCCGGAATCGAAGGCGTCATTGCGCGCCGTCAGTTCTATGCTAATGCTGTTAGCGGCGCTTGCCGACGCAGTTGATAGCGTACCGGCCTGCCCACTCAGGGGTGGCGCGCCCGGGGTCGCTCCGGGCGCACACGCAGTAAATAACGCTGCCACCAGAAGGATAAATGGCAGCTGCTTACGCCAGTACAATTCTTATCTCCAACTTAATAGCCTGTATCAAAGATGAATTCAGTTCAGCCGTGATTTTAGCAGCCCGTGTATTGCAAAGGGATAAAATCCGCGGCCAAAAGATTAAATATTTATCAAACCCGTTATTTTGATGCAAACAGGCAGCGGGTGATATAACATATACATCGTGGCCGCTTCCTATCGCAAAATGCCTGAGGTGGTCCCCAAAATTTGGACAGGTGGTTAAGTGAGAGTTTTGCCCCTAA
>CAZSED010000004.1:0-120189 GCA_964605885.1 uncultured Dehalococcoidales bacterium
TTTAGGGGCAAAACTCTCACTTAACCACCTGTCCAAATTTTGGGGACCACCTCACTGCTGGAAGAAAGAGCGGACCTGATCGATGTAATATTGCAGCTTTTTGTCTATAATTTGGCTCGAAATCAAAATCATCCCAGAGTGACTGAAGTAAACTGGGAACCTTTAATGACATAGAAACTATCAGCCTCCACTTATGTAAAAGAATACTCTAGTAATCTATGTATGACAATAGTCAACCGAATTTTTTATTGCATATATAACATTGTTGATTAACTTGTTGAAACGTATTAGGCCAGTTTTAAGCCAAGGCATAATAGTTGTATTTATTTGACTGTTATATTATCCTGCATTCTTCTTAAGCTCGTATACCTTCTTAATAGCCTCAATCAGGGAGATTGAGTCCACGTTCAGTGTTGAAGAGAAGGAATATGGTATTCCTTCAATAACAATACGAGATTTGGCATCTGACTGAAGGGGTATTAGAACCGCCTTACACCGTAAGACTCATCCAACTCCCGTCTTTTGTCTTCCAATTGTTTGCCAACCTTGGCAAGCTGTTTTATCTCAGGGAAATCCACGGAAATCTGCGGCAGCCGTGACAGCTTGTCTATAAGCCTGCGGTACTGGCCCTCCAGCTCATTGTATTCCTTGTAAAGACGCTGCCTCACCAATTTGTCCGCTATTGTCATATGTATTACCCTCTCTCCGTTATATTATCTTAACGTTCACCAATGCTGCTCAAATATTCGCCGCCTTCTTCTTCAGCTCGTAAAGCTTGTTGATGGCCTCAATGGGTGAGATTGAGTCCACGTCCAGGTTCCGTAGCTCCTCCTCCACCTCCGAGCCCTGGCCGAAGATGGAGAGCTGCTGAACGGCGGGAGAGGCGGGCTTCCTGGCGGAAGGCTCCTTGCGCTCAACCTGCCCGTTCTCAAGCTCCTGCAGTATCTCCTCGGCACGGTGCAGCACCGCTTTGGGCAGGCCGGCAAGCTGGGCCACGTGGATGCCGTAGCTGCGGTCGGCGCCGCCGGGTATGACCTTGCGCAGGAAGACCACCCTGCCCTCCTCCTCCGTCACCGCCGTGTTGAAGTTGCGCACCCGCGGCAGCATCCCCGCCAGCTCCACCAGCTCGTGGTAGTGCGTGGCAAACAGCGTCCGGGACCTCAGCCGGGCGTGGTTGTGTATGTACTCGATGACCGCCCAGGCAATGGACAGCCCGTCGTAGGTGCTGGTGCCGCGGCCCACCTCGTCCAGCACCAGCAGCGACCTGGGCGTGGCATTGTTGAGTATGTTGGCCACCTCGATCATCTCAACCATGAAGGTGGACTGCCCGGCCGCTATGTCCTCCTGCGCACCGATGCGCGTGAAGATGCGGTCCACCAGCCCTATCTCCGCCTCGTCGGCGGGCACGAAGCTGCCAACCTGCGCCAGAAGCACTATCAGCGCCACCTGCTTCAAATAGGTCGACTTGCCCGCCATGTTGGGCCCGGTCAATACAATGAGCTGGTCTTCCTTCGATAGCCGCGTGTCGTTGGGCACGAACTCGCCGGCCCCCAGCGACCTCTCAACCACCGGGTGGCGGCCGCCCTTTATAACAATGGCATCGCCGTCATTCAACTTCGGCCTGACGTAGCCGTAACGTGCCGCCGCCTCTGCCAGACCGCAGAAGACGTCTATCTCCGCCAAAGCGCCGGCCGAGGCCAGTATCTTCTCGCCCCTGGCGGCAACCTGGCCGCAGACCTGCGCGAAGATCTCCTTCTCCAGTTCCACCATGCGCTCCTGGGCGTTGAGTATCAGCGACTCGTACTCCTTGAGCTGCGGCGTGTAGAACCGCTCCCCGTTGGCCAGCGTCTGCCGCCGTATGTAGTCGGACGGCGCCGAGGCGGCGTTGGACTTGGATATCTCGATGTAGTAGCCGAAGACGCGGTTGTAGCCCAGCTTGAGGTTCTTGATGCCCGTGCGCTCCCGCTCCCCCTTCTCCAGCCCGGCCAGGAAGGCTTTGGCGTCCGAGGCCATGGAACGCGTCTTGTCCAATTCCTCGGAATAGCCCTTCCTGATGACCCCGCCGTGGTCGAAGTTGACCGGCGGCGAATCGCTGACGGAGCGGGCGATGAGCTCGACGGCATCGGGGAACTGCTCCAGACCCTCCTTGAGCGACCCGGGCGCGCCGGCGGCCAGCAAGGCCTGCACAGAGGCCAGCTTCTCCAAACCGTTCTTCAAGGCAATTAAATCACGCGGCGCGGCCGCTCCGCTCCTGACGCGGTTGATGACCCGCTCCAGGTCCGGCATGTCCTTGAGCTCGGCCGAGACCGAGCCCCTCACCATCGTCCCCTTATAAAAATACTCCACCGACCCCAACCTGCCCTCCAGCGACTCCAGGCTGAGCAGCGGCTGGCCCAGCCACTTCCTCAGCAGCCTGCCCCCCATGGCCGTGCGGGTCAGGTCGATGACCGACAGCAGCGACCCGGCGGAGCTGCCCCAGCGCAGCCCGCAGAAAAGCTCCAGGTTGCGCGAGGTGTGGGCGTCCAGCGACATGAACTCACCCACGGAATAGGCCGAAACCTGCGTCAACAGCCCCAGCGCGGCCCTCTGGTTCTCCTTGAGGTACTGGAGCACTGCACCGGCGGCAGCGGCCGCCAGCGACAACCCGGAGAGCCCGTAGCCCTCCAGCGTGGCCACCTTGAAATGCTCCAGCAACGCCCCCTCCGCCGTGTCCTTTTCAAATAAATAATCGTCGACCCTGCTGACATTCTTGAAGGAATCGACGCTGACGGACTCGTCGCCTTTGGAAACGATTATCTCGGCTGGGTTTAGCCGGCCGACCTCGTCCTCCAGCTTCTCCAGCGGGAGCTGCGTGGCGGCGAACTCGCCCGTGGTCACGTCCACGTAGGCCAGCCCGGCCTGGCCCTTTTTTGCACATAAAGCCGCAAGGTAGTTGTTGCTCTTCTCGGCCAGCAACCCGGGCTCGATGACCGTGCCGGGCGTGACCACGCGTATGACGTCGCGCTCAACCAGGCCCTTTCCAGGCGGCGTGAGCTGCTCGCAGATGGCCACCTTGTAGCCGCGGCTGATGAGCTTCTGCAGGTAGTTCTCCAGCGCATGGTGCGGTATGCCCGCCAGCGGCACCTTCTGCCCCTTGCCCATCTCACGCGAGGTCAAGACTATCTCCAGCTCGCGCGAGGTCAGGCGGGCGTCGTCGTCGAAGGTCTCGTAGAAGTCGCCCAGCCGGAAGAAGACGATGGCGCCGGGATACCTCTGCTTGATGCGCAGGTACTGCTTCCTCAGCGGGGTGACCGAAGTCTCTTTGGCCGTCACCTGAGGCTCCAGGTATAGCTGAACTCCGCCTTCTTGCCCGGCTCCAGCTCCAGCGGCAGCAGCACCACCAGGCAGGAGGCCTGGTAGACCATCTCGATGCCGCCCTCCGAGTTGGAGACACACTCCACCGGCAGGCGCCAGACCGTCAGTGGCCGGTCCAGCTCCAGCGCCAGCTCGATTCTGAGGTTCTTGTTGGCCAGCGCCAGGCCCTTAATATCTTTGAGCTCGCCGCGGGAGTCCAGGTGGTCGTCCTCCAGCTCCCTGCCCTCGACGACGTAGCAGGCGCTGTCATTGTGGCCGCCGCCCAGCAGGTTGATGTTCCACTCTGAGGCGAAGACGGTGGAGAGGGGCTTGCCGCCCTTATTGGTGAAGCGGAAGCCGACCTCCAGCCTCTCCTCTTTATTCGGCATGCGTATGGTCTTCTCCAGCAGCAGCTCGACCCTGTCATCGCCGGATTTAACGTGCCCGGCTCGCTTCAGCCTGACGGCCAGGGCCTTCTCGGTGCTGTCGACCGTGCACTCGTAGGGCCGCCCGGCGAACTCGTTGGGCAGCTCGACATCGTTGCGCTCCCAGCGCTCCAGCGTCATGCCGGTCTCAACGAAGCAGTCTATGAGCCCCGACCTGGGCAGGCTGTCGTAGACCAGGTCGCCCGGCGCCAGCCCCAGGTCCTTGACACGCACCACGTCGTGTATGCTCTTGATATGTCCGCTGTCTTCCGCATGTCCTTCTTCGACCTTGCACAGGTCGGCGTGGTAGGCCTCGTGCTTGCGCGAGACCGTGCTTATCAGGTTGAACTCCCGGCCGCGCAGGTCCCACTCAATGATGGAGCCGCCCTCGGCCGGGCTGAGGTATAAGTTAAACCTGCGACCCTCGACGATGACCTCCCTCTGGCCGTCGCCGTCGTAGTCCAGCCGGTAGCTCTGGTAGCCTCGGTCCATCGTCCACAGCACCTTATCGGCGTAGTTCTCGGCGCGAATCAAATTGGCGTAGGCTTCCGCGCGTATGTCGGAGAGGTAGATGCCGCCGAAGACGCCGTGCCAGTAGGGGCAGTTGCACTGCGCCTTCCACAGGTCGTCCAGCCCCTGCGTGGTGCTGTCCGTCCTGTTGGCGCGGTGCACCTTGTCGGAGACCAGCAGCATGCGCTTGTGCATGCGGTTGGCCTCCGGGTACTTGACCATGAAGTTGCGCCAGAAACCCGAGCCCATGAAGCCCAGCTCGTCCAGCCGGCCCTCGTCCTCCAGCCTGTGCTTGAGCTCGACGTACTCCCGCGACCTGCCCGCGGGCAGCGACCATTCCATCATCTCGTCGTAGGCGGCGCAGGGCAGGTAGACGCGCCCTGCGGGCGGCTGCTGCTTCAGATAGTCGCCCAGCCTGACCGTTTTCAGCCACTCGGCGTTTTCTTCTATAGCAATGAAGAAGTCCTCCACCCATCCCCTTTCCCAGCAGAGCTCATACGTCTCCGGCCAGACGCCGAACTTCTCGCCGTCGTCGCCCAGCACGGCTATCCTTTCGCCCTCCTCGGTGGCGTTCTCCTTAAAATACTCAATAACGCGCTCGACGTCGTGCCAGGGCACGGCGTACCTGAGGTACTTGCTGATGGGGTAGACCTTGAGGTAGCGGCCCTGGTCCTCGGTCAGGTAGTAGCCGAAGAGCTCCGCCTCTGATTTGCCGACCAGCCTGAAGGCGGTGTCGTCCACCAGCGTCCACTCGATGCCGGCGGCGGGCAGCACGCCGGCCAGCTCCGGCTCCCAGACACGCTCGGCCAGCCACATGCCGCGCGGCCTGGCGCGGAATTTCTCGGCGATGAAGCGGCTCATCTTCTCTATCTGGCCATACCTGTCCACGTCGGGTATGGCGGGAAGTATGGGCTCGTAGTAGCCGCCGCCCATCAGCTCAACCTGCCCCTTTAAAGCCAGCTCTCTCAGCAAATCGAAGAAGTCGGGGTGGTTATCCCTGAGCCAGTCGACCAGCGGGCCGGAGTAGTGCAGCGACATCTTGACCGCCGGGTGCTTTTTCAGTGCCTGCAGCATAGGCAGGTAGGCGCGGCTGTAAGCGTCCTCGAACACCCAGGGGAAGTTGCCCACGGGCTGGTGGTTGTGCACGGCCAGGCCGAGACTTATGCGCTTCAAATCTGCAACCCTATAAAATTCAGGCCCTGCGTATTTTGTCGGCTGTCACCTTGAGGAAGACCTTGTCGCCGACCTTGTCGATATCCGAGGCCGGCACGGTTTTCCTCCTGATGAAGCCCGCCCTGATGATGATGGCGTTGAGGGTCCATTTCTGCGTGTCTATGTCAAGGTCACGCACCGTGCCGACGATGCGGGCGGCGGAGTCGATGACCTCCATGCCCAGAAGCTCCCTGGCTCTCATGTCTTGTCCTCCTTGCGGATACCGGCTTGCTCAGTCGGTATAGAGATAGTCCGTTATCTGAGTGTAGAGGTGGCGGGCGGCCACCACGCGGTAATAATATTCCTTTTTGGTCGCCTCGTCGCAGCCGCAGAGCGAGATGGCCTTGTAGGCGTTGAGCAGCGTCTCGCGCTGCAGCTCCAGCCCCTTGTAGACCATGTTGATGTTCCACATGGGCTTCTTGCTGGCCCACCAGAACTGGCAGGAGTGCAGCGCCGGGTCGAGCGTATTGCGGGCGTGCGTGGCGAACTGCACGCTGGCCGGGTTGTCGGCCAGCTTGACCGCCCTGTGCGCCACCTCCATGGTCAGGTCAAGGTGCTCCCACTGCATGACGTGCACGGGGTTGTTCTTGTCCTTCCACAGCGGGTAATAGTTCTCCATTTTGATGTCGTCCATGGAGGTGCTCCAGGACGACGGCCGCGGCTCCAGCTTGGTCCCTCTCGGGAAGATGTCCAGCAGCTGGCTGATGGTGACTATCTGTATATCTTTGCCCTCGGGCGATTCGCCGTACTCAAAAAGTTTGCGGTGCTGGTCGGCCAGCGGCTTCTGCTCGCGCATGACGTGCGGCGGGTCGGTGGCAGGCACCAGCGTCTCATAGACCTGCGAGAGGAAAAGCTTGTCCCAGTGCTGTATGTGGTGGCCGAAGGTCTCGGCATCCATGGCGGTGACGACGTAGATGTCGCCCGGCCCCTGGTGCAGCGCCTTGAGGTGCTGGATGAAGCCGTTGCCGTCCACGTCCTTGAAGGAGATCTTGTTGCTGAGTATGTCGTCGCGGAAGAAGACGGCCGGCTGGGCGTCGGGATAGTCGATGGTGTGGATGACGTCCATGGGCCAGGCCGCCGGGCAGGCCACGCCGCTGATGATGACCCAGTCGTGCCCGGACCTGGCGATGGGGCTGACGATATTGCGCGAGTAGCACATCTCGGGCGGGAAGAAGCCGCGCGGCCTGTAAACATCGCCCAGGTACTGTTTATTCGTTTCTATGTTGAGGCGTATCTGGCGCTCGACCTCCTCAGGCGGTATGAGCGGGAGTATGGGGTGGTACTTGCCCGAGCCGGTGAACTCCACCTGCCCGCGCTCGGCCAGCTTTGACATGCGCGCCAGTATGTCCGTGTAGCCGTAGAGCCCCATCATCTCCACCAGGCAGCCGTTGATGTTGAAGGTGGCCCTGGCGCCGGGGAACTCGTCGAAGACGTCCATGATGGGCCTGTAGGACTCGTTGCTGACCTTCATCAGCACGGCCGGGGTCTGGGTGGGAGGCTGGTAGAAGTGGAAGAGCGGCGCCCAGTAGATCATTTGCCCAGCCTCCCCTGCAGGCGGGCGTAGACCGCCGCGCCCAGCATGCCGGCGTTGGCGCCCAGCCCGGCGCGCACGATGCGCACCGTGCGGGCGGGAAGCCGGAAAGCTATCTTCTTCATGGCCCTGCGGGCCGGCACCAGTAGCATATTGCCGTTCTCCGATACCCCTCCGCCTATTATAATCATCTGCGGGTTGAAGATGTTGACCAGGTTGCCCAGGCCGATGCCCAGGTAGCCGGCCGCCTCTTCGACTATGCTAAGAGCCAACCTGTCCCCTTTTTTGGCCGCTACTGTGACCTGCTCGGCCGTGACGCCCTTTATCTTACCGCCTGCCATTTTATACAGCAGGCTGCTTTTGTGCGAGGGAAGCTTCTGGCGTGCCATGCGGGCGATGGCCGTGCCGGAGGCCAGCGACTCCAGGCAGCCGAAGCGGCCGCAGGCGCACTTCGGCCCGTTGATCTGGATGATGGTGTGCCCTATTTCGGCGGCCGAGCCGTCCGGGCCCTGGTAGAGCTCGCCGTTGATGATAAGGCTGCCGCCGATGCCCGTGCTGACGGTCATGTAAATCAAATTATCGATGCCGCGCCCGGCGCCCAGCGCGTGCTCGCCCAGCGCGGCGGCGCTGGCGTCGTTGAGCAGGTGCACCGGCATCCTGAACTCCTCATGCAGCATGTCACGCAGCGGGACGTTTATCCAGCGCGGCAGGTTGGGCGCCTCTGTTATCAGCCCCTTCTTTATGTCGATGATGGCCGCGGCGGCGATGCTCACGGCCACGACTTTTTCACCGGATTTGTCGATGGCCTGCCTGATGGATTCGCTGAGGCGGGCGATTATCTTCTCCGGCCCCTCGGAGGATAGGGTGGGGCAGTAAAGGCGGGAGAGTATCTTGCCGCCGCCGTCAACCACGGCGGCGATGAACTTGGTGCCGCCCAGGTCGACGACGGCCACCGGGCCGTCAGAGCGGCTGGCCAAGGTCCATCTCCAGCGCTTTGCGGTAAAGCGCCTCGTATTTGGCGGCGGGGTCCCACCAGGTGAAATCAAGGCCCATGATGCGCTTCATAGCCCGGCCCCAGGCCTCCTTGTCTTTGAAGGTTGCCTCCGCCCTGTCCAGCACGGCCACCAGCGCGGCGGCGGAGTAGTCGTTGAAGACGAAGCCCGAGCCCGTCTTGAGGTCGCGGCTGAAATTTACCACCGTGTCGGCCAGCCCGCCCGTGCGCCTGACGACCGGCACCGTGCCGTAGCGCATGGCTATGAGCTGGCCGATGCCGCCCGGCTCCCAGCGGGAGGGCATCATGAACATGTCGGAGCCGGCATAGATGAGGTGCGCCGTGCGGTTGTCGTACTGGATGAAGCAGCGGATGCTGCGCGGGAAGCGGCCCTCAAGGTCTTTCAGCGCGTGCTCGTAGTGCTCCACGCCGCGCCCCAGCACCACGAATTGTATGCTCTCATTATGTAAAATATCCTGCACGGCGTCGATGAGTATGTCCAGCCCCTTCTGCTCGTCCAGCCGGCAGACCATGCCGGCCAGCGGGATATCAGGCGCCTGCCTCCAGCCGACCGCCTTCTGCAGCTCACGCTTGCAGATAGGCTTGCCGCTCAGGTCGGCGGCGCTGTATTTGGCGGGTATCAGTGCGTCGGCGGACGGGTCGTACTCCTCGTAGCCCAGGCCGTTGCGTATGCCGAAGAGGACGTTCTTGCGGAAGTAGAGCAGGTCCTGCTCGCCCCAGCCGTACTCGGGGGTGAGTATCTCGCGGGCGAAATTCTCGCTGACGGTGTTGAGTGCATGCGCCCAGAGTATGCCCTGCGAGAGGAAGTTGCGCGGCACCTGCCCCGAGCGCCCGGCGGCGGCGTACCAGTACTGTCCCAGGCCCGACTTTCCCAGTTCGCGCTCGTCGAAATTGCCCTGGTGCCTGACGTTGTGTATGGTCAGGACGGTGCGGCAGGGCAGGTTGGCCCTGCGCACCAGCAGCGGCAGCAAGGCCGTGTGCCAGTCGTGGCTGTGCAGTATGTCCGGCTGCCAGCCAAGCAGCGGCAGTGCGGCGCAGACGGCGTCGCAGAAGACCCAGAACTTCTCCACCTCGTTCTCGCCGTAGACGAAGCCGGCATGCTTGAAGATGTCGGAGGAGAGCAGGTAGACCTGCACGCCGTCCAGCATAATGCGCTCGACGGCGATCTTGCGGTACTCCTGCAGCGAGAGCACGGTCAGCTCGCCTATGACCGGCGCGGCCTTGTGCCCGGAGTAGTCGACGAAGCCGTACTTGGGGACGATGACGCGCACGTCGTGGCCGCGCTTGATGAGCTCGGCGGGCAGCGACCCGACCACGTCGGCCAGGCCGCCCACCTTGGTCAGCGGCGCTATCTCGGCTGCGGCAAAAAGGACCTTCATCTCGATTCAATTCCGCCTGCACGGCGGCTATATACAGGGCCGGTCGCAAATATCATATCTGGTAGCGGCGCGGGCTCTTGCTCTTGACCGTCTCGCCGCTGGGCAGCATCTTGTCGGCGAAGTCGGTGGCCTCCACCCAGGGCTCTATCTTGCAGTTCTTGCCGATGATGACCTCGGCCGGTATGCGGCTGCCCTTGCCCACCACGGTGATGCCCGTGTTGAGGTGCTCCGGCTCCTCCTTGTTGGGTGTGTAGTCATCGCCGGCGCCGATGTGGCAGCCGCGGCTAACCCACACCTGCTTGTCGATGATGCTCTTTTCTATAATCGAGCCGCGCCCGATGGTGGTGTCCTCGAAGATGATGGAGTTCCTGACCACAGCGTCCTCCTCGATGAAGACCTTGGGCGAGATGACCGACTCGATGACGGTGCCGTTGACGATGGCGCCGTTGCAGACCAGCGCCCGGCTGACCTGCGCCCTGGGACCCAGCTTGACCGGCGGGTAGCCTTGGACGATGGTGCGCACCTCGTTCTCAGGGTTGTAGAGGTTGAGGTCTGGCAGGTCGACTATCAGGTCCATGTTGGCCTGCCAGTAGGCCTCCACCGTGCCCACGTCACGCCAGTAGCCGCGGAAGCGGAAGCCGTAGATCTGCACCTTGCTTATGAGCGACGGCAGCAGGTCGTGGCCGAAGTCGTAGCCCTCGTCCTTTTTGGCCATCTCCTCCAGCGCCTCGATGAGTATCTTCTTGTTGAAGATGTAGATGCCCATGGAGGCCAGCCTGCTCTTGGCGGCCGGGGGCTTCTCCTCGAAGTTGACGATGCGCTCGTTATGGTCCAGCGTGATGATGCCGTAGCGGTGGGTCTCCTCCTGCGGCACCTCGTAGACCGCCACCGTGGCGTCGGCGTGCCGGTTGCGGTGCGAGGCCAGCATCTGGTCGTAGCGCATGCTGTAGATGTGGTCGGCCGACAGCACCAGCACCTCGTCCACGCGCTGGTCGACGATGAAGTACATGTTCTGGAAGACGGCGTCCGCCGTGCCCTTGTACCAGTTCCTGCCCGAGCGGCTGAGGAAGGGCTGCAGTATGACGATGCCGCCCTGCTCTCGGTCCATGTCCCAGGGGCGGCCCACGCCGATGTGCTGCGCCAGCGAGCGCGGGTTGAACTGCGTCAGCACGGCCACGTTGTAGATGCCGGAGTTGGAGCAGTTGCTGAGCGTGAAATCTATCAGGCGGTACTTTCCGCCGAAGGGCACAGCCGGCTTGGCGCGCTCGGCCGCAAGTATGCTCAGGCGCTCGCTCGCACCGCCAGCCAGTATGACCGCCAGCACCCGCTTCATGTCCGTAATTTCCACCGTTTAATTAACCCAATTTTATCTAAACAGCACCTAATTGTCGATATGTGCCGCAATAGGAAAAACGTACGCCCGGGAGAATTGAGGCGCTATTTCTTGCAGAGCTCGATGACCATGAGGTCCATGCCCAGGTCGTCGTCGTAGCGGCCGGTCTTGATGGCGATGTCGGTATCCAGCAGGCAGTGGAAGGCCTTGCGCAGCCGCGGCACGGTGAAGCTGCGGGCCTGCTTGAGCGTCTTCTCCAGCGGGTACCTGGGGTGCAGCCCCAGCTTCTCCTTGATCTCCTGCGCCGGCGTGCCCCCGGCCAGGTCCTTGGCCCGCAGTATGATGGAGAGCTGGCGCTCGATCATGGCCAGTATCTGCTGCGGCGCCGTGCCGTCCCTCAGCATGCGGTGCAGCATGAGCTGCGACTCCTTGACCCTGCCCTCCATCACGGCGTCCACCAGCGCGAAGATGCTCTCCTCGCGGGCAAAGCTGCTGATCTCCCTCACGTCGGCCTCGGCTATCTCCCTGTCGCCGCAGTAGGTGGCCAGCTTGTCGATCTCGCCGCTGAGCGACCACAGGTCGCCGCCGATGAAGTCGGCCAGCATGCTGACGGCGGCGGCCGATATCCTGCCGCCGTGCCCGGCCGCGTAATCTTTAATCCAGGAGGCCAGCTCGCGTCCCTTGAGCTCGTTGAACTGCAGCACCTTGTCGGCCACCTGGGACAGGGCCTTGAGCGCCGCGCCCTGCGCCCTGCCGTCCATGTCCGGCTCGAACAGCACCAGCGTGGTGGTGGGCGGCATGGCCTTGATGTAGTCGGCGATGTTCTGCCACTCTTTATTGCCCTGCGCGCCGTCCTCGTCGTTGCCGTTGCCGCGCTTGTCTCCGGGATGGAAGCGCCTGAGCAGCCCCTCGACTATCACCAGCCGTGAGGAGGTCATGAAGGGGACGACGCTGCAGACGTCGCTCAGCTCCCGGGCCGTCAGCTTCCTGCCGTCCAGCACGGTGGTGTTGACGGAGACCATGTCAGCCGGGCCGGCCGCGCCCTTCAGCTCGTTGAGCGCCTGGTGGCAGCGGTAGTTGTCATCGCCGTAAATTATGTAAAACATGATTTTGGTATTGCCGCGACGGCTATTAATTGTATAATAATGAACTGAATAACGTAATATGGCCGCGTCGAGGGGAGGTAACATGCTGGTAAAAAAATTTTTGGGCAAAGAGGTCATCAGCTCTCACGGTGACAAGGTCGGCAGGGTCCACGATGTGGATATGGATATAGTCGCCGGCCGGGTCAAGGGCGTGGTCGTCAGGTCGGGCCTCAACACCAAGTACAAGCTCAAGCTGGACGACATCGTCACCGTGGGCGACACGGTCATCATACGCTACTCCGAGGAAGACCTGAAGAAGCTTCAGAAGAAATAAAAGGCGGCAGCGGCGTCCATGCCGCGGCGATGGCCGGGGATATGCAGCCAGCTCAGCCTTCATCCCGACACGAATTCATTTACAAGAGGAACACCGAGGCCACAATTCTGGCCAGCACAACCCAATAAATCTCCACCTTCAGGAAAAGAGCCACAAAGGCGACGCCGGCGATCGCTATGCGCCAGGGGTCCCAGGGTATTTTCAAGGCGAAAAGCACGGCCACAGACAGCAGGAGGCCGACGAACGAGCATAATATGCCAGTGACAGCCCTGTGAAAATTTGGGAAGCTGTTTAAACGGTCAAAATACGGGGCGACACCTATAACAATAAGAAAAGAAGGCAGGAATACGCTTATTGTTGCAACAACAGCCCCCAACAGGCCGTAGAGCAGATAACCCACGAACGTGGCTGTGATGACGATTGGCCCAGGCGTGATCTGCCCCAGCGCAATGCCATCCAGAAATGTCCGGCCATCCATCCAGTGGTTCACGTTAACGACCTCGTTAAACATCAAGGGTACAGAGGCAAAGCCGCCTCCGAATGCAAACAGGTCGATTCGCAGCATGAGTGCAGCCAGGTCAAAGAGTTTTTTGTCGATAAGAAAAAGGGCCAGGAACCCGGCCACAAATGACGCAATAATAATTAACACCGGCTTCAAGGTAACGAGATGCTGGCCTGACGGCGTTGCCGGAGGGGCGGGTTGTCTCCAAAACAAGGCAATGCCGGCGGCTGCGGCCAGCAGTATGACCAGGAACGGGCTGATTCCGAAACCGAATAAAACGGCGGCTGCCAGCGCAATGACCACACCCTGCCAGTTCCTGATGTATGACCGCCCGAAGGTGATAGCGGCGTTGGCGACGATGGAGACGATGATGGCCTGCAGCCCGTTGAAGGCGGATGTAACGGCGGGGATATTTTTATTGTGGACGTAGAGCGCCGCCAGCACGGTCATGACCACGAAGGAGGGCAGGGCAAAGCCGATGAACGAGAGCGCAGCGCCGGATACACCGCGCAATTTCAAGCCCACAAAGGTGGAGGCCTGCATGGCTGTGGCGCCGGGAACCATCTGGCAGAAGGCCACAAGCTGGCTAAAGGAAGCAGCATCCAGCCACCGATTCTTCTCGACGACCATCCTGCGGATATAGGCCACCATGGCCGGTCCGCCAAAGGCGGTTACGCCCAGCAGGAGGAATGAGTAAAACAGCTTGAATGGAGATGGAGGCCTGGACAATGATCGAGCAGGCTCCGAAATTACCTGGGTAATGTCGCCACCTATTGGCAAGCCGTACCTCCCAGATATGGATTAGGGCTGCCCTTTTTTAAGCTCGCTGATGTGCTCTTCCACGCCGGCTGCTTCGGCGCGGAGCTGTTTCAGATATGTCTCCAGACCGGTGACGATCTCTTCCTTGCTGACGAAATGACGACGGCCCATGCCGAAGCCGTGATGCTCGCATCCGCAGGCACAGGATACAGCCGGAGGATACTGTGTTTCGCATCCGCCCTGTCGGCCATAGTCGCTGCCATAATGCTCCTTCCGGCCATGGTGTTCGCAGCCGCATTCAACGTCTTGACACATTACTTTTCTCCTTCTTGTGACAATCATTCAAACAAGGACTATCACTTGAAGGCATTTCGATGCTAAGAGCATCGAGAACCAAATTGCGATGCCTTTCAAGGACTTCCATGTTGACGAAATAATGGATATGGTAACCGCGCCGCTCTCCTGTGACTAAACCCGCACCCCTGAGAACTCTCAGGTGCTGGGAAACAGCCGATTGCGTCACACCGAGCAAATCAGCCAGGGCATTGACACAAAGAGCGCCGTGGCTACTCTGGCGGCAGAGTAGCTTTAACAGCTTCAGCCGTGTCGGATCGGCCAGGGCGCTGAAAAAGGCCGCCTGTTCTTCCGCGTTGGTCCCTATCCCCAGTTCATGTCCCATAATAAATATAAGTATTTGCTAATATACTAATATAATTATCGGCTAATGTCAAACGGCACAGGCCGGGAGAAAGAGATGCGGCGGATAAGGCTAAATATTTTTGAGGTTGTCAACAGGCTTCATGGCGGCCAGCCTTCGGGAAAGGAGCCAGGATAATGCCACGGAGATGACGATGACCAGCGCCAGGAACTCGGCTGTTGCCGTAATGGATAACTGGAGCGGGGCGGCTAGGGTCGTCAGGTCATTGCCCAGGCCCTGGGAGAGTTTGGCCTGAACGCTAATGGAACCAACCGATAACAGGATGGCCAGGCTGATGAGCAGGCCAAGCAGGAATCCCAGCAGCGTCTGGATGAAAATCTCGACGACTATCTGAGAGCTGATATTTTGCCTGGTCCAGCCCACCGCCTGCAAAATGCCGATATCATGTCTCCTCTCCCTGAGAGCTGCAGTGTTAACCTGAAATAAAATCAGTGAAAGAATCAATGCAATGATGATTACGGCCAGAAACTGATATTTTTCATATATGTCGGTGTAGTTGCCCAGTGAAGCGGCTATCGAGCTGGATGAAAGAGTGAGGGCATCGTGATCTACCTGCGTAATCTCAGACCTGACCACCCTTTCGGCTGATAGCGAATCCAGGCGAATGTAAAGCTGGCTGCAGCCGGACTTGCCGTAGAGTTGCTGAGCGTCAGCCAGGCTTATGTAAACATTGGTGGCGGACACCTGGCTCTTATCTTCGACCGCCACAGTGCCTACTATATCGAAAGAGTAGTCCCCGAGCTGCAGACTGTCACCGGGCTTGAGGCCATAGAATTTGGCGAAGTGCTTTTCAGTAACCGCAGTGCCGCGATCCCCTTGTTGCAACGCCCTGCCTGCTGTAATCCAGGAGCTATATTTTAAACCGGTAAAGCTGGCAGGGTCGATGCCCTCGATTGTGATGAATTTGCCCTTGTCGTAGCGCCAGAGAAGCAGTGCCCGGGATACCTCCTTAACATGAGGCAAGGCAGTGATTCTGTCCACGGTGGATGTATCGAAAATACCTTTGCCGAAAGGCAATTGTATCGACCCCGTAAGGTTCTCAGCGGGCCTGGAAACAGACTTCTGTACAATCATGTCAGTGCCGATACCCTGGAACGGCAGGTAAATTGCAGCGGAATAAGCGTTCATGACCGAGGTGAGTACCAGGAAGATAGCAACCAGGATGGCAACGGCCAGGATGCTGGTAAGAGACCTGGCTTTGCGCCGGGTTAATTCTTTATACAGGTAGGCTACGTTCAGTTTTACCATGGTTAGAGGAGCTGGGAACAGGGCTGCGTTAAAGTCATTTATTGACCAGGCCGGCGATGACCGTCTCAAGGTCCTGCTTGGTCCAGCCCTGACCTTCAAACCACTGAAAGTCCACTTCTTTGCCATTGACCGGGTAATGCGTGGTGCCGTTTACCATGATGTTCATGTGGGCGCTAAGCCCGTGCTGTTTGAAATAATCCTGGCCCTGCTGCGTGGACAGGTCCACCCAGGTGACATTCACCTTGTCGGAATATTTTGAAAGCACATCCTTAATGGCACGCACGGTGGGTTGAAGGGGGCCGTGGTTGATATAGCCCGCCACGACAATGTTCACTGCATTCTGCGACAATTGGGCGGTTTTATTATCTCCCGTTGTTGAAGCCGCCGACGGCAATCCGGCCTGTGAGACTACTGCGGGCACGGGCTGAGCGCCGGCGCTCGCCGAACCGGTAGACGCCGGCGCAGCACATGCCAGCCAGAGCAATAGGCCGGCAGCCAGCAAGCCGGTAAGAGCAATCAGCCGCAACGAGATAAATCTAATCATCGACAATCCTTCCATCAATCAATCGGATCACGCGTTCGGATTCCGCGGCGATTTTATCATCGTGTGTAACCAGTATAAATGTAAGCTTTTTCTCTTTGTTCAGACGGCGCATCAACTCCACTACTTTTTCACCCGTTTTGCTGTCAAGATTGCCCGTCGGCTCATCGGCGAAGATGACCCTGGGGTTATTGACCAGGGACCTGGCTACTGCCACCCTCTGCTGCTCACCTCCCGACAGCTCATTGGGATAGTGTTTCAGGCGATCGCTCAAGCCGACACTGACCGCAGCCTTTTCGGCACGGTCAAGCATCATTTTACGCGCCATGCGTTCAGGAAATAGCGGAAGAGCCACATTTTCGACTACATTTAGCGTTGGTATGAGATTGAACGATTGAAAAACAAAGCCGACATTATTCCTGCGGAACAACGCCAGCTGGTCTTCAGTGAGCAGCGACAGGTTATTGCCTCCTACAACCACACTGCCTTCGTCAGGTTTTTCCAGTCCGGCCAACAAACCAAGCAGGGTGGTTTTACCCGATCCTGAAGGCCCCTGGATGGCAAGGAACTCACCTTCCTCTACTTCGAAGGATACCGAATCCACCGCCCTGACGTTGCCCAGTGTCTTTCCCAGGCGGTCCACAGTTATTATTTTATTCATTCTTCAGAATCTCCACAGGCTTCAGTTTATTTATCTGCATAGTGGCTAACAGCGCAGTAATAAGGCCGATAAGCATAACTGCCCCAAGAGTAACCAGCATGAAGAGCCAATCAAACCTGATGGGAAGAAAATGGGTCTGTACTATATTAGCATCGTCAGGGTTAGCAAGCAGAAAATGTGGATACGGGCTCAGTTCCCATGGTATGGCTATGGACACGGTTGTTTTGGAAAATAAAAATATGGCGAAAAGTGTAAGTGCCATCCCTACGGCAAATCCCCAAAAGACCTGTACGGCGGTTTCGATGCTGATGAGCCGCTGAATATCGTTGCCCCTGAAACCAACAGTCTTCATGATGCCGAATTCTTTACGCCGCTCAAGCACAGCATGCAGGGTGTTCCGCGCTATTATCAGGCACGCTCCGATCAGCAGGATGAGCGATATGACCCAGGTTAGTCTGTCGGAAAGGCGAAAGATTGAAGATATTTGCTCCTCGAAGGTGGCAGGTGTATAGATGCTGTAATTACCAATAGTCTGGCCGAGGGGTGTCTGGCCAGTATTAGAATCGGAAGTTGCCAGGACCTGCTTGAGTTGCCGGGTGACACCATCAACAGCTTGCTGGCCGGCACTGATAAAAACCACATTGACATCAGTTTTATCAAAAGCCTCTACCGCCTGGAGATTTCCAGACTGATACGCCAGGTCCTGGGCAGCCGCCAGGTTTATATACGCATCAGACGCAACTATTTCATTGCCGGCCGTGCCTACAAGACCGGTCACGGTGAATCGTTTCCCCGCAATATCTATAGTATTCCCTACTGTAACAGCGTTCTTGCCGGCGTAAATCTTCTCCACCAGCGCCTCCTGGTCGGATGCTGGAACGGCACCATCAACTATCCTCGCCGCCAATGATTTTCCATAGCCATCCTGCCAGTTTACGCCCAGAACACGCTTAAAACGGTCCGGGTCAAATACCCATAATGACAGGGCCTGGGAGACATCCCCTACGCCTTGGATAGCACCGATTCTACCGATGGTATCCTGATGAATCGGTGACAGTGAGCAGGACAGAAGGACGCCGGATACCGTCTCCGGCACGTTTCCGTTCTTCTGCACGATGATGGTGCCCTGTATATCCTTAAACGGCAGGCGGGAAGCCTCTTTATAAGCCTGTCCCAGAGAAATCAATGTGAGCACCATGCACGTTGCCAGGCCTATTACAACCACGTTTAACAGGTAAGCCCTGTACCTTTTCAGCAGTTCCTTTAGAGCATAATATAGCATGTCTTTTTCAATGAAGAACCCTGTTATAAATATTAATTGTCAGCCTTAGTTCGGTAACTACAAATGTCTGGATTAAATTAATTTGAAACAATAGCCACTCATTATATTGCTAAATTATGAAGATTTGATGAAATATCTGCGTAGTTTAATGCTAATGCCCTGCCTTTTCAGTTATTTATTTTGGCTAAAGACACGTTTCCAAGTATTATGTATAAGACAAGCTCACATGCCGGAGGAAAGATTTGCTGACTGAGAAAAATGTGACCGAAGCACTGGGCGAGATACTTGTGCCGGGCATCAAGCGCGACCTGGCGGGCATGAACCTGCTGCAGGAGGTAAAGGTGTCCGGCAAGCAGGGCGAGGTCAAAATAGCTACGGCCGCGCTGGACGAGAGCGCCATGGAATGGCTTAAAGGCAAGGCCGCCGAGGTGGTGAAGGGGCTGGAGGCGGGCGCCGAGGTCAAAATCGATTTTATTGAGAAGAAGCCGGCGGAGCTTAACCAGGTGAAGAACGTTATCGCTGTGATGAGCGGCAAGGGGGGCGTGGGGAAATCGCTGGTCACGGCGCTGAGCGCCATACTGCTCAGCCGCAGGGGCTACAGCGTGGGCATACTGGACGCCGATATCACCGGGCCGAGCATTCCCAAGATGTTCGGCACGGGCGGGCATCCCTCGGGCAGCGAGACCGGCATTCTGCCCGTGCTCTCGGCCAACGGCATCGAGATAATCTCCATCAACCTCTTCCTGCCATCAGAGGATGAGGCCATCATCTGGCGCGGCCCGCTGATCGGCAAGGCCATCACGCAGTTCTGGGAGGACGTGCTGTGGGGCAAGCTGGACTTCCTCATCGTGGACCTGCCGCCGGGCACGGCCGACGCGCCGCTTACGGCGCTGCAGGTGCTGCCCGTCAGCGGCGTCATCGTCGTCTTCACGCCGCAGGACCTGACCGCCATGATCGTCAAGAAGGCCGTCAAGATGGCGCAGCAGATGGACAAGAAGGTGCTGGGCGTGGTGGAGAACATGTCCTACCTCTACGTGCCCGAGCTGAAGAAGAAGCTGGACGTTTTCGGTAAAAGCAAGGGCGAGGAGATGGCGGCCGCCACCGGCGCGCCGCTGCTGGCCCGCATACCCATCGACCCCAGGCTGGCGGCGCTCTGCGACGAGGGCCACATCGAGAGGTATGACGCCGAGATATTGGCCTCCTACGGCCAGGCGCTGGAAAAAGCGCTGCCGGACGGCACAGGCAGCTAGCGCATCCTATCCGCGCAGCTTGATTTAAAGCCTGGTTAAATATATACTTTTAGCTGCCGGAAAAAGGAATCTTTCCCTGTTTTGTTGCTTCCCGACCGGCCGGAGCTTTGAAAATGGCCTTCAATCCGTTCGAAAAAGAAGAGGAACTGGAAGGTTCCATGGACCTGGAGATGATACGTGACGACCTCGTGGCCGAGCTCAAGGCAATAAACGAATACGAAGCTCAGGTGGAGATGATGGACAGCGAGGACGCGGCGGACGCCGTGGAACAGATACTGGAGGACAAGAAGGCGCACGTCGCCAAGCTCATCAGGTTGCTCAGACTGCTGGACCCCGTCCAGGCTGAAAAAATAAATAACGAATTAAGGTAGGCCATCATGGGGCATAAACCCAAACTGAAAGCGGCAAAAAAGAACCGCGGCAAGACCAAGAGCCACAAGAAGATAATAGTCAAGAAAGTCACACAGTAAAACTAGGTTGGAGATACCAGCTTGAAGATACTGGTCATCGGCAACGGCGCCCGTGAGCATGCGCTGGCATGGAAGATATCGCAGAGCCGCCGCGTCGATGCGGTCTACGCGCTCCCCGGCAACGCCGGCACGGCCGGCCTTGCCCAAAATATCAATATCCCCTCCTCCGACATCCCCTCCATTGTTAATAAAGCCACGGAGCTCAAAATCGACCTGGCCGTTATCGGCCCCGAGGCCCCGTTGGCCGCAGGCATCGTCGACCGCCTGCAGGCGGCCGGCATACCCGCCTTCGGCCCGTCGCAGTCGGCAGCCCGGCTGGAGGCCAGCAAGGTCTTCGCCCGCGGCATCATGCAGAAGTACGGCATACCCTGCGCCGCCGGACGGGCCTTCACCGGCTACGCCGAGGCCAGGGATTACCTCTCCAAACAGCCCGTGCCGGTTGTGGTCAAGGCCGACGGCCTGGCAGCGGGCAAGGGCGTGACCGTGGCCGCCAGCATGGACGAGGCCGTGGCCGCGCTGGAATCCATGATGAAGGAGAAGGCCTTCGGCGCAGCCGCAGATCAGGTGATAATCGAGGAGTGCCTGGTGGGTAAAGAGGTCAGCCTGCTGGCCTTCACCGACGGCCAGACGGTCGTCCCCATGGTCCCCGCCTGCGACTACAAGCGCATCTTCGACAACGACAAGGGGCCGAACACGGGCGGCATGGGCAGCTACAGCCCGCCCGGCTTCTTCGGCAGGAATATGATCGACCACGTGCTCAAGACCATCATCAGGCCCACCATCAAAGCCATGGCGGCCGAGGGCGCGCCCTACTCCGGCGTGCTCTACACCGGCCTTATTATGACGGAGCAGGGGCCCAAGGTGCTGGAGTTCAACGCCAGGTTCGGCGACCCGGAGACGCAGGCCATACTGCCCAGGCTCAAAACCGACCTGGTGGAAATCATGCTGGCAGTCGTCGAGAAAAAGCTGAATACGATAAAGATAAAGTGGAGCAACGACCCCTGCGTGGGCGTAGTCATGGCCTCGGGCGGCTACCCGGGCCAGTACAGGACCGGCCTGCCCGTCGAGGTATCCAGCAAAATCGATAAGGACATCATTATTTTCTACGCCGGCGCCCGCAAGCATGAGGACGGCAGCATACTGACCGACGGCGGCCGCGTGCTGACCGTGACCGCTACCGGCAGGAACATGAAGCAGGCGCGGGACAAGGTCTACCGGAACATTGCGCAGGTGCATTTCGAGGGCTGCCATTACCGCAGCGATATAGCCGCCAGGGAGGTGAAGTGATGGCCTTGATCGGTATCGTCATCGGCAGCAAGACGGACGAGCCCTTTATTCAGCCCGCCCTGGAGGTGCTGAAGGAGTTTAAAATCGACTACGAGCTGGACGTGATCTCGGCGCACCGCAAGCCGGACGCCGTCCGCTGCTATGCGCTGGAGGCCAGGTCGAAGGGCTACGAGGTCATCATCGCCGCAGCCGGCAGCGCGGCGCACCTGCCGGGCGTCATCGCCTCCTGGACAACCCTGCCGGTCATCGGCATACCGCTGCCCACCAGCGACCTGAAGGGAGTGGACTCGCTCTACTCCATCGTGCAGATGCCGGGCGGTGTGCCCGTGGCCTGCGTGGGCATAGGCACCGCCGGCGCCAGGAACGCGGCCCTGCTGGCGGCACAAATGCTGGGAATAAAACACGACCGCATACGCAAAGCGTTTGAAAAATACAGGAAAAAGCTGGCCGAGCAGTGAGGACGAGAAGTCATGATTGAGAGATATTCACGGCCAAAGATGAAGCAGGTCTGGTCGGACAAGAACAAGTTCGACAAGTGGCTGCTGGTGGAGATCGCCGTCTGCGAAGTCTGGGCGGAGCAGGGTGTCATACCCAAAGCGGCCATACCCAAAATCAAGAAGGCCAGCCTCAACTTCCAGCGCATGGCGGAGATTCTCAAGGTCACGCACCACGACGTGACCGCCTTCCTCAACGCCGTGGGCGAGACCGTCGGCGAGGAGTCACGCTACATCCACCTGGGGCTGACCTCCTCGGACATCATGGACACGGCACAGGCGATGCAATTGATAGAAGCCTCGGACATTTTGATTGACGACGCGCAGGCGCTGATCAAGGTGCTGGAGGAGAAGGCCGTCCTGCATAAGGACACGCTGATGGCCGGCCGCACGCACGGCGTGCACGCCGAGCCCATAACCTTCGGACTGAAGATGGCGCTGTGGGCGCAGGAGATGAAGCGCAACCTGGCCAGGCTGCAGGAAGCTAAAAAGGTCATCAGCGTCGGCAAGATATCCGGCGCGGTCGGCACCTATGCCACCGTTTCACCCGAATTAGAGGAAAAGACCTGCACGCGGCTGGGGCTGGCGCCGGCGCCCGTCTCCAGCCAGGTGATACAGCGCGACAGGCACGCCCAGTACGTGACCACGCTGGCCATCGTGGCCAGCTCGCTGGACAAGTTCGCCACCGAGATCAGGGCGTTGCAGCGCACCGAGATTCTCGAAGCAGAGGAGCCGTTCGCACCCGGGCAAACGGGCTCCTCGGCCATGCCGCACAAGCGCAACCCGGAGCTGTGCGAACGGGTCTGCGGGCTGGCACGCCTCATCCGCGGCCACGCCGTGACCTCCATGGAGAACGTGGCCCTGTGGCACGAGCGCGATATCAGCCACTCCTCCAACGAGCGCATCATACTGCCGGACGCCAGCCTGGCGCTGGACTATATTCTGGACATCTTCACCGGCGTGATGCGCGGCCTGCTGGTATACCCCGATAACATGAAGCGCAACCTGGAGCTCACCCAGGGGCTGGTCTTCTCGCAGAACGTAATGCTGGCGCTGGTGGGCAAGGGGCTGAGCAGGCAGAAGGCCTACCAGCTGGTGCAGGGCAACGCCATGAAAGCCTGGCAGGGCAGGACGCCCTTCCTCACGCTGCTTAAGTCCGACCCCGAGGTGATGAAACATATCAAGGCCTCTGAGCTGGAAGCGATATTTGACTACGGGCGTTTTCTCAAGCACGTGGACGCCATATATAAACGGCTGGGCCTGCTGAAGACAACCAAGAAGATCTCAAGTAAACGATAGGAGACTAAAATTGACCACTATATCTGAGACCAACCTGAGATTACCCCTGTTCGGCAAGGGCAAAGTGCGCGATACCTACCAGGTGGGGGACAAGCTGCTGATAGTGGCCACCGACCGCATCTCGGCCTTCGACGTGGTCCTGCCCAGCGCCATACCCGACAAGGGCATCGTGCTCAACCAGATTTCCGCCTTCTGGTTCGCCCGGACCTACCATGTGGTGCATAACCATCTGGTGGAGTCGGTTGAAAGCCACAGGGCGCTGGCCAAGTATGCGCCCGGCAAGAGGCCGCTGCCCGAGATGCTGCTGGGGCGGTCCATGGTTGTCCTCAAGGCTCAGCGCATACCTGTGGAGTGCGTCGTCAGGGGCTATATCTCAGGCTCGGCCTGGGAGGAGTATAAGAACTCAGGCACCATCAACGGCCAGAAGGCCCCCAGGGGCCTCAAGGAGAGCGACAAGCTGCCGGAGCCTATCTTCACGCCGACCACCAAGGCCGAGCAGGGACACGACCTGCCCCTCAGCCGCAAGCAGCTGGTGGACATGGTGGGTGACAGGGCGGCCGGCAGGCTGGAGGACAAGAGCCTGGCGCTCTACCGTTACGCCAGTGAATATGCCCTCGAGCGCGATATCATCATTGCCGATACCAAGTTCGAGTTCGGCTACAATGATAAGCAGCTGATCGTAATTGACGAGATGTTCACGCCCGATTCAAGCAGGTTCTGGGACGCCAGCCTCTATACACCGGGCCAGCCGCAGCCCAGCTACGACAAGCAGTTCGTGCGGGACTGGCTGATAAAATCGGGCTGGAACCGCAAGCCGCCTGCGCCCGAGTTGCCCAAAGACGTCATCGAGGCCACGGCCGAGCGCTATCGCGACGCCTACTTTTTGCTCACCGGGAGGAAGCTGAAAAATGTATTTGGCTAAAGTATACGTGACGCTTAAACCGACCGTTAACGACCCCCATGGGCTGACCATAAAAGGCGCTCTGCACACGCTGGGTTTCAAGCAGGTGCGCGACGTGCGCGCCGGCAAATACCTTGAAATTAAGATAGACGAGAAGCAGATCGAAAAGGCCAGGGCGCAGGCGCAGGACATGTGCAAAAAGCTGCTGGCCAACCCGGTTATCGAGAACTTCCGCTTTGACCTGGAAGAGATATCCGCTTAGCGGGGCCCGCCATCCCTACTTGGGCACAGTATAGTAGACCACCAGTGAAGGGTTGCCGGCGCTGACATCCATATAGTTTCCGGCGTTGGTGTAAATCGTGGTCTTGCTGGGATTATATTCCTGCCCCCACAGATTGTAATAGTAGTATTTTTCGAACTGTATCCTGACCTGGAAGCGGCTGTTGTGTGAATCGAGCTGCCGCTGCACGGCCGCCGTCATGTCGGACGAGACGAAGGGCTGGACCGGCATCTCCGCCAGTGTGGCGTTGGTGCTGTACTTGTAAAGGTAAGGCGAAGGCAGCATCACCACCTTGCCGTAGGTATCATATTCCAGTCCGTATTTCAGGTTATAAATCTGCAGGTCGCCCTGGTAGGGGAAAGGCTGGTTGATTATCTTGGTCCTGGTGAGGTCCAGCTCGACCGTCTTAATTGTGGCGTTGAGCGGGAGGGAGGTGATGTCGAAGCTGAGAACTCCCTGCATGGCCAGGTTCTTTTCGTCCTCGCCAACCATCACGCGCGTGCTGACGATGTTGCCGTTCTTGATGGTGTTGTCTTCGGCGTCGATGGAATAGAGCGTAGCTTTGGATAACTGGAGCGAGCTGACCAGCACCTGGGTAGTGGCCTTGGCTATCCCCACGTTGTTGGTGGCGTATATGGTATACAGCGTGTCCTGGTAGGGTTTGACCACGCGGCTGCCGTTCAGCGCCACGTCGCCGATATCCGGATCGATTCTGACGTTGCCCAGGCCGGAAACGTCCCAGGTCAGGATCGCCTCGTCACCGGGATTGATGCTGGCAGGCGTCGCCGTGAATACCTTGATCGTCATGGCCGTCGGCCCGCCCTGGGCCAGCACGTTGACGTTGGTGCCCACCTCGTTAGACCAGTTGCCATAGTTGTCCTGCACCTTGAACCATACGGTATGCGCGCCTGCGGATAACGTGCTGGTCTCAAAGCTGGCCTGTTTGCTCAGGTCGCCGTTGATATTGGAACGCCAGTTGTAGGCCACTATTTCACCGATGGAGGAAATGCCGTGGCCGCTGAACTTGATCGACTGGCCCACGTATACCTGGGCGGCAGATACGGAATCGATATATGACAGAGGAGGTATTCTGGTATTGATCTGCCTCGCACATCCCGCCAGCACTAAGGCAAGCAACAGGATGGGTATAGCCAGCTTTTTCAAATTGACACCTCCTCTGGACATCATGTTTATCACAATCTAACATTGTATGTGAACCTTGTCAATTAAATTTACCTTCCCAAGCCCTTCTTGACTTGCTGGATGACCAGGCTCATGGTTTCCCCGGCCATGCCCTCTACGCGCACGTCCGCACGCGAGTCCATGGGCGTTGACCCGATATTGATGATCACCAGCTTGGCCCCGGACTGGATGGCGTAGAGAGGTATGTAGGCAGCAGGATAGACCACCAGCGTGGACCCGATGACTATGCACAGGTCGCACTGCGTGGCGCGGCGTGCCGCCTCGCTCAGCACCAGCTCGGGCAGAGCCTCGCCGAAGAAGACGCAGTCCGGCTTGAGTATGCCGCCGCACTGCCGGCATTCCGGTACCTCTTCCCGGGCCACGCGGGCCACCACTTCGGCCATGGGCAGCCTGGTTTGGCAGCCCAGACAGCGCACGTACTGCATGTTGCCGTGCAGCTCAAAGACTATCTCGGGCGAATTGCCCGCCGTCTGGTGCAGGTTGTCGATGTTCTGCGTGACCACGCAGTCCAGCTTTCCCAGCTTCTCCAGCTCGGCAATGGCAAAGTGGGCATCGTTGGGCTTGGCGTCCTTGACCATTCCTCCCTCGACCAGGAACTGCCAGTGCATCTTCCTGATATCGCGGCTGGCCAGGAACCTCTGTATGGTGAAATCCTCCGGGTCAAGCCTGGTCCAGATGCCGTCCTTGCCCCTGAAGTCGGGAATGCCGGACTCCGTGCTTATGCCGGCGCCGGTGAATACCATCAGGCGCTTCGAGTGCATTATCAGTTCTGCGATGCGCTCGGCCTTTGATTCGATATCGTCCTTGCTCATAATTTCACACACCTCGATAAATGTGTGGGCCCGAATACCAATTATACACAGTTCAAGACACCTGATATATTATATCCGTGCCCGCTGAAGTAGATATTTGCTCATATTTGAGGGCCGGGCTTAAGACCGGCATAGTGGGCAGGGAGCTGACCTGCCTGGACAGCACCACGTCCACGCAGGACGTGGCACGGGAGCTGGCCGACAAGGGTTCGCCGGACGGCACCGTGGTCATGGCCCTTTCGCAGCAGGCTGGCCGCGGCAGGCTGGGCCGTTCCTGGTTCTCGCCCGAGGGGACCCTGGCGGCCTCCATCGTGCTCAAGCCGCCGCTGAGGCTATTACGGCTTCTGCCGGCCATCTCTTCGCTGGCCGTGCTACGCGCCCTTAAAACCTTCCGTATCCAGGCCGCCATCAAGTGGCCCAACGACGTCATGATAAGGGGCAAAAAGGTCTGCGGCATATTGATAGAGAACGCCTTCACCGCGGGCAAGTACGACTTCTCCGTGGTCGGCATCGGCATCAACGTCAACTTCGATACCGGGCGCTATCCGGAGATTGCCGAAATAGCCACCAGCCTTTCTACCGAGCTAAAGAGGGAAGTGTTGGTCAGCCGCGTGGCGCTGCACCTGTTCACCGAGCTGGACAAGCTCTACACCCGCATACACAACAGCGAATCCATCTTCCGGGAGTGGGCCAGGCAGATGGAAACGCTCGGGCACACGATCGCAGTGAAGTCAGGCGAGGAGACGATTTACGGGATGGCAGAGAGGCTGACGCCGGAGGGCAACCTGCTGCTGCGATTGGCCGACGGCTCGACCAGGGAGGTGGTGGCCGGCGACGTAACGGTGCTCAAGGAAAGCACGAATAAATAAGGGCGGCATTTCTGCCGCCCTTATCATGAATTCCGCTTAAACCTCGGAGGTTATTTTTTCTGGTCTCCGGTTGCGCCGCCCAGCAGGGGCTTTAGCAGATCCATGGGCAGCGGGAAGACGATGGTATTGGTCTTCTCGGTAGAGATCGTGACCAGGGTCTGCAGGTATCTTAGCTGCATGGCAGACGGCTGACTGGCGATAACTTTTGCTGCCTCCGCCAGCTTCTCGGCGGCCTGCGCCTCGCCCTCGGCGTGGACTATCTTGGCCCTGCGCTCCCTCTCCGCCTCAGCCTGGGCCGCCATGGCGCGCTGCATGGTCTCCGGTAGCTGAACGTCCCTGACCTCTACCATGCTGACCTTGATGCCCCATGGCTCCGTGCCCTCGTCGATCAGCACCTGCAGCTTCTCGTTCACCTTATCGCGGTGCGCCAGCAGGTCCTCCAGGTCGCTCTGGCCGACCACGTTGCGCAGCGTGGTCTGGCAGAGCAGCGACGTGGCCCGTATATACTGTTCGACATTCAATATGGCCGATTCAGGCTTGATAACACGGAAATACACGACGGCGTCCACCTTGACGGTCACTGTGTCGACCGTGATGCACTCCTGCGCCGGCACGTCCATGGTCACCACGCGCAGGTCGACCTTGACCATGCGCTCAATGAAGGGGATAAGTAATATCAGTCCCGGGCCCCTGACGCCGACGTAGCGTCCCAGGCGGAAGACCACGCCCCGCTCGTACTCGTTGACGATCCTGATGGACGCCGCCAGGATTATCAACACGAAGATTGCGATGATGATGACTGTGATAATCATAAGGTACCCCTCCTCAGTTCTTTTTAGCCACCGTCAGCTTAAGGTCTTTAACCTGCGTGATCACAACCTCCTCGCCCGGCTGGGCGCTCCCGCTCTCGATCTCAGCCGTCCAGAGCTCGCCGTCCACCAGCACCATGCCGCCGGGTTTGAGGGCTTTTTTGACTAAAGCTATCTGGCCGACCATGCCCTCCCGGCCGGTTGTGACCTTGCGCCTCTGTCCCCGTATCGTGGCCCACACCAGGAAGGCCACGAACAGGGCAAAAAAGACTGCAACAATAGCTATAAGGCCTTTATCAAATTGCATCGAAGCGTCACTTCCGCTGAAAAGGATCAATGATCCGATTACCAGCGAGATCACCCCGCCGGTGGTCAGTATACCATAGGCAGGTACAAATATCTCAGTTAAGAACAGTCCGAAGGCCAGCATTATCAGTAGCAGCCCGGCCCAGTAGGCGTTGAGCACGTTGAGCGAATACAGGGCCAGGAACAGGCACAGGCCTCCCACCACGCCCGGGAAGATAAGGCCGGGATTGGATATCTCGGTAATCAGCCCGATGGAAGCCAGCGTCAGGAGTATGTAGGCAATGTTGGGGTTGCTGATGGTCTGCAGAAACTTCTCGATGCCGGACATGGCGTCCGTGGTAACAGGTACGCCGTCTGTGTTAAGGGTTACCTGCCGGCCGTCCGAGAGCGTGACCACCCTGCCGTTCAGTTGCCTGACCAGGCCTGGCAGGTCGTCTGCCAGGAAGTCCACCAGCTTCAAGTCCAGCGCCTGGTTGGCCGTAAAGGACTTGCTCTGGCGTACGGCATCCTCCACCAGCGTCGGGTCCCTGCCGCGCTTTTCGGCTATGCTCTGAATCCAGGCGGCCGAGTACTCCGTGGCCTTTTCAAGCGCAGTTTCGGAAGTCTCCTGCCCGGCGCTGACCGGGTGGGCGGCGCCGATGCTGGTACCCGGCGCCATGGCCGACAGGTGTGCGGCTATCGTGATGAATGTGCCAGCCGAGGCCGCCCAGGCGCCGTGCGGCGAGACGTAGACCACCACCGGCACTTCGGCGTTCATGATGCGCTGTACGATCGTCTCCGTGGCGTCCAGAAGCCCGCCCGGGGTGTCCAGCTGGATGATGCAGGCGGTGCTGCCCGACTCCTCGGCGGCAGTGATGCCGCGATTGATATAGTCCGCCACCACGGGCACGATGTTGCCCTTTACCTGCAGGACGCGGATCTCACCGCCATCGGCCAGTGCATGTTTTCCGGGCAAAGCCAGCGCCAGCCCCAGCACAAACATGGAGATATAAAAGAGGCGGAAGATATTTCTCAGCACTGCCTTTATATTGTATACCATCGGCAGCGAAGTGGTTGAGAGGCAGAAGGTGTCCCGGTGAATTCTACCAGCCCATTATGGGGAACTGCAGCTCGGTCACGTACTGCTTTGGGTCCTGGCTCTGCAGCGGCCCGACCAGGTATATCTCGCGGTTGGGGGCGGCCAGCTGATAGCCGTGCGTAAAGAGCCAGCCTATCAGCGTCTTGTACGACACCATGGAGGTCTCGTAGGGGCCCTTGTGTACGATACAGGCGGCCTTTTCAACTTCCGGCAGCTCCCTGACCCTGATCTTGTCCGTTTCCGGCAGGTCGCCCCTGATAGGCACGGCCACCTCCAGGTCGATATCCTTGTCGCGGAACTCCATGTCATAAAATATGGTCATGGGCGGTCCGGCCCAGGTTGTGCTTTGCGTTTGTAAATAGGTTATCAGCTGGGTGAAGCTGGGCAGGACTTCGCCATAGTTCGGTATGACGCGCCTCAGCGAAGCGATCCTGAGCTTCTCCAGCCCCTTAACCACCACTTTCTCGGCCATGGAACCATCCTCCTCTCCCATCTGTTTCAGCCATTCCTCGACCAGCTCCAGCTGCACCCTGTAATCATGCAGCCGCCGCGTAATCTCGGCCTGCTTGGCGCTTAAAATGCGTATGATGTGCTGGTCGGGCAGCTCCCTGTTCAGCAGGCTGGAGACCTCCGTAAGGGACAGACCAAGGTTCTTCAGCCCGATTATGCGGTTCAGGTTGGGTAGCTGCTCGGCCGAGTAATAGCGGTAGTTGCTGTACCTATCCACCTTGACCGGTTTGAAAAGCCCCAGCTCATCGTAGTAGCGCAGCGTCTTGATGGGCACGCCGCTCAGCCGGGCAAAATCGCCTATCTTGAGTGCCTTCTTGTGCTCTGCCATATACGCTCTGTAACGGTCTCTGTACATAGTTTAAAGTCTCCAATTAGAGGAGAGTCAAGGACTATTATAGCATGACCAAAGGGGCATTGTTTATGGCAGTTGCCTACTATATAATGCGGAAAAGGAGGTGTTTTATGGACAGTTCGAGCTTGCAGTGGATGATGGCATCCCTGGGAATAGGCTTTGTGGGCCTGATGTTCTACATTTACATGGCAATCTGCCTGATGTTGATAGCTCAGAAGACCAACACCAAGTATTCCTGGCTGGCCTGGATACCCATCGCCAACGTCTTCCTGATGGCCATGATAGCCAAAAGGCCCTGGTGGTGGGCCCTGATAATCGTCATCGCCTTTGCCGTAGCCGCAGCGATGATGAACGGTCCTCTGGGCTGGCTCGGCTGGGTAATTTACCTGGCGGCGGTAGTTCTCACCATCATCATCTGGATCGGCATCTGCCAGGCGCGCAACAGGCCGGGCTGGTGGGTCATACTCCTGCTGATACCCATAGTAAACCTGGTCATTCTCGGCGTGCTGGCCTTCTCAAAATAATCGTCACCTGAACGCGGTTTTAGGGGCGTCGTGAGGCGCCCCTTTTTTATGCGGCCAAATTGAAGCTGCCCCTATATTGGTGTAGAATTATCCGACTTTAAAAGTGCATATAAATCGCTATGGAAAGTCAACGCTGTAAAGGGGCACGCGATCTTCTTCCTGACGATATGGAACGGTTCCGTCAGGTGGAGGACGTCTTCCGCGCGTCCTGCACCGGATGGGGTTACCGGGAGATCAGGACGCCCACACTGGAATACATACACCTCTTCACCGCCGCCGGCACGCTCACGCCATCCATGCTGGGACGGGTCTACTCCTTCCTGGACTGGGACGGCTGGGGCGGCGAGCGCGTGGTGCTCAGGCCGGACGGCACCATACCTGCAGCACGCCTGTACTCGGAAAATTTCAAGGGGTCAAGGATAGCGCGCCTTTACTATGTGACCAGCGTCTTTGCCTTTGAAGAAACAGGCAGGGAAAACCGCGAGAAATGGCAGTGCGGCGTTGAAATGCTTGGCGATGCCAGCCCGGCCTCCGATGCCGAAATCATGGCTCTTGCGCTGGAGATACTGGGTTCGCTGGGCGTGGAGAAGGTCAGGCTCAAGCTGTCGCATGCCGGCGTCCTTAAGGCCATCATCGACGAGCTGAAGCTGGACGAGGAGGCCAAGTCGGCGCTGCTGGACCAGCTTCTGGACGGCAACTGGCAGGCCCTGGCAGGCGTGAAAAGCAAGAACAAGGACCTGAACGGCATCATCTCCACGCTCACCCGCCTGAAGGGTAAATCCAGCGGCTTCCTGGCCAACCTCCAGGCGCTGCCCTCAGTATCGGCCGGCCTCAGGAAGGAAATACAAAAGTTCTCGGCTGTCACCCGGCTGCTGGACCAGCTGGGGCTGGCCTACGACGTGGATTTCACCTCCGTCAGGAGCTTTGAATATTACACCGGGCTCTGCTTCAAGATAGTTTCCGGAAAGACCAAGTTGTGCAGCGGCGGCCGCTACGACAACCTGGTAAACCTGGTGGGAGGAAAGAATGCGCCGGCCTGCGGCTTTGCTTTTTACATGGATGAGCTGAACGCCGCCGTCAGGCCGTGGTCCAAGCAAAAAACGGACAAGACCGTCCTGGTCAAAGCGGCGCAGCCATCGGCCGGCTGCACTGTTTCCGCCTTTAAAATGGCCAGAACGCTGAGGGAGGCCGGCCTGACCGCCGAGCTGGCGCTCAATGACAGCCAGCTCAAATCGCGCTGGTCGGTGACCTGCCTGGCCGGATCAAAGGGCTACACACTGCGTGACGAACTGAGTGGAAGGCAGAAGAACGTGGCCGCGGCGGACGATGTGCTGAACATAATCGGGGGGTTCGTCAGCCTTGGCAGATGATCTGACGGTTAAAACCAGGCTGGCTCTGCCCAAGGGCAGGATGCTGAAGGATACGGCGGAGTTCCTGGCCTCAGCCGGGGTACCCTTCGACGGCTACAACTCCAGCACCCGCATCTATCGGCTGCAGTCTACCTCGATGCCGCTCCTGACAGCCAAGATGCTCAACGAGCGCGACATACCCGTGCAGGTGGCCATCGGCAACTATGACTTCGGCATCTGCACCTCTGACTGGCTGCAGGAGCTGCAGGTGCGCTATCCGGCCAGCCGTGTTTTCAAGCTGGCGGACCTGGGCTATGACAGCTCCGGCATCTTCCTGGCCTGCTCCAGCAGGTCCAGTATCTCCACGTCCTCGCTGGCGTCAGGCAACAGGACCTGGCGCATTGTCAGCGAGTATCCTGCGCTGGCCGAGGCCACAGCCATAAAAATGAGATTAAAGCGCTTCCGCGTCTTCCCCGTCTGGGGCTCAAGTGAGGCTTATCCCTCAGAGAACGCCGACTTCGCTGTTCTGCGCGCCAGGGACGAGTCCGCCCTGCGAATTCTCGGCCTGAAAGCGCTTAAAAAAATATGCGACAGCGACGCCTGTTTCATCGCCAACACCGATGGCTACCAGGCGGGTGAATTCTCCGGCCTGCTGGCGCGTATAAACCGCGGCCGTAAGCGAAACAGAGCGATAGCCATTCCAGCCTCAAGCACAGTTAAAGAAACTGAAATGCCGCGGCCGCTCAAGTCAGGCAAAGAGGGCGTCTGGCTGGCGCTGGCCGACGGCCACCAGCAGGTGTTTACAGCCGCCTTCCTGGAGAAGGCCGGACTTAAATTTAAAGGCTATTCCGGCAGCAGCCTGACACGGCGGCCGGAATCAGGCCTGGATTGGCTGAATCTGAAGGTCATCCGCCCGCAGGACATGCCGCAGCAGGTGGCCAACGGCAATTTCGACCTGGCCATCACGGGCAGGGACTGGATGCTCGACCACCTCTACCAGTTCCCCTCCAGCCCCGTGGTGGAGCTCGTCAACCTGGGCTTCGGCTGGGTCAGGGTTGTGGCAGTGGTGAGCCAGGACCTGCCGGCTGATTCCATGGAGGAAGTGCAGGCCATCATACGAGGCGGCAAGCTCACGCCGCTGCGCGTGGCTACGGAATACGTCAACATTGCAGATAAGTACATGCGGGACAAGCACATCGCGCGCTACAGGGTCATACCTACCTGGGGCGCCACCGAGGTATACCTGCCCGAGGACGCCGACATGCTGATAGAGAACACGGAGACGGGCAAGACACTGGCCCGGCACAACCTGAAGATAGTTGACACGCTGTTTGAGTCCACAGCCTGCCTGATAGGCAACTGCCGCAGCCTGGAAACGCCCGGCAAAGGCAGTTATATCAGGAAACTGGCCAGAATATTCCGGGAGGCTGCAGAAGGGAAATGCAACTGATCAAAGGCTTTAAAATGGCAGCACGGCTGCTTGACCGCTCGCAGGCCGTAGCGACGGCTGCTGACAGTAAGGTGGAAGCGGCGGTAAAGAAGATAATCGACAGGGTGAAAGCTCAAGGCGACAAGGCCTTGTTTGAATACGCTCTGCAGTTCGACGGCGCCAGGCTGAGGTCGCTGGAGGTGACGCGCCGGGAGATAGACCGCGCACGGCTGGAGGACGTAGATCCCTACGTCTACAACGCCCTGGCCTTCGCCGCGGACCGCGTGGAGAAGTTCCACAGGGCATGCCTGTCCAGGACCGGCAACAGCTTCATCAGCGGCGGCCTGGGACAACAGGTGTCACCGCTGGAACGTGTGGGCATCTATGTACCGGGCGGGACTGCTTCATATCCATCAACCGTGCTCATGACCGCTATCCCGGCAAGGGTGGCGGGTGTCAAGGAGTTAATAATGGCCACGCCCTGCAGGCGGGATGGCAAGGTGCCCGCCGCCACGCTGGCAGCCGCCCGGATAGCCGGGGTTGACCGCATCTTCAAGATCGGGGGAGCGCAGGCCATCGCCGCTCTGGCCTTCGGCACCGGGACGGTGCCACGAGTAGACAAGATCTGCGGGCCGGGCAATATTTACGTCATGACCGCCAAGAAACTGGTATACGGTGCCGTCGCTATCGATGCCCTTCAGGGGCCGAGCGAGGTGCTGGTCATAGCCGACGGCTCGGCCGACCCGGCTTTCTGCGCGGCCGACCTGATAGCACAGTCGGAGCACGACCCGCTGGCCTCCTCGGTGCTTGTGGTAACATCGGAATCACTGGCGGTCAAAGTTCAGGCTGAGATCGAGAAGCAGCTCCGCAGGCTGAAGCGCGGCGTTGTCGCAGCCCAAGCCTTACAGGCCAACGGCAGAATCGTGGTGGTGAAAAATACAGATGAGGCCGTCGAGCTGGCCAATCTGTACGCGCCTGAGCACCTCTCGTTGATGGTCAGGGATGCCAGGAAGTATATTAAACGGATAAAGAACGCCGGATGCATCTGTGCAGGTCAGTACTCACCGGTGGTGCTGGGCGATTACGTGGCCGGGCCGAGCCACGCCTTGCCCACGGGAGGCAGCGCGCGCTTCAGCTCGCCGCTGACTGTGCAGGACTTCCTCAAGTTCAGCAGCGTGATAGCGCTTCCGGATGAGGCCATAACCAGCCTGGGGCCGCCGGCCCTGCGGCTGGCGGAAAGCGAGGGGCTGACCGGTCACGTGGCAGCAGTCAGCATCAGGTTAAATAAGAAGAAGAAAAATGCTTAAACCAAAAGATGTGGAAAAGATGATCCGCAGCAGCCTTAAGAGCATGCGCGCCTATACGCCCGTCGACCCGGCGGAAATCCTGCGGGGACGGGCCGAGGTGCCGGCGGGAGATACCGCCAAGCTGGACGGGAACGAGAATCCCTACGGCTGCTCGCCGCGCGTCCAGAAAGCTCTGGCGAAATGCAATGACTACAACCGCTACCCGGACCCGGATCAGCGCACTGTAAGGAAAGCGCTGTCAAAGTACACCGGCATAAGCCCGGAATATATCGTGGCGGGCGCCGGCAGCGATGACCTGATCGACATCATACTTCGCCTGTTCATCGAGCCAGGGGATGGAGTTATCAACTGCCCGCCCACCTTCGGCATGTACCCCTTCTCCACGGAGATCGCCGGCGGAAAGGTCATCAAGGTGCTGCGCAGGAAAGACTTCTCGCTCGACCTGCCCGCCATCAGGCGGGCTTCAGCCGGGGCCAAGGTCATATTCGTGGCTTCACCCAACAACCCCACCGGCAACCAGGCTGCCCGCGCCGAGATCAAAGAGCTGCTGGGGCTGGACCTGATGGTGGTGGTGGACGAAGCCTACGTTGAGTTCAGCGGCCAGTCGCTTATCAGGATGGTGCCCGATTACCCCAACCTCATAGTGCTGCGCACCTTCAGCAAGTGGGCCGGCATAGCCGGGCTGCGCGCCGGATACGGCATCTGCCCGCCCGAGATTGCCCGCTACCTGATGAAGATCAAGCAGCCCTACAACATCAACACCGCCGCATATGTGGCTATCCTGGAGTCGCTCAAGGACACCAGTCACCTGCAGGCCACGGTCAAAGCCATGGTTGACGAGCGCCAGGTGCTCTACGCCGGGCTGAAAAAGATAAAGTGGCTCAAGCCGTATCCCTCCGTGGCCAACTTCATCCTGTGCGCGGTTTTCGAGGGGAATGCCAGGCAGGTCTATTTAGGGCTGCAGAAAAAGGGCATCTTTATACGCTACTTCGAGACACCCGAGCTGAAGGACTGCATACGTATCAGCGTGGGAAGGCCCGAGGACACCCGCCGCGTCATTGCCGCTTTAAAGGATATGTGATAATCTTTGCCCTGAATCCGGACATAAAGAGGTTGAAGATGGCCGAAAGGAAAGCAACGGTTACACGGCGTACCAAAGAGACATCCATCAAGGTGGAGGTAAATATCGATGGCAGCAGCCAGTTCGATATCACCACCGGCATACGTTTCTTTGACCACATGCTCTGCCAGCTGGCGCAGCACGGCATCTTCGACCTGAAGATATCCGCTAACGGCAGCGACCAGCACCATGTGGTCGAGGACGTGGCCATTACTCTGGGCCGTGCCTTCAACCAGGCGCTGGGTGAAAAGCAGGGCATCGTCAGGATGGGCCAGGCCATAGTGCCCATGGACGATGCACTGGCCATGGTTGCGCTGGACATCAGCGGGCGCGGTCAGGCCGTCATCGAGGACTCGATTAAGGAGGCCTATATCAGCGAGATGCATTCCGACCTCATCAACCACTTCTTCACGTCGTTTGCGGCGGAGGCCAGGATAAACATACACGCGCAGGTCATGCGCGGCAACAACGACCACCACAAGGCGGAGGCGCTATTCAAGGCGCTGGCGCGCGCGCTGGATACTGCCACGCGCTTCGATCCGCGCATCTCGGGCACGGTGCCCAGCACCAAGGAAAGCCTGGACTAGCCCTTCTGCGATCCCTCTTCCGGATGAAGCTTCAGGTAATGCTGTACCGCCGCGTCCACCGTCGGGAAAACCAGGGCCCGGCTGAACTCCCCGGCCAGCCCCGAGCGTAAGGCCATGTCGCGCACGGGCTGATGAACTTCGGCGGCCGTCAGCTCAATACCCTCGGCCCTGAACTCGCCTATCAGTCCTTCCAGCATCTCCACACAGGTTATATCCAGGTCGTCGCTGGCCGACATGTCAACTATGATAGCCCTGGGCGGCGGCACGCTCTGCCTGACGAGCTGCTTTAACCGGCCGGCTGGAGCATAATTATTGATGTCAACTGCAACAACTCTTTGTCAGCTACCATAGCCTACTTAGGCATTGTTGCAACCCTGATGCAACCCTTATATCTGGCAAAATCACTGATTTTATTGCTATCCCTGGCTGGAAATAAAGGCTGCCGGACCAGGCCATATTATACAAAGGGCTGTTAAAACGCAACCGTATAAATCCGTTTCATTAACCGAACAGCCGGTTGGTTCTTGTTTATCCGGTTTCATAGGAGTAATATTTGAATGACCCTTGGTAAATTAATCTGGCATCAGGGAGGGCACCTTGGCAATTGCTATTCTGTACCGGGATGATATCAAGGAGTATGACTTCGGGCCCGGCCACCCCTTCCGAGGCGACCGCTACGAGATTTTCCCCACACTGCTCAAGCAAAGAGTACCTGAAGACGATAACTACCGCTTTATAAAGGCAGACCCGGCCAGCGACGCAGACCTGCTGACCATCTGCACCAAAGAATATATCGATTTTACCCGGGACTATTACAGGGCGGCTCACGAAGGCCAGCTGGACCATATCAAATTCGGCCTGTACCAGACTATGGATAATATGCCGTTCGACAAGCCCGGCAGGATTGAAGAGGCCGCCCGCCTGATCATCGGCCAGGCCAAGCTGGGCTGCGACCTTATCCAGAAAGGGGAATACCAGAAGGCCGTTTCGCTGGGAGGCGGCATGCACCACGCCAAACATGCCTCGGGCGAGGGGTTCTGCCTCTACAACGATGTGGCCTTTGCCGCACGATACCTTTTAAACACCTACAAGCTGGAGCGCGTTCTCATCCTGGACACGGACGCCCATGCCGGAAACGGCTCCGCCGAGTACTTTTTTGAGGAGCCCAGAGTACTCATGATCGACCTCCACCAGGACCCCAGGACGCTTTACCCGGGCACGGGTTTCGTCAGTGATATAGGCGCCGGAAAGGGAAAAGGATTCACCGTCAATGTGCCCATGCCGCCCAACGCAGGCTACGACTCGTATTTTCGCATATTTTCCGAGATTGTTGAGCCTCTGGTGCGCGAGTTTAAGCCGCAGATAATCATACGCAACGGCGGGTCGGACCCCCACCAGGACGACGGGTTGACCGACCTGGGGCTGCTGGCGCGCGGCTTTCACATGATAGGCGAAAAAGTCAGGCTGCTGGCCGACGAGGTATGCCAGGGCAGGGAGCTGGACCTCATCGCCTCGGGCTATAACAAGCGCGTGCTGGCCTACTCCTGGCTGGCCCTGGTCGCAGGACTGGCCGGCTGGGATATCGAGGTGGAAGAGCCGGAGCCGGTGACCAAAAAGTTCCATAAGGACCCCGCCTATGCCCAGACCAAGCTGGTGGAGGCCGAGGTCAAGAACTACCTGAAACCTTTCTGGAAGTGCTTCAGGACCGGCACGCCGGCACCCTCTTAAATGCTTTAAGTAATATATCAGGAGTGTCCTGTCGCTACGAAGCCCGAAGATAGTCTGATTAACCGGTAGTCACCAAATCCAGATACCTGTATTCATCGTTTTATCAGGCTATATATAAATAATGTATAGGGAGGCAGAATATGAACCTCGGCACGCTTGGCCTGGACAACGTTGAAAGGTACGGTGAATATGATGCCAGTTATTTTGAGGGCAGATGGTATACCAATGTCGAGATGAACTTGAATGCCAACCGCCTGGGCAACGCGCTGAAATCACTGGGAATTAAGAAGGGCGACCGCGTGGCCATACAGATGCCCAACAGCCCGGTGGTGATATGGTCTTTCCCCGCCATCTACAGAATAGGGGCCGTGGCCGTACCCATGAATCCGCTGCTGAGGCCCGACCAGTCGGCCTATATCTTCCATAACTGCGGGGCCAGGGCGGTGATCACCAGCCCTGAGTACGTGCCCTGGATTCAGGCGGCGCAAAAGGAGGCTCCAGAGCTCGAGCACATCATTGTGACGGAGAAAACCGAAATGCCGGGCACCCTGGGCTATGACACCCTGGTGCCGGGGCAATCGGACGAACTGGCCATCGAGGACACCGATAATGATGACGTGGCCGCGCTGATCTACACGGCGGGGACCACCGGCCCCAACAAGGGAGTCATGCACACCCACTTCAGCCTATACATGACCGCCATTGGCTATGCGGATTTCATATCCCGCTACGTCAGCTCGACCATAACCTTCAAGAACCAGTACCTGGACCGGCAGAGCCACAAGCCCGCCGAGGTTGAATACAGGATTACGGGCATGGACCAGAACGAGGTCAGCCTGTTTATCCTGCCGCTGTCGCACTCTTTCGGGCTGGCCACATCCATCATGGGCACCATGTTTCGCGCCAAGGGCATTATCATGAAATGGTTCAATCCCGAGCAGGCACTGAAATACATCCAGGAGTTCGGCGTAACCAACATGTCCGGCGTGCCGGCCATGTATATTATGATGCTCAACCACCCGGACTTTGACAAATACGACCTGAGCACGATGAAGGGCTGCGCCAGCGGAGCTGCGCCCCTGCCACCCGAGGTCGGAAGGCTGTGGAAGGAGAAGACCGGCTCGGACATCATAGAGGGCTGGGGCATGACCGAGACGGGCGCCACCACCTGCGGCAATCCCCCCAACCGCCCCCCCAAGTACGGCTCCATCGGCAAGTGCATGATCAAGGCCGACACCATAAAGATCTTCGACGACGAGGACAGGGAACTGCCTCCGGGGCAGGTAGGGGAGCTGGTCGTCAAGGGGCCCACGCTGATGAAGGGATACTGGAATATGCCCCAGGAGACGGCCGAAGCCATGCGCAACGGCTGGCTGCACACCGGCGACGTGGGCTATATGGATGACGAGGGCTATTTTTACATCACGGACCGCAAGAAGGACATCATCATCAGGGGAGGCGAAAACGTGTCGCCGCGCGAGGTGGAGGAGGTACTGCTGCTGCTGCCGCAGATTGCCGACGCCGGCGTCATCGGCATCCCCGACAAGACCTACGGCGAGGAGATAAAGGCCTACTGCGTTTTAAAGAAGGACCAGATTATTACGCACGAGCAGGTCATTGCCTTCTGTCACGAAAAGCTGCCCTCCTTCAAGATACCCAAGGCGGTCGAGTTCGTGGATACGCTGCCCAAAAACCTCCTGGGCAAGCTGCTGCGCGCCGAGCTGCGCAAAATGGCCCGGGAAAAGAAGAAATAGCTTCTGCCGTTGTTGATAAAAATATCCTTGACATTTATATCTAAGGCCAACATAATACGCTCATTTCGTAGCGGTAATCTCTCATGATAACGGTTGAAGAGGCGCTGGAGAAAATACTGGCTGCGGTGGACGTGCTGCAGCCGGAGAGGAAAGAGATACTGGAGTGCCTCGGCCAGGTGCTGGCGGAGGATGTGGTATCCAAAATTAACATCCCACCCCATAATAACTCCGCCATGGACGGCTACGCCGTTAAATTTGCAGATACCAGGGGCGCCTCCGCACGCCGTCCCGTATACCTTGAGCTGATCGGGGAGGTCGCCGCCGGACATGTTCCGGCCAAAGCTGTAAAACCGGGAACGGCCGTGCGCATCATGACCGGTGCGCCGCTGCCGGCCGGCGCCGATGCGGTTGTCCGCTTTGAAGACACGGACGAGGTGAAAGGCAAGGGCAGAGGTAAGGGCAGCCGGATCGGCATACTTCAGCCCGCCCGTCGCGGCCAGAACATCAGGCTCAAGGGTGAGGATATCCGGGCCGGGCAGGCCGTTCTGAGCAAGGGCACGCTGCTGCGCCCGGCGCAAATAGGCATCCTGGCTTCCCTGGGCAGGCATGCCGTCAGGGTCATCCGCCGGCCGATAGTATCGGTGCTGCCTACCGGCGACGAGCTGTGCGATATCGACCAGCCCCTGGCGCCGGGCAAGATCTATGACAGCAATTCTTACGCCATTGCCGCCAGCATATTAAGCTGCGGCGGCATACCCAGGCTGCTCAACATCGGGCGTGATACCATAGCTTCGTTAAAGCGTACCATCAAGAGCGGACTGGATGCCGATATGCTCATCACCTCCGGTGGCGTTTCCGCGGGAGACTACGACGTCGTCAAGGACGTTCTCGGGCAAATGGGGAAAATAAATTTCTGGACGGTGCGCATGAAGCCGGGCAAACCTCTGGCTTTCGGGGTTATCAGAAGCCCCAGGCGCGGCAGACCGCGTCCCGTCCCGCACCTGGGACTGCCGGGCAACCCCGTAAGCTCCATGATAACCTTCGAGCTGTTCGCGCGGCCGGCAATTCTCAAGATGCTGGGCATTGCAGACTATGCCAGGCCGGTCATCACGGCCGTGCTCGACCAGGAGATAACCAACTCGGACGGCCGCAGAGTATTTGCGCGTGTGCATCTAAAGAAAAAGGCGGGCCGCTGGCATGCATCGCTGACCGGGCCCCAGGGCTCGGGCATACTCATGTCCATGGCCGTCGCCAGCGGGCTGGCCATTGTGCCAGAGACCAGGGCGCGACTCAAGCCGGGCGAAAGAGTTAAAGTATACCTGCTGGAGGGCAGCGAGGGGCTGCAATAAGGAGCGGCTGATGTTACCTGTAGTGGCTATTGTGGGCAAGTCCGGCTCGGGCAAGACCGTAATTATGGAAAAGCTCATCGCCGAGCTCAAGTCCAGGGGATACGCCGTTGCGGCCGTCAAGCATGCACACCAGACCGTTGAGCTCGATACGCCGGAAAAAGACACCTGGCGCTACTCCCAGGCCGGCGCCGTCGCCTCTATCGTCAGCTCGCCCAACAGAGTGACCATCTTTAAAAGGCTGCAAAACGAAGCGGGCCTTGAGGAGACCGTTACGCTGCTGGGTGAGGGATACGACCTGGTGCTGGCCGAGGGCTTTAAACAGAGCAAGGTGCCCAAGATTGAAGTCTGTTCCGCAGGAGAGGAGCACGGCCTGTCCTGCAAAGAACAGGAGCTGTGCGCTGTTATCTGCGATGCCGATGTCAAGTACAAGCTCCCCCGCTTCGGCCGGGACGATATAAAATCACTGGCTGATTTCATCGAAAAGGAGATAATCAACCGGCCGGCCGCTGATATGGAAGTGCAGGTGAACGGTAAAAAAATCTTGCTCAAGCCCTTCGTCAAGGACGTCATCGGCAGCTCCATCCTGGCCATGTTGGGCACCCTGAAACACGTCGGCCTGATCAGACATGTTATTATTAGAATAAGGAATCCGCAGTAAGACAACCGGTGGATACGAGCGATGTATAAAGCGGGCATACTCACCGTCAGCGATAAGGGCTCCCAGGGTCAGCGCGCCGATTCCAGCGGGGAATTTATTGCCGAAGCCCTGAAAAGCCTGGATATCGCAGTCGCCAAATACGAAATAGTAGCAGACGAGCAGGAGCTGATCGCCAAGACCTTGAAGCTGTGGGCTGACAGCGGCAACGTTGACTTTATCCTGACCACCGGCGGCACGGGGATAAGCCCCAGGGACGTAACCCCCGATGCCACACTGTCGGTCATCGAGAAGGAAGTGCCCGGAATCGTCGAGCTGATGCGCGCCGATGGGTACAATGAAACACCCACCGCCGTGCTCAGCCGTGCGGTCGCCGGCACACGCGGCGAGTGCCTGATAGTCAACCTTCCCGGCAACCCCAATGCCGTGGAAGAGTACCTGGCACTGCTTATACCCATCCTCCCGCACGCCATCGACACGCTGCAGGGCCGCTTCGGAGACCATCCCCTGTAGGAGCCCAGCATGACCAGCACGCGTGATAGCTTCCAGAGAGGCATAAGCTATCTCAGGATATCGGTTACGGACCGCTGCAACCTGAGATGTATCTACTGCATGCCCCCGGAGGGCGTGCCGCTGGTAACCCACGATGAGATATTGACCTTCGAGGAGATATTGCTGGTCGTCCGCGCAGCCGTGGGGCTGGGCATCAACAAGGTCAGGATAACCGGCGGGGAGCCGCTGGTCAGGGCCGGCATAATCGACCTCGTGCGCATGATAGCCGAGCTGCCCGGGGTCAAAGACATATCCATGACCACCAACGGGCTGCTTCTGGAGCAATACGCAGAGGAACTGGTGGCGGCCGGGCTGCAGCGCATCAATATAAGCCTCGACACACTCAAGTATGAAAGGTTCAAGGAGATAACCCGCAGCGGCGACCTGGCTAATGCCTTAAAGGGCATCAAGGCCGCCAAGGAGGCCGGCCTCAACCCCGTCAAGATCAACATGGTGCCGATGGTCGGAGTGAACGATGACGAGATCGTGGACTTCGCCCGCATGACGCTTGAGCCCGGCTGGCACGTGCGCTTCATCGAGCTCATGCCCGCCAGCAGGAAAGTCGATTTCGTTGCCTCGCACGTGCTGCGTAAAAAGATAGAGACGCTGGGCCCGCTGCAGCCGTATTACGGGCTGGCCGGCAATGGCGCGGCCAGGTATTTCACGCTGCCCGATGCGCGGGGCACGGTCGGCTTTATCAGCGCAGTCTCAGAGCCGTTCTGCAAGGACTGTAACAGGCTGCGGCTGTCCTCGACGGGCGTGGTATATCCCTGCCTGTTCTCCGCCAGCGGCGTCGACGTCAGGACGCCCATCCGCAGCGGCGCGGACGTTGAGGCCGCCGCGCATCTACTTAAGGCGGCCATCGCCGCCAAGCCCAGCGGGCACCACCTCGATGAGGGCAAGAGAATGAACAAGAATATGTCGAGCATCGGGGGATAAGACTTGAGCGCACGCACCATCCGCATGATAGACGTCAGCGGCAAGAAGGAGACCAGCCGAACGGCTGTGGCCAGGGCGCGCATATTCATGAGCAGGGCTGCTTTTACGCTGGTCAAAAAGAACCAGGTGCCCAAGGGGGATGTGCTGACGGCTGCGCAGGTCGCCGGCATAGCAGCGGCCAAAAAGACTCCCGACCTGATTCCCCTGTGCCACCCCCTGCTGCTGTCCAGTGTCCAGGTCGATTTTTCCCTGGATGAGAAGAACTGCTGCATAGAGGTGACCGGCACCGTCCAGGGCAGGGGAAAGACCGGGTTTGAGATGGAGGCGCTAATGGCTGCCGCCGTGGCAGCGCTGACCGTCTATGACATGTGCAAGATGCTGGATAAAGGCATGCGCATCACGGACATCCGCCTTGAGAAAAAGACCGGCGGCAAGAGCGGAGACTATTCGGCAGGCAGCTAACTGACCTTTAGGCCGCGGGCAGAACCCTCACCGCAGTCGCCTTGAACGAAGCGTAAATGCTCTGCCCCTGTTTAAGCCCCATCTCCTCGGCAGACTTGACCGTCACCAGCGCCTCTATATGAAAACCGCAGTCCAGCTCTACCGTGCACAGGGACCCGGTTAACTTGAGAGACTTGATGATGCAGGAAAGAGTGTTGCGGGCGCTCCCCGTGCCGGCCGTCTGCGTAAGTATGATGTCCTCGGGCCTGATATAAACGTCCACTGCCGAGCCGGCCGACAGGTCGGTAACGACCTCGATTACCCGTCCACCTATATCCACGCTGGCCAGCCCTGCCTCGCTGGACGCAATCTTGCCCCTCATAATATTATGTATACCTATTAATCCGGCAACCCTGATATTGTCCGGTGAGTAAAAGATGTCCACGGGCCTCCCCACTTGAACCAGCTGACCGTCCATCAGCACTCCCGCCCGTTGCGCCAGTCTCTGCCCCTGCTGCATATCGTGCGTGGCCATCACGATGGTCAGGCCCCGCAGCCGGTTGAACTCAACCACCAGGCTCTCTATCAGGTTGACGCTGGTCGGGTCCAGGTTGGCCGTGGGCTCGTCCAGCAGCAGCACCTCCGGTTCGGTGACCAGTGCACGGGCCAGCGCCACGCGCTGCGCCTCCCCGCCGGACAGGGTCCTGGCCTTCCTCCTGGCATATCCGCTCAAGCCGGTGGCCTGCAGCATCTTTTCCACCTGCTGACCGACCGTCTTGCTAGCTGCGCCGCGTATTTTCAAGGGATAGGCCACGTTGTTAAAAACCGAATCGTTGAAGACCAGGGGCTTCTGAAAGACGATGGCCATCCTGCGCCGCACATGCATCAGGCTGGCGCCGCCGTTGGTCACTTTGGCCCCGTCCAGATAGATATCTCCCGAGTAAGGTTTATCCAGCAGGTCCAGCAGCCGCATGAGCGTGGTCTTGCCCGCTCCGGTCGGCCCGATGACGACGAAGACCTCTCCCCTGTTTATCTCCAGGTTGATATCACTGAGCAGGACCTTGCCGCCCGCCCGCTGTTCCAGCCTGACCGTCCGCAAGAAAGCCATCAATACCTCTGTAAAAGTATGTTCATCAGCACGCTGACCACCAGGGCAATCCCGACCAGTATCATGCCCAGCGCCAGCGCCAGCACCAGCTCGCCCTTCTGCGTCTCCAGCGAAATGGCCGTGGTCAGCACACGGGTATAGCCGCGTATATTGCCGCCCAGCATCATGGCGGCGCCCACCTCGGAGATGGCGCGCCCGAAGCCCAGCACCACTGCGCCCACCACGGCGAAGCGCGCCTCGGCGATGATCTTCCACATGGCTTGCGGGCTGCTGGCGCCCAGCGATAGGGCGGTGTCCTTGACGGCGCGGTCGATGCCGCTCAAAGCCCCTATTGTCATACCGGTCAGTATGGGGGCGATCAGGATGACCTGGCCGATGACGACGGCGGTCGGCGTAAACATCAGCTCCAGCCCGCCCAGCGGCCCGGAGCGTGAGATGAACAGGAAAACGAACAGGCCCACCACTACGGTGGGCAGGCTGTAGAAGGTCTGTATCACGTTGATCAGCGTCCGCTTGGCTTTGAAATCGTGGAAGTGGATCAGAGCGCCCACGGGCACGCAGAATAAAGCGGCGATGAGTATGGCGGCCGCCGAGATATACAGCGACCGCCAGGCAATCTCCATGACCTCAGGGTCGAGATTGACTATAAGCTGTACGGCCTGTACCAGGCCCTGCCAGATCTCCTCCATTTCACTTCACCGGTGTAGTATAGTCCTCCAGTTTGGGACAGCCCGGCTCTGTGCAGCCGCCGCCTTTCAGCGGGCTGAAGAGCGACCTGCCGTACTCGGCCACGCCGTAGCTGCCGATCAGGTCCTGCACCTCGTCGGACATCAGCCAGTTGATGAAAGCATTGGCGGTGGGCAGCATTTTGGCCGTCTTGATTTTATCCGGGTTGATGGCCATGGCGTCGTACACGTTCAGGAACAGTGCCCCCTGGTCCACCACCGGCACCAGGGTGATCTTACCCTTGTAGGCCAGAAAGGTGGAGATATCGGCCAGCAGGTAAGCCTGCTGCTCGTTGGCCATCATCAGGCAGGGCCCCATGCCCTGGCCTGCCTCGACGTACCATTTGCCGGATTTCTCCACGTCCGGGTAGCTGAGTCCCGCCGCCTGCCAGATGAGCTTCTCCTTGGAGTGCGTGCCGGAGTTATCGCCGCGGGACACGAATTTCACCTTGCCCGGGTCCGCCATGCCGGCCTCGTAAATCTTCTTGAAGGCCTGGTCGGGCGAGAGCCCTTTTATGCCCGCCGGGTCGCCGGCCGGGCCGGAGATGAGAAAGTGGTTAAAGGCAAAGGAGCGCTTGTTGATGCCATAGCCGTCGGCCATGAACTTGGCCTCGGCTTCGGGATCGTGGACCACCACGGCGTCCACGTCGCCGCGCTGGCCGTACTGCAGTGCAACTCCGGTCCCGGCGTAGAAGATGTCCATCCTGACGTTGGCCTTCTTTTCAAAAGACGACTGCAGGTAGTTCCACAGGCCCGTGTCGTACAGGCTGGTGGTGGTGGCAATGCGGAAGCGCGGTATTCCCGGCATGACCGGGTAAGGATTGGCCGGTGTGGTTTCCGTGGCAGCCGGTGCCGCGCAGCCGGCGATGATCAGGGCTGCCAGCAGCAGGCACACGACAATTATTGCTTTATTAAAATTTATCATTAGTTTTTTTCTGTGCATTTAATATATGCGCAAACAGAGAGTTGTTACGGAAAGGGCTGTGATAGGTTCTTCAGGCCGTATCGAAGGGCGCAGGTCGATGGGGAGTGGACGTAATTCAGCTTCAGACGTCTAAAAGAAGCCTCAATGACCATCTCACTCTCCTTTCCTGATACGGGAGGCAAAGGCGTTTCCACCTTCACCCTCGAGGCCTTGCGGCCTGCCGGTTGGACTCCCTGCCGGGTCAGTTTAGGCGTCCAACTCGAAGAGCACTTACAGACTTGCCGCCATATTATCATAACCGCCTCTGCTTAGCCACCGTACCTGTTGAAATTCATGCGGCAGTATGTTAGTTTGAATACATAAGCCGCAGTACTCATTCAGCGAGAAGAATGCTCTTCATGCGGGCACGCTTCTTCTCACAAAAAGGGGCATCAAGGAGGGCACCATGAATCTGAACGCTGGCGCAATCATCGGCATTGTAATTTTAATCATCGTGGCCCTGGGGGTGGTGGGCTTCGGCGGCTACCAGATGGGCATGGACTCCGGCTATAAATCAGGCTACTCCAAGGGCAATGCAGACGGGTATACCAAGGGAGAGCAGGCCGGGTATAACCAGGGCCAGAGCGCCGGTTATTCGCAGGGTAAGCAGGAGGGCGAGACCGACGGCTATAATAAAGGCTATTCGGAGGGGCTGGCCAAGGGTACGCAGCAGGGACAGCAACAGGGACAGCAGCAGGGCGAGCAGATAGGCTATAACAACGGCTACAACGACGGCTGGGGCTATGGCTGGGGCAACGGCTGGCGGTCCGGCTGGTGGCAGGGTTGCACCAGCTGCTGGCAGCGATGCGGACCTTTTGTCGCCGGCAACGAGCAGACCGTATACGCGCAGGGGCCCACCAGCTCCTGGGTGCCTGTCGCTCCCAGGGCTCCGGCGCCGCAGAAATAATCCCTAAATATTTAACGAGGTGCATGCCATGAAGGTCTCCACATCCGCATTTGTTCTGACTATTGTACTGGCCGTCATTGCAATTGCCGGCGCAAGCTTCGGCTTCTACCAGCTGGGCAGAAACCTGGGATACGAGGCGGGGGAGAAAGCTGGCTTGGCCAAGGGCCTGGTGGCCGGGGAGAAGAATGGCTACCAGAGGGGATATGACGCAGGTAAAAGCGAGGGGCAGAAGCTGGGGTACAACGATGCAGCCCAGGCCATACAGAAGCTGGCCGATGTGCTCTCCCAGCAGTTCGGGGACGGCAGCGGGCTGTACGAGGGCGAGCAGGTGGGCTACACTGACGGCTATAACAGCGCCTACTATGCGGTCTACCCTGTCGGCTGGCAGACCGGCTGGCTGGCCGGTTACCAGTACTATTACGTCAACGCCAGCGCGGACGTTGATGTGAACGTAAGTGGGGATCAGCCGACCAAGCCGTCAAACCTGCCGGCGCCGGGCTCCATTAAGCCGCCGGACGCCCCGGCCGCACCCTCCTTCCAGATACCGGACCACCAGTCACGCTTCCCGCACAGCGCCACGCCCACCAGGCCGTCGCTGCCGGGTGGTCTTCCCGGGCTGCGCAGGTAATTCTTGACTGGATATTGATTATGCCATGCCTTCGATGAAGGCATGCACGTTCTTGCCCAGCACGCCGTGGTTGTAACCGCCCTCCAGCACGCCGAAGCGCCTGCCGCCGCAGTTCTTCAGGGCGAACTCCTTCACCAGCCGTCCCATGCTGCGGTAGTCCTCGGTGGTCAGCAGGCGCCCCCAGTCTTCTATGTGCCGGTCGAAGCCTGCCGATACGGCGATGATGTCGGCTTTGCTCTGCCCCAGGAAACGCCCCACGTGGTCTACAAATTCCTGCCGGTCGCCGTCTTCTGGATGGAAGTAGATGATATCCGGTTTGCCCCTGAATATATCGGCCGTGCCATCGCCGAAATGCAGGTCGAAGTCCAGTATCAGCGCGGTCCTTATCTGCCCGTCCTTGATCAGCCTGCTGATGGCTATGGCTATGTTGTTGAAGAAGCAGAATCCCCAGCAGCTGTCGGCGCTGGCATGGTGGCCGGGCGGCCTGATCACGCCGAAGGCGGGCTCGCCCTCACAGGCCAGCTTTGCCGCCTGTATGGCGCCGCCGGCAGCCAGCAGGGCCATCTCCCACACGGATCCGTACTTGTGGACGTAGCCGATGTGGTAATCCGTGTGGCACAGAGCAATGTCTTCCAACCCCGCCGCCACCGGCTCTACCACAGGATAATTCGTTAGCTCCTGCATTATGGGCTCAATTCGCCCGGCGGCCGCGGCCGGATCGTTTTCGTAAACCTCGGTGTAGCGCGGGTGGTAGACTATTTTCATATGCCCCTCCTCTCCATTTCCAGCGGTGCAATTATACTACGTCTGTCTCCATCTAAAGCATGGACACCCCCCAGACCCGATGTTACTATTAAATCAACAATATCACCGGGCATTTTTAAGGGAGGCGCCTATGTTTTCCAGGGAATGGTTCGTTTATGTCTTCGGCCGCTGGATTCTTCTCTCGGGCATAGCAGGTGCAGCCCTGCAGGTGCTGTTGCGCGGGCAGCTGGGCATCCCCGATTTTCCCGCTTTCCTGCTCAACCAGCTGCTGCTGGCCTGCGTCTTCTGGTATGTCGACAGGTATATCTTCCAGCGTCATTTTGGCAAGGTCAAGCAGCTTTTCAAATTCCCGCGCATCAAGGGCCAGTTCGACACGTCCCGGGAGTTCGACAAGATCAGCGAGGAATTCGCACAGATGGCGGCCGATTATCACAAAGATCCCGAAAATCCGCAGGCCTGGCTGAACCGCTTTTTGGACCTCTACCACTCGGTGGAGATGATGGAGCGCATACTGCGCGATAAGGGCATCGATGTAGACAAAGAATATCACCGCATACTTGAGGAGAACCGCAAGCTCGGCCTGTACGGCTGATTCAAATTGGGAGTATCATGAGGAGTCCTATGAAGCCGAACTTGAGTGACAGGTCCAGAAAAATACTAATAACGGTGGCCGCTGTCGGGCTGGGAAACCTCCTGGCCTTTTTCTCCACACAGCTCACTCCGATGCACCCTCAGGTATCCTTCGACTTTTCACACCTGGCCACCTTCGCCATCGCACTGGCCTTCGGGCCTATCTACGGCGCTGTAACCGGGGCGCTGGTCTCCATTTTTCCCTATTTCCAGTTCGGGGTGCAGGGAATATGGGGCCCGGTGGCAGGGCTGGCCATCGTCGTAGGCAAAGCGATGACCGGGCTGTTCTGCGGCCTGCTCAGACACAGGGCCCCGGCCTTCCTGGCTGTGACTATCTCCTATATACCCGAATCAGCTTTCACCATGGCCTTCGTCTGGGTAATGAGCTTCATATTGCCGGCAGACCTGGTGACATGGGATATTGCCTCTTCACTCTTCATCGAGGGATGGGCCGAGGTCATCCTCTTTTCCTTCATCATTCAGTCAGTCACACACAGGCGCGTGATAGAGACTGCTGTATTGATGCTGGAGATATTCATCATCATGTTCCTGGTGCATAAAGAGTTCATCTTTTCACTGCTGCTGCTGTTGGTAATCACCTTCCTCACGATGTTGCTGTTCGAGATCACAGGCTCTCATATCAGCAAACGTAGGACAGCGGCGGAGGATGAATCGGAAAGCCCTCCCAAACCATAGCTCTTTGCCGCATTTCAAGCTTTTCCGGCAAATTTGCTCATGGTCGTTTTGACCACCTTATATTGATGTGATAGCATTAGGTTGCGGTAATAGGTTTCCTACTACCGAGCGGACCGGCAATGATGGGGCTATCACGTCATCAGGAATAAACCATGCGCAAGAGTATGAAGAATATTGCCGTTATTGACTACGGGGCCGGCAATCTTGGCAGCGTGGTCAATGCGCTGGCGAAGCTGGGCTACAGCCCGGCCGTGACCGGCTCAGCGGCGGACGTCCTCAAGGCGGATATCGTCTTTCTTCCCGGGGTGGGCGCAGCCGGCGACACGATGAAGAGCCTGGACCGCCTGGGCATGACGGAGGCCGTCAGGAAGATAGTCGAGATGCGCAGGCCGCTCTTCGCCATCTGCGTCGGGCTGCAGGTGCTGCTCTCCAGCACAGAGGAGGGCGGCAACTATAAATGCATGGGCATAATACCCGGCCGTGTCAGGCGCCTGCCGCCGGGGCTCAAGATACCTCACATGGGCTGGAACCAGGTCAGGCAGGCTGTCTCACACCCCATCTTTACCGATATACCGGACAACTCCAATTTTTACTTCGTACACAGCTACTATGCACAGCCTGATGACGCCAGCGCGGTGGCCGGTGAGACGGAGTACGGCCTGAAATTCTGCAGCATGGTCATCAGGGACAACCTCTTTGCCACCCAGTTCCATCCCGAGAAAAGCGGCGAGCTGGGCCTGAGGATGTATTCCAACTTCCTCAAGCTGGCCGGCTCATAATATATAAGGTATAGAAGATAATGCTGACGAAACGCATCATACCCTGCCTGGATGTGACGGCCGGACGCGTGGTCAAGGGCACCAGCTTCACCGACCTGCGCGACGCCGGTGACCCTGTGGAGCAGGGCGCCTTCTATTACCAGGAGGGCGCCGACGAGCTGGTCTTCCTGGACATAGGCGCTACTCCCGAGGGCAGGGATACGCTGGTCGAGATCGTGTCGAAAGTGGCCAGGCAGGTCTTCGTGCCGCTGTGCGTGGGCGGCGGGCTGCGTTCCATCGGCGATATGCGGCGCATGCTGCAGGCCGGCGCGGACAAGGTCTCCATTAACACGGCCGCGGTACACAAGCCCGACCTGCTGAAACAGGGGGCCGGGATATTCGGTCGGCAGTGCATCGTGCTGGCGGTTGACGCCAGGCGCCGCAGGATTGGCGGCAAGGTCGGCTGGGAGGTATATACACACGGCGGCCGCACACCTACAGGTAAGGACGTGTTGGAATGGATCAGAAAGGCGGTCGACCTGGGCGCGGGTGAGATATTATTGACCAGCTGGGACGCCGACGGGCACCGCGCCGGCTACGACAACGCTCTTAACAGGGCAGTCAGCGAGATGGTCGACGTCCCTGTAATCGCCAGCGGCGGCGCCGGCACGCTGGAGCACCTTTACCAGGCGCTGGCCGAGGGCAAAGCGGATGCCGTGCTGGCAGCCTCCATCTTCCACTACCGCGAGTATTCCATCAGTGAAGTCAAGGATTATTTGGCCTCAAAAGGCATACCCGTCCGGCGTTAGGCCGGGCAGGAATTGAAGCGAGATGATAGGACAGGAAACGCGGGACGTAGAGCGCAAGATAACCGCCGTACTCAAGATACTCAGCGAGTCCAACGAGCCGCTGGGCAGCAGGGTCATATCCAGGATGCTGGAAGAACAGGGCATCCAGTTGGGGGAGAGGGCCGTGCGCTATCACCTGAAAATCATGGACGAGCGCGGCCTGACGCGCTCCATGGGGCACAAGGACGGGCGCACCATCACACTGCCCGGGCTGGAGGAGCTGAGGAACTCCCTGGTGACAGACAAGATAGGCTTCGTAGGCAGCAAGATCGAAGGATTGGCCTATCAGACCAACGTCGGCCTGCGCTTCGCCACCGGCAGGGTGCCGGTGGACGTTTCCATCTTCTCGCGAGACAATTTTCAGAAAGTGCTGAAGGCCATGAAGAGCGTCTTCCAGAGCGGCCTGTGCTCGTCGGGCATGGTGGTTCTGGCCGGTGAGGGTAACAGGCTGGGCGAGGCGGAGGTCCCGGCCGGCAAGCTGGGCTTCGCCACCGTCTGCAATGTTACTGTAAACGGCTGCCTGCTGAAATCCGGCATCCCGGCCTACGCCCGCTTCGGCGGCCTGCTGCAGGTCAGGCAGGGACAGCCCTTCAGGTTTGTCGACCTGGTTGACTTCTCAGGCTCGACCATCGACCCCTCGGATATCTTCATCGCCGGACGTATGACGGATGTATCACGCGCATCAACCGCCGGTGAGGGCAAGGTGCTGGCCAGCTATCACGAGATCCCCATGCTTTCGGTGGGCAAGGCCGAGGAACTGCTGCTGCGCATGAAGAACAGCGGGCTGATCAACTTCGCCGTGCTTTCCAGGCCGAACGACAAGATCTGCGAGATCCCCTGCTCCGGCGAGAAGGTCGGACTGATCACTTTGAGCGGCCTCAACCCGGCGGCGGCGGCCGTCGAGGCCGGCGTAGATATAAGCTGCAGGTCCATGGCGGGAATGCTGGACGTGTCCAGGCTCAGGCCTTTTGAGGAACTGTTGTAAAATCAGGTTGTCGGACGGATGTATAACGTACTGCTGGTAACCAACGAGATGGACAGGGTCAGGGACCTTAGCGCCGGGCTCAGCCGCCTGGGCTTCTCCTGTACCGCCTGCATCTACGCCGACGATGTCATTGAGCAGGACGCCCGCCAGGCCTTCAACGTGGTGCTGGTGGACCTCTCCGCCATTTCTGCACAGGGCGATTCGGCCTGGAAGTGGTTCCGGCGCCTCAAGCTGCGCAGGCCGCTTCCCATAATAGCGCTTATCTCGGCTTCAACCCTGCACGTCGTCACGGCCGAGCAGGGGCTGGATGATTTCATCATGCGCCCCTGGAATTTGGACGAGCTATCCTCCAGGATACGCAGGGCGGTGGCCAGGGCCGCCAGGCCGAGCGAAGATACCGTCATCAGGGTGGGCGACCTGACCATAGACACCGTCAGGTGCGAGGTGGAGCTCAGCGGCAGGCTGCTGGCGCTCACCTTCAAGGAATACGAGCTGCTCAAGCTGCTGGCTACGCATAAGGGAAAGGTTTTCACGCGCGAGAAGCTGCTGAACGAGATATGGGGCTATGACTACTACGGCGGCGACAGGACCGTGGACGTCCATGTACGCCGCCTGCGCAGCAAGGTGGAGGACTCGGTCCATTCCTTCATAGAGACGGTCAGGAACATAGGCTATAAATTCAAGGACGTCCCCAACCCCTGACACTGTTTCCGTAACACAATCTTAACATCCCCGTAACAGGCCCGAAACAGGCCTCCTTTACAATCGGCTTATATCCTTAAAGGAGGTGCAATATGAACTCGGGCGATACTGCCTGGTTGCTTGCTTCCACCGCGCTGGTCATGCTCATGACTCCCGGGCTGGCCTTTTTCTACGGGGGCATGGTGCGCAGGAAGAACCTTCTGTCCACCATCATGATGAGCATCGCCATCCTCTGTATGGTGTCGGTCCTGTGGGTGCTCTACGGCTATTCCGTTGCCTTCGGCCCGGACGTCAGGGGCCTGTTCGGCAATTTATCCTGGTTCGGCTTGAACGGGGTCGGGCAGGAACCGTCTTCCGTCTATGCCACAACCGTCCCGCACCTGGCCTTCTCGGCCTTTCAGGCCATGTTCGCCATAATCACGGTCGCCCTCTGGACAGGGGCCGTGGTTGAGCGCATCAAGTTCGGCACGCTGCTGGCCTTTGCTGCGCTGTGGTTCACACTGGTCTACTGCCCTATTGCACACTGGGTATGGGGCAGCGGCGGCTGGCTGGCTCAGCTTGGAGCGCTGGACTTCGCCGGCGGCACCGTGGTGCACGTCAACGCCGGCATCTCGGCGCTGGCCCTGGCATGGGTGCTGGGCCCGCGGCGCGGCTTCAAAGAGGGAGAGACCATGGAGCCCAATAATATTCCCTTCGTGGTGCTGGGCGCAGGCCTGCTGTGGTTCGGCTGGTTCGGCTTCAATGCCGGCAGCGCGCTGACATCCGGAGGCCTGGCCGCCTCGGCCTTCATGGCCACCAACACGGCGGCGGCCGCCGCCGGCTTCACCTGGCTGGCGCTGGGCTGGATACATCGCCGGCCGTCGGTCATCGGGGCAGCTACGGGCGCAGTCGTGGGCCTGGTAGCCATCACCCCGGGCGCCGGCTACGTGCAGCCCTGGGCCGGCATACCCATCGGCGTCATCGCCTCGGTCATCTCGTACTATGCCATGCTCTGGAGGGCCAGGGCCAGCAGGATCGACGAATCGCTGGACGTCTTCGCCTGCCACGGCCTGGGAGGCACCTGGGGCGCACTGGCCACAGGCATCTTCGCCACCAGCGCCGTCAACGCCGCCGGCTCGGGACTGGTGGACGGCAACTGGAAGCAGGTGCTTATCCAGCTGGCCGCCATAGCTACAACCATGGCCTATGCCTTCGCCGTATCCTGGCTACTGGCCAGGGCGCTTAAGGCCACCATGGGAATCAGGGTCAGGGACGAAGAGGAATCCGTTGGACTGGATATATCGCAGCACGGTGAAACTGCTTACGGAGGAATATAAGAATGAAGAAGATTGAAGCCATCATCAGGCCGGAAAAGCTGGATGCCATCAAGGATGCCCTGGCAGCCAAAGGTGTTCTTGGCATGACCGTCACCAATGTCAGCGGCCACGGCAGGCAGAAGGGCATCGTCCTGCAGTGGAGGGCCGGTGAATACCGCGTGGACTTCCTGCCCAAGGTTAAGCTGGAGATTGTGGTAAGCAGCGAAGAGCTGCAGCCCGTCATCGACGTCATCTGCCAGGCCGCCAAGACCGGCAGGGAAGGCGACGGCATGATCTTTGTCATGCCGGTGGAGAACGCCTACAGGGTCAGGACCAGCGACGCCGGCGAAGCCTGCGTCAGCGCCAAATAGACCCTTTTTCCATCCTGCAAATCCAGGGGCGCCCTGCTGCACCGGGGCGTCCCCTGGAATTTAATCTGTTCGTAACATTTAAATTCTATATTGGCCTTAATCAACTTCAAGGAGGATCAATGTGCAGATTAACTCAGGTGATACGGCATGGTTATTGATCTCCACCGCCCTGGTGATGCTGATGACCCCGGGGCTGGCTTTTTTCTACGGCGGGATGGTCAGGAAAAAGAACCTGCTTTCCACCCTAATGATGAGCTTCGTCATGCTGGGGCTGGTTTCAATACTCTGGGCCTTTTACGGCTATAGTCTGAGCTTCGGCCCGGATTTTAAAGGCATCTTCGGCGGCCTGCAGTGGGCAGGGCTGATGAACGTAGGCATGGAGCCTTCCAGCATTTACGCCACCACCGTGCCACACTTCCTGTTCATGATGTTCCAGGCCACCTTCGCCATCATCACTGTGGCTTTGATCACCGGCGGGGTTGTTGAGCGCATGCGCTTCAGCGCGCTTCTGATTTTCTCTGTTATCTGGTTCACTCTGGTCTACTGCCCCATTGCGCACTGGGTATGGGGCAGCGGTGGATGGCTGGCCGGCCTGGGCGTGCTGGACTTCGCAGGCGGCACAGTAGTGCATATTAACGCCGGCTTCGCCGCACTGGCAGTGGCTCTGGTTCTCGGCCCCAGGAAAGGCTTTGAGGAAAAAGAGGTGATGGAGCCCAACAACATACCCTACGTGGTGCTGGGCACCGCACTGCTCTGGTTCGGCTGGTTCGGCTTCAATGCCGGCAGCGCCCTCTCCGCCAGCGGGCTGGCAGCCAGCGCCTTCACCTCGACAAACTTCGCTGCAGCCTCGGCTGCCATCACCTGGCTGATACTTGCCTGGATCCACCGCCGGCCATCTGTGCTTGGAGTAGCCACGGGCGCGGTGGTCGGGCTGGCCACTGTGACGCCGGCCTCAGGCTTCATTCATCCCATGTCCGCCATACCTATAGGCATCGTGGCGGCTGCCGCTTCCTACTACGTGATGCTGTGGCGCAACCGGTCCAACAGGATAGACGAGTCCCTGGACGTCTTCGCCTGCCACGGCGTGGGCGGTACCATCGGCACACTGGCCGCCGGTATGCTGGCGACCGCAGCCATCAACGGCAGGTCTGGCCTGATCGACGGCAACGGCATGCAGGTGCTGATACAGCTGCTGGCCGTGGCTGTCACCGCATCCTTCTCCTTCGGCGCTACCTGGGTGATCGCCAAGGTCATCGACGCCACGCTGGGCCTGCGTGTGAGGAACGAGGAGGAGATGGTGGGGCTGGACATCTCGCAGCACGGCGAGACCGCCTACGGCGGCCTGGCCTGAGGCGTCCGGCATTTTACCGGAAAATCGCCGAAAACATCCGTGGGGACGGCCAAAACAGGGTCTGTCCCCCCGGAATTTTTAAAAAATCAGCCCCGATTCTTCAAGAAATTGCCATTATTTAATCTGTTTGTAACATTACCACGTTAAATTGATTCCATGACGAAACAGAGGATTTTGGGCGAATTCCCTGCAAAAAACCTCGATTTCCGTCCAAAAATATAAAAAATCAGGAGGGTTACACCATGTCACCAGACAAAATGACCCCGGAAAAGATTCTCAAAAAGATCAAGGATGAGGACATTAAATTCGTTGACCTCAAGTTTAATGATCTCCCGGGGTTGTGGCAGCACTTCACCATCACATCGCCGGAGCTCAATGGTTTGGAGGACTCCGATCCGGCCAAGGGCGGAATCTGGGCCGAGGGCATCGGCTTTGACGGCTCCAGCATACGCGGCTTCCAGGCCATCCAGGAGAGCGATATGATCCTGCACCTGGACCCTGAGACCGCCATAGTCGACCCGATCTGTGGGCACCCGACGCTGAGCATTATCTGCGACATTTACGATCCGCTGACCAAGAAGCCCTACACCAGGGATCCCCGCTATATCACCAAAAAGGCGGCTGAGTACCTGAAATCAACCGGCCTGGCTGATATCAGCTACTGGGGGCCTGAGATGGAGTTCTTCATCTTCGATGACGTACGCTTCGACCAGGACCAGCGCTGCGGCTTCTATTACATTGATTCCATAGAGGCCGACTGGAACACAGGCAAGGACGAGAAGCCTAACCTCGGCTACAAGCCCAGGTACAAGGAAGGCTATTTTCCTGTGCCTCCGCACGATTCATTGCAGGACCTCAGATCGGAGATAGTCGAGACAATGGCAGCCGCAGGCCTGGATATCGAGGTGCACCATCACGAGGTGGCCACCGCCGGCCAGTGCGAGATCGATATGAAATACAAGGAAATGCTGCGCATGGCCGACCAGATGATGTGGTTCAAGTACATCATCAAGAACGTCTGCCGCAAACACAGCCGTGTGGCGACCTTCATGCCCAAGCCCATCTTCCAGGACAACGGCTCCGGCATGCACGTCCACCAGAGCCTGTTCAAAGAAGGCAAGAACGTATTCTTCGATGCCAAGGGCTACGGCCTCATCAGCCAGACCTGCAAATATTATATCGGCGGCCTGCTCAAACATGCCGAGGCACTCTGCGCCATTTGCGCTCCCTCGACCAACTCCTACAAGCGGCTGGTGCCCGGCTTCGAGGCCCCGGTTAACCTGGTTTACTCGGCGCGCAACCGCAGCGCAGCGGTACGCATACCCATGTACTCAGAGAATCCCAAGGCCAAGAGGATAGAGTTCAGGCCTCCCGATGCAACCAGTAATGGCTACCTTGCTCTCTCCGCGCTCCTTATGGCCGGACTGGATGGCATCGAGAACAAGATCGATCCGGGCGAGCCGTTCGACAAGGACACCTACACGCTGACCCCCAAGGAAGCCAGGAAGCTCAAGACCGTGCCGGGCTCGCTGGAACAGGCCATCAACGCCCTGGAAAAGGACCACAAGTTCCTGCTCAAGGGCGGCGTCTTCACCCAGGATGTTATCGACGTCTGGATAGACTACAAGCGCAGCAGGGAGATCGACGAGATGCGTTTGAGGCCGCACCCGCACGAGTTTTATCTGTACTTCGACATTTAGACTCATCAGACTCCTCAACGATTAAGCGGCGCCGGGTGCGGGCGGCGCCGCCATATTTTCGAGCCCGCCACACGGCCGGGCAGAGGGTAAATCCTCTTTGACTTTGACCCTAATTTATGTTTTGATTAACCCCAATAAGGGGGAAATACAGGAGGGAATATGGCTACGAAAGACAGGTCTGACTCTGTAGAGTACGTACTGAAAATGGCAAAGGAGCACGACGTCAAGTTCGTGAACCTGTGGTTTACCGATATACTTGGCTTTCTCAAGAGCTTCTCCATCACCATCGAGGAGCTGGAGAAGGCGCTGGAGGAGGGCATGGGCTTCGACGGCTCCTCCATCGAGGGCTACGCCCGCATCGACGAGAGTGACATGATCGCACTGCCCGACCCGGACACCTTCCAGCTTATCCCCTGGCGGCCCAAGGAGCAGTCCGTGGCCCGCATGTTCTGCGATATTTACAAGCCGGGCGGCCAGCCCTTCGAGGGCGACCCCCGTTACATTCTCAAGAAGAACCTGAAACGCGCCGCCGACCTGGGCTACACCTACTACGTCGGCCCCGAGCTGGAGTATTTTTACTTCAAGAACAACACCGGCACGGAGATACTCGATTCCGGCGGCTACTTCGACCTGGTACCGCTCGACATGGCCGTGGACCTCAGGCGCAAGACCGTGCTGGCGCTGGAGGAGATGGGCGTCGGCGTGGAATATTCGCACCACGAGGTTGCCCCCAGCCAGCACGAGATTGACATGAGGTACACCGACGCGCTGACCATGGCGGACAACGTCATGACCTACCGCCTGGTGGTCAAGCAGATCGCCATGGAGAACAACGTCTACGCCACCTTCATGCCCAAGCCCATCTTCGGCGAGAACGGCAGCGGCATGCACGTACACCAGTCACTGTTCAAGGGCGAACGCAATGCCTTCTTCGATAAGAACGACCCCTTCCACCTGTCCAAGCTGGCCAGGAACTACATCGCCGGGCTGCTCAAGCATGCCCCCGATATAACCGCCGTCACCAGCCAGTGGGTCAACTCCTACAAGCGGCTGGTGCCGGGCTACGAGGCGCCGGTCTATGTATCCTGGGCCAGGCGCAACCGTGCCGACCTGATACGCGTGCCCGAATACAAGCCCGGCCGGGAGACTGCCACCCGCATCGAGTACAGGTCCCCTGACCCCGCCTGCAACCCCTACCTGGTCTTCAGCGTGATGCTGGCCGCCGGGCTGGAAGGAATCGAGAAGGGCTATGATCCGCCCGAGCCTGTCGAGGAGAACGTCTACCAGATGACCGAGGAGCAGCGCAGGCGCCGCGGCATCAAGGTCCTGCCGGGCAGCCTGGAGGAGGCCATAACGCTGACCGAGAAGTCACAGATGATAAAGAAGGCGCTGGGCGATCACATCTTCAACGCCTTCATCCAGAACAAGAAGGTGGAATACAACAACTACCGCATCCAGGTCACCGAGTACGAGATCAAGAAATACCTCCCCATCCTCTAATCGACCCGGATAATGTAAAATTCTGGTGCGGCCGCAGGTCTCAGGCCTCCGCCGCACCTTATACTTTTTACAGGACTGCCATGAAGATCGGAGTGCTGGCCTTACAGGGAGACTTCATCGAGCATATCTGCATGTTCGATAAGCTGGGCGCGCAGGCCGTAGAAGTGCGGCTGCCGGATGAGCTGAAGGGACTGGACGGGTTGGTGATACCCGGCGGCGAGAGCACCACCATCATGAAGCTGCTGCATGTCTTCGACCTGGTCAAACCCATCAAGAGGCTGGCCGCCCGCAGGCCGGTCTGGGGCACCTGCGCCGGCATGATCTGCCTGGCCAGGGACGCACGCAACCCCGACGATACGGGCATGGAGACACTGGGGCTGATGGATATAACGGTCAGGCGCAACGCCTTCGGCCGTCAGGTGGACAGCTTTGAAGCCAGGCTGGAAGTTCCGGCGCTACGCGACGGCCCCTTCACCGGGGTCTTTATACGCGCCCCCTATATCGAGAAGGCCGGTAAAAAAGTGGAGATATTATGCAGGCTGCCCGATGGTGAGATCGTTGCCGCCAGGCAGGACAACCTGCTGGCCATCTCATTCCACCCCGAGCTGACCGACGATGCCCGCTTCCACCGCTACTTTCTGGACATGGCCGGCAAGGCCCCCTAGCGGTTGATCGAGGTCACGTTGTCCGCCGCCACTGGAGGCGCCTGGATGGGCTGCCCGGCGATGGTGGCGTTCAGGTAGTCCACCGCCCAGCTCGTCAAATTATCCCCCAGCAGGCTGGTGGGGTAGTCCGGCTTCAACCCGGTCCCGCTTATCAGCGTGCCGTTGGGCGTATAGTAGTGCGCTATGGTCACCTTGATGGCCGAGCCGTCGTCCAGCTTGACGAAGTTCTGCACGCTGGCCTTGCCGAAGGTCTTGCTGCCGGCCAGCTTGGCCCTGCCGTTATCCTGCAGTGCGCCCGCCACGATCTCGCTGGCGCTGGCGCTGCCGCCGTTCACCAGGACGATGAGCGGTGTATTCTGCGCTAATCCGCCCGGCTTGACCTTCTGTACGTTCTCAACGCCGTCCTTGTCCACCACCTTGACCACGATGCCGCGCACCAGGAACTGGCTGGTCACGTCGATCGCCTCGCTGAGCAGGCCGCCCGGGTTATCGCGCAGGTCCAGCACCACACCCTTGGCGCCCTGGTTGAACGCATCCTGCAGCGCCTTCTTGAAATCATCGATGGTGGGCAGCAGGAACTGCTGGATCCTGATGTAGGCTATATCGCCGTGCATCTCGGACTTGACCGAGGCCATCCTGATCTCCTGCCTCTGGATGCTTATCTCCAGCGGCTCCTTCTCTCCCTGCCTGCCTACGGTCAGCGTGACCTTGGTGCCGGCCGGGCCGCGTATCTTGAGCGAGGCCTCGTCGGTGGTCATGGCCTCGGTGGATTGGCCGTCGATCTTGAGTATGTAGTCGCCGGACTTGATGCCGGCCTTCTCCGCCGGCGAATCGGGCATGGGGGCGATGACCACTATATATTGGTCCTTCTTGCCCAGGTAGGCGCCAATGCCCTGGTACTGCCCGGTATAGTCCACGATGGTGGACTGGTAGACCTGTGGCGAAAAATACTCGGTGTAGGGGTCGCCCACAGCCTGCACCATGCCGCGGATGGCGCCCTGCGCCATCTTGACCGGGTCGAGCTGCTTCTTATCGACGAAGTACTGGTGCAGTATCTGCCAGGCCTGGCTCAGCCTGAGGAAATCCGGCGGCAGGTCCTGCAGCGTCTGCTTGTCCGCCGCGCTGGGGATAAAAGGCGCCTGGCACCCGGCCAGCGGCAGGCTGGTTATCATCAGCGCCGCCGCCAGCATGATGCTCAGGATGGTGGTCTTTTTCATAGTCATTCAAATTCTCCAGTGCTGAACCGGGTGCCAGCAATATAAGATTGTACCGTAAATGATAGTACCTTAACGCTCAAAGGCATAAATGCCAAGCAGGCCTGTAAGCCGAATTCTGTGCCTCCGATAAATCGGAGCGGTGGCCATCCATCTAGCCCCGGCATTGCTACCGGGGTCATGCGACCAACCCGGGGTGGGCCCAGGCGTGCCATGTCCCCCTATTAGGTCTTGCTCCGGGTGGGGTTTGCACGGCCGGCCGGTCACCCGGCCGCCGGTGAGCTCTTGCCTCACCATTTCACCCTTACCCCGACGGGTCGGGGCGGTATGTTTCTGTTGCACTTTCCGTAGGGTCGCCCCTCCTGGGCGTTACCCAGCACCCTGCCTGGAGGAGTTCGGACTTTCCTCCCCGATGATCACCGGGGCGGTCACCCGGCCTGCTTGGCTAACCTACTCTACAACTTGCGCTGCAGCAGGTCAAATTCAGCTCAAATACAAAATGCGACCGCAGTTGCTGCAGGTCACGATGGCATTGCCACGCACGCGCTGCAGCTCGCTGATGGAGAGCGTAACACGGCATCCCAGGCAGCGCCCCTGCTCCACTCTGACCACGGCCTGCCCCTTCCTGCCCTTGATGCCCTCGTACAGCGCCATTGCTTCCCTGTCCACCGCCGCCAGCGCCTCCTGCCTCTTGCCCTCGAGCTCCTTCAGCTCTTCCTTCAGCTTGCCGGCCTGCACGCCCAGCTCCTGCTTCTCCTTGCCCCAGGCGTCCTCGGCCTGCTTGAGGGTCTCCTGCAACTTTTTGATGGCGGACTTGCCGTTGTCTATCTTCTCCATCAGGTCCAGCAGCACGTCGTCCTTCTTGCCCAGCTGGCCCTTGAGCATCTCAGCTTCCTGCTCAAAGCCCATCAGCTCCTTGGGATTATTGATCTTGCCGCCGTAGAGCTTGACGTTTATCTGCTGGATGTTGCCCCTGACCTGCTCGGCCTCGGCGTCCAGCTCCTTGTACTGCTTCTCGAGCTCCGACCTGCCGGCCTGCGCCTCGTCCAGGGCGGACCTGGCCTGCTCATAGGCGGCGTTGCGGCTTATGCGGGAATTGATATCTTCGAGCTCCCTGTTATGGGCGAGGATGGCCTGCTCAATTGCTTGCAGCTCGAACAGGCTCTTCGCTATGCTCATAAAAGGTCAGCTCCGGTAATCAAGCATTATAACCTGGGTGCTGGAGGGTATGCTGGTGCGCGTCACCACCAGCTTGGGCTGGCTGGCCAGCTCCTTGATGCCCATCTCCTTGAGGAACTTCTCGGGGAAGTCCAGCTCCGCCTTCTCGTCGGCCGTCTTGTAGTGCATCAGCACGGCGAAGCCCGGGTTGAGGTTCCTCACCAGGTCCGCCGCCACGGCCGCGGCAATGGTGGAATGGCCGCCCACCGGCAGGAGGAGGACGTTGATGTTGCCCATGTCTCCTACGAACTCGGGCGAAAGCTGGTGCCCCAGATCGCCCAGGTGGCAGAGCGTGACGCCCTCGAACTCTATGACGTACACCGTGTTCTTCCCCAGCCTGGCGCCCTTCTCACCATCGTGGTAGGCGGCAATGCCGGTGATATAGGTGTCCTTGATCTCGTATTCGCCCGGCCCGTTTATCAGCCGGTAGCCTTCCTCCAGCGCCTCGAGGTTGGAATGGCCGGGATGCGCATGGCTGACCGTGACGATATCGGCCTGCATCTTGCTGATGGAGTAACCGGTGGACTCGGCGCAGGGGTCGGTCAGTATCACTACCTCTTTACCTTTGATGCGGAAACAGGAATGTCCGAACCAGGTGATATCCATTCGTATACCTCACATTCACACGGCGCTTGAGGCCGGGCTCTAATTTTAACAATCCAGCTTGAAAACATCAATCGCCGGGTGGGCGTTTAGCTTTGTGCTATAATCGCAGCCATGTTCATCTTCGCCGTTGAGACCTCCTGCGACGAGACCTCGGCCGCCGTCGTGCAGGACGGCAGCCGCATACTTTCCAACGTCATCGCCTCGCAGGTTGAGATACACGCCCGCTACGGCGGCATCGTGCCGGAGGTGGCCTCCCGCCAGCACATGCTGACCATGCTGCCCGTGGCCGAGCAGGCCCTCAAGGAGGCCGGCCTCGGCCTGGATAAGATTGACGCCGTGGCCGTTACCAGGGGACCGGGACTGGCCGGCTCCTTGATCGTGGGCGTCAACTTCGCCAAGTCCGCCGCGCTGGCCAACCGGCTGCCGCTGATCGGCGTCAACCACCTGGAGGCCCATATCTACGCCAACTGGCTCTCTGAGGTGAAGCCGGAGCTGCCCTGCCTCTGCCTTATCGTCTCAGGCGGCCACTCCGACCTTATATTGATGCAGGACCATCTCAAGTTCCGCAAGCTGGGCAGCACCAGGGACGACGCCGCCGGCGAGGCCTTCGATAAGGGCGCCAGGATACTGGGGTTGGGCTATCCCGGCGGGCCGGCCATCCAGGCCGCCACCAGGGGGGTCAGCACATCGCTTTCCCTGCCGCGCTCCTGGCTCAAGGACACGGATGACTTCAGCTTCAGCGGCGTCAAGACGGCCCTGCTGCATATGGCCGAGGCTAAAAATGAGCTTGATGCGGAGTGGGTCAGGCAGGCGGCAGCCGCCTTCCAAGAGTCCATCGTGGACGTGCTGGCGGCCAAGACCATACAGGCGGCGCGGAGGCACGGCGTCAGGCAGATACTGCTGGCCGGAGGCGTGGCCGCCAACGCTGCCTTACGGGAGCGCATCACTGCCGATTCACCCCTGCCTGTGCTCATACCCCCGCCCGTGCTGTGCACGGACAACGCCGCCATGGTCGGCGCCTGCGCCTACTACCACTTTAAGGCTGGCGACGTGGACGGCCTGGGATTGGACGTGGTGCCCGGGCTGGCCTTCGGCGTCAGGACAGCGGGCAGGCCCGGCAGTCCTTAACCCGGCACCAGCCGTGATAGATGTGCAGCAGCCCCTGCTGCAGGCAGGCGCTGAACCCTTTTCCGTCATCTAAACAAAGCGCCTCAGCCATGTAACCCGTCAGCTCGTTGCGCTGCAGTGCATGATATTCATTGAATAAATGTATGGCTCTGCTCTCCAGCGCCCTGTCTTTCATCTGCCGTGCGTAGGCGGCGGCGAAGGGCAGCACGGCGTTGACGGCTATCTCGGCTGCTCTTGATTTCCCGAGTAAGGCCGACGGCCGGGATTGTCGGCGGCCGAAATCAAAGTGCCCGCTCCAGTAAGGAACTTCTTCTATCATCAGCGCCACGTCCAGCACGGACGGCTTTTGCTCCGCCTCGCAGATTTTACTGAGCAGGCCATTGAGCAGGCCCGCGCACTCGTACCTTTGCAGCAGGTAGCCCAGCCCGGCCAGCCGCCTGACCGGGTGGTTGGGCGGGCGGATGTAGGCCATGCGCCAGCCGCTGACGACTGGGCTTGGTATCGCCGCACCAAGACAGCGCCAGGCCTCCTCCATCGCGGAAGCTTCATCGTCCAGCGGGAAGTCCGGCGACCGCTGCGACTGCAGCAGCCCGGCTGCGCCCATCAGCAATCCCATCTTATTATGTAAACCTTTTGCATTCTCGTACAGAAAGGAAAGCCTCAGCCTGGACGACAGCTCCTCAAAGGGCCCCATGTTGCGTGAGTAGCCCAGCGCCCGGCAGATGCCCTGATACAGGACCTGCGTTGGCTCTTCCTGTCCCAGCATCCCGGCATATTTTGCCGCCTTCTGCTCGAACCTCTGCCGGCCGGCCTCCAGCAGCACGTCCTTTAGCACACCTTCCCTGAGATACCGGCGCCTGTTCCGGCAGGGCTTGACCCTGCTTCCGGGCCGGAAGCTGCGCAGCGCCTCTGCCGGTATATAGCGGTGCAGTATGACGGTGGGAATGCTGCGGCCGTCCTGCAGGCTGACCGGCAGCCTGCCCCGCTGCCACATGGCCACGTGCAGCATAATGCCGTTATAGGCCGGGTCCCGGTGGTGGCCGTGCTTCTGCCAGCCGTCCGACATCAGGTGCACCTCCACGTCCCCCACAGCCTTCTCGCCGTTAACCTGAATGACGACGTCCTGGAAATCGCAGCCGGCGCGGGTGCTCTCCCTGCCGGGATAGACCACCTCTATCCCGTTGCCGGTGTCGTCCTCGAAGCTGGAGAACCTGCCCGACCTCCAGAGCTTCGCCACCGTCCTCTCGCTGTCCACCTTCATTTCACTACCTGATAACGTGTATCGCCGGGTAAAAAAAGAGATGACTAGGACTTATATTTGAAGCCGCTCCTGTCCGCCACGATGTTCAGCATCCTGACAGACATGCCTCTGGGCGCATAGTCACCCACCTCCCACTCGCTGATGGTCTGCTGCCTGGTCCCCAGCTCGGCCGCCATGCCCTGCTGCGTCAGCTTGAGATGCGCCCGCAGCGCCCTGACGCGCCTGGCATCCCATTCCTTTCCTATCCTGCCCGCACTCATTTCAATCTCATTCTACCCGCTAACAGGTAAACGGTCAATTTAACGGCAGCCACACAGACGATAGTCAGCTAATCTTTAGCTAAATAACTTGGCATATAGAGGAATTGCCAATAGCAGTGCTGCCACAAGAAATATCCACCAGACCCATGCCGGTAGCCACATTGCCAGCAGTAGGCCTATGGCCACCCCGGCAAGGAATTTGACCGTTATCAGTAACAGCAACCTCGGTGTGGATAATTGCCTTAATTTATCAATTCTCTCGCCATACCAATTTGTGACACTTGCCATAGCATTTACCTCCTGTTCCAGCAACAAGCTGCATTATCTTAGGTTCTATCACTTCTTACCTCAGTGGTCAAATCAGCCCCAATATTTATTTAAATAGACTTTGCCCGCTTCAGGTGGCAAAATAATGGCTGAACCCGAGTAAAGACATGCCTATCTACGAGTACAGGGCCATCAAGGACGGCTGCAGCTATTGCCGGCGGGGCTTCGATACGCTGCAGAGGATGTCCGATAAGCCCCTATCAGCCTGCCCCAAGTGCGGGGCCAAGGTCAGGCGCTCCGTGTCCAGGTTCTCGGCCAACGTGACTGAATCGCCCGAGGAAGCCGCCAGCCTGGAGGAGCAGATCCAGGGCTACGAGGCCGAGGGCAAATGGGGCCACGCCGCCGAGCTGGCCGATAAGGCCGGGCTGCAGGAAAGGGCCCTCAACGACTATAAAAAAGCCGGCTACAACTTCTAAAATCACCCCTTTCCACCCAAAACCTCAATTTTTAGCAGTCACCCCTTTACTTTGATAATTTTTTGTGCTATCATCTAGCAGTCTGTTAAAGAGATTGCTAATTTTTCAAAAAGGAGGCAAGTATGGCTGTTAAAATTCAACCTCTGGGTGACCGGGTGCTGGTAAAACCCCTGGAAAAAGAGGAAAAGACCAAGGGCGGCATCTTTCTGCCGGACACTGCCAAGGAAAAACCGCAGGAAGGCAAGGTGCTGGCCGTCGGCCCGGGAAAGCTGTCCGATGAGGGCAAAAGGATACCCATGGACCTGGCTGTGGGCGATATCGTGATCTTCGCCAAGTACGGCGGCACCGAGATCAAGGAGGACGACGAGGAGCTCATCCTGCTCAGGGAAGCCGACATCCTGGCCAAGAAGAAGTAATCAAATTTTAAACGAGCATAACCATTTATTTATATAGGAGGTAAAGAGGTTAAATGGCAAAACAGATTAAATATGGAGAGGATGCGCGCAGGTCGCTGAAAAACGGCATCGACGCGCTGACCAACGCGGTCAAAGTCACACTGGGGCCGCGCGGCCGCCCCGTGGCACTGGACAAGAAGTTCGGCCCGCCCAGCGTGATCAACGACGGCGTCACCATCGCCAAGGATATCGAGCTGCCCGACCCCTTCGAGAATATGGGCGCACAGCTGGTCAAGGAGGCATCCACCAAGACCAACGATAAGTGCGGCGACGGCACCACCACCGCCACAGTGCTGGCCCAGGCCATCGTGACCGAGGGCTTCAAGAATATCGCAGCCGGCGCCGACGCCATGGCGCTCAAGCACGGCATTGAGAAGGCCGTGCTGGCCATGGTTGACGAGCTGAAGAAGATGTCCAGCCCCGTGACCACCAAGGAACAGGTGGCGCAGGTGGCCACCATCTCGGCCGCCGATGAGCAGATCGGCAACCTGATCGCCGAGGTCATGGAGAAGGTGGGCAAGGACGGCGTCATCACCGTCGAGGAGTCTAAGGGACTGCAGTTCGAGACGGACTACGTGGAAGGCATGCAGTTCGACCGCGGCTACATCAGCCCCTATTTCATCACCAACGCCGACCAGATGAAGACCGAGATCGAGGACCCCTACATCCTTATTACCGATAAGAAGATCTCCGCCATCTCCGAGCTGCTGCCCGTGCTGGAGAAGGTGCTCCAGGTATCCAAGAACCTGATCATCATCGCCGAGGACATCGAGGGCGAGGCCCTGGCCACGCTGGTGGTCAACAAGCTGAGGGGCACGCTCAACTGCCTGGCCGTCAAGGCCCCTGGCTTCGGCGATAGGCGCAAGGCCATGCTGGAAGACATCGCCATGCTGACCGGCGGCAAGGTCATCTCCGAGGAGATCGGCCGCAAGCTGGATTCAGCCACAGTGGCCGACCTGGGCCGCGCCAGGAAAGTGGTGGCCGATAAAGACAACACCACCATCGTCGAGGGCAAGGGCTCCGACGAGGCCATCAAGGCCCGCATCAAGCAGATCAAGGCGCAGATCGAGGAGACCACCTCGGACTACGACAAGGAGAAGCTGCAGGAGAGGCTGGCCAAGCTGGCCGGCGGCGTGGCCGTGATCAAAGTCGGCGCCGCCACAGAGGTCGAGCTCAAGGAGAAGAAGCACAGGGTTGAGGACGCGCTTTCAGCCACCAGGGCTGCCGTGGAGGAGGGCATCCTGCCCGGCGGCGGCGTGGCCGTCATCAACGCCAGCCCGGTGCTGGATAAGGTCAAGGCCGATGCCGACGAGAAGACTGGCATCGAGATCATCAAGAAGGCCGTGGAAGAGCCGCTGCGCTGGATCGCCATCAACGCCGGCCAGGAAGGCTCCGTGGTCGTCGACAAGGTAAGGCGCAGCAAGAAGGGCGTCGGCTATGACGCACTGCACAACGACTACGTCGACATGGTGGGCAAGGGCATCATCGACCCGCTCAAGGTCACCAGGACGGCGCTCGAGAACGCTTCGAGCATCGCCACCATGATACTGACGACCGAGTCGCTGGTTTGCGACATACCCGAGAAGGAAAAGACCCCGCCCATGCCGCCCATGCCCGAGTACTAAGTGCTAACCCGAAAGTAATTGAAAGGGCCGCCCCGATCGATCGGGGGGCGGCCCTTTTTACGTCAGATAGCCAGCAGGCGCAGGAATTCTTCCTCGCCCTGCACCGGGCCGACCATGGCCAGGTTAAGTTTGTTCGTGGCGAAAAGCTTTTGCGCCACGCGCTTTATATCTTCGGCCGTTATCTGCTCGATAATGGCGGTCACGTCGTCGATCCCCAGTATCTTGCCCGTCAGCATCTCCTGTGCGCCGTACCAGCCGGCCACGTTGCGGCTGTTCTCCATGCTCAGCAACAGCCTGCCCCTGGCCATCTCCCTGGCCTTGTTCAGCTCGGCCTCTGTTATGCCCTCCCTGACCGCGGCAAGCTGCTCCACGACGGCTTGGGTGGCCCTGGACGCCTGCTCCGGGTCCACGCCGGCCTGTATCACGAACACGCCGGTCTGCTGGAAATGCTCCACGTAGCTGTGTATGTCGTAGGCCAGCCCCAGCTTCTCCCTGATCTCGGTGAACAGCCGGCTGCTCATGCCCTCGCCCAGCAGCATGCTGAGCAGGTCGCAGGCAAACCTGTCCTGGTCGAAGAGCGAGGGGCCCTCCACACCCAGCACCAGGTTGACCTGCTCGGTCTGCCGGTGCTCCATCTTCAGGCGCGGCCCGGCCTGCCCGGTGAGGCTGGGTATGTATTCAGGCTGGCTTCCCGCCGGCCAGTTCTCCATGGCCCCGGTCACTACCGGTAGCGCGGCCTTAGGGTCGAAGTCGCCCGCTATGCTGACCAGCATGTTCTCCGGCGCATAGTAGCCGGACATGTATTGCTTCATCTCTGCTGCGCTGATGGCCGAGACGGTCTTCTCGCTGCCGGCCACGTCGCGGCCCATGGGGCTGCCCGGCCACATCGTCTCGTCGAACAGCATGCCCACCCGCTGCTGGGGCGAGTCCAGGCTCATGTTTATCTCCTCGATGATCACCTGGCGCTCCTTGACCACGTCCTCCTCCCTGTACAGGGGATTGCGCAAAATATCGACGATGACGTCCACCGCCGCCTCGAAGTGCTGTGAGGCCAGCTTGCACCAGTAGGAGGTCAGCTCACGGTCCGTGCCGCCGTTCATTATCCCTCCCAGGCCCTCGATGGCCTCGCTTATCTGGCGCGAGCTGGGCCGCTTCCGCGTGCCCTTGAAGCACATGTGCTCGACGAAGTGCGAGATGCCCGCCTCACGGTCCCGCTCGTAGCAGCTTCCGGCCCGCACGAAGAACAGCACGGACACAGAGCGCGTGCCCGGCATGACGGAGGCAATGATCTTCAGCCCGTTATCGAGTGTGACTTTCTCATATTCCATGTTTCGGCCGCCTCACGTTCGCCCGGCTGTCCTGCCTGCTGGGATTTATATGTCCGATGCCCCATTATAGCAAATTCAATTTGGGCGGGTTACATGTTATAATTTACTTGTCAAAACAGCTTCACCTTCTTAAAATCTATTAAATACGGGGTTGATATGGATACTGGAACCTGGAAAGTAAAGACCGGCCTGGCCCAGATGCTCAAGGGCGGCGTCATCATGGACGTTGTTACGCCGGAGCACGCCAAGATAGCCGAGGATGCCGGCGCCTGCGCCGTGATGGCGCTTGAGAGGGTGCCCGCCGATATTCGCGCTGCCGGGGGCGTGGCCCGCATGGCCGATCCCAATATAATCACGGCCATCATGAAGGCTGTGACCATACCCGTGATGGCCAAGTGCCGCATCGGGCACTTTGTCGAGGCACAGGTGCTGGAGGCGCTGGGCGTGGACTTCATCGACGAGTCCGAGGTGCTCACGCCGGCCGACGAGAGCCACCACGTGTGGAAGCATGATTTTAAGGTGCCCTTCGTCTGCGGCTGCCGCGACCTGGGCGAGGCGCTGCGCCGTATATCCGAGGGCGCGGCCATGATACGCACCAAGGGCGAAGCGGGCACGGGCAACATCGTGGAGGCCGTGCGCCACATGCGCGCCGTGCTGTCCGAGATGAAGAAGCTGCAGTCCATGTCCGAGGACGAGCTGCCGGCCGAGGCCAAGGCCATATCGGCCCCGCTGGAGCTGGTGATAGAGGTACATAAGGCCGGCAAGCTGCCGGTGGTGAACTTCGCCGCAGGCGGGGTGGCCACTCCTGCCGACGCCGCATTAATGATGCAGCTCGGCGCCGAGGGCGTGTTCGTGGGCTCGGGCATATTCAAGTCCAGCGACCCTTCAGCCCGCGCCAAGGCCATCGTCAAGGCAACCACGCATTATAAGGACCCGGCCATCATCGCCGACGTCTCCAAAACGCTGGGCGCCGCCATGCCCGGCCTGGATATAAAAGGCATACCCGAGGATAATTTGCTGGCCGTTAGAGGATGGTAAATAGAGCGTATTCTAAGCCTCTATGCATAAAGTAGATATCGACGATATCCAATCACTGCTCACTGTCATACCCCACCAGATATCCACGCATCTCAAGCAGGAAGACCAGAACGGCGACCTGCTGGAGATAGTGCTCGACCTGGGCCGGCTGCCCGAGGCGCGTTTCCCCAACCGGGAGGTCTTCCTGGGCGATCGCGAGGTCACTGTAGAGGACATCCAGTACATCACCAGCCGCATCGGCACCTTCAGCGGGGACAACCGCGCCGGCCTGACCCGCACGCTGCACCGCATATCAGCCATCAAGAACCGTGAAGGGAAGATAGTCGGCCTGACCTGCCGCGTGGGCCGCGCCGTCATGGGCACGGCCAAGATCATCCAGGACCTGGTGGAGACCGGCAAGAGCGTGCTGCTGATGGGGCCGCCGGGCATAGGCAAGACCACCATGCTGCGCGAAACGGCGCGCGTGCTGGCCGACGACCTGAAGAAGAGGGTCATCGTTGTGGACACCTCCAACGAGATAGCGGGCGACGGCGATATTCCGCACCCGGCCATTGGCCACGCACGCAGGATGCAGGTGCCTACGCCGACGCTGCAGCATGCAGTAATGATCGAGGCCGTGGAAAACCACATGCCCGAGGTCATCATCATCGACGAGATCGGCACCAGCCTGGAGGCCGACGCCGCCCGCACCATCGCCGAGCGCGGAGTCCAGCTGGTGGGGACGGCCCACGGCAACAGCCTGGAAAACTTAATGATGAATCCCACTCTCTCCGACCTGATAGGAGGCATACAGACGGTGACGCTGGGAGACGAGGAGGCGCGTCGCCGCCACACGCAGAAATCCGTGCTGGAGCGCAAGGCTCCCCCCACCTTCGATATCGTGGTGGAGATTCAGGAGCGCTACAAGGTGCTGGTGCACCCGGACGTGGCGCAGGCCGTGGACGCCGTGCTGCACGGCAGGCAGAGCAAATCCGAGGTGCGCTGGCTGGACCAGGACGGAAACATTATCAAGGAGCAGAGCGCCGGCCACGAAACCCCGGCCAGGGCTGAGGGCCAAAAGCAGAAGCTGCGCATCTACCTTTTCGGAATAAACCGCCCCATACTGGAGCAGGCCGCACATGAGAAGGGCCTGGATATAGAGATCAGCGAGGACCTCAAGAAATCCAACCTGCTGATCACCACCAAGAACTATTTCCGCCGCAAGCCGCAAAAGCTGAGGGACGCCGAGCAGCTGGGCATACCCGTGTATGCCATACGCGCTAACAGCCTGCAGCAGCTGCGGCACTGCCTGGCCACGATTTATACGGGACCCAGGGATGAAACCATGGACACGGCCATGGAAGAGGCCATGCAGGCTATCGAAGACGTGAAACAGGGCAAGAAAGAGGTTGAGCTCAGCCCCCAGAACGCCTTTATACGCCGGCTGCAGCACATGCTGGCCGAGAGGCACGAGGTGACCTCCAGGAGCACTGGCAAGGAACCCGGACGGCGCGTTAAAATAGTCAACGACTGATACATTCCCTTTCATTGAACTATGAGCCCTTATTCCGGCCTGTTCATCACCCTGGAAGGATGCGAGGGCTGCGGCAAGAGCACGCAGGCCCGCAGCCTGCATAAGAGAATCCACAGCTGCGGCATACCCGTTATCCTCACTCAGGAGCCCGGAGGCACCCCGCTGGGCGACAAGATCAGGGACATCCTGAAGGTCAGGCGGGGATTCAACATAGATGCGGAGGCGGAGCTCCTGCTCTTCGCCGCCTCCCGCTACCAGCTGGTGAAGGACGTGATAAGGCCGGCCCTGCAGGCCGGAAAGGTGGTGGTGTGCGACCGCTTTACCGACTCCACCGTTGTTTACCAGGGATACGGGCGCGGGGTTGACTTAGATACGATCCGGACCATCAATGCCTTTGCGGCCGGCGGCCTCAAACCGGACATCACCATTCTGCTGGATACACCGGCCGATGCCGGCCTGGAACGAAAACACAACAGCCATGAGGATCGCTTCGAAGCTGAAGGCCTGGCCTTTCACCACGCCGTGCGAGACGGCTACCTCAGGTCTGCACAGGCCGAGCCCGGCCGCTGGATAGTGGTCGCTGCTCAGCAGCCGCTGGAAACAGTGAGCAATCTTATCTGGCAGGCAATACTGCCGGCGCTTTCCAAAAAATACCCTGCCGCGTCAGGCTGAAAAACAGAGGGCCGAATAATTGAAAAAGCCCGCTAAAAAGGCCGGGAACAGCCCGGACCGCAACGAGGAGAAGGCGCTGTATGCGTCCGGCTACGCCCGCGTGGCCGGGCTGGACGAAGCGGGCCGAGGTGCGCTGGCCGGGCCGGTGGTGGCCGCCGTGGTCGTCCTGCCTGCAACGGTTAAATTCCGCTGGCTCAGGCTGGTCAAGGACAGCAAGCTGTTGCAGGGAAAGGACCGCCAGGACCTGTACATCCTGATGCAGGATTCGGGCATCGAGTTCAGCACCGGCATCGTATCGGCCGACATGATCGATAACATCAATATATTGAATGCCACCAAGCTGGCCATGAAGATGGCGGTGGAAGCGCTGGCCTCCCCGCCGGACTACCTGTTGACCGATGCAGTGCCGCTGCCCAGGCTGCGTATTCCACAGAAGGGCATCGTCAAAGGCGACCGGCGCTGCATATCGGTGGCCTGCGCCTCAATAGTGGCCAAGGTCACGCGTGACCGCATCATGATGGAGCTCGACGCCAGGTACCCGGAATACAGGTTCTGCGAACACAAAGGGTACGGCACTGGGCAGCACCTGGAATGCCTGCGGGTCCACGGCGCCTGCGCCGAGCACCGTCAGACCTTTTCGCCCGTGCGCCAGCTGGCGAGGATGATTTGAAGAAGCAGCAGCTGGGGAAAGCTGGGGAGGAGCTGGCCTGCCGGCTGCTCAAAAAGCAGGGCTACCACCTGCTGGAGAAAAATTACCGCTGCCGCCACGGAGAGATCGATATCGTAGCCAGGCACAAAAACACGCTGGTGTTCGTGGAGGTGCGCGGCAAGTCGGGCGTCTCCTTCGGCTCCCCGGAGGAATCGGTCACCGGACTGAAGAGACAAAGGCTGGTGGCGGCCGCTCTGGATTATATAGGTTCGCACGAGGGCCTGCCCGAGGACTGGCGCATCGACCTGGTGGCCATCCAGTTCGATCCAGCGGGCCAGCGGCCGGTCCGGGCCGAGATACTGCAAAACGTCATCGACTAGTTATGTCATGCTATCCGAAGCAATAAAAGTCTGGTATAATCTTGGCCTGTAGCACAGTCGCCGCCTGTTGAAGACGCTTTCTTATAGCTGCGGAGAAAATTGACACCTCTCGGTATAGTCCTGCGTGTCCTCCTGAGCGTGAGCATACTGGCCGCCATTTACCTGACGAGCCTGTATAACCAGCTGTTGTTTTTCATCGTAGTCGAACTCTGCAGCATCGTTGTCTGCTTCTGCATCTTCATTGTTGCCTGGCACTCGCGCAGCTATGCCGATAACAGGTACTTTACCTTCCTGGGCATAGCCTTCATATTTATCGGCATACTGGAGCTGTTCCACACCATGACCTTCGAGGGCATGCCCTTTTCCCAGTTCGGCCAGAATGTACAGATGCAGGCGCGGCTGGGAGCCAGGTATATTCAGAGCCTGGCCATGCTGGCGGCGCCCTTTTTCATCAACCGAGGCATCAAGATACGGCTGACCATTACGGGATTTACGCTGGTCTGCAGCCTTCTGCTGGCCTCGATATTTCTCTGGCAGACCTTCCCTGCATGCTACGTCGAGGGGGAGGGAACCACGCTGTTCTATGTCGCCAGCGAGTTCCTGATATGCTCGATGTTCATAATGGCCGGGGGCCTGCTGTGGATACGGCGCAGTAAATTCAACCGTCTGGTATTAAATTACCTGCTTTTCTCCCTGGCTGCCGGTGTCGTCGCCGAGGCAGCCTTCATGCTGTACCGCACCTCAACCGGCGTCTTCAACCTGCTGGGATACCTGTTCTACCTGGTCTCCTTTTTCCTGATCTACCGCGCCATAGTGGTGGTTCACCTGGTCAAGCCCTACGACATACTGTTCCACAACCTGGCCAGGGAGAAGGATAAGTTGCAGAACCTGCTCGACACGGAGGAATCCGTCCTGGTAGCGCTGGACCAGAACGAGAATGTAACCATGATCAACCGCAAGGGCAGGGAACTGATAGGCCTGAACGAAGAGGACATCGTGGGCACGAGCTGGTTTTATAGCTTTGTGCCGGCCAGCGCCAGGGAGGGAGCGCGCCAGGATTTTGAAAAGCTGGTAACCGGCCAGAGCGATCCCGTCAAATACCTGGAAAGGCCCTTGCTGACCTCCAGCGGCGAGGAGAGGATCATCGCCTGGCATGAGGCCCTGCTGCGTGATGAAACCGGCAGGATAGTCGGTACATTCAGCTCCGGACAGGATATCACGGAGCGCAAACAGGCCGAGGACCTTTTCCGCGTTATCTTTAACAACTCGCCCATCGGCATGTACATAGTGCAGGACAACAGGTTTACACTGGTCAACCCGCAGTTTCGCAACTATCTGGGCTACAGCGAGAGCGAGCTGAAGGGCGTGCAGCCGCTCTCCCTGGTGCTGCCCGAGGACGCCGCCAAGGTCAGGCAGGAGGCGGTGAGAGCGCTGAAGGAGCGCAGCGAGCAATTCAAGACCTACGACTACAGGGTGAAGACCAAGAGCGGACAGCTCAAGTGGTTCATGGAGTCGGTGACCTCCATCCATTACGACGGCAGGCTGGCCACGCTGGGCACCATCGTGGATGTTTCCGAGCGCAAGCAGAGCGAAGAGCTGTTCAAGTCACTGTCGCTGATCGACGACCTGACGGGCGTCTACAACAGGCGGGGTTTCCTTACCATGGCCACACAGCAGCTTAAGCTGAGCTACCGCATGAACAAGGGCGTCACCCTGCTGTTCGCGGACATAGACAAGCTCAAGTGGATAAACGACCACCTGGGCCATCTTGAGGGTGACTCGGCCCTGGTCAACGCCGCCAGGATGCTCAAGGAGACCTTCCGCGAGTCGGATATCGTGGGACGCATCAGCGGCGACGAGTTTGCCGTCTTTATGCCGGGGTCGGACGACAGCTATTCCAAGACCATCATCCAGCGCCTCGAGGACAAGATAAGCAAATTCAACTCAACCGCCAAAAAGGCCTATCGCCTGTCGCTGAGCTTCGGCATGGCCAGCAGCCAGGCCGGCGCTCCCTGCAACCTGAGCGACCTGCTGGAAATGGCCGATAAGTTCATGTACCAGGACAAGCGCAACGGCCAGTAAAGGCCGCCCGCCGCAGGTCACTCCTCGATAGCTTCCATGGCTATGCAGCTGTGCGCCATCGAGCCTCCGGCCCGCATAGCGGCAGCCACCAGGATGGCCTCGGCGATCTGCTCATCAGTCGCCCCCGCTTTCTTGGCCCGTTTGGTGTGGCCCTCTATGCAGTAAGGGCACTGCGTGACGTGCGCGCAGGCCACAGCCATCAGCTCCTTGGTCTTGATGTCCAGGCTGCCATCAGCAAAAACCTTGGCGTCAAAATCCATGAAGGCCTTGACCACTTCGGGCTTGAGCGTGAACAGCTTGCCCAGCTTTTCCAGGGCTTTCTTATTGTAAAAATGGTCGCTCATTGAATTCTCCTGGTTACACACCCAGCCTGAAAGGCGGGTATTTATCGGTGGTCAGTATCATTGCATATGCGAAAACGCGGAAATTCCACCTCATTACGTCGACGACGAAATCGAACAGCCCGCGGGGATAGTTGCCGGTAAAGAGTATGGCGAACCAGGCAATGATGGTAACGACCAGTGCTGCCAGCCCCAGGAACATCAGGATGATTATATGCGGGATGGCCAGGAACCACTTGACCAGCGGCAGCCAGCGGTTCAAGGCGGAGGCATCGGGGTAGGGCAGCGTCAGGTGCACGGCCTGCTCCTCGTCCGTGGAGGGGTAGACATCCGTCAGCAGGTAAAAATAGCTGTTGAGCCTGTAGGTGAATCCGCTCATATTCAGGTTCCAGTCGTACCACCAGCGAGGGTATTTCTTGCGGAAGAGCAGCATCAGTATCAGCGGCAGGAAGACGAAGCCGAAGCCTGCCACCCACGAGCCGGCGCGTGCGCCGGAATCGGTTCCACCGCTGCTGTAGCTCATGCCTACCAGCAACAGGAAGACGATCATGATGGGAATGAGCATGAAGATGCGGAAGAACGTTGTCAGCCTGTTGAGTTTGCGCCCGGGATAGTCGATTTCAAGGTTTACCGGATAGCCGTCAGCCATGGTCAACACCTCCTGCAATCAGTGGGCCAATTATAGTTGAATCGCCCGCCCGTTGTTAAATGAGGCTAACGGGACGCAGGGGTGAGGCAGTCCAGGAACTCTTCAGGCGTTTTGCCCAGCGATAATTTTTCCATCGGGCACATGCCGTCGGCGCTGTCGTTCAGGATGAAGGGCACGGTTTTATCAAAGCGGAAAGCGATGCCGGCGGCGGATAAGGTAGCGGCGGCGTGCTCGCTGCCTGTCTCCGAGAACACCTCACGGCAGGCAGCCCTTATGAGCAGCAGGGCGGCAGCGTTGCCGACCACCCTGTCCAGTATGCAGACGCCCTGAAAGGAGTGGGCTAAACTGCCGATATACTCGATGAGCGGCGCCAGCCTGTCTTTGACCGAGCTGAAGACCAGCCTGCCGTCATGATAGACGCGCAGCGTGTCACCGCTGCCGCGGAAAGCGGCTATCAGCCCGCCGCTCAGGCCTTTTGCAGCCACCGGTCAGCCACCTTCACTGCAGATGGTATGAACAATATCTGGGCGGCCAGGCCCGGCAGTCCCTGCAGCATGGCTGCCGCCAGGTAAGCCAGCGGCGAATTCACCGCAGGCAGGACGCCGGTTACCCAGGGCATTACAGAGGGCGCGGGAAGGGGCTGGCCAAAATAAATTAAGCTGACTCCCAGCCATAAGACAAGCCTGCCTGCCAGCATCGATATGATCAGCGACCTGCCAATGCCCAGGCCGAAATTTTCACGCAGGAAACCGGCTGTGAAGCCGTAGGCCATGTTCTCCAGAGTAAGCTGGGGCAGCAGGATAGCCAGGGGCATGCCCGACACCAGATAGCTGATAACGGGGCTGAGCATCCCGGCCAGCAGGCCGGCACGCCAGCCCAGCGTCAGGCCGGTCAGCAGGATGATGAACTGCATAGGCAACAGGGAGGGGCCCAGCGCGCCCAGGTGATGAAATATATTGGGCAGGGCTATGTCCAGGGCCACCAGCGCCATCAAAAACATATAAAGCCTGTAGTCGGCAAAGTGCAGCCCGCTAAACCTCAGGGCGGCATGGCCGACTGCGGCGGTGTTAGATGCTTTATCCATGTTTAGCCTCACTTCCAATCTTTTCACAAACGAACCTGGACTGATTATAGCATCCGTACCATTTCCGGCAAAAAATTGCCTTAAGGCCGGTTTGACAATATCATAGTGATATTCAGATTAAATCAGGTTTTTAAATCATGAGCACCATGCCGCTTTCACCCGACTGGTATCCCGCCATCAATGTCAGGCGCTCCCGCCGCAACTACGATAAGGGCCGGCCGATGGAGCCGGAGCTGGTGGAAAGGCTGAGCCGTGTGTGCAGCGAATTCAGGCCTTATCCCGCGGCGCGCCTGGAGTTCGTGCCCCGTCCCTCGCAGGATATCTTCGACAGGGCATTCCTGGTCTACGGCAACATCAGGAACGTCAGCGCATTCCTGGCCTTCATCGGAGACGCGTCCGATCCGAACATGCAGGAAAAGCTGGGCTATACGGGAGAAGGCATCATACTGGAGGCGACCTCCCGCGGCCTGGGCACCTGCTGGGCGGCGCTCAGCTACAAGTCCTCCGCCGCGCAGTCGATGATTAAGTTGAATGCCGGAGAAAAGCTTGTGGCTGTCAGCCCGGTGGGCTACACGGTCGAGACATGGACCTTCGAGGAAAAAGCGCTGACCGCCTTCGGCGCCACGCATCAGAGGAAGCCTCTGTCCGGCATGGTCACAGGTTTGGAGAAGGACCGCTGGCCGCAGTGGGCTGCTGCCGCGGTCGAAGCTGCCCGGCTGGCGCCCTCGGCCACCAACCGGCAGCCCTGGAGCTTCCATATCGAGCAGAACAGCATCACCGTCTCGGTGAGGGGTTCCGAGCCGGAGTTCAATGTTTCCAAAAGGCTGGACTGCGGCATTGCCATGCTGCACGTCGAGCTGGGTGCGCTCAGCCAGGGCGCGCGGGGCCGATGGGAGTTTTTAAGGCATCCGGGCGTGGCGCGTTTCGTGGTCGACAATCAGTGACTTCCGGAAGTATCTGTGGTATATTCGCTTCTGATGCGGACGACGGCTGACTATACTGGAGGCGGGCAGACATGAGTGATATGAAGCGTGCTCCGCTGAGCATCATACATTACGATAAGGGCGGCCACACTTCCTGCAAGCCTGCGACCATGGAAGACGCTCTGCGCTACAAGGACGCCGGCGGCGTCACCTGGATAAATGTGGACAGCATTCAGGACAGCCAGGTCCTGCAGGTGCTGGGCGACGCCTTCAACCTGCACGACCTGACCATCCAGGACGTGGCCAATGCCGAGCACCGCGTTAAATACGAAAATTTTGAGCGCTACCTGCTGATCATGCTGAAAATGATCGAGTTCAATGCACAAGATAAATGCATTGATGCCGAACAGCTCAGCCTGGTGCTGGGATCTAACTACGTAATAACTTTTCAAGAGCGGCCCGGCGATTACTTCGACCCCCTTCGGGAGGAGATCAAAATAGCCGATTCAATGGTCCGCAGGATGGGCGCCGATTACCTGGCCTGCCGCATCATCGACATCGTTGTGGATAACTATTTCAGCACGGTAGAGAAATTTGGCGATGAGATTGAAGATAAAGAGGATGAACTGGTAAGCAACCCCTCCAGACAGACGCTGGCCTCCATCCAGGGCATCAAGAAAAATATGCTGCACCTGAGGCAGTATGTTTGGCCCGTGCGAGAGATACTTGGGGAGCTGAGCAAGAAGGACTCACCCCTGATCAAGGAGGATACCGTGGCCTATTTCCGTGATGTATACGACCGCATCTTCGAGGCCATGGACCTGATGGAGAACACGCGGGAGATGGTCAGCAGCCTGATAGACATCTACCTGTCCAGCATGAGCAACAGGACCAACGAGGTCATGAAGGTGCTGACGGTGGTGGCCACCATCTTCATACCGCTGACCTTCATAGTCGGCCTGTACGGAATGAACTTCAAATTCATGCCGGAGCTTGAATCCCCCTACGGATACCCGGCCATACTGGCTTTCATGCTGGCCGTAGCTGTAGGGATGCTGATCTATTTCCGCAGGAAGAAGTGGATCTAGCCTCAGCCCATTGAAACATCTACCGGGCCGTTGGCTTTTTTGATGCGGCCGAAGGGCAGGAAGAAGGCCGGTATTATGCCAAGCAACACGATGACAGCTCCTATCACGTAGTCCATCTGGAATGCCGTGATGGTGGCGCGCAAGTTGACATACTGGTAGAGCACGGTTATGGCCTCCTGCCGCGCAACATCAGCCGTGAACCCGAGCTGCAGGCAGGCAGCCTGCACCTGTGAAAGCCACTGCAACGCAATGGTTGAATCAGGGGTGATGGTCTGCACTATGTTAGCCACATTAGTTTTTTGGAAGGTATCGAGCAGCGTGGCAAACACGGCAATGCCCAGCGAGGCGAACAGCGTCCTGGATACGTTGATAAGCGAGGAGGCCTGCGCCGTCATGCGCTGCGGCACGGCCGAGAGTGCATAGGTCATGATGGGCATCATGGCAAAACCCATGCCCATGCCCCTGACAAATAAAATCCATCTGAGTGTGCTGTCCGGCGTGGTGACGTCCAGCACCTGCATCCAAAGCGAGGGTATGCCCGTCATGATAAGGCCGATCACGGCCGGAAGACGCGGCCCGTACCTGTCGTAAAGTCGTCCGGCGATGGGCATGGTTATCATGGCCCCCACAGCCTGGGGCAGAACCATCAGCCCGCTGTGCAGGGCGGTGAAACCGCGTATATTCTGCAGGAACAGTGGAAGTAAAAATATCAGGGAGAACAAACCGATAGTGGTAACGAAGGTCAGGCCTATGCTCAGGGAATACCCCGTGTTCTTGAACATGTGCAAGTCCAGCAGCGGCTTCTTGGCCCTGAGCTCGACTATTACCCATAGAAGGATACATATGCCTCCCACCGCTAAAAGGGTAGCGATGCGCCAGTCGCCCCAGTGCCAGGTGGGGGCGTAAGACAGCGCGTACAGCAGGGCGCTGAAACCGGCCGCCGCCAGCATGAAACCCTTGTAATCGAAGGCCGTATCCAGCAGGGGCGTCTCCTCTATCCAGGCCATGCCCATGGCGATGGCAACCAGCACCACCGGTACGTTGACATAGAACACCATGCGCCAGCTCCAGTAGTCCACCAGGTAGCCGCCCAGCGTGGGGCCGATGGCAGGCGCCAGCATCATGGGGATGCCGAAGATGGCCATGGCGGTGCCGCGGTCCTCCGGCGGGACGGTGGTAAAAAGGAAGGTCATGGCCAGGGGGCTGAGCAGTCCGCCGGCCAGCCCCTGTATCACGCGGAAAAGTATTAGTGAATTGGCGTCCCAGGCTATGCCGCACAGGACCGAGCCGAGAAGAAAGCCGGCCTGGCTGAACAGGTAGACCCTCTTGATGCCGAAGCGGTCGCTGAGGAAGGCTGCCGCCGGCGTGGTGATGGCCGTGGCCATCAGGTAGGCCGATACGATCAGCTGCGCACGGTCTGTGGTCTCGTTGAAAACGGCGATGATGCGCGGCAGGGCCACGTTCATGATGGTCTGGTCCAGTATCACCATGAAGGTGCCGGCGATGGCGATCAGCAGTACCTTGGATTCGCTAGTCCTGGGCATGTCAGGGCTCTCTTACCTGGTGGCGATTTTTACCTCTACTGATGTTCCGGGAATCAGGATGTAGTTGCCGGGATTGTCGATCGATATCTTGACGGGGACGAGCTGTGCCACCTTGATGAAGTTGCCGGTGGTATTATTCTGCGGCAGCAGGGAAAAGGTGGCGGCGCTGGCAGCCGCAATGCCATCGACCTTGCCTTTAAGCATCAGTCCTCCCAGCGTGTCGACCGTTATTTCCACTTCCTGGCCCGGCTCAATGCGGTAGAGGTCGGCTTCCGATATATTGGCCACCACCCAGTAATCCGAGATATCGTAGATGGTGACTATATAAGCTCCGGTGTTCACTACCTGGCCGGGAAACGACCAGACGGCCGCCACATAGCCGGTCACCGGCGCCTCGATGGACGCCCTGCCCAGGGGCACTTCCCTCAGGCCCTGCTTGTCGGCTGGATTGGCCGGGCGGGGCTGGCCGACCGTGGCTATTTTCTGGCCTTTCTCAACATAGCTGCCGTAATCCACGTCCAGCGTGATAACCTGACAGGGTGAAAGGGCCGACACATAAATCAGTGGAGCGGCTATGCGGGCGTTGTCCGTGCTGACATATTTATAGCTCTGATAGCCCAGCACACCACCCAATACCATGGCGCCCAGCACGATCACCGCAGCGATTGTAAAGATAACCTTGCCACGAGGGGTGGACCAGACTGATTTCATCCTGTCTGTAAGCTTAATGGCCATGGCTGATGCCTCCATGTAACGTAGTAGTAGTCATTGAACAGTTCCACATGCTATTTTCTCAGCGTCCTGGCAGGCTTCACCGTGGTTTCCAGCACCACTTTGTCGCCCTCGTTCAGCCCCGAGACAATCTCAGTCCTGGAAGCTGTCTGCAAGCCGATCTTGACCGGCCGCTGTTCGATCAGGTTGTTTTTATCATCTTTCACCAGGCGCACGTAGTAGTCGCCCGCTTTGCCGTAGATGGCATCGTTGGGCACGATCAGCACCTGCGTGCGCAGGCCGCTGACGATCTCCGCTGTGGCAGTCAGTCCGCCGGCCAGCTGGCCTGCCTCTTGCGGGTCAAGGGCAATCTCTATCTCGTAGGTTGCCACGGTGGTCTGGATCGTGCCGTACGATTGAATGCTGCTGGCCTGCTGCGGACCGTAAGGCGATACAAAGGTGACTTCACCGCTGAACGTCTTGCCCGGCACGGCATCTACATATACTCTGGCCTTCTGCCCCTTGGCCACCTTCATGACGTCTATTTCGTCCACGGCGCCCGACATCCTGACTGCTCTGGAGTCGGCCAGCCGAATCACGTATGAATCTATGGGAGAGCCGGTAACGGCGTATCTCTGCGTGATCATATCACCATCCCGCAGGTTGATATCCACGATCCTGCCGTCGAAGGGAGCCAGCAACTCGGTCTTCAGCAGCGTCTGCTTGGCCTTCTGCAGATTGATGATGGCGGTCTGCACGTTGATATTGTAGTCACGCAGGACTTTAAGGTTTAAACCCTGCCTGAAGGTGGATACGTTCTCGTCCAGTATTTTATTGGTCAGCTCCAGGTCATGCCGGGCCAGGCTCAGCGTCTCGGCATACTTAACGGCATCGAAATCCTTCTGGTTGACGATATCGTTCAGCCTGTCCAGCGAGCTCATCACCTCGCTGACAACGGTGTACGTAGTGCATGTATCGGGGTAGGTATAATCGCCGGGAAGATGGGTTATGCGTTTGATAGTAGTGTGCACCTCGGTCATTGAAGTGGCCAGCTGCTGCATGGCATCCGCCGCATCAGCGAATTGCCCGTCCTTGATCTGCTGGCGAACCGAGCCTAGGCTGTCCAGCTCCGCAGATAAGTACTGTATAGCCGCGGCGACGTCGTCACTGGACGAAATAGAACGGTCGATCTCGCTCAGGTCCGGCCTGACCTTGAGATATGCCGGGTCGCTGTAAAAGGTCCTGGCGCCGTCGATGTCATAGTTAGCCAGAGCCAGCTGGGCGGCGGCATCTTCGTACCGGCCCTGACGCAGGAGAGACTGCGCTTTATCCAGCTCTGCCTGTGCGAACTCAAACCTGATTAGCGCCACGGCGTCGCAATAGAATCCCGGACTCCTCTGTACACCGCAGCATACCGTCTGGACAACGTTGTTGATAGCCAGCTCCAGCGCGTACTGGGCGGACTCCACCCCCATTTTCTGGGTGGTATCGTCCAGCTTGGCCAGCAGGGTTCCCGCCTGGACCACATCGCCCTTGTTCACGTATATGTGCTTTATCCTGGCGCTGTAGGGCGGCGTGAACATGGTGGTATCGAAAAACAGGTTCACCGCATCAGGCATCTCGATATTCCCGTCCGCCGTCACTTTCAACTCCAGGTCGCCCCTCTGCACCTCTGCCACCATCTGCTGCTGCGTGACAGGGCCGCTGCTGCAGCCGGCCAATAGAACGGCCGGTATTAAAAGCGCAGCGACCAGGTTGAAAATTGCGGCTTTTTTCTTCATAGCTGTATCTCCCGGAATGAACTTGCTTTCGATGCTCGTATTTCAGACATAATAATTATAGCCTTAATGAAGGCTCCTCCATTCTTGACACTATATCCTTGAACGTTTCCAGCGCCCGGGAAAGTTCTTCCAGCTCCCCGGGCTTGAGGGCAGACAGGTTTTTGCGCATGATATCGGCCAGGAGGCGTTTACGTTTGCTTATAAAGCTCCTGCCCTTGTCGGTGATGGCAATGTGCATGACCCGCCTGTCACGGATATCGTGCATCCGGTCCACGTATCCCTTCTCAATCAGCTTGTCTATCAGGGTCGTGACATTGGGCTTGGATATTCCCAGGTTGCGGCCTATTTCCGAGGGCTGCAGCCTGTCAGTGTGGCAGAGCATCATAAGAAGGCGGAATTGCCCGCTGACCGGATTCACTCCCGCTGTTATATATTCGTAGCGCAGTATCTTGCGATAGAAAAGAGGGAAAAACATGAACAGGTTTTCTACAATGCTGTCCACGCCCTGGGCCATCCTGCTTACTGACATAATATAGCCTGATTGTTATATTTATATAATTGTTATATTTATATAACTTTTTTTATACGTTGTCAAAGTTTGCCCGCAGTATAGGTAGCTGCTATACTATCCGGCGTTGTGAACTACGAGACCATCATCGGCCTTGAAGTGCATTCCCAGCTACTGACCAGGAGCAAGATGTATTGCCCCTGCAGCGCTGACTATGCCAGCGCTGCGCCGAATACGCACGTCTGCCCCGTCTGTATGGGCATGCCCGGCGTTCTCCCTGTCATCAACCAGAGGGCCGTGGAGTTCACCATCATGACGGCGCTGGCTTTGAACTGCAGCATACCTGAAAGCGCCAAGTTCGACCGTAAGAATTACCCCTATCCCGACCTGATGAAGGGCTATCAGATATCGCAGTACGATGCGCCCATGGGTGTCAAAGGCTACCTGGTCATCGATATCGAAGGCAAGAAAAAAAAGATAGGCATCACCAGGGTGCACCTGGAGGAGGACGTGGCCAAGCTGGTGCACCGCAGCAGCTCTGAAGGCGAGAGCTACAGCCTGGTGGACGTTAACCGGGCCGGCATGCCGCTGATGGAGATAGTCAGCGAGCCTGACATGAGCTCGCCCGAGGAGGCCAGGCTATATCTGATCAAGCTCAGGGCCATTTTGCAGTACCTGGGCGTGTCAACCGGCAACATGGAGGAAGGCAGCTTCCGCTGCGACGCCAATATCAGCATCCGGCCGGTCGGCACTAAGGAGTACCTGGGCAAGGTGGAAGTGAAGAACATGAACAGCTTCCGCGCCGTATTCCGCGCCCTGGAATACGAGGAGAAACGGCAGCGGGAGGTGCTGGACTCCGGCGGCAGGATCGCCCAGGAGACCAGGGGATGGGTGGACGACCGCGGCGTCACCGTCAGCCAGCGCAGCAAGGAATATGCCCATGATTACAGGTATTTCCCCGAGCCGGACCTTCCGCCACTGGCCTTCAGCAGGGAGATGGTGCAGAAGTTCCAGGCGGCGCTGCCGGAGCTGCCCGAAGCCAAGTTCGACAGGTTCGCATCGCAGTATAAGCTGTCCAGCTATGATGCTGAGCTGCTGACCGATACCAAGCCGCTGGCGGATTATTTCGAGGAATGCGTTGAAGTTGCTGTAAAAGCCGGGGGGGAGGGGGAGGCAACCAGGAAGGCCAAGACCATCAGCAACTGGCTGCTGGGCGATTTTACGCGCCTGCTTAACTCGACCAATTCACGCATCGAGGACTCACGCATCAGGCCGGGACAGCTGGTAGAAATGCTTAATCTCATCGATAAGGGGACGCTGAGCGGGCCGCTCTCCAAGACCGTATTTGAGGAGATGTTCAAGACGGGCAGGTCCGCTGAAGCTATAGTGGCCGAGAAAGGCCTGGTGCAGATTACGGACAGCGGAGAAATTGCTAAAATAGTAGAGCAAGTAATTAGTGAAAACGACAAAGCAGTCGCCGACTACAGGACAGGCAAAGAGGCTTCATTAACCTTCCTTATAGGCCAGGTGATGAAGGCTTCCAGGGGCAAGGCCAACCCGGCCGTAGTGCGGCAGATCATAGTCGACAAACTCGGAGGAAATTAACATGCCAGTTTACTTAACCGTAGCACAGATAGTCATCGCCGTGGCGCTGATAGCTGTGCTGGCCCTGCAGGTGAAGGGTGGCGGTCTCGGCGGCATTTTCGGCCAGGCGGACGGTGTCTACAGGACCCGGCGCGGTGTTGAAAAAACGCTCTTCCAGGTCACAATCGTCCTGGCCGTCATTTTTGTTGCTCTTTCCATCGTAATTGTCAGAGTCAGCTCTTCCTGATAACCGGGAGATAGCATGCCGCGCGTCATCACGCTGACCACCGATTTTGGCACCAGCGACGGTTACGTAGCCAGTATGAAAGGCGTCATACTTGGCATCAATCCACAGGCCGCCATCGTCGACGTCACCCACGCCATTGAACCTCAATCGGTACACCAGGCCTCCTTCATCATCCACACCTGCTGGAAATATTTCCCGGCGGGCACCATAAATGTCGCCGTGGTGGACCCGGGCGTGGGCAGCCACCGCAAGACCATAATCCTGCAGACGCCTTCGGCTTTCTTCGTGGCCCCGGACAACGGCATACTGAGCTATGTTCTGAACGACCTGGCCGGTCCGCAGGCCAAGCCGGCGCATTCAGCTTCCGGCCAGCTGAGCAAGCACCCCGTTCCGGAGGGATGCCAGGCGGTCTCCATCACCAAAGAGGAGTACTGGCGCCACCCGGTCAGCGCCACCTTTCACGGCCGTGATATTTTTGCGCCGGTGGCCGCACACATCTCACTCGACACCCCTATCAGCGAGTTCGGTGAGAAGATAGAGGGCCTGCACAGCTTCCCGGTGCCCATGCCTTTCAAGGACGCCACCGGGCACATGGTGGGACACATCATACACATCGACCGCTTCGGCAACCTGATCACCAACCTGCGCAGCCGCGATATACCCCCCGGCGGCGCGGCGGTGGAGATAAAGAACCAGCGGATAATGAGCACCAGCAACTTTTATGCTCAGGGCAGCGGCCTGATGGCCATTGTAGGCAGCACTGACTACCTTGAGCTTTCCATCCGGGACGGCAGCGCCGCAGCCGTGCTGGGCGCCAGGATCGGCGATACGGTAAAAATCGTCAGCGCTTCCGGCCTCTGAGCTCTAACGCACTATCTTCCAGGTGGTCCCCCTGGCTGAATCCTCGATGGCTATGCCACGCTCTGCCAGCCAGTCGCGCACCTCGTCCGCCTTCTGCCACTGCTTGTTCTTGCGGTATTCGTTGCGCTCGGCTATCTTGCTCTCTATCTCCGCCTGGTCGAGCCCCTTCAGCTCCCTGGTATCCTTCAACGTGAAGCCGATGACATCGGCCAGCTCCCGCAGCGTGGCCTGCGCTTCGCTGATCTCCATGCCGTTCACGCTGCCGCGGTTGATCTCGCGCACCAGGTCGAACATGGCGGCCACGGCCTGCGGCGCGTTGAAGTCGTCGTCCATGGCCTGAATGAACCTGGTTTTGTACTGCCCGGCCTCCACCACTCGGCCACCCGGGCTGCTCTCGGCCTTGAGCGACTGCCTCATGCGCTCGATGCCTGCCTCTGCCGCGTCCAGGGCTTCCAGGCTATACCTGAGCGGCATCCTGTAGTAAGAGCTGATGATAAAAAGCCTGATGGCGTCGGCGCTGTTGCGCTCCAGCGCCTGCTTGATGGTCACCAGGTTGCCCAGCGATTTGCTCATCTTGTCCTCGCCCAGCTGCAGGAAGCCGTTATGCATCCAGATGCGCACAAAAGGCACCACGCCGGTGTAGCACTCGGATTGCGCCATCTCGTTCTCATGATGTGGGAACATAAGGTCCTGGCCGCCGCCGTGGATATCGAGCGTGCTGCCCAGGTGCTTGATGGACATGGCCGTGCACTCGATATGCCAGCCGGGGCGGCCCTCGCCCCAGGGGCTGGGCCATGACGGCTCACCCGGTTTGACTGCCTTCCACAGTGCGAAGTCCAGCGGGTCCTCCTTTTCCTCCGTTTCGGATGTCTCGGTCACCCTCATATCATCAGCGGTCTGGTGCGTCAGCTTGCCGTAGGCCGGGTCGCTTTTGACCCTGAAGTAGACGCTGCCCTTGGACTCGTAGGCGTGGCTTTTCTCAATCAACGTCTGTACGACCTCGATTATCTTGGGTATCTCCTCCGTAGCCCGGGGATAGATGGTGGCCCGTTTAATATTCAGCGCGTCCATGTCTAAGAAGAACTCGGCTATGTATTTCTCCACCAGATCCTTCCAGTCCACACCCCTTTCGTTGGCACGGTTGATGATCTTGTCATCGATATCGGTAAAATTCTGAACGTATTTGACCTTATATCCTTTATATTCGAGGTAGCGCCGGATGACATCAAAGGAGATGTAGCTCAGAGCATGCCCGAAATGACAGACGTCGTACACTGTGACGCCGCAGACATACATCTTAACCTCATTGTTGCGGGGCTCGAACTCCTCCTTCTGCCCGGACAGGGTACTGAATATTTTCATTTATCACCTCGTAATATGGCTTTCATTCCTCCAGCAGTGCCACGGCGCAGGCGGCCATCCCCTCTCCCCTGCCTGCCATGCCCAGCCGGTCTGTGGTGGTGGCCTTGACCATCACCTGATCCTCTTCTATGCGCAGCGCGGCTGCAATCTTGCTTCTCATCTCGTCCATGTAAGGCGCAATTTTTGGCTCCTGCGCCACCAGCACGCTGTCGACATTTTTTATCACGTATCCCCGCGATGCAACCAGCCTCTTCACCTCCTCCAGCAGGCTTATGCTGGAAATGCCCTTATACTTCGGGTCGCCCGAGGGGAACTGCTGCCCTATGTCTTTCAGCCCGGCCGCTCCCAGCAGCGCATCCATTATGGCGTGCACCAGCACATCGGCGTCGCTGTAGCCGTCCAGCCCCTTCTTAAAGGGAATATTGACCCCGCCGATTACCAGCGGTCGGCCTTTGACCAGCGGATGCACATCATACCCTATTCCCGTCCTCATGATCTCACCTGCCCCTGGCTATCATCTCAGCCAGCATCAAATCTTCCGGCGTGGTAATCTTAATATTTTCGTAATCGCCCTGATACAGCTTGACCCTGTAGCCGGCCCGCTCGACGATGCTGGCATCGTCCGTAGCTTCGCTGGAAACCAGCTCGTATGCTTTGCGCAGCAGGTCGACGCGGAAGACCTGCGGCGTCTGCACCGCCCGCAGCCTGTCGCGCTGCAGTGTCCTGATCACAACGCCTGAATCGTCAACCTGCTTGACCGTGTCTTTTACCTCTACAGCGGCCGCAGCCGCACCGGTCTCCTTCACAGCATCGATGCCATCACTTATCAGCCTGTTTGTCAGGAAAGGCCGCGCACCGTCCTGCACCAGCACCAGGTCACATTCGTTAACAACTTCCAGTCCGTTCCTGACGGAGTCCTGCCGCAGTTCCCCGCCCGCACAGATCCCTGTGACTTTGGACCATTTGCGCTGTGATTTAAGCTCCCCGCCTTTGTTAAGCATGCCTTTCTGCAGCACCAGCACTATCTGGCTTATGGAGTTATTCGCCTGAAGCACGTCAACCGTCCAGCTGATGAGCGGCCTGCCGCCCAGGGCCAGGAAGGTCTTGTCACCTCCCATCCTGTTTCCCGTGCCGGCGCTGACCACGATGGCTGCCATTCTGGCCATGTTATTCCGGTTCCTCTTTTTTCTTGATAGACTTTTCCAGCCCGAGTTTAAGTGCAGAGGCTATATCCCCGGCCCTGACTATCTCAATGCCGCTTACCGCCTGCAACTGCTTCCTGGACGTGGCAGGGACTATGCACCGGACAAAGCCCAGCCTGGCGGCCTCGGCAATGCGCCTCTCTATCTGGGGCACAGACCTCAGCTCTCCGCTCAGGCCTATCTCGCCTATGGTGACCGTGCCCGGTATGGCCCGGACATCCCTGAAGCTGGAGGCAATGGCCATAGCGATGCCCAGGTCGGCCGCCGGCTCGGAGATCTTGATGCCTCCTGTCACGTTGACGATCACGTCCTGGTTGTAAAGGCCGACACCCGCCCTGCGGGTCAGTACTGCAGAAATCAGCAGCAGCCGGTTGAAGTCAACCCCGTTGCCGATACGCCGGGGAGGGCCATAGGATGCCAGGCTGGTCAGCGCCTGTATCTCGACCAGCAGCGGCCTGCTGCCCTCCAGCGTCGGCACAACAGAAGCGCCAACGCTGCCGTTGACGTATGACTCCAGGAAATACTGTGACGGGTTGGGCACCTCGATCAGCCCCGATCCACTCATCTCGAAGACGCCCACCTCATTGGTCGAGCCGAAGCGGTTCTTGGCGCTCCTGAGTATGCGGTAGCTATTGAAGGACTCGCCCTCAAGGTAAAGCACCACGTCGACGATATGTTCCAGCGCCTTGGGGCCTGCAATGGAGCCGTCCTTGGTCACGTGGCCGGAAATAAATACCGGCACACCGCTCTTTTTGGCCCAGCGCAACAGTCGCAAGGTGCACTCACGTATCTGGCTGATGCTTCCGGGTGCGCCGCTGACATCGTCGATATAGACGGTCTGTACTGAATCCACCACGACCAACTGCGGCTCCATGTTCTCCAGCCTGGCCATGACGCTGTCCATGTTGGTTTCCGGGTACATGTAGAGCCCCACGCCCTCCACTCCCAGCCGGTCGGCGCGCATCTTGAGTTGGTGCGAGGACTCTTCTCCCGATATGAAAACTACCTGCCCGTTCTTCCGGGCAATTGCATCTGAGAGCTGAAGCAGAATGGTGGACTTGCCGATGCCGGGATCCCCGCTGATGAGGACAACTGACCCCGCCACCAGGCCGCCGCCCAGCACCCTGTTGAGTTCTTCGATTGGAAAGGATATCCTGGCATAGCCGTCCTTTTTAACTTTAGCCAGTTCCTGCGGTGCGCTGGCAGAGTCGATGCGCGGCTCACTGCTGCGTTTGGATACGGTTACAGTGCTTTCCACCAGGCAGTTCCACTCCTGGCAGCCCGGGCAGCGGCCCTCCCACTTGAGGCTCTCCCTCCCGCAGTTCTGGCAGATATAGACCGTTTTAGTTTTTTGCCTGTCCAAATCGCTCCATCCTGATTAACGTCAGACGGCCAGCCAATAATAGCAAAAATAGTGATATCCTGCTTGCCTCACTGAGAATTTAAAAGGGCGGGACCAGCCTTGTGGGAGGTCCCGCCCTTGCAGATACGATATATCCGAGCGTATTACTTGTTATTTTCGCCCAGCAGCAGATTCCCCTCGCCCGGGAGCAGTTTGCTCTCACCGCCCGCTGCTACCGCCCTCTCTATCTTGCGGATGACTATCTCCGTGCCGTCGTAGTCGACCAGCACCCTGGAGCCGGTCTCAAATTCACCGCGCAATACTTTATCAGAAAGCCTGTCCTCGACCTCCTGCTGGATCACGCGCCGCAGCGGCCGCGCGCCATAGTCCGGATCGAAGCCCTTATCGCCCAGGTAATCCTTGGCCGCTTCCGAGATCTCCAGCGTTATCAGCTTCTCTTCCATGGATTTCACAGCCTCGCGCAGCATCAGGTCAACGATCAGACGGATATGCTCCTTGGTCAGGGCATGGAAGACGATGGAGGCATCCAGGCGGTTGAGGAACTCCGGCTTGAACTGTTTCTTCATTTCGTTCAAGACCTTCTCCCTCATTTTTTCATAGGCATTTTGTCGGAGCTTGGCCTCGTCCGATTTGACATCGAAACCAAGTGCAGTAGCCTGCTTAATGTCTTTTGCTCCAACGTTGGAAGTCATGACCATTATGGTGTTGCGGAAATCCACGCGCCTGCCCTTGGCGTCGGTCAGATGTCCGTCGTCCATGATCTGCAGCAATATGTCATAAACATTGGAGTGTGCTTTTTCAATCTCGTCCAGCAGTATGACACTGTACGGGTTGCGCCTGACGGCCTCGGTCAGCTGGCCGCCTTCCTCATAGCCGATGTAGCCCGGAGGTGCGCCCACCAGCCTGGCCACGTTGTGCTGCTCCATGAACTCGGACATATCCAGCCGCACCATGGCGTCTTCGCTCTTGAACATGAACTTGGCCAGCGCCTTGACCAGCGCCGTCTTGCCCACGCCGGTCGGGCCCAGGAAAATGAAGCAGCCCATGGGCCGCCGTGCCTCTTTCAGGCCGGCCCTGGAGCGCCTCACGGCTTTGGCAATGGTGATGATGGCCTCGTCCTGCCCCACGATATCCTGGTGCAGGGCGTCCTCCATCTTGAGCAGCCGTTCCGACTCATCCATGGTCAGGTTGACCACAGGTATGCCCGTCCACATGCTGACCACTTCTGCAATATCTTCTTTAGTCACGATGGGCGTTTCTTTCTTCTGGGTGTCCTGCCACTCCTGTTCCATGTTCTTTATCTTGCCCTGAAGCTGCACTTCCCTGTCACGCAGCTCGGCCGCCATCTCATACTGCTGTGAAGCGATGGCATTATCCTTGTCACGCCTGAGTATCTCAAGGGCTTTCTGCGCCTCGGCAATGCCGATGGGCACCACGCCCTTCTTGATCCTGACGCGTGAAGAAGCCTCGTCCACAATATCAATGGCCTTGTCGGGCAGGAAGCGGTCGGAGATGTACCTGGCCGCCATCGAAGCTGCGGCTGCCAGCGCCTCCTCATGTATGATCAATTTATGGTAATCCTCGTAATGATGCTTGATGCCCTTCAGTATGGCCACGGTCTGTTCTACCGTCGGCTCAGCCACCATGACGGGCTGAAAACGCCTCTCCAGTCCGGCATCCTTTTCAATATATTTGCGGTATTCGTCCAGCGTGGTTGCGCCGATGAACTGTATCTCGCCGCGTGACAGCGAGGGTTTCAAGATGTTGGAGGCATCCACGGCGCCTTCAGCTGCACCGGCCCCGACGATGGTATGCAGCTCATCGATGAAGACAATGCAGTTTCCCGCGCTCTTTATCTCGTCCAGGACTTTCTTCAGCCTTTCTTCGAACTCGCCGCGGTACTTGGTTCCCGCCACCAGCGAGCCGATGTCCAGGGTCACCAGCCTCTTGTTTCTAAGCGGCTCGGGTATATCGCCCGTCACTATCTGCTGCGCCAGCTTGGTGACAATGGCTGATTTGCCCACGCCTGGCTCGCCGATCAGGGCCGGGTTGTTCTTGGTGCGGCGGCTGAGAATCTGGATGATGCGCTCGCACTCCTTCTCACGTCCGACGATATTGTCCAGCTTGCCGTTGCGTGCCAGGCTGGTAAGGTCTATGCCGAGCTGGTCCAGTATGGGTGTCCGGGCGCCTTCCTTGCTGACGGCACGCGCCTGGCCGCTTCCCGCATTGAGCAGCCTGTTGACCTCGGCCAGCACCCGCTCCAGGGTGACGCCGAGGCTCTCTAGCACACCAGCCGCCGAGCCTTCCCGCTCGCGCAGCAGCCCCAGCAAAAGGTGCTCCGTCCCAATATAGCTGTGATTCAGGCGTCTGGCCTCGTCTACTGCCAGTTCGATAACCTTCTTGGCCCTAGGCGTCAGGCCCACCTCGCTTGTATTCGGCCGGCCGCCCCTGCCCACTATAAACTCCACCGCCGACCTGACCTTGCTGACGGCCACACCCAGGTTGGCCAGCACCTGGCTGGCCACGCTGTCCTCCTCCGCTATCAACCCGAGTAATATGTGTTCAGTATCAATATAATTGTGCCCGAAATGCTGGGCCTCTTCCTGAGCACGTGTGAGGGCCCGGCGGGCACGTTCAGAGAATTTCTCAAATCTACTAGCCATAGTAACCTCGAAATAATGGAATACTAAATACTAACCTGACCTTTTCTTACATATGAATTATATGTTGATTGATAAGGCAAGTCAAAGAGCGATAGCTTCAGATTAGCTAGGAGAGAAAGTAAAAAAATAAGCCTCTGGCAGTGGCATATTTTCCCAAGGAATCCCTCCCTCAGTATCGTCTGCGCTGAAGCGTTTCACTTCCGTGTTCGGGATGGGAACGGGTGGTGCCGCCTCGCTCTAACCACCAGAGGACTTAACTGTTTAAAAGTATAAACGAACGTTCTCTGCCTGTCAATTTCAGCGAACCTAGGCCTGCCACAGGCTGCCCTGGGGAGCGGCGCCCTTCTTAAAAGGTATGCCCAGGTGCTCGTAAGCAAGGCGCGTAGCGACACGACCCCTGGGCGTCCTCTCCAGGAATCCAAGCTGCAGAAGGTAAGGTTCATATACTTCTTCGATGGTGTCTGCTTCCTCGCTGATGGAGGCTGCTATGGTATCAAGGCCCACCGGGCCGCCGTCGAACTTCTCGATGATCGTCTTCAGCACCTTGCGGTCTATCTCGTCCAGACCGATCTGGTCCACCTCCAACTTGCCCATGGCGCTCAGGGTGACCTCTTTATTGACGGCCCCATCCGCTTTGACCTGAGCATAGTCCCGGATACGTTTGAGCAGGCGGTTGGCCACCCGCGGCGTGCCGCGCGCCCTGCAGGCTATCAGCGAAATGCTTTCCTCATCTATGTGCAGTTTGAGAATCCGCGCCGACCTTTTGATTATGGCTGCCACGGCCTGCTCATCATAGAAATCCAGCCGGTGAACCGACCCGAACCTGTCCCGCAATGGAGAGCTCATGGCTGCATAGCGTGTAGTGGCTCCGATTAAGGTGAATTTCGGCAGGTTCAGCCGCAGGCTCCGGGCACCCGGCCCTTTGCCCAGTATGATATCCAGTGCGTAGTCCTCCATGGCCGGATAGAGGATCTCTTCCACCACCCTGCTCAAGCGGTGCACCTCGTCGATGAAGAGCACGTCTCCTTTTTGCAGGTTGGTCAGTATAGCCGCCAGGTCGCCCGGCCGCTCAATGGCCGGTCCCGAGCTTACCTTTATATTCACGCCCATTTCAGCGGCGATTATGAAGGCCAGCGTGGTCTTGCCAAGGCCGGGCGGGCCGTACAAGAGTATGTGGTCGAGGGCCTCGCCCCGCTTTTGCGCCGCCTTGATGCCTATCTCAACATTGTCTTTGACCTTTTGCTGGCCGATGAATTCCGACAGGCGCCTGGGGCGCAGGTTGGTATCCAGTGAGTTATCTTCCGGGTTGAGCTTGCCGGATACTATCCTTGATGCTTCGGTTTCTGGCGTTTCCATAGGTTAACTTAGCTTTAATAGCATTATAACATATGATCCTGAGAATACGGATACGGTGAACGAAAAAAGAAGTCCCCGCCGATGGCGGGGACTTCTGCGCGTACTTACGTTGGAATCAGTTATTCCTGCTCGCCGCTGGTATCGGGCAGCTCTTCAACTGCCACGGCGCTTTCAGAGGCTTCCAGCAGATTCTCGGCAGGCTCAGGCTCGGAGAATACCACGGGCATCTCATCCAGCAGCGCATTGGCGGGCTTGCCCAGCTTCTGGGTGAGCGTGATGGTGGAGGGGATGAGCTTGCCGATGATGACGTTCTCCTTCAGCCCGTGCAGTCGGTCTGTCTTGCCCCAGATGGCAGCCTCGGCCAGGACCCTGGTGGTTTCCTGGAACGAGGCAGCGGCCAGCCAGCTGTCCGTGTTCAACGATGCGCGAGTTATGCCCAGGAGCACGGGCCTGGCAACCGCCTGGTCGCCACCCTCCGCCTCCATCTTGGCATTGATATTTTCAAAGTCCAGCCTGTCAACCAGGTCTCCTATGAGCAGATCGGTATCCCCGGAAAACTCCACCCGCACTCTCCTGAGCATCTGCCGGACTATGGTCTCGATGTGCTTGTCGTTAATATTGACGCCCTGGGACCTGTAGACTTTTTGCACCTCGTCAATGAGGTAGCGCTGTACGTCGTTGCGCCCGTTGATATGCAGGATGTCCTGCGGGTCTTTCACGCCCTCGATCAGCTTGTCGCCAGCGCGGACGTAATCGCCCTGCCGTACCAGTATATGGCTGGCGGCAGGCACCTCGTACTTGCGCTCGTCCTTGTCCTCGAAGGTTATGATGATCTTGCCGCTTTCCAGCCTGGTGACGCCGTCCACGCGCGCTACTAGAGGATGCAGCTCCTGTTCAGATTTCTTGGCCAGGGCTGTCCCGGGCTCTGCCAGAACGTCGCCTCTCTTGACGGCGGCGTTATTCCCGGCAACTACCTTGTACCCGGCCGGGACCTCGTGCTCTATGGGATAAGCCTCCACGTGCGTAATGGTTATTTCACGGCGCTGCAGGCTGCCGTCCTCGACCACCTCGTTCATGTTAACGGTGCCGTCTATCTCGGTCAATACAGCCTTGCCCTTGGGCACCCTGGCCTCAAACAGCTCTTCCACGCGCGGCAGGCCGGTGGTGATGTCCGCACCGACCACACCTCCCGTGTGGAATGTGCGCAGTGTAAGCTGTGTGCCGGGCTCGCCGATGCTCTGGGCGGCAATGATGCCAACCGCCACGCCAATTTTGACCAGCTCGGTTGAGGACAGGTCGCGTCCATAGCAGTGACGGCATACGCCGCGTTTGGAGTTGCAGATGAGCGGAGATCTAACGTTCACGCTCTTGATCTGTGCCTGGACTATCCGCTTCACCTTCTCCTCGTCGATCATCTCGTTGCGTTCGACGATTATCTCACCCGTCTGCGGATCGGCAATTTCCTTGGCAGCCAGGCGGCCTTTAATACGTTCCTCGAAAGCCGGCAGCAAGCCTTTCTCTTTTTCGCTCATTACAGCTGAAAACTCCAGCCCATCGCCGGAATAGCCGCAGTCTTCCTCCAGTACTATCAGGTCCTGTGCGACGTCTATCAGGCGCCGTGTGAGGTAGCCTGCATCGGAAGTCCTCAGTGCGGTATCTGCCAGACCCTTGCGGGCGCCATGCGTAGACATGAAGTACTCCATCACGGACAGGCCCTCACGGAAGCTGGCCTTGATGGGGAAGGGGATGATACGGCCCGAGGGGTCGGTCATCAGGCCGCGCATGCCGGCCATCTGCCTTATCTGGGAGATGTTACCCTTGGCGCCGGAGAAAGCCATCATGTAAACGCCGCCGTACCTGTCCAACGATCTCTTTATCTCGTCTTCAATATAGTTGGTTGTCTTTGTCCAGACATCGATGGCCTGGGTCTCGTATTCCTCCTCGGTAATCAAGCCCCTGTTGTACTGGTTTTGCAGTATGGCTATATCTTCATCGCCCTTAGTGATCAGCCTCTGCTTGATCTTAGGCACCTCGATGTCCCTGGCGGAGATGGTGGTCCCGGACTTGGTTGTGTATTCAAATCCGATCCGTTTCAGCTCGTCCAGCATGCGTACAGTTTTTTCGCGGCCGCACCAGCGGAAGCACTCCGAGACCAGACGGCGTAAATCCCCCTTACTGGTGGTAAAGTTGAAAAATCTGTTGTACGGCTCGTGCTGGCGCAACTCGATGGGCAGTATCCTGTTGAACAGTATCCGCCCCACGCTGGTATTGATCATGCGGCTCTCGTCTCCAACCAGCATCAGCTCTTCAGGTTCTTCAGGCTCTTCAGGCTCTTCTACCTTTTCGGCCTCGACCGGGCTGGTGGCCTCCGCGACTGCTTCGCCTTCTACCGGTGTTTCAGCTTCAACGGGGGGTTCAACCTCCTGTCCCACCGGGTCTGCGGCCTGGCTCTCCTGAATCGGGCCGGCCCCCTTGAGCCTGACGGTTATCTCTTCATGCAGTGAAGGGTAGCTGCTTTCGCCGGTGATCTTATACATCTCGTAAGCCAGGATGGCCTCGGCCGGGCTGCCAAACAGCTTCTTGGCGCCTTCAGTTGCCCGCATGTTGGTCAGATAGTAGCAACCCAGCACCATATCCAGCGTAGGTGTCATTACCGGTTCTCCCGAGCTCGGCAGCAACATATTGTGGATGCTCAGCATGTGCTCACGCGCTTCACGTACGGCGGAGCGCGAAAGCGGAACGTGCACAGCCATCTGGTCGCCGTCAAAGTCGGCGTTGAAGGCCGAGCAGACCAGCGGGTGCAGCTGAATGGCGCTGCCTTCGATCAGTATGGGCTCGAAAGCCTGGATGCTTAACCTGTGCAGTGTAGGAGCACGGTTGAGCATGACGGGGCGCTCTTTTATCACCTCGGCCAGTATGTCCCACACCTCGGCCCTGGCGCGCTCCACCTGCCTCCTGGCACTCTTGATATTATGGGCAAAGCCCTGCTCGATAAGCCTGCGCATGACGAAGGGCTTGAAAAGCTCCAGTGCCATATGCTTGGGAAGCCCGCACTGGTGCAGCTCAAGCTCGGGGCCGACAACGATAACGGAACGTCCGCTGTAGTCCACACGCTTTCCCAGCAGGTTCTGGCGGAAACGTCCCTGCTTACCCCTTAACATATCCGATAGTGACTTCAGCTTGTGCGTGCTGGCGGCACTGGGCAAGCGTCCCCTGCGGCCGTTGTCAATAAGCGCATCAACGGCCTCCTGCAACATCCTCTTTTCATTACGTACTATAATTTCGGGAGCGCCCAGCTCCATCAGCTTCTTAAGCCTGTTGTTGCGGTTGATGACTCTTCGATAAAGATCGTTCAGGTCGCTGGTAGCAAAACGCCCGCCATCCAGCTGGACGATGGGGCGAAGCTCGGGCGGCAGCACAGGCAATACCGTGAACACCATCCACTCCGGCTTATTGCCGCTGCGCCAGAAAGCCTCAACAATCCTTAATCTCTTGCTGAGCTTCTTATGTTTCTGGCCTTCGCTCAACCTGATATCTTTAACCAGTTTCTGGCGCAGGTCCTCCAGGTCCATGGATTTCAGTATGGTCAGGATGGCTTCAGCGCCCATACCTACTTCAAAGGCATCCCCATATTTTTCCTTGTGCTGCTGGTACTCGCCCTCGCTCAGGACCTGCAGCGGTAATTTATTGATCTCCGACAGGCCAACCCTGTTCTCACCTTCCAGGTCGGACAGCTTATCATCCAGATCACGCCGCTTGGCAGCCACAGCCTCTGATTCAGGCTGTCCCTTGGCGCCCTGCTCCAGCTGTTCCATGGCGTTGAGGATTTCCTGCTTCTTGGCATGATAGTACTCGTCCACCCGCTGCTTGCAGACTTCGGAATTAACCCCGGTGATAATATACTGGGCAAAGTAAAGCACGCGCTCCAGGTTGCGCGGCGAGATATCCAGCAATAATGCCAGCCTGCTGGGCACGCCCTTGGCAAACCAGATGTGCGCCACTGGTGCGGCCAGTGTGATATGTCCCATGCGCTCGCGACGCACTTTGGAATGCTCGACGGTGACTCCGCAACGCTCGCAGGTAACGCCGCGATAGCGTATCTTCTTATATTTTCCGCAATAGCATTCGTAATTCTTTACGGGGCCGAATATCCTTTCACAGAACAGGCCGTCCTTCTCCGGCTTGAGGGTCCTGTAGTTAATAGTCTCCGGCTCCGTAACCTCGCCGTACGACCACTCTTCAATCTGAGTGGGCGAAGCCAGGGAAATGCGGATGGCATTGAAATCATTTATCTCAAACACTTCTTACCTACCTTAAAGCTTTAGGTACGTTGACTATCTTTTTCTTATCTTCGAACAGGTTGATGCTCTGGTCTTCTTCGTTCAACAGCTCAACTGCCAGTCCGAGGCTGCGCAGCTCCATAAACAGGACCTTAAAGGACTCCGGCACACCGGGCTGCAGAACATCCTCGCCCTTGACCAGCGACTCATAGGCCTTGGCCCTGCCCTGGACGTCATCCGACTTGACCGTCAGCAGCTCCTGAAGCGTGTGGCTGGCGCCGTAGGCTTCCAGCGCCCATACTTCCATCTCGCCGAACCTCTGTCCTCCGAACTGGGCCTTGCCGCCCAGCGGCTGCTGTGTGATGAGCGAGTACGGGCCTGTGGACCTGGCATGTACCTTGTCATCCACCAGGTGGATCAGTTTCATCATGTAGATAACGCCCACCGTAATGGGCTGGTCAAAGAGGTCGCCGGTCCTGCCGTCCCTGAGCTCTATCTTGCCGAAAATGGGCGGAACCAGCTTCTTCTCCAGGTAGACCTTCTCTACCAGTTCGTCCAGGTCTTCTTTCTTTATATTCCGGTCTATGGTCGGCATCTGTATATCTTTTTCCAGCTCGAGCCACAGGATAAGGCTGGCCTTCCTGGCTTCGCCGCGGTACTTGCCACTGTCATCTAATACCTTGTCGGCGTTGAACACGTGCTCAGCCAGCCAGCCCCTGACCTTGGCAAGCCCTTCATTATCCAGGCGGTCCTGGTTGATAACGCCGTCTTCCCTGCATTTCCTGACGATCCAGGCCTTGCCCAGCTGGTCCTCGATCGCAACGTTGTCGGCGCCGTCGAAGATGGGATTGATAACCTTTTCACCGAAGATATCGGCGGCCAGCCCCAGGTGCGTTTCCAGTATCTGGCCGATGTTCATACGGGAGGGCACGCCGATGGGATTTAAGACTATATCTATTGGCCTGCCGTCCGGCAGGAACGGCATGTCTTCCTCAGGAAGTATGATGGAGATCACGCCCTTGTTACCATGGCGGCCTGCCATCTTATCACCGACGGAGATCTTGCGCCTCTGGGCTATCCATACCCTGACGAGCTTGATCACGTTGGCAGGGAGGTCGGCGTGGTTTTCACCCGAGAACTCCTTTACGTCAATGACCTTGCCGCCTTCGCCGTGCGGCACCCTCAGCGAGGTGTCCTTTACCTCGCGGGCCTTCTCACCGAATATAGCTCGAAGCAGCTTCTCCTCGGCCGTCAGCTCGGTTTCGCCCTTGGGTGTGATCTTGCCGACCAGGATATCTCCAGGCCCTACCTCGGCGCCGATCCTGATGATGCCTTCCTCGTCCAGGTCACGCAGGCTCTCTTCGCCTACGTTAGGAATATCCTTGGTAATCTCCTCTTTGCCCAGCTTGGTCTCACGAGCTTCAATTTCGTATTTCTCAATATGAATGGAGGTGAACTTATCCAGCTTGACCAGCCGCTCGCTGATGATGATGGCATCTTCAAAGTTATATCCCCGCCAGGTCATAAAGGCGCACAGCACATTCTGGCCCAGGGCAAGCTCACCGTTCTGGGTTGCAGCTCCGTCGGCTATGACCTGCCCTTTGACCACCGCGTCACCACGCCTGACCACCGGGCGCTGATTGATGCATGTGCCCTGGTTGGTCCGGTAGAATTTGGTTAGTTCATATTCATGTTTCCTGCCGTCGCTCTTGATAACGACCTTGTTGCTGTCCACGGCAACTACCTCGCCGGCTTCGGCAGCATAGATGACCTGTCCGCTGTACTTGGCGACCTCGCTCTCCATGCCGGTGCCGATCAGCGGTGCTTCCGGTTTTACCAGCGGCACGCCCTGTCTCTGCATGTTGGAGCCCATCAGAGCGCGGTTGGCGTCGTCATGTTCCAGGAACGGTATCAGGGAGGTGGTTACGCTGAACACCTGCTTGGGTGAGACATCCATATAGTCAATCTTCTCCGGCGGCTCCATCACGTATTTGCCGCTGCGAATGGCTCCCACCCTGTCCTCCATGAACTCTTCACGTGCATTCAGCGGGGCGTTGGCCTGCGCAATGCACTTATCAGTCTCTTTGTCCGCAGTGAAGTACTCGATCTCGTCGGATACGTAAGGTACTATCTTGATCTTGCACTTGGGCAGGGCGGCGATATTCTTGGCAATGGCCTCGTCCACAAATGTACCTGCTGCGGCCATAACCTTCTTCTTCCCGTCCATCACGTCCTGCTTGAGTATTCTGCCGACGAGCTTGGGAGACTTGTTATCCAGCTCGTTGTAAACCTTGCGGTAGGGCGTCTCGATGAAGCCCAGGGTATCGATCCTGGCATAGGTGGCCAGCGAGCCTATAAGGCCGATGTTCGGGCCTTCAGGCGTCTCGATAGGGCATATCTTGCCGTAGTGAGAATGGTGCACATCGCGGACATCGAATCCGGCGCGCTCGCGTGACAGGCCGCCGGGCCCCATGGCGGACAGCCTGCGCTTGTGAGTCAGCTCGGCCAGAGGGTTGGTCTGGTCCATGAACTGCGAAAGCTGGGACCCGCCGAAGAACTCCCTCATCGAGGCAATGATGGGCCGGTTATTGATGAGGTTGGCCGGCGTGGGATCGTCGCTCTGCAGGCTCATCCTTTCCTTGATGGTCCTCTCCAGGCGGATAAGCCCCACGCGGAACTGGTTCTGTATCAGATGGCCGGTGGTCCTGACCCTGCGGTTGCCCAGGTGGTCGATGTCGTCCGGCTGCACCTTTTCATTGTTAATCTGGATGATCTTGCGGATGATTTCCACCAGGTCGCGCGGCTTCAAGGCCCGGGATACCACATGATAGTTGGCCTTCTCGTACTCGAGCCGTTTGTTCAGCTTGAACCTGCCGATGCGGCCCAGGTCATAGCGGCGCGGGTGGAAGAACATATTTATGATCAGGCTCTTGGCGCTCTCACCGTCGGGCGGCTCGCCCGGGCGAAGCTTCTTATAGATATCTATCAGCGATTCCTTCTTGAATCTGATCGACTCTGGCTCTTTATCTATTGTGGTTGAAATATATTTGTGCTCGGGGTTATCGTCGTCGTCTTTAAACAGCGCTTTAAGCTGCTCATCCGATTCGCAGCTCAGCGCGTCCTCAGGGTCGCCCTCCCCGCTGATAGCCCTCAGCAGGGTGGTGACGGCAATCTTTCTCCTGCCGTCGATCTTGGCCCAGATCACGTCCTTGCTGGAAGTTTCAAATTCGAGCCATGCACCGTGCTCAGGTATCAGCTTGGCGTTGCACAGCCTGCGCCCGCTCTCCTCGGTCGACATCGTGAAATAGACGCCGGGAGAACGGATAAGCTGGTTGACCACCACGCGCTCGGCGCCACTGATGATGAAGGTGCCGTTCTCGGTCATCAGCGGTATCTCTCCCAGAAATACCTCCTGCTCCTTTATCTCTCCCGTATCCTTGATCAACAGGCTGGCACGCACATACAGGTTGGACTGATAGCTCATGTCCCTCTGGCGGCACTCAGCTACGTCATGTACCGGAGGACGAAACTCATAGCCGGTAAAGGAGAGCTCCATTTTCCCGCCGGTGAAATCTTTGATAGGTGAAACTTCCTGTAACAGGTCCTTGACCCCTTCCTCCATGAACCACCTGAACGAATCAAGCTGCACCTGGATGAGATTGGGTATCTCAAGCACCTGCGGAAGACGGGCATAGTTCTTGCTTTTGACAACGGGCAAATTTTGATTCTCCATAGCTGCAGAAACGGACATAGTCACTCCTGTCTTAGTTGTTAATTACCGGTTGGCTGCGAACGAAATAGCCAAATTTAACAATTAATAGTTATGCGTGGAATATTTATGTGGGACCGATAAACATTAATGTTGTAGGTTGGAATGGCATAATAGCAAATTTATAATATACCAGTAATTTATGATTTTGTCAAATGGAGCTGCTGCCCTTAAAAATGGCTTCAAACCACATCCGGGGACAAAATACGGCGGAATCAATCGTTTATAGTGTATAATACGGCCCGTATATTAATTGTATAAGAACGGGGTTCATTATGGCAACTAAAAGACTGGACCTTTTCCCTATAACCGCAGAGGTAAACAGGCGTAACCACCTTATGATAGGCGGCTGCGATTGTACCGGCCTGGTCAGGAGATACGGCTCGCCTCTGTACCTCTTCGACGAATATACGCTGCGCTCCCAGTGCAGGGAATTCATTAACGAGTTCAGCTCACGCTATCCCGATACAGTGGTGGCCTATGCCTCCAAAGCCTTTATCGACAAGCCCCTGGCCATGCTTTTAAAACAGGAGGGCATGGGGCTGGACACGGTTTCAGGCGGGGAGATAAGCATAGCGCAGGCCGTGGGTTTTCCCGCCGGCCGAATATATTTTCATGGCAACAATAAGAGCATCTCGGAGCTGGAGATGGCGCTCGACGGAAACATCGGGCGAATAGTGGTGGATAACTTCTACGAGCTCGAGCAGCTAAACGGGCTGGCCGCCAGGAAGAAAAAGAAGGCCAATATCCTGCTGAGGCTCAACCCCGGCGTGGACCCGCACACGCATAAACACACCACGACGGGAATACTTGACAGCAAATTCGGCTTTCCCGTGGGAACCGGGCAGGCTGAACATGCTGTCAGGCGGGCCCTGACCATGCCGCATATAAACCTGCACGGGCTGCATTTCCATTTGGGATCACCCATTGCTGAAACCGACCCCTATTTGCAGGGGCTGGATGTGGTGCTCAAGTTTGCAGCCGAGATGAAATCCAGGTACCAGTTCGAGATGCGGGAGATGAGCCCGGGAGGGGGCTTCGCCGTCCGCTACGTCACTTCGGCCGAGATACCGACAATATCGACCTACGCCGACACGATAGTACGTAAACTGAACTCGTTGACGTCCAGCCTGAGCCTGGCAAAGCCCAAGCTGATCATTGAGCCGGGACGCAGCATAGTAGCACGGGCCGGCGTGGCACTTTACACCACCGGCTCCATCAAGGACATCCCCGCTGTAAGGACCTACGTCTGCGTGGACGGAGGTATGGGAGATAACATTCGCCCCGCCTTATATGACGCTAAGTACGAGGCCATACTGGCCAATAAGGCTTCCAGCCCCAATACGCAGCAGGTCACAATAGCCGGCAGGTACTGTGAATCGGGTGACATCCTGCTGCGCAACGAAGCCATGCCGGATATTGTTCCGGGCGATATACTGGCCGTGCCCGTCTGCGGCGCCTACTGCATACCCATGTCAAGCAACTATAACATGGTGCCCCACCCGGCCATAGTAATGGTCAACGGCGGCAAGGCCAGGATTATGCGCAAGAAGCAGAAGTACTCCGACCTAATGAGATACGACGTAATAAACAAGTAAATGTGGCAAACCCTGGGTCAAGATCACGTCATTAACTTCCTGAGAGATTCTATCCAGCGCGGTACGCTGGCGCATGCTTACCTGCTGGCCGGCCCTGCCCACGTGGGCAAGATGAGGCTTGCGCTGGACCTGGCTAAAACCCTTAACTGCACGGGCAGCCAGCCCCCCTGTGGGAATTGCCCGGCCTGCCAGCGCATCGAGCAGGGAAAATTCTCCGATGTAGTCATCATAGATAAAAATGCGGGGCGTGACCCCAAGGAAAGGAAAAAAGCCACAGAGATCGGCATCGACACCATCCGAGAGCTTTTACAGCATGGCTCAAACTTGCCCCCATACGAGGGCAAGTTTAAAGTTTTTATCGTGGACGATGCCGAGCTGATGTCTACCGAGGCGGCCAACTGCCTCCTGAAAACGCTGGAGGAGCCGCCGAAATACATTGTATTGATCCTGTTGAGTTCAAAGGACAACCTGTTGCTTCCGACCGTGATCTCCAGATGCCAGAGGTTCGAGCTGAAACCGCTGGCGATAAGCGAGATCGAGGCCAGGATGGCGCATAATCCGGATGTCCCGCCGGAAAAGGCCAGGTTACTGGCCAGGCTGTCAAACGGCTGCCTGGGCTGGGCGTTGACGGCCATGGGTGACAATAACTACTTCAACCAGCGCGATGCCCGCCTCTCCGAATTCGCTGCCCTCATCACCCAGACGTGGGACGAGCGTTTCAACTACGCACAGCAGTTGCCCTCTGACAGGTCCAGCGTAGAAGAATTGGTCAGGCTCTGGCTCCTGTGGTCCCGCGACGTTATGCTGGTGAAATACAACTGCGACGACCAGGTGACTAATTTAGACCGCCTCAAGGAACTGAAATCCTGGGCAAATATGATGACGGTGGTTGAAATTACGGGGCTGATCGAATGTTTGAATAAGGCCCTGGTCGATTTAGGCTATAATGCTAATATACATCTTTTGTTTGAAGTAATAATGCTGGACATACCGAGAAAGGATAAAAGGGCGGGCTATGCATTCAGCTCCGCCTCAACAGTTTAACCATGGCAACTATAATAGGCGTCCGTTTTATACAGGCAGGGAAAATTTACTATTTCGATACGGCAGGGCTGGATCTGAAGCTAAACGATCTGGTCGTAGTTGAGACCAACCGCGGCCAGGAGCTGGGCAAAGTGGTGGTGGCTGCCAAAGAGGTCAACCTCGAGGCCAACGCTGAGCCTTATAAGCCGATAATCCGCTTGGCCACAGACGAGGATAATGCTCAGGCTCAGCGGCAAAGGGAACGGTCCCGTAAAGCGCTGGCCAAAAGCAAGCAGATGATAGAGAGCCTCAATCTTCCCATGAAGGCCATCTATGCGCAGTATAACCTGGACGGCAGCCATATCATCATATTTTTCTATTCTGAGAAAAGGGTGGACTTCCGCGAGCTGGTGCGCAAGCTGAGCCATGAGCTGCGCACGCACGTCGAGCTGAGGCAGGTGGGGGCCAGGGACGAGGCCAAACTCGTCGGGGGCATGGGTAAGTGCGGCTGCCAGCTATGCTGCGTATCGTTCCTGAGCGAGTTTATGCCGGTTTCAATCAAAATGGCCAAGGAGCAGGACATAGCTCTCAATCCGATGAAGACATCGGGGCTGTGCGGGCGGCTGCTGTGCTGCCTGGGCTATGAACACGAGCAGTATCATTGCATGAGAAGTAAACTGCCCGAAATGGGACAGGAGATCGTTACCAAGATGGGCCCGGCCAAGATCGTAGGCCGCAATGTTATAAAGGAAACCGTGATGGCCCAGCTCGAAACCGGGGTTACCATAGAAGTACCACTGAAAGAGACCACCGTAAATACCAAGAGCAGTTGAAGGGGCTAACGGGCGTGGGGAAGGTATTTATCCCATTCGGACCTGTAGTGCAAATACTGGTAAGGTATGTAAAATCCGACATTGCCGGGCGCCCTCGGCTGCCTTAACAGGGGCATTCCCGCTTCGGAAGGCGTCCTGCCGGCCTTGCGCCTGTTACACGGAATGCAGGCCGCCACCACGTTTTCCCAGGTATGACCGCCGTTGCGCCTCCGCGGAATAACGTGGTCCAGCGTGAGCTCCCGCCCTTCCCTTCCGCAATACTGGCAGGTATAACGGTCCCTGTTGAAAATTTCCAGCTTGGTCATTTTGCGCGGATGGGAACGTTTGCGCACCAGATAGATCAGCCGGATGACCGAGGGTATCTCGTAGTTGCCCGAGGAGGCGGCAAAATAGCCGCGGCCGTTCTCCACCACCTCCGCCTTTCCTACAAGCACCAGTATGACAGCCCTACGCACCCTGCAGATATTCAGCGGCAGGTAGTTCTCATTTAATACGAGTACAGGTTGGTTTACTACGGTCTCGTTCACGTTTACGTAGCAAATATTTTAACAGGAAAGATTGATAGTCTCAAAACCGGGGGCAGGCGCTCATTTCCTGGGCTTCGGCCGGCCGGGCTGTTTGCGTGTGACAGAATCACCGCGATAGTCAGGCGTGTTGATGTTGATATTGCAGCTTATCTTTACATCGGCCAGGCGTGACCCGACGCTGCTCTGCATCTCATCCAGCGATGAGCGCGTGGTAATGACCGTGGGTAAAATGGCGTTGTAACGGTAATTGATGAGCTGGTATAGCTTTTCCTGTGCCCAGGGCGTGGCGGAATGCTCGCCGAAATCATCCAGCACCAGGACCTGTATCTTCTTGATACGTTCGAACAGCGCATCGTATGACAGCCGGCTGTCAGGCCCGAACGAGGAACGCAGGTGGTCCAGCAGGTCAGGTACAACTATGAAAAGCACCTCTTTGCCGGCGTCACGCAGGTAGTTGGCAATGGCTGCGGCCAGATGCGTCTTACCACACCCGTTGCCGCCCTGGAACACCACCCATTTTTCCGGCGACCTGGCGAAATCCAGCGCAATATTGTAGGCCTTTTCCAGGTTTTGACGCTCCTCCTCGGTAATGTTGAGCCGCTTGTAGTCGAAGTTCTCAAACCGCATGTTCTTCAACATGGCCAGGTCCAGGCTGTCCAGGCTCTGCAGGCTGGAAGACTGCTTTTTCAAAATCAATATCTTGCTGAAAAACGGGTCGCTTATATGACCGGCGTAGTCGCCGCTGAATTCCTCCACCGACATGCCGGTGGTTATCAGTGTGGGTAATTTACCGTTAAAGCGGAACTCAAGAAGCTGGTCGAGCTTGCTCTTGGACCACGGTGTGGTGGATGAGTAGTCCAGGTTGTCCAGCACCAGCAGTGGGGCTTCCTTTATCCTCTCAAACAGCTCGTCATATTCAATCTCGCTGTTCGGGCTGAATGCAGCCCGCAGATGGTCCAGCAGTTCCGCCGCAGTTATATAAAACGCCGGGTGTCCCTGGCCTATGCGGTAATTGGCCACGGCACTGGCCAAATGCGTTTTTCCGCTGCCCACGGGTCCGGCCAGCACCAGCCATCCCTGCGGGTTCTCGGCGAATTTGCGCGCCTCGCCCAGGGCCAGCTGGAACAGTTTCTGGGAGCCGCTGTCGGTGTCACGTCCCGAGGCCACAAGATTATCGAACGTCAGGCTTGAGAGTGCGCCCAGGTTGCTGATCGATTGCAGCCGTTCGCTCCTTTTGCGGTCTATTTCCCCGCGAGTACAGATGCAAGGTATCAGCCGGCTGTAATCAGGCTCGCCTGAGGGCAGCAGGGGATGGACAAACCTGGTGCCGTGACACAGCTGGCATTCCGAGCGGTCTGCAGCCTGGGAGTCAGCCACGTCAGCCTTATCGTTGGACAACATGTCCGTATTTTCCTTTGATATATTTATCAGGGTCGCTTCCTGCGACAGTATCTCGGACAGATTTTCCATCTTTTCTTCCTTCCCGCTCCCAGCGTTTTAATATGCTCAGTATATACTTCCAGCTCCTGACGTTTGCCCTGACTGCTTCTTTAAAAGCCTCCTGGATCCAATCCGCCGGGTAGCGGTGCTCCGCTTCCTGCAGGTCCTCGGCGATGATGGGGGTCAGCAGGCCGATATTCTGCTCGTAGAGATTATAAATATCGGACGGCTGCGGAGCTGCGGGAATTTCCGTTTTGCGCACTTTCATGCGCGGCATCTTCAGCGAGCCGTCAAGCACTCTTGATATAGTTTCCTGTTCGCTCTGGTTGTTGATAAAGTACGCTTCATCGGCCTGCCCGTCCATTTCCACCGGGACGCTGAGCAATACGCCATGCGCCACAGCCGACTTCAGCGCCTGCCTGAGCAGATCATCCAGGTTCCCCCCCGGCTCGCCCAGTCCCTTGACTATGACGGGATCGGAGTGCAGCTCACCCAGGCTGACAAAGCGAGGGTAGCCGCGCCGCCTGCTGAGCAGGAACATGATGTGCATCACGGTCTTGATCTCGGCGATGTCTGAAAGCCCGGGCAGTACCTCGGTAAAAAATATATTGGCTAACGGCGTCACTTCCGGGCGGGGCGGAAACCCCTTAAAAGCGCTCTCTGCCATCCTCTCTTACCTCGAGAAATACCGTGAATCCTGGCCTACCTCGATGATATTGTTATCAAACTTGGTAGTTTCCTGGATGAACCTGAGCAATACTTCTCCGGTGGGTCCGTTGCGGTTCTTGGCAATAATGATCTCGGCCACCCCGCGTGGATAAGGAGATTCCTCGCCGAACTCCCGCAGCCACTCTTCTTCACTGTATAATTTCTCAGGCCGGTGGATGAACATCACAACATCGGCATCCTGCTCGATGCTGCCGCTGTCGCGCAGGTCGGAAAGCTGCGGTTTGATCTGCTGTTTCTGCTTCTTGCCCTCCTGGCGGTGCTCGATGTAGCGGCTGAGCTGTGATAACGCCAGAACGGGGGCGTCAAGCTCCCGGGCCAGCGCCTTTAAGGCCTGGGTGATCTCGGTTATCTCCTGCACGCGGTTGTCGTTCCTCGAATCCCCGCGCACAAGCTGTATGTAATCCAGGACAACCATGTCGACATTCCGCTTGAGATGAAGCCTCTTGGCTTTGCTGCGTATCTCACTGATACGCATATTAGGCGTATCGTCAATAAAGATCGATGTCTCGGCCAGCCTGGGAATTATGTCCCTGTGCAGCAGCCTCTCCTCGAGCTCGGAAAAACGTCCCTTCCTGAAGTGTTGCGATTCGATATTGGCCTCGCTGGATAGCAGCCTCTGGATTACCTCACGCCGTGACATCTCAAGGCTGAAGATAGCCACGCAGGCATTCTGGTTTACAGCGGCGTTCCTGGCCATGTTCAGCGCCAGGCTGGTCTTGCCGATGCTGGTCCTGGCGGCCAGGATAACCAGCTCCGAGCGCTGCAGCCCGCCCAGCGCATTATCGATGGCATTGAAGCCGGTCTTAACGCTCTGGATATCGCTGGCAAAGGCCGTCTTGCCGGCCTCCTCAAAGTACACGTTGAGGGCGTCCTGGATTGGCACGAAATCGCCGCGTGAGTGGCGTGTCCTCAGTTTGAAGATGATGTCCTCCGCCCTGGTCAGCGAAAGGTCCACGTCGGGATCTGCCTTGTAGCCGATGGACTCGATCTGGCCGGCGGCGCTGATCAGCCTCCGCATGGTGGCCAGCCTGAAAACGATCTGGGCATAATGCAGCACGTGCAGGGAGGTGGGGACTATGGACACCAGATGGCTCAAATAGGCCGCGCCGCCCGCTTCGTCCAGCTTATTCAGCCGGGCAAGCTCCTGCGCCACCGTGATCTGGTTTATGGCTTCATCACGCAGAAACAGGTTGCGGCAGGCATTATAGACTATCTGATTCTGCTCGCTGAAAAAGTCCTCGCTGCCGATTACAGTATCGATCTCATTGATAGCCTCGTTGTCTATCAATAAGGAGCCCAGCACGGCTTCTTCTGCATCCAGATCATACGGGGGAAGTGCTTCTGTCACCGGTTAAGATTCCTCTACCTCAATTATAACCTTTATTTTAGCCATTGCATCCCTGGAAAAAATAACATCTACCTCATGTTCCCCAACTTTATGTAAGGGACCTTTAAGCGCAATTTTTTTTCTGTCCACTTCAACGTTGGCCAGCTTGGAAAGCTCCTGGGCAATATCCGCGGCGGTGATGGAACCGTGCAGGGTTCCCCTGGCGCTCGACTTGGCCTTGAAATGAAGCTCTTTGCCTTCAATCTGCCCGGCCAGTTCAACATATTCGCCGTGCTCGCGTGCACGCTTCTTTTCCCGCTCCTGGGCTATCTTTTCCGCCGATTTTATTGCGCCCGGCGTTGCCGGCAGGGCCAGTCCCCTCGGCAGGAGGTAGTTCCTGGCGTACCCATCGGATACTTCCTTTATATCGCCCCTTTTTTCCTTGTGCGATACATCCTCAATAAATACAACTTTCATGAAAAAACTCCTTTGAAGCTCTACTGTGCAGCCGCCATTATTATACCGGATGTTTACACTGTCAAAATGACTTCTACCGTTAGGCTATCGCGCTAAATCTTACTGACAAAGAGAGGTCTGTTTGCTACTGACTTTAAAGATAAAACCGGCCGCCTGCCACTATCAAGTCCCTGACCAACAAACAGTTTAAATCCTTTTCATTAAAACAGTCAACAGCCTATCTGGTATGAAGCTGCGCCTCTTTAGGAGCGAAGAAACAGGCATAAATTACTTTGCCGGCTGATAAATCATTATAATTAATGCGAGGGGCGAACTCAGGTTCATTTGCTTGACATATAAAGGTAACGCAACATATAATGAGCCAATTTCACGTTCGAATCCGGTAATATGCAAATTAACGTTGCCCAGCTCCTCAAAGAGCCGGTGGGAGCGCAGCGCAACTATAAGGTTGATGAACTTGCCGGCGAAAGTGATGAAGACCACGTTTCGGGTGAGGTTGCATTGACCCGCACTAACCGTGGAATTCTGGTATCGGGCGCTCTCTCCGCAGATTTGAAGTGTACATGCTCAAGGTGCCTGTGCCCGGTACACGTCAAGGTTAAGTTTAACATGGATGATGAATTTTTCCCCGTCTCGGATATGATTACAGGCGAGCGCACCGAGCTGGCCGCCGATGATTTTATCATAGGCGATGACCATATCCTTGACCTGAGTGAGGCCTTCCGACAGTATATGATTATGGCACAGCCTACCAAGATACTCTGCAGGCCTGATTGCCCGGGCATCTGTCCGGTGTGCGGCCAGGAATTGTCTAAAGGCAACTGCGGGCATGCAGACAGGTCCCGCGACCACAGGTGGGACAAGTTAATTCAGCAAGAAAAGGAGAGCAAGGTTTAAATGGCACCACTTCCAAAGAAAAAATATCCCAAGGCGCGCCAGGGCAAAAGGCGCAGTCATCTGGCAAGAAGCGCAGCGGCTACTATCGAATGTTCACGCTGCCACAGCTTGAAACTGTCGCACCAGGTCTGCCCCACCTGCGGTACTTATGACGGAAGGGAAGTTATTGAAGTTAAAGCCCCGCAGAAGAGAAAGAAGAAATAGCCGCCGCTGATTTAGCGCTTTAAGGAGGAAGTAAATGGTCGAGGAAGTAAAAGTGGCCTTTGTATTTCCAGGCCAGGAGTCCAAGCAGGTGGGCATGGGACTAGACCTTTACGTCCACTACAATGCAGCCAGGGAGGTTTTTGACGAGGTAGATAAGGCCCTGGGCTTTCCGCTTTCACGGTTATGCTTTGAAGGGCCTGAGGAAGACCTTTTCCAGACTATAAACGTGCAGGCCGCCGTGCTTACGGTAGACTTGGCCTGCCTGAGAGCCGCCGAGGAACTGAGCGAGCACACGCTTCCGCGCCCCACCATGGTGGCGGGGCATGGCGCCGGTGAATTTGCCGCCATGGTGGCTGCCGGCGTTATAAAGCTGGGCGACGCTGTGCGCCTGATACGCGAGCGCGGCCGGCTCATGAACGAGGCCGGGCGGCGCAAGCCCGGCGGAATGCTGACTATTATGGATATGGACAGGGATGTCATCGAGGGCATATGCATCACCACCGGGGTTGAGATTGCCAATATTAACGCCCCCGACAATATCGTGGTGGCCGGCGAGGACGAGAAATTGGCCAAGGCCAGGAGGCTGGCCCAGGTAAAGGGGGCCAAGCGCATGACGCCGGTCAAAGTCAGCGGGGCATTTCACTCATCTCTCATGGAGCCGGCGCTGGCGGGAATGATTAGCGCTGTTTCACAGTTCACCTTTGAGGCTCCGCAGGTGCCCGTCGTGGCCAACGTCACAGCCCAGCCCATGAACAATCTTGACGCCATCAAAGAGGAAATCATCAGCCAGATCGCCCACGGCATCAAGTGGCAGCAGACGATAGAAATGATGGTAGCCCGCGGCATTACCACCTTTTTTGAAATTGGCCCGGGTGATTTGCTTACCAGGTACATAAAAAGCATCAGCCCCGGTGCGCTTACATTCAATATTAGCAACGCTCAGACAGCCAGTGAAATAGTGAAGTGGCGCAAAGGTGGGAGGTAAGCGGGAAAGGGGTTCAGCCACCGTCTGATCGACCGTTACCACTATGTCCACAAGTCTGCGTCACCGCGCCAGGGTTGTCGCCCTGCAAACGCTGTATGAACTTGAGTTCGCAGCCAACAAGCCCGATACCATATTCAAGCGGACGTTAGAAGAAAAGGAGCTTAGCGGTGAGGCGGCTGATTTTTCAGCCCAACTTTTACAGGGTGTAATCGATAATAAGAAATTACTGGACGAGTCAATCGGCCGCTTTGCACCGGCCTTTCCCGTAGACCAGCTGGCACCCATGGACCGTAACATACTGCGCATCGCGCTGTATGAAATACTGGTCAGTAAAGCAGTGCCTGCCAAGGTGGCCATCAACGAAGCGGTGGAGCTGGCCAAGCAGTTCGGAGCCGATACCGCCCCCAAATTTATAAACGGCGTGCTGGGTTCCGCCATTTCAGATACAAAAACGCTGCGCAATAAATGAATTGATGCACGGGTAGAGCACATCGTATAATTATGCGGGGGTAAGCATTGGCCAGGATTTTTGATAAGATCAAGACCATACTTGTTGACGAACTTGGCGTCGATGAGAATGCCATTGCGCCTTCGGCTTCCCTGATTGACGACCTAAACATGGACCCGGACGATCTGGCGGAGTTCTTCACCACGGTAGAAGATAACTTCAGCAAACCGGACAACAAGATAGAGATACCTGAGGAAGAGGCGGATAATTTGATTACCGTCCAGAACCTGATGGATTACCTGGCCGATTCCGGCGTGGACGATTCGTAGCTGCCCTATCCGGCGGGTGATAAAGCAGCCATATCTTCCAACAGATTTTTAAGAACCTCCTGCCAATCCTTGCCTGCCATCTCCATATCCATCCTTACCTGCCTGTTGCCCACCCTGAAAGCCTTCCTGCCAGCCACCTTCGACAGGACACCTGCAGCCGGGACCTCTTCACCGAAAGCAATGGTCAGGGCATCGTCCTTAAAATATATGGCCTCGGCGCCGCTTCTTATGGCAAACTGCCTGATCTCCGCAATGTCCAGCAGGTTGGCAGCCTCTTCGGGAAGCTGGCCGAACCTGTCCAGCAGCTCTTCGCCTATTTCCCTGACGGCCTTCACCCCGGTGGCCTTGGCCAGCCGCTGGTAAATATTGTACCTGGTACGCATATCTTCGATATAGTACTCGGGTATGAACGCCGGCACGGGCAGGTCGATTGATACCTGCCTGGGCTCGGTAGCCGGCTTCGCTGCCGGGACGCCCCTGCGCGTCCTTATCTCCTTAACCGCTTCAGCCAGAAGCTGGCAATAGTAGTTGAAGCCAACCGCGGCTATATTGCCGCTCTGTTCCACGCCCAGCAGGTTGCCTGCGCCCCTTATTTCCAGGTCTTTCATCGCTATGGCGAAGCCGGAGCCCAGCTCCGTTGTGTGTGCAATCGTCTTAAGGCGTTCCGCCGCCCTTTCCGTAATACCACGCCAGGAGTCGACCATAAAGTAAGCATAGGCCTCGTTGGCTCCCCGGCCTACTCTGCCGCGCAGCTGGTAGAGCTGCGTCAGCCCGAGCTGATCGGCACTGTCGACGACCAGCGTGTTAACGTTAGGCATGTCCATGCCGGATTCTATGATGGTAGTTGTCACCAGTATATCGCTCCTGCCTTCGATAAAATCAGTCATCACGCCTTCAAGTTTTTCTTCGTCCATCTGTCCGTGTGCAATTGAAATCCTGGCTTCAGGCGCCAGTCCGGCTATTTTGAATGCAACATCGTTTATGCTGTTGACGCGATTGTGCACGATAAATACCTGCCCATCCCTTTCTATCTCCCTGAGTATCGCCTCCCTGACCATCCTGTGATTGAACTCACCCACGTAGGTGCTTACCGGCAGCCGGCTTTCGGGCGGGGTCTCTACAGTGCTCATGTCCCTAAGGCCCGACAATGCCATGTGCATCGTGCGCGGAATGGGAGTGGCGCTCAGGGTCAGCACGTCTATGGTCTGCCTCATCTTTTTAAAATGCTCTTTGTGCACCACCCCGAAGCGTTGCTCCTCATCTATGATGACCAGGCCCAGGTTCTTGAATTCAACATCCTTCTGCAGTAAGCGGTGTGTGCCGATGCAAATGTCCACGGTACCGGCCTTCAGCCCGTCAATAACATCGGCCTGTTGCCTGGCGGTACAGAACCGGCTGAGCACCTCAATCTTCACGGGGAACGGCTTCAGCCTTTCGCTGAATGTATTGAAGTGTTGCTGCGCAAGTATGGTGGTGGGCACCAGCATCGCCACCTGCCTGCCGTCCATAACCGCCTTGAAAGCAGCGCGTAAGGCAACCTCGGTCTTGCCGTAACCCACATCTCCGCAGACCAGCCGGTCCATCGGGCGCGTGGATTCCATATCAGCTTTCACCGCCTTTATGGCCTCGAGCTGGTCCGGTGTTTCAACATAGGGGAACGAGCCCTCCAGCTCCTGCTGCCAGAGCGTGTCCGCCGAGAACGCCAGCCCGCTGCCCGCTTCCCTGGCAGCATAAAGCTCAATTAGCTCGCCGGCTATATTTGCCACCGACTCCTTGACCTTCTGTCTGGACCTGTTCCACTCCTGGGACCCCAGCCGGCTTAGCCTGGGCGGCCGCTCCGTGCCCCCGATATAAAGGCTGAGACGGTCAACCTGGTCTATGGGTACATAGAGAACATCACCCGCCAGGTACTCGATCATGAAGTACTCCCTTTCTACGCCTGTCGTCACTCGCCGCGTGACGCCGGCAAAACGCCCGATGCCATGCTCTATATGGACAACCAGATCGCCGACGCTGATATCGTCGAGGAAGAACCTGTGATGAACCGGCCGCGGCTTGGTATCCCGTCGCTTCTTAACAATGCCGAAAAGCTCAAGGTCGGTCAGCAGTACCAGTTCATCGGTTATCTGCCATCCGCAGTCCACGGCGCCGCGAAGCAGAGTGAGTGATCCCGCCGCAGGGACCTGCCTGAGAGACCCGGGGGAATACACTTCTATATCGTGTTCCTGCAGCATTTCCTTGACCCTGTCGGACTGCTGGCTGACGATGACCAGCCTGCTATTTTTCTTTCTGAGGCCGGGCAAGCCCTCTACCAGGCTGTCAAACCTGGCAACAAAATTAGGCGAGGCCTTTATCGGCAGGACAATTTCATCCATCCCGGCCGGCGCACTGCCACGTTCAGTGAAAGTCAAAATCCTTCCCAGCGCATGCAGCTTCTCAGCTATCTCGCTCCAGCTGAGATAAGACCCTTTGAGTGCCTGTGCCGTGCCATTTTCGCCGGCCGTGATGCCGTTAATTTCAATCTCAATCTTCTCGATCTCTGCCTGCACTTCCGTCTCATCGTCGAGAATAAGTATGCCCTCGGCCGGAAGGTAGTCCAGTATGTTAGAGCTTCCAGAACCGGTTATGTCCGAGCCCGGAAGGACGGTGAATGACATGATGCCCGCGCCAGAACGCTGCGTGCGGGGGTCATACTCCCTTATGCTGTCCACTATATCGCCGGAAAATTCCACACGCACCGGCAGCTCACGGCCGGTGATGAACACATCCACTAGGCCTCCCCTCCTGGTGAAGGTACCCGGCACCTCTACCACCTCCTCGAATGAATAGCCAAGCGACTGAAGCCTGTCCAGCAGCTCGTGCTGCCTGAGAGTCTGGCCGGTCTTAACCTCCACCTGGCGCAGGCTGAACTCCGCTTTGTCTACGGACTTGCCCGCCAGTGAGAGGGCGCTGGTAAGGACAAAGGGCGGCGGGCAATCGGTTCCATTTGCCGGGCTGCAGAGAGCAGCCAGAGCCCTGATCCTGTCTGCTATCAATACGGCATCCGGCGTGGTGCCAAGCAGGTCAATTTCAGGGAAATAGAGCGGGCTAAAGCCTTGGGAAAGCCACCGGCTGACCTGCTCAAAGCGGCGCTTGGACTGCTCCGGATGTGCTGTGATAAACAGCGTGGGCTTCCTGAGTGCCCCGTAAATGGAGGCTGCGACGAAGCTGTGGGCGGCTTCCGGCAACCTCAGGACCGTGCCGGCCTTGCCGCCGTCTTTATAGCGGTTGGCCAGACGCTGGAAATCAGGTAGTGATTGAAGCAGTTCGCTTAAGTAAAATAAATTCACAGATAAACACACTCGGGGCTGGTCTTATAAGACGCAGCCCTCGCAGTATTCTAGCATAGCCCAAATACCAAACAAAGCCGGCGCCGGGTTTGAATTCTCTATAATGCTATTTTAGAATAGCTATTAGGACGGGAGGCAGTCAGCAAGGAGGTGCGCAATGTCAAACAGGAAGGCTTACGTGTTGATCCAGGCGGAGATTGGGCAGGCCGAATCAGTCGTGCAAGCGCTGCGCAATATTCCCGGGGTGGATTCGGCAGATCTGGTGGTGGGGCCGCATGATGTTATCGCAGTTCTCCAGGGCACAGATGCCGATGCCATCGCCAAGATGGTCGTTACCGGCATACAGGCTGTTAAAGGAGTCCACCGCACTATCACTTATATGGTTATTGTCCAATAGGCAGGGTTTGAGTTAATAAGGCCGATGTTATATTATGTTCGAAACGGCCTGCACGTTTTTCAATGATCAGAGGTATGAAATATTGATTTCCCCGGATAACAGGACGGAGCGGAAAGGACTGCATGACGCACTTAAATTGTCTATTTGCCTTGCCGCCTGCATCGGCGCCGGCCTGATCGGCTCAATCTTCACCCCCGCCTCGACCCGTACATGGTATATGGCGCTGCAAAAGCCTGCTTTTACACCCCCGGGCTGGGTGTTTGCTCCCATCTGGTTCCTGCTTTACATACTGATGGGTATATCGGCCTTTCTGGTCTGGCGCAAGGGCATCCATCAATTCCAGGTCAGGGAGGGCCTGGTGATTTTCATTGTCCAGCTGGTGCTCAACTCCTTCTGGTCCTTTGCCTTCTTCGGCCTTAAATCTCCGCTCAGCGGCCTCATCGTCATAGTCCCGCTCTGGACAGCCATACTTTTGACAATTATCAACTTCTATCGCGTCTCCAGGACGGCCTCTTTCCTGCTGATACCATATATAATCTGGGTAAGCTTCGCCACGGCTCTCAATTTCTCAATCTACCTGCTGAACCCCTGAATGACGCGCCGGAGAACCACCACGGTTTAATTCGTCCGCTGCTTAGGATAGGCCGATGAAAATAGGTGTTTGCGGAATAGCCTGCGAGAAGTGTCCCAGGATGGTCAGGGGAACCTGTCCGAATGGTCCTGCCGGCTGTGCGCCAAAAGAAAATCGTTTTTGTAAAATAGCCTCATGCGCTCATGAAAGGGGTGCGCGGCTGTGTTTCGAATGCGCTGACTTCCCCTGTGAAACAACTAAAACTGGTCCTGTAAATTACGGCTACTATACATATCTGGCAGGCAAGGAGAGCTAGCAGAGGATGAACCTGGACGACTTTATGCCCGGCATCGAGGAACTGGTAGAAGGCGCTCTGGAAGAGGACCTGGCCGGCGGCGATGTTACAACCGATAGCCTGATTCGCCCCCATGCACAGGGCAGGGCACACTTTCTCGCCAAGGCCAACGGCGTACTTGCCGGCATAGAAATCGCCGGGCTGGTATTTCATAAGGTCGACCCATTCCTTAAATTTACTGCCCTTGTCCGAGACGGCAGCCAGATAAAGCCGGGAGACGTGCTGGCGAACATCGAGGGCAATGTTGCCGCCATCTTGAAGGGCGAACGCACGGCGCTCAATTTTCTACAGCATCTCAGCGGAATTGCCAGCCAGGCGGCAGAATATGTGGATGCTACCAGGGGCCTGCCCGTTAAAATCATGGATACCCGGAAAACTATACCCGGCCTGAGGGTGCTGGAAAAATGGGCCGTATCGGTCGGGGGAGGAACAAACCACCGCATGAGTTTGGGTGACATGGTGCTGATAAAGGATAACCACATCGCCATCTTGCGTAAAGAGGGTTTGAATATAAGGCAGATAGTGGAGCAGGCGCGTAAAAAGGCTCCCAAAGGGTATAAAATCGAAATTGAAACAGCCAGTCCCGAGGAGGCGCTGGAAGCGGCGCTGGCCGGCTCGGATGTGGTAATGCTGGACAATATGTCCCTGGATGAGATGAGAAGGGCGGTGAAGCTGGTTGACCACCGGGCCATACTGGAGGCCTCCGGTGGCGTCAACCTGGGCAGCGTTCGCGCTGTGGCCGAGACGGGAGTGGACTGGATATCAATAGGAGCTTTAACACACTCGGCCAGGGCTTTGGACATCAGCCTAAAAACAGTTGTATTTTGATCGATTCCTTTTACCCTGTCGGTATCGCCAAAGAGGCGTTGAGGCAAAGAAGATTATTCGTCACCACTACTACAAGACTCTGTTCTAGGCTCCAAACAGGCTACCCGTACATATTTACTTTTTGTAGTTTCGTGACACCTTTGGAAATTGGCCCGGTGTAGCTCCTATGGCTAAATAAAGAAGGGGCGGCAAATGCCGCCCCTTCCGGTTGCTATCGGGAACTACCCTGAGGTTTACACCCTGCGAGTTTTGAAGATGAGGATGAGGGTGACGATCACGAGGATGGC